>NZ_JBQHCV010000152.1:0-502 GCF_052068215.1 Nonomuraea sp. H19 | reverse complement strand
TGGACGAGGGCCCGGGTGTCCATGCCGGGGACGCCGAGGGTGATGCGGTCGAAGGTCACTCCGGTCAGCAGGGAGCCGAGGGCGTCGAGTTGCTCGTCGGTGGCTGCGGGGTGGATGGCGCGGATCTGGGCGGTGCGGATGCGCAGGGTCACGGCGCGCAGTTCGCGCATGAGGGCGGCCAGCCGAGGGTTGCGGGCGGCCTCCAGGGACAGCTCGAACCGGGCCAGATAGCGGTTGCGGGCCGGGCCACTCCCATCGTCAATGGCGGCGGTGAGGCTGTCGACGAGGTCCTCGCGGTCGGGTGGCGTCGCCGGTGCGGCCTGCAGGGCGGCGAACTGCTGGTCCAGGATCCGGTGGGAGATCGCCTCGTAGAGGGCGGACCGGGTGCGGAAGTAGTTGGACGTGGTGCCGACCGGGACACCGGCAGCCGCGTCGATGGCGCGGTGGGTTACGCCGGCGAGACCGACCTCGTCGATGAGCCGCATCGCGGTGTCGGCCAGCA
>NZ_JBQHCV010000151.1:0-515 GCF_052068215.1 Nonomuraea sp. H19 | reverse complement strand
GCGGCCGTGCGGGCCATCGCCCGGGTGGCCGGCGCCTACGCCAACCGGCGCGCCACCAAGAAGCGTGCTCACATCTTCCGCCCGCACGGCGCCATTCCCTATGACGCCCGGCTGATGAGCTGGAACCGGGATGCCCGCACCGTGTCGCTGTGGACCCCCACCGGCCGCGTCACCGTCCCGTACACCGGCCGGCCGGAGGACCTCAAAGCCGTCGACACACTGCCGATCGGCGAGGCCGACCTGATCTTCCGGCGCGGGGTGTGGCTGTTGCAGGTCACCCTCACCCTGCCCAAGCCGGCGGTGTGCGAGCCGGTCAACGGCTTTGTGGGGGTGGATCAGGGGGTGGCGAACCTGGCGGTCACCTCCGACGGGGCGGTGCTGCCCGGCCCCGCCCTGCCCGGGCCGATCAACGGCAACGGCCACGTCCGCACCCTGCGGGAGCGGCGGCATCGCCAACGCCGCCGCCTGCAGGCCAAGGGCACTCCTGCGGCGCGGCGGGTGCTGCGCCGCCTGTC
>NZ_JBQHCV010000150.1:0-532 GCF_052068215.1 Nonomuraea sp. H19 | reverse complement strand
AGCTGACGCCGCGCGGACGGCACCGGTGCAACATCTGGCAGGGCACGTTTCCGTACGTGAACACCGGAGACGACGGATACGTCGGCACCTCGCCGGTTAAGCCTTCGCGCCGAACGGATACGGCCTCTACAACACTTCCGGCAACGTCTGGGAATGGCGCCTGGACCGGTGGAGCGCCGACTGGCACGCCACGGAGTCTGATCTCACCCGTGTGGATCCGCAGGGCCCGCCGATCGGTACGGCACGTGTCATGCGCGGCGGCTCCTACCTATGCCACGAGTCCTACTGCAACCGCTACCGGGTGGCTACGCGAACGAACAACACACCGAATTCCTCCACTGGGCACAGCGGCTTCCGCTGCGTTCTTTCCTCCTGATCGGCGCCCGTGTGGTCCCCCCACGGCTCCTTCCTGAACACGTACTGGAGATCACCCGCACACCATCTCCCCGGACGTGAACTCGGACACGGACACGTCGACATCAAATGCGTCGCATGCAATCTTTAATATCCGGTATATATTCAAGGCTGGTGG
>NZ_JBQHCV010000149.1:0-538 GCF_052068215.1 Nonomuraea sp. H19 | reverse complement strand
CTGTTCATCGCCAAGGGCAACCAGCCCACGCTGCACCGCCGGCTCAAGACTCTGCCCTGGCGCGAAGCGGTCCTCAACGACCGCACCGACGAGACCGGCCACGGCCGCCGCGAGATCCGCCGCATGAAGATCTGCACGGTCCGCCCCGATCTGCCCTTCCCGTACGCCGCCCAGGCGATCCAGGTCAAACGCCGCCGCACCGACCACCGAACCGGCAAGACCACCATCGTCACCATCTACGCCGTCACCAGCCTCCCACCGGGACGGATCACCCACGCCCAGCTCGCCACGCTCATCCGTGGCCACTGGAGCATCGAAGTCCTGCACCACATCCGCGACGTCACCTTCCGCGAGGACGCCTCCAAAATCCGCACCGGCACCGCACCCCGGATCATGGCGAGCCTCCGAAATCTGGCCATCGGTCTGACCCGCCTCATCGGCTGGACCAACATCACCGCCGCCACCGACCATTACCGCAGTCATCCCGCCGACGGACTCCAGCTCCTCGGTCTTACAACATGAGAACGCTTCGGCCCTG
>NZ_JBQHCV010000148.1:0-539 GCF_052068215.1 Nonomuraea sp. H19 | reverse complement strand
AGCAGGATCCACGCCAGGTTGACCGGAATCAGCACCTTCCAGCCCAGAGACATGAGCTGGTCGTAGCGGACGCGGGGCAGCGAGGCCCGCACCCACACGATGAAGCTGAAGGTCAGCACGAACTTGATGAAGAACCACAGAACCGGCACCCAGCCCGTGTGCGCCCACTCCCAGTCCATCGGGAGCGGCGCCCGCCAGCCGCCGAGGAACAGCGTCACGGCGATGCCGGAGGCGGTGAACGTGTGCAGGTATTCGCCCATCATGATCAGGGCGAACTTCAGCGACGAGGAGTATTCGGTCTGGAAGCCGCCGACCAGCTCGCCCTCGCCCTCGGGCAGGTCGAACGGGATGCGGGCGGCCTCGCCGAACATGCAGACCACGTAGATCAGGAACGACGGGATCAGCAGCACCGCGAACCAGGTCTGCTCCTGGGCCTTGACGATCTCCGACGTGGACAGCGTCCCGGCGAAGATGAAGACCGCGACGAACGACAGGCCCATGGCGATCTCGTACGACACCACCTGGGCCGCCGACCGCAG
>NZ_JBQHCV010000147.1:0-590 GCF_052068215.1 Nonomuraea sp. H19 | reverse complement strand
TCTCCTGCCGTCGAACGCTCACGTCCTCGACTGTTCGTGCGGAACCGGACAGTTGGCGGTTGGCCTCGCCGGTCGTGGCATGCAGGTTGTCGCAACTGACGCCAGCGAAGCGATGGTTCGTCGGACTGCAGAGTTGTCTGAGGAGTTCGGGGCATCCGTCCGGGCCGTACGGGCGAACTGGGAAGAGTTGCCCGACCATTTCCAGGACAACACGTTCGACATGGTGTTCTGCGTTGGCAACTCGCTTCACCATGCCGCGGGCGCGACAGGCAGGGGTGCTGCTCTGGAGTCGATGTCACGGCTTCTGCGCCCCGGCGGGCGCTTGGTACTCACATCCCGCACTTGGGAACTCGTGAGGGCCAGAGGTTCCCGGCTGGAGATCAGTGACCGACTCGTCCGCCGGAACGGTCGCGATGCCGTCGTGGTCTACCGCTGGGAGATTGCGCCGCATTGGGAGGAGGAGCACCACATCGAGATTGCGATCGCGCAAGTTGATGCGACCGGGTTGGTTCTTGTCCGCTCGGAACTGCTGTCCTGCTGGCCCTACCGGTACGAGGAACTCGAAGTCGAGCTGCACCGGGTCGGACTCC
>NZ_JBQHCV010000146.1:0-597 GCF_052068215.1 Nonomuraea sp. H19 | reverse complement strand
GTCACGGGTTTGACTTCACGGCCGTTGCCGGTGGATGGGTTGTCGTCTCGCGCGCAACCGGGGCATGAGGCGCTCCACCACCTGCAGTGGGTGTCGTTGCCGGGTGAGCCGGCGGGCTCTCCTGTGAGGGATGTGGCGGTGGTGGGTGAGCGGTGGCCTGGTCTGGCCGCGGCTGTCCGGGCCGTCGGCGGTGGTGTCGGGGAGTTCGCGGATGTGGCGGCGTTGGGTGATGCTGTCGCTTCCGGGCAGGCTCTTCCCGCCGCTGTGGTGATGCGCCTGCCGGTGACCGCTGTCAGCCAGGGCCCGTTGGAGGGGCTGCGGTCGGAGCTGGATCGGGTCGTGGGCGTGCTGCGCGACTGGCTGGCTGATGAGCGGCTGGCCGAGACCCGGCTGGTGCTGGTCACCACGGGCGCGGTGACGACCGGTACCGAATCCGGCAGCGCTGACGGTGGCGCTCTGGTCGAGGCGGCGATGTCGGGGTTGGTGCGTTCGGCTCAGGCGGAGAACCCGGGCCGGATTCTGCTGGTCGACGTCGATGGTGCGGCTGAGTCGCTGACCGTGCTGGCTTCTTTGCTGGGGGTGGAGGAGGAGCCGCAG
>NZ_JBQHCV010000145.1:0-657 GCF_052068215.1 Nonomuraea sp. H19 | reverse complement strand
CGGTGGCGGCAGCGGTGCCTGGCCGAGCGACACCGGTAGCGT
The DNA here is from genome assembly GCF_052068215.1 of Nonomuraea sp. H19. Lineage (NCBI taxonomy): Bacteria > Bacillati > Actinomycetota > Actinomycetes > Streptosporangiales > Streptosporangiaceae > Nonomuraea > Nonomuraea sp. H19. The sequence continues at coordinate 615 of NZ_JBQHCV010000145.1, read as the reverse complement.
GCATCAGACGACGACGCGCAACACGGGGTCGTTCTTCGACGGCGGGATGAAGCGTTACTACGGCATCGGTGACGGTGGTCAGGGTGAGAGCCAGGATCCGATGTTCGTGGTGCCCAATGGCGGCACGATCCAGAACGTCATCATCGACGCGCCGGCCGGTGACGGCATTCATTGCGAGGGTTCGTGCACGATCCGCAACGTGTGGTGGAACGATGTGGGTGAGGATGCCGCGACGTTCAAGTCCTCCAGTTCGTCGGCGACCTATCTGGTCGATGGCGGGGGTGCCAAGTCCGGTGCCGACAAGGTGTTCCAGCACAACGGTGCCGGGACGGTGACGATCAAGAACTTCCAGGTGCACAGTTCCGGCAAGCTGTATCGGGCGTGCGGTAACTGCTCCTCTTCCTACCAGCGGCACGTGGTCATGGACGGGGTGACCGCCCGGACCACCAAGGTGCTGGCCGGGATCAACACCAACTGGGGCGACACCGCCCGCTTCAGCCGGATCACCGTGTACGGCAGCGCCACGATCTGTGAGAAGTACCGGGGCGTTCCCAAGGGCCAGGAGCCGGAGAAGATCGGCTCCGGTGCCGACGGCGTGAACTGCCTCTACTCCTC
>NZ_JBQHCV010000144.1:0-658 GCF_052068215.1 Nonomuraea sp. H19 | reverse complement strand
GAACGCGATTTTGCCTGGCCGGGCGCGGCCGGTGATGACCTGCACACCGGCCGGAACACCGCCGCTACCGCTACCGCCGCCGCTGCCGCTGCCCCGAGCGTTGCCGTTGCCGCCGCCGCTGCTGGCGACGGTGCTGTTGACGGTGCCGTTGCCGCTGCCGCTGCTGTTGACGGTGCCGCTGACGGTGCCGTTGCCGCTGCCGCTGCTGTTGACGGTGCCGCTGACGGAGCCGTTGCCGCTGCCGCTGCTGTTGACGGTGCCGCTGACGGAGCCGTTGCCGCTGCCGCTGCTGTTGACGGTGCCGCTGACGGAGCCGTTGCCGCTGCCGCTGCTGTTGACGGTGCCGCTGACGGAGCCGTTGCCGCTGCCGCTGCTGTTGACGGTGCCGCTGACGGAGCCGTTGCCGCTGCCGCTGTCGCTGTCGCTGAGGGTGCCGCTGCCGTTGCCGTGCAGGGTGCCGGTGCCGGTGCCGGTGCCGGTGCCGGTGCCGGTGCCGGTGCCGGTGCCGGTGAGGCTGCTTGTGGCGTTGTCGGTGTTGGTGGTGGTGAGGTGGTGGAGGCCTTGGTGGAGGTCGTGGGGGGTGCGGGCGAGGATGACGGCGCGTTGTTCGAGGTGGGCGCGGGTGGTGGCGGTGGATAGGGCGAGGTCGTGGAGGGGG
>NZ_JBQHCV010000143.1:0-672 GCF_052068215.1 Nonomuraea sp. H19 | reverse complement strand
TTCACCATCGCGCAGCTCCTCAGCGGACACCACCGGTCCGCACGGTCCGCGGTGGCCGCGGGTCTGGCCCTGGCCGCTGACGTCGGCCAGCCGCAGTGGGGCAGCTACCTGGCGGGTGTGCACGCCTGGCTGTCGGCGGTCGCCGGGGCGGAGGAGGAATGTGTGGCGATGGCAGAGCAGGCGATCCGCGAAGCCGACCACCGCAGGTGGATGCCGGGAGCGTGCTGGGCCGAGTACGCCCTCGCGGCACTGGACTTCGGGCTGGGCCGCTACGACGCGGTGCTCGACCGGTGGGACCGGGCCATGTCCGGTCCCACCCGCCATGCCTTCCTGTGGCGGAATTCCTGGCCGGACTATATCGAGGCCGCCGTCCGGGTCGGGGATCCGCGGCGTGCCCGGGACCAGCTCCGTCGCTACACGGAGTGGGCCGAGGCCACCGGCCGATCCAGGCCGCTCGCCGTACTGCACCGGGTCCGTGCGCTGCTGGCCCCGGACAGCGCGGCAGGCGGACTGTACGAACGAGCACTGGCCCTGCACGCCGAAGGCGACCAGCCCTTCGACGAGGCACGCACCCGCCTGGTCTACGGAGAATGGCTGCGCCGCCACAAGCGCCGCGCCGAGGCACGTACTCACCTCCAGGCCGCCATGGAGGCCTTCGACCGGCTCGGCGCG
>NZ_JBQHCV010000142.1:0-729 GCF_052068215.1 Nonomuraea sp. H19 | reverse complement strand
CACCACACCCGGCACCACACCCGGCACCACACCCGGCACCACGAGCGCATCCCCCGACACCACACCCGGCACCACGAGAGCGTCCCCGAGCGCATCCCCGAGCGCGTTCCCGGGCGTGTCCCCGGGCGCGTCCTGCCGCGGCTGCGGCTCAGGAGCCTGCTCCACGATCACATGCGCATTCGTCCCGCTCACCCCGAACGACGACACACCCGCCCGCCGCGGCCGCCCCTCCAAGCGCGGCCACTCCCGCGCCCGCTCCAGCAACCGAACCTGACCCCGCCCCCAATCAACATGCGTCGAGGGCGCGGACACATGCAACGTCTGCGGCAACCACCCATACCGCATCGCCAGCACCATCTTGATCACACCGGCCACCCCCGCAGCAGCCTGCGTATGCCCGATGTTCGACTTCACCGACCCCAGCCACAACGGCCCACCCCCATCCCGATCCCGCCCATACGTCGCCAGCAACGCATGCGCCTCGATCGGATCACCCAGCGCCGTCCCCGTGCCATGCGCCTCGACCGCGTCCACCTCAGCACCCGACACACCCGCATTGGCCAACGCCTGACGAATCACCCGCTCCTGCGAAGGACCATTCGGCGCCGTCAACCCATTACTCGCACCATCCTGATTGACCGCCGACCCCCGGATCACCCCCAACACCCGATGACCAGCAGCCACCGCATCCGACAACCGCTCCAACACCAGCACGCCCACACCCTCGGA
>NZ_JBQHCV010000141.1:0-748 GCF_052068215.1 Nonomuraea sp. H19 | reverse complement strand
AGCAGGGAGATGGTGGAGAACTTCTCCCGCAGCCGGGCCAGCAACGAGTGGGTGCCGTCGCGGTCCTGGACCGAGGCGGCGGTGACGAGCACGCACAACAAGAGCCCGAGCGTGTCCACAGCGATGTGCCGCTTCTGCCCCTTGATCTTCTTTCCGGAATCGTAGCCGCAGGTCAGGGCAGTAACGGTCTCGGCAGCCTGGACCGATTGGGAGTCGATACAGCCCGCCGTGGGAAGCTCACCGCGTCCGGCCAGGACTCGAAGACGGCCGCGTAACCGGCCGGCCAGCCGTTCGGGCAGACCGCGCTTGGACCAGCGCAGGAAGAACGCATACACCGCATCATGCGGCTGGAAGTCGACCGGCAGAGCCCGCCACTCGATGCCGTAGCTGGTCACATAGCCGATCGCGTCCAAGACCGCACGCAGATCATGCACCGTCGGCCGTCCCATGGCCTTGACCAGCTCGGCCATCACCGCCCGCGCCTCGTCCTCCAGCACCGCCCACTCGGCATCGGACAGATCCGACGGATACGCCGGTCTTCGGCCGTGACATCGGCACCCCGGCGAGGCGCAACCACTGGCATTTTCGGACGCGGGCGTGTAGACAGACAACCACGGGCTCCTGGCTGCTGAGATGCTTCGACAACACCTCAGCTATCAGGAGCCCGCTCCTGTTCGCAGGCATGACACGCCGGGAAAACCGCCGAGATCACTCCAGCTCGGCCGTACCGACCAAACCCTTTGTCAGC
>NZ_JBQHCV010000140.1:0-794 GCF_052068215.1 Nonomuraea sp. H19 | reverse complement strand
GGGGGCACGGGTTGGTCCGCGTCGTCGGCAGCGTGACTCACTGCCCGGCCCATGCGATCGCCGCGCGATGGGCGAGCACGTGGGCCGCGTTGACGTCGGCGTGCTCAGCGAAGCCGCACGACGTGCAGGTGAAGGTGGCCTGGTCGGGCCGGTTGTTCTTGTCGATGTGGTGGCAGGCCGAGCATTCCTGGCTGGAGTAGGCCGGATCCACGTAGACCACGGCCACCCCGGCCCGGCGGGCCTTGTAGGCAAGGAAGCTCCCGAGCTGGTGGAAGCTCCAGGAATGCAGGGTGACCCGCTGGGGCTTGCGGAGCCGTACCCGGTCACGGATCCCGCTCAGGTCTTCGAGCGCGATGCCTTTACCGGTGCGTTCTGCCTCGGTCACGGTCTGCTTGGCAATCACATGGTTGATGTTGGCGGCGAAGCGGGCCTCCTTGCGGCGGCGGAGTTTCAGCAGCCGTTTGGCGCTCTTGGTGGCCTTGGCCTGCAGCCGCTTGCGTAGCCGGCGCTGCCGGTGCCGGACGGCGTTGAGGCCCTTGCCGCAGTGCCGCTTGCCGGTGCTGGTGGTGGCGATGTTGGCAATGCCCAGATCGACCCCGAGGAAGCCGTCCGGTTCCTGGAGTGGGGGTTCGGGCAGGTCGCAGGTGGCCAGCAGGAACCACATCCCGTCCCGCCGCACCAGGTCGGATTCGCCGCGCCGATATGCGGTCAGCATGGCCAGCTGGGCATCAGAGCCGGTGAAGGCAATGTTCTTGACCCGGCCGGTCACGGTCCAGATCGAGATCGTCCGGGCG
>NZ_JBQHCV010000139.1:0-815 GCF_052068215.1 Nonomuraea sp. H19 | reverse complement strand
TGGAGGTGGCGGTTGACCGGGTCTGGGCAGTCCAGCTGGGGGGCGTGGCCGCAGCCGTCCAGGATGACGAGCTGTTCGTTCGGGAGCAGTTCGGCGAAGCGGTGGGCGCGTTCGACGGGCTGGATGGTGTCCTGCTTGCCCCACAGCACCAGGGTCTGGGTCTTGGTGGCGGGGAGGGCGCGTTCGGTCTGCGCCCAGTCCAGACGGCGTTCGAGCAGGTAGGTGGCGCGGATGTTGTCATGGAAGGTCATCGGCGCCCACCACTCGTCCAGCAGTTGCCCGGTGAGGCGCTGCTTGTTGACCATCATGCCCTCGGCAAGGCTGCGGACGGTGGACTTGCCGGTGGACAGCTTGACGGCCAGCTCGCCGATGACGGGGATCTTCAGGGATTCCCACATCAGGGTGCCCGGCAGGTCCAGTCCGGTGGCGTCCAGCAGGGCGAGCTTGGTGACGCGGTCGGGGTGGCGCTGGGCGAAGGCCAGGGCCCAGCCACCGCTCCAGGAGTTGCCCGCCAGGGCGGCCTGCCGTACGCCGAGGCCGTCCATGAACGCGCTGACGGCGGAGACCATGGCATCCAGGTGGAAGGCGAAGCCGGAGTCCTTCAGCTGGGTGTAGCCCTGGCCGGGAAGGTCGACCACGTACACGGTGTGGTCGCGGGCCAGCACGTCGAGTTGATCCTTCCAGCCGATGACCGAGGTGCCGCCGGGCGAGAGCAGGATCACCGGCGTGCCGGATCCGGCCTGGACGTAGTGGAAGCGGGCGATCGGGGTGTCGGCGTAGCGCGAGCCGACCTGGGCCAGGTACGGCGAGCGGAA
>NZ_JBQHCV010000138.1:0-842 GCF_052068215.1 Nonomuraea sp. H19 | reverse complement strand
TCATGTCTTGAGAACTCACATGATCATCGGGAAGGTACACCCCTTCCCGACCGATCCACAGGTCTCAAGCATTGCTCCCAGACCATCGGGCGAAACAAGCAGATGCTACGGGTTATTAATCGGCAAGTCCTAACTAAGAGGTCGCGCGGATAGGCGGCTGGCCGCCGCCCGGATCGGTGTGCTGAGCAGACCGTTGGCGAGTCGATTGTCAGAGAAGGTTGGCAGGATGTTCGCCATGACCGTTCACTCTCCCTTGATCTCCAGCCTGCCTCCGTCCTGCCACGAGATCATGGACTTCGATCTCGTCACTCTCGACGGCAAGTTGATCCTCGTCGGCAGTCCCGGCATGGACCGGCTTGCGTGCACCTGGGATCCGGCCCGCGACCGCTGGACTCAGTTCGAACTCGACGTCCCGGACGAGGACTTCCCCCGCACGGACCTTGCTGCGCTCGGTGCCGCGGTGGTGAAGGGCCGGATCGTGATCGGCGGCGGAGGTGACCACCAAGGCTTCGCCATGTGGGACCTGGAGACGGGCAAGGTACGGCTGAGCGCACAGGAGGGCGGCATGGCCTCGGTAGTCAGAGCCGACTTCGGTAACCGCTCGAGGCTGCTCGTGGGGTTCGTCGGCACGTGGGGCGTGGAGTTGTGGGACCCGTCCGTTGCCGCGCCGGAGGACAGGGATGACGGCGATGGTGACCTTGACGACGAGGACGATTCGGTGACAGAGCCGGAGCAGCCCTCGCCTTATGACTCTCTCGTGGACATTGACAGAGTTCCATCCTGTTTTCCCAGGTAGTAGGGGATGGCCTGGCGCGGTCGGATGTGGTCTCCGCTGGTGAGTG
>NZ_JBQHCV010000137.1:0-849 GCF_052068215.1 Nonomuraea sp. H19 | reverse complement strand
GTAACAACGACAGCGTCTGTCGGTCAGTTGCGACAGCGATCGTTCAGCGCGGGAGACGATGTCGGTGAGAAGAAGCAGCGCTCTTGGGCTTGCGGTGGGACGATGAGTGTGCGCCGCAGGGTGAGGGTGCGCTGGGCCGGTCTGGACACCGGCAGCGGTCCGGACCGGGCCAAGCTGGCCGCTATAGAGACGGTCCAAGCCAACGAGCTGGACCCGGCAGGGCGTCCCTGGGCCGCTATTGCGGTAGGAAACTGACCGCAATTATCTCTAGCCTCGCGGCATGGAGATGACTAAGCAAGATCCCGAACCCCGGGGTGAGAACACCGTTAACGGATTCGTTGTCGTTGACGGAGCCGCGCCTTTCATCGACTTCCTCGTCGCTGTCTTTGATGCGAATGAGCGGGGGGAAGCCCGCACCCCTGACTTCTACGCCGGAGACGGAACGCTGATCCACGCCGAAGTCAAAATCGGCAACTCGTTGCTCATGGTCGCTGACCGTAAGGCCGGCTGGCCGTTCACCCCGGCCCTAACCCAGGTGTACGTCGCCGACCCCGAGGAGACGATGCGCAGAGCGGTCGAACGCGGTGCGACCGTCGTCACTCCGGTGTCTCCCTTCTACGGCGGGTACGGCATCGCCCGGTTCCTCGACCCTTGGCACAACCTGTGGTGGCTGTTCTTTCCGGCGGCGGAAACCAATCCGGCGGCCGGGGAAGAGCCGGGCTGGGAGGAATCCGCTGAACCCGGCACTGTATACACGACGCTGCTCGAGACGATGGTCACGCTGGCCGACCCCGGTGCTGGTGGCACCGGATAACCTGACCGGCATGTGGGATCTTCTGCTGCGGGGCG
>NZ_JBQHCV010000136.1:0-868 GCF_052068215.1 Nonomuraea sp. H19 | reverse complement strand
TCTCCAGTACCTGGCCGACGTTCATCCGGCCGGGCACGCCCAGGGGGTTGAGGATGATGTCGACCGGGGTGCCGTCCTCCAGGAACGGCATGTCCTCGACCGGCAGGATCTTGGAGATGACGCCCTTGTTGCCGTGGCGGCCGGCCAGCTTGTCACCATCGGTGATCTTACGCTTCTGCGCCACGTAGACGCGGACCAGCTCGTTGACACCCGGAGGAAGCTCGTCGCCCTCCTCGCGGCTGAACACGCGCACGCCGATGACCTTGCCCTGCTCGCCGTGCGGCACCTTCAGCGAGGTGTCACGCACTTCGCGGGCCTTCTCACCGAAGATCGCACGCAGCAGCCGCTCCTCCGGCGTCAGCTCCGTCTCACCCTTCGGCGTGACCTTGCCGACCAGGATGTCGCCGGGCACGACCTCGGCGCCGATGCGGATGATGCCGCGCTCGTCCAGGTCGGCCAGGACCTCCTCGGAGACGTTCGGGATGTCGCGGGTGATCTCCTCGGGACCCAGCTTGGTGTCGCGGGCGTCGACCTCGTGCTCCTCGATGTGGATCGAGGAGAGGACGTCGTCCTGGACCAGCCGCTGGGACAGGATGATCGCGTCTTCGTAGTTGTGGCCCTCCCACGGCATGAACGCCACGAGCAGGTTCTTGCCCAGCGCCATCTCACCGCTGTCCGTGCACGGCCCGTCGGCGATCACCTGGTTGACCTCGACCCGGTCGCCCTCGGCGACGATGGGCCTCTGGTTGAAGCTCGTGCCCTGGTTGGAGCGCTTGAACTTCGCGACGCGGTAGGTGGTCCGGGTGCCGTCGTCGTTCATGACCGTGACGTAGTCGGCCGAGACCTCCTCGACCACGCCCGCCTTCTC
>NZ_JBQHCV010000135.1:0-925 GCF_052068215.1 Nonomuraea sp. H19 | reverse complement strand
GGGCAAATGCCGCGAATAGGCTGACCACCCTCTTCACTTCTGTACTATTTCGCCCCAGGTCTGAAGGTTTACGAGGAGGCGTCGTAGTGGCCGTGCCGACAAGGCTTGGGCAAACAGCATCGGCCGCAGCACTGGCCCTCGCCGTGCTGACCACCAACCCCGGCGCCGCCGTCGCCGCACCGCCCTCGCCCGCCAAGGTCCGCGCCAAACTGGTGAAGCTCAACGAGCAGGCCGACCAACTCGTCGAGCAGTACAACCAAGCCACCGAGACCCACAAAACCGCCAAGAAGAAATACGACACCCTCAACGCCGAACTCACCCGCAAGAACGCCCAGGTCGACACCCTGCGCAAGGACCTCATCACAGCGGCGGTCGGCGACTACCAGACCGGCCCCATCACCGGCTGGCAGCGATTCGCCTTCCCCAGCAGCCCCGGAGCCACCCTGAGCAGCATGGCCTCCCTGGAACAGATCGCACGGGACAGGGCCGAGAAAGTCCTCGCCTTCGAAGCCACCACCAAGGACCTGCGCGACCGGCGCGCCCAGGCCAAACAAGTCCTGGCAGAGGCCGACACCGCACGCGACAAGGTACGCGACCAAAAAGCGAAGGTCGACAAACTCGTCGCCGAACAGAAGAAACTCCTGCGACGACTGGGCGCCTACCAAGCCGGCAACCCCAACAGCACCGGCATCAAATACACCGGCCCCGCCTCCGGCAACGCCCGCCTGGCACTCCAATTCGCCTTCGCCCAAGTCGGCAAGCCCTACCAATACGGCGCCGAAGGACCCAGCTCCTTCGACTGCTCCGGCCTCACCCAAGCCGCCTGGCGCACCGCAGGCGTCGAACTCCCCCGCACCACCTGGACCCAATGGAGCTGGGGCGCCGCCCGCCGCGTCCCCCTGGACGCACTGCAACCCGGAGACCT
>NZ_JBQHCV010000134.1:0-956 GCF_052068215.1 Nonomuraea sp. H19 | reverse complement strand
GAGGAGTCGATGCCGGGCGCCAATGACCGCGAGGTCATCGTCGAGGTCGACGACATCGACCACTTCGGCAACCGCCGCGTGCGCGGCGTCGGCGAGCTGATCCAGAACCAGGTCCGGCTGGGCCTGGCCCGCATGGAGCGGGTCGTCCGCGAGCGGATGACCACGCAGGACGTCGAGGCGATCACGCCGCAGACCCTGATCAACATCCGCCCGGTCGTGGCGTCGATGAAGGAGTTCTTCGGCACCTCGCAGCTGTCGCAGTTCATGGACCACACCAACCCGCTGGCCGGCCTGACGCACAAGCGGCGCCTGAACGCGCTGGGTCCCGGTGGTCTCTCCCGTGAGCGGGCCGGCTTCGAGGTCCGTGACGTGCACCCGTCCCACTACGGCCGGATGTGCCCGATCGAGACCCCTGAAGGCCCGAACATCGGCCTGATCGGCTCGCTGGCCTCCTATGGGCGGCTCAACGCCTTCGGCTTCGTCGAGACGCCTTACCGCAAGGTCGTCGACGGCAAGGTGACCGGGCAGATCGACTACTTGACGGCTGACGAGGAAGATCGCTACGTCAAGGCGCAGGCCAACACGGTGCTCAACGCCGACGGCACGTTCGCCGAGGCTCGGGTGCTGGTCCGTACCAAAGGTGGTGAGACCGAGCTGGCCCGTGCGGAGGAGGTCGACTACATCGACGTGTCGCCGCGTCAGATGGTGTCGGTGGCCACCGCGATGATCCCGTTCCTGGAGCACGACGACGCCAACCGGGCGTTGATGGGCGCGAACATGATGCGCCAGTCGGTGCCGCTGCTCAAGAGCGAGGCGCCGCTGGTCGGCACCGGCATGGAATACCGTGCCGCCACCGACACGGGGGACATGATCAGCGCTGAGAAGGCGGGCGTGGTCGAGGAGGTCTCGGCCGACTACGTCACGGTCATGAACGACGACGGCACCCGGACCACCTA
>NZ_JBQHCV010000133.1:0-959 GCF_052068215.1 Nonomuraea sp. H19 | reverse complement strand
GCGTGACCAGCAGAGAGGAGCACACCCGTGACAGACGCGACGTCCTTCCTGCTCGAACGCCTGCACGCGGCCGGCCTGACCGACGTCGTCGCGGTAGAGCCAGCCACTGGAGGCCTCGCCGCGACCGCGGGGCTCGCGCGCCGCGGTGACGGCACGTCGGTGTTCGTCAAGGCGTTCGGCGAGCCGCCGTCGGACGACGCCTTCGCCGCGGAGGCCGAAGGGCTCACCGTGCTGCGCGAGGCGGGCGGCGTCGCCACGCCCGAGATCATCCTCGCGGACCGCGACCTGCTCGTGCTGTCCGTGCTGCAGCCCCGGCCGGGCACCGAGGCCTTCTGGGAGCAGTTCGCGCATGCGCTCGCCCACCTGCACACCACCACGCGGTACCCCCGATTCGGGTGGCACCGGGACAACTGGCTGGGCCGTCGGCGGCAGGTCAACACCTGGGATGACGACGGGTTCGAGTTCTTCGCCCAGCACCGTCTGCTGCGCTGGCTCGGCGAGCGTCGCGTCCAGGAGGCGCTCGACGCCGCGGACCGGGCGGCGCTGGAGCGGCTGTGCGACCGGCTGCCCGAGTTGCTGCCGGTCAGGCCCGCGTGCCTGACGCACGGCGACCTGTGGGCGCTGAACGTCATGGCCACCCCCGACGGGCGGCCCGTGCTGATCGACCCGGCCGTGTCGTACACGTGGGCCGAGGTCGACCTGGCCCACGTGTGGACGACGGCACCGCCGCCCGAGGCGCAGGTGTTCTTCGAGCTGTACGCCGAGCTGACCGGGCTCGACCGCGACTGGCGCGAACGGATGCCGATCCTCCAGCTACGCCAGCACCTGGCCGTGATCGCCCAGTTCGACCCCGACTGGGGCGCCGCCGACCTCGTGCGCGCCACGCTCGCCCCGTTCCGGCAGCAGCCCTGAGCTCAGCTCAGAAGATCACTGCCTTCGGACCGCTGTGGAGGGAGCCA
>NZ_JBQHCV010000132.1:0-999 GCF_052068215.1 Nonomuraea sp. H19 | reverse complement strand
CGGCGGGTCCATGCCCCGACTGCCTGCAGAAACGCGGTCATCAACCCGGCAACTTGTGAAAAACGCGCCCCCGGTTCTCCCAAGTTATCCGCCGGGGGAATCCAGCCGGTCCGAGGACGGCCCGCCGCGCGGTCGGCGGCGGCGGGCCGGCGGCCGTGTCTACGGCCTCGGGGCTTCTCCTCTGTGGGACATGACCGAGCCGGGGAAACCGCGCTGACGCATGCCCTCTACCACCCGAAGCATGCGCAAGATCTCTTCGCGGTAGTAGCTCAGCACCTCATGCTGGGCTACCAGATCACCGAGCGGCTCGATCGTTCCGCTCATCATCCGGCGAAGCTCCCTATCCACGGTACGAAGCCGCCAACCGATGTACTCCGAGCACCGGTTGGTGTCAGTGCTGACGAGGTAGACGCTTCGAGTTGCTAGGAACGCCTTGCCCCGAGTCATCGCCGTGAAGTCGCGGACGTGGCCCTTACCTCGCTCAAACTGATTCACAGTACAGAAGATGTCCCTCAGCAGATCATCACGTGGTGCGCCGACATCGCCAGTCGACTCAACCAGACTCCAGATCCGCTCGCCTATCCACTGCGTCGGCAGCCTGACGATGGTGCCCCCTTCTGGGACGCTGCCGCTTGACGTTGTCATTGTGGTTCCTCGCCCCCCAAGATTCGGGTGAGCTGTTCGTCCATGCTGGTGTCACCCGTGGCCAGGACGGTGTCGCACCAATCCACCACGGCTCTCACCCGGCGATGATTGTCCAGGATTGCCTTCCGGGCCTGCTCAGTGATCTCGGCGACCCGCAGCGTCGGAATGAGGTCTTGCATGCCGCTGTAGAACGCGGTGCCTAGCGCGAGCAACTCCAACACTTGCCGCGAGGCCACCGTGTTCTCAACGACGGACTCTTTGCGCGGCGAAGTCGTACTGAGGTGCCCAGCAGATTCCAGACAGTCGGCTACATAAGCTGACAGAAGTCTGGAAGAGGTAGGTACGTGACGAGGC
>NZ_JBQHCV010000131.1:0-1046 GCF_052068215.1 Nonomuraea sp. H19 | reverse complement strand
TCGGCGGCGCGGCGGATGCGGGGGGTGCTCTGGCTGCCGTCGGCGACTTCGCAGGTGAGGACGTTGCTGCGGAGCAGGCGCAGGTGGATGGGGCCCTTGGCGTGGCGGACGACGTTGCCGACCAGTTCGCTGGCCAGCAGTTCGGTGGTCATCGAGAGGTCGTCCAGGTCCCAGTCGTGGAGCTGGGCACGGACGTGTCCGCGGGCCTCGCCGGCGGCTTTGGGGTGTTCGGGCAGCGGCCAGCAGGCCATGTCGCCGCCCGGCAGGGCGTGGGTGCGGACGACCAGCAGGGCGGCGTCGTCGGCCGTCCCCTGTCTGCGGGGAAGCAGGGTGGCGGTGAGGCTGTCGCACAGGGCTTCGAGGCAATCGGTGCAGTGGAGGCCCGTCGTGTCCGGTGCGGCGGTGTGATCCCGGTGCCCGGGCGAGGCTGCGGAGGTCGTGTCGGTGAGTACCTTGGCGAGGTGGGCCATGCCCTGGTCGATGTCGAGGGTGGAGGATTCGACCAGGCCGTCGGTGTAGAGCACCAGCAGGCTGCCTTCGGGCAGTTCCATGTCCACGGTGTCGAAGGGCGGGGTGGCGGCGCCGAGGGGTGAGTTGGGGTCGGCGTCGGGGAAGCGGACGCTGCCGTCGGGGTGGACGACAGCGGGCGGCGGATGACCGGCGCGGGCCAGGACACAGGAGCGGGTGGTGGCGTCGTAGACCAGGTACAGGCAGGTGGCGTAGAAGTCGTCGCCGAGGTCGCTGACCAGGTCGTTGAGGTGGGAGAGCAGCTCGTCGGGAGGCATCTCCAGGTCGGCCAGGGTGTGGACCGCGGTGCGCAGGCGGCCCATGGTGACCGCCTCGGCCACGCCGTGCCCCATGACGTCGCCGATGACGATGGCGACCCGGTCGGCCGACAGGGGGATGATGTCGTACCAGTCGCCGCCGACCTCCATGTCCTTTCCGGCCGGCAGGTAGCGGGCCGCGGCGGTGACCGCGGGCAGGTTGGGCAGCGTGCGCGGCAGCAGCCCGCGTTGCAGCTCCTTGGCGCGGGTGTGCTCCCTGTC
>NZ_JBQHCV010000130.1:0-1048 GCF_052068215.1 Nonomuraea sp. H19 | reverse complement strand
CGCGGCCTGGCCGAGTTCGGACTCGCCCGAGCTTGGACCGCCGCGAAGACCCTGCTCCCTCAGCAAGACTCTGGCACGGAGAACGCAACATGAACGTCGACATCACACCTGTCCCGCCTACTGGGGTGTCGTGTTACTACGCCAAGCCGGTCTGCGAGATCCGCACCGCGGAGCAGCCCGGCGATCTCACCGAGCTTCGTCCAGTGCCTTGAGCGGTGCTGGCCACCGGGATCATCTCGGTGGTCCACGGATAGCCGATGTGCCCGGCCACGATCGGTCCGGCCGTCGGTTGCCGCCGTCGTCCACAGTTCCACGGTGGCCGGCTCGGTAACACAGTCGCAGGCTGCGGCGAGCACGCAGCCACCGGCGATGGCGTGCCCGTTGACCGCGGCGACCACCGGCTTGCCCAGGTCGAAGACGGATCGGAAGGCACCGCTGAGCGCGGGCAGGAACTCCGCCACGTACGCGGCGCCGCCGTCCACGACGCGCTTGAGGTCGACGCCCGCCGAAAACACCCGTCCGGCTCCGGTCACCACCACGGCCCGCACGGGTCCCCGCTCGTCGTCCAGATCGCGCATTGTCTGCTCGATCGTCCGGCACAGCTCCAGATCCAGGGCGTTGACCTTGCCATGGGCCAGTCGTACGACCCCGATGCCGTCCATCACGTCGACCGCGATCACCGCATTCCCTCCCACACCTCGGCCCCATCCAACTACGGACGACTGCGCCGGCCTCATCTGTGCCGGCCTTTGCGCCGCACCGGCCTCCCGCACCAGCAAGATCAGAACACCGTCACCATCATCCCCGAGCTACCTTCGCGCTGAGGTCACGTTCGGTAGAAGGCCGCCTGTCCGGCTGGTCGGCGTGGCTCGATCAGTGGTTGTGACGAGGCGGTAGCCCAAGTCGTAGGCCTTCTGGTAGAAGTCCTCGCGGGTGAAACCGAGCGCGATCTGGGTGAACTCGCCGGTCACCCTCGCCGGCCGGGTCCTGCTCGGCGACATGCCGGAGCAGGCGGAACCACAGGGCGTCGAAGGGATTCGTCACCAAT
>NZ_JBQHCV010000129.1:0-1051 GCF_052068215.1 Nonomuraea sp. H19 | reverse complement strand
CGCAGACATCCGATCTGCCCAAGTTGTCAAGCCATGGCCTTCGATCGCGGTTGGAAGGCGACATCTTCGTTGTAGGTCACGCCCTTTTGCAGGCAGTGGTGAAGGCAGCCGAGCAGGCGGTTGAAGGTGTTGCGGAGCGCGCTGGAGTGTCGCTCGCCGTCGTCTCGGCGGCGGTCGTAGTGGGCTCTGGGGCCTGGTGCTCGTAGGGAAGCGAAGGCCCAGACGTAACCGGCGGCGGCCAGGCGCTGATTCTTCACCTTGCGGTGGTGGACGACCAGGCTCTTGCCCGAGGCTCGGGTGATCGGGGCCGATCCTGCATACGCCTTCAGCGCGCGGGCGTCGGCGAAGCGGGAGCGGTCATCGCCGAGTTCGGCGAGCACCCGGGCGCCGGTGAGATCGGCCAGGCCCGGGAAGCTGGTGATGACGGCCGCGTCCGGGTGCTGGTGGAAGGCCTCGCTGGTGGCTTCGGCGAGATCGTCAGCAGCGCGGCATGCCGCATCCAGCTGCAACAGCAAGGCTTGGGCCTGGCGGCCGAGCGCATCTTCGACCAGGGGGAGCTGGCGAAGGTGTTCTTCACCGAATAGCGCCTGCAGCCGCTCAGCCCAGGTGGCGATGTTGCGCTGCCGGCCCGAGGCGCGCAGCAGGGCGTGCAACCTGCGGGCGGTGAGCTTGGCGGCCGCGGTGGGCGTAGGCGCCGCCTGCAGGACGGCACGAGCCTCGCGGGAGGTCAGGCCGATGTTCTTGACATGGAAGGCCGTCAGCGCCGCGGGGAAGTACTCCCGCAGCAGCGAGCGCAGCTGGTTGGCCAGCTGCTGCCGGCTCCAGACCGCGTCTTGTTGCGCCCGGGCCAGCACGGCGATCGCCTGGACCAGCTCGGAGTCCTGCGGCAGCGGCCGGTGGCAGGCCGCGTCCACGCGCAGGATGTTGGCCAAGGTCATGGCGTCGGCGTGGTCGGACTTGGCGCGGGCGACGGTGTGGCGTTCGCGGTAACGGGCCACAGCCAGCGGGTTGATCGCATACACCTTGCGTCCGGTGGCCCGCAGGCAGGACA
>NZ_JBQHCV010000128.1:0-1056 GCF_052068215.1 Nonomuraea sp. H19 | reverse complement strand
CCATGCCTGCGGCGATGACCGTCCTGAACACCCTCGCCGGCACCGATCCCACGACGACGGGCGCCGACCGGCTCAGTCTCGCCCTGCCCGCCACCGGTCTCCGGCTCGCCGACATCGTGCGCGAGCTCGACCGCGCCGGAGTCGCCGCCGCCGACGTGAGCCTGCGCCGTCCCACCCTCGACGAGGTGTTCCTGCGCCTGACCGACCGCAAGGAGTCCGTCCGATGACCGCCCTCACCTCACCACTCGGCCGCCTGCGCTGGACCCTCCTCGACGGGCTGACCCTGATCGGCCGCGAGCTGGCACGGCTGCGGCAAGAACCCGGACAGATCGTCGCCGCGCTGGTCTTCCCGGTCATCATGGTGGTGCTGTTCGGGTACGTCTTCGGCAGCGCCATCCAGGTGCCCGACGGCGGCGACTACCGCGAATACCTCATGCCCGGCCTGTTCGCGATGGTGACCTTCTCCGCGTGGTTGGGGGTCATGACGCGGATGGCCACCGACGCCTCCCGCGGCGTGATGGACCGGTTCCGCTCCATGCCGATGGCGCGCTTGGCGGTGCCCATCGGGCAAACCGGCGCCGACCTGCTGACCGGCCTGCTGATGCTGGCCATCATGGTGGGCGCGGGCCTGCTGGTGGGCTGGCAGCCGCACCGCGGCCTGATCCCCACGGCCCAGGCGTTCCTGCTGATGATCGTGCTGCGGTACGCGCTGAGCTGGGTGGGCGTCTATGTGGGCCTGGCGGTGAAGAACGACCAGATCGCCGACGCGATGGTGCCGCTGGGCCTGCCGTTCACGATGCTGTCGAACGCGTTCGTCCCGACCGACGGCATGCCGGGCTGGCTACGCTTCCTGGCCGACTGGAACCCGGTGAGCGCGCTCACCGCCGCCTCACGGGAGCTGTTCGGCAACCCGGGCGCGCCGTCCGGAAACGTCGCCTGGCCAATCGCGCATCCGGTGACCGCCGTCCTGCTCTGGTCGGCCGCGCTGCTGGTGATCTTCGTCCCGCTGTCGCTCCGCGCCTACATGCGCAGAGGACGCTGAACGCTCCAGGCATC
>NZ_JBQHCV010000127.1:0-1087 GCF_052068215.1 Nonomuraea sp. H19 | reverse complement strand
CGGCGGTTGCCGAAGTGGTCGATGTCGTCGACCTCGACGATGACCTCGCGGTCATTGGCGCCCGGCATCGACTCCTCGCCCGCGTGCAGCCGGACGATGTATTCGATGGTGGCGACGATGTCGTCCTCGGTCAGGGTGCCCTGCGTGATCTCCGAGTCGACCCCGAGCTTCTTGTTGATCTTGTAGCGGCCCACCTTGGCCAGGTCGTACCGCTTGGAGTTGAAGTAGAGGTTCTCCAGCAGGGTCTGCGCCGACTCCTTGGTCGGCGGCTCACCCGGCCGCAGCTTGCGGTAGATGTCGAGCAGCGCGTCATCCTGACCGGCCGTGTGGTCCTTCTCCAAGGTGGCCCGCATCGACTCGTACTGGCCGAACCGCTCGAGGATCTGCTCGCTGGTCCATCCCAGTGCCTTGAGAAGCACGGTGACGGCCTGCTTACGCTTGCGGTCGATGCGCACACCGACGCTGTCGCGCTTGTCGATCTCGAACTCCAGCCAGGCACCCCGGGACGGGATGACCTTGCAGCCATACAGATCCTTGTCCGACGTCTTGTCGACGTTACGTTCGAAATAGACGCCGGGCGAACGGACCAGCTGCGAGACCACGACACGCTCGGTGCCGTTGATGATGAACGTGCCCTTCGGCGTCATGAGCGGGAAATCGCCCATGAACACCGTCTGGCTCTTGATCTCACCAGTGGTGTTGTTGATGAACTCCGCCGTGACGAACATCGGGGCGGAGAAGGTCATGTCCTTGTCTTTGCACTCGTCTACGGAGTGCTTCGGCGGCTCGAATCGGTGGTCGCGGAACGACAAGGACATGGTCCCCGAGAAGTCCTCGATCGGACTGATCTCTTCGAAGATCTCTTCGAGGCCCGACTGGGTCGGGACGTCCTTGCGCCCGGCCTGACGAGCCGCCTCTACCCGGGCCTTCCACTTCTCGTTTCCGAGCAGCCAATCGAAAGACTCGGTCTGCAGGGCAAGGAGGTCAGGAACTTCCAGAGGCTCCTGAATACGCGCGAATGAGACGCGACGGGGACCAGCGGGTACGGCGGAGGCGTTGCGCGAGGCTGCCAACAGATGTCCTTCCG
>NZ_JBQHCV010000126.1:0-1103 GCF_052068215.1 Nonomuraea sp. H19 | reverse complement strand
GCGTTCGCGACGGCGTGGTATGGGCTGGTCGATCTGGCCGGGCTCACCCGTGGTGAGCGGGTGCTGATCCATTCTGGCGCGGGTGGTGTGGGCATGGCCGCGATCCAGATCGCCCGGCATCTGGGCGCGGAGGTGTTCGCCACCGCCTCGCCTGGTAAGCAGCATCTGCTGCGAGCGTTGGGTGTGGCCGATGACCACATCGCCTCCTCCCGTGACCTCGGCTTCGCCGGCGCCTTCGCCACCGTCACCGGTGGTGAAGGGGTGCATGTGGTGCTCAACTCGCTGGCCGGGCCGTTCACCGACGCCTCACTCGACCTGCTCGCCCCTGGCGGCCGCTTCATCGAGATGGGCAAGACCGACCGCCGCGACCCGGCGGACGTCGCGAACACCCACCCCCACATCCGCTACCGCAGCTTCGACCTGATGGACGCCGGGCACGAACGCATCGGGCAGATGCTGGCCGAGCTGCTGGAGCTGTTCGCCCGCGAGGAGCTGGCGGCGTTGCCGGTGCGGTGCTGGCCGGTCCAGCAGGCCCGCCAAGCCTTCCGGCACATGGCGCAGGCCCGCCACACCGGCAAAATCATCCTGACCATGCCACGCAGCCTGGAGACGGACGGCACGGTCCTGATCACCGGCGGCACGGGCGGGCTGGGCGCGATCTTGGCCCGGCACCTGGCCACCGGGCACCAGGCCCGGCATCTGCTGCTGGCCTCCCGCCGAGGAGAACAGGCCCCCGACGCCGACCAACTCCGCACCGACCTCGAAGCAGCCGGCGCCAGCGTCGACATCGCGGCCTGCGACCTGTCCGACCCCGCACAAGTGACCGCCCTGCTCGACCGCGTCCCCGCCGAACATCCCCTCACCGCCATCTTCCACACCGCCGGAGTACTCGACGACGGCGTGATCACCTCACTCACCCCGGACAAGATCGACCGGGTACTGCGGCCCAAAGCAGACGCCGCCTGGCACCTGCACCAGGCCACCCGTCACCTCGACCTGGCGGCGTTCGTTCTCTACTCCTCCTCCGCCGCCACCCTCGACAGCGCCGGACAGGGCAACTACTCCGCCGCCAACGCCTTCCTCGACGCACTGGCCATCCACCG
>NZ_JBQHCV010000125.1:0-1125 GCF_052068215.1 Nonomuraea sp. H19 | reverse complement strand
GAACCGGGGGCGCGTTTTTCACAAGTTGCCGGGTTGATGACCGCGTTTCTGCAGGCAGTCGGGGCATGGACCCGCCGAACTGTCGGTGCAGAGCCGTACGCTCTGGAGCACGTTAGGGGCACCGCCCGCGCCACGGTGCTGCCGTCTGTGTTGGGAGGCTGCTGCATGGCGCGAGATGGCGGGAAGAAGCCGGCCGCTGAACTCCGCCGGGACCTGGCCGTGCCCACCGGTCCGATGGAGGTCGTGCTGGCGTGGCGGACGGCCGGATCGGTCGCGGGGCCCGAGCATGTGGTGTCGCCTCGGGTGGCCGCGCGGATCTTGGGCTCCATCCCCGAGGGCACACGGCGGGCCTACACCGCCGACTGGACCCGGTTCAGCGCCTGGTGCGCCTCTGCGGGACGGACGCCGTTACCGTGCACGGCCGAGACGTTGGCGGAGTTCATCTCGGCTGTCGCCGACCACGGGTACGCGCCGGCGTCGCTCCGCCGGATGATGGCGGCGATTCGCTCCATCCATCGCCTGGGCGGCCAGCAGATGCCCGACAACACCGCGGCGCTTGCGGTCATCAAGTGCTACCGCAACGAGCGTGTGGCCGCCGGGATCGCCAACACCAAGCCGCGCGCGGCGGCGCTGTCGGTACGGCAGCTGCGCGAGCTGGTGGCCGCGTGCGAGCTCCCCACCTGGCCGGGCGGGCCGCCGCGCAAGCAGGCGGCCGTGGCGCGGGATCGGCTGGTGCTGGTGCTGGGCTGGGCGATGATGGCCCGCCGGGGCGAACTGCGTGCCCTGGACCTGGAGGACGTGAACGAAGTCGACAACGGTCTTGACGTGCTGGTGCGCCGGTCCAAGACCGACCAGTCCGCCCACGGCCATCTGGTGGCGATTCCCTACGGCCGTGATCCGCTGACCTGCCCGGTACGGCTGTGGCGGACCTGGACCGAACTGCTCGCCGCCCGCGGGGTCACGTCCGGCGCGGTGTTTCGGCGGATCCACCGATCAGGACGTGTTGGTGACCGCATCTCCGATCAGGCGATCTTCGACATCGTCCGTGGAGCGGCTGAACGGGCCGGGCTGGGGGAGGCCGGCATCCGGCCGCACAGCCTGCGCGCCGGTGGCGCGACCGGCGCC
>NZ_JBQHCV010000124.1:0-1148 GCF_052068215.1 Nonomuraea sp. H19 | reverse complement strand
CACCCCCATCGGCGACCGGCACAAGCTACTGGCCGAAGCTCCCGACCAGAGCCTCCACCCGATCCCGCTTGGCGTACAGGCCCCAGAAGCTCTCCGCGAAGACGTCCGGATGGATCACCTCTGGGTCGAACTCGAGTGGTGTCTCCGACGACGCGATCGCCTGGTGCGGCACGCTGCCCTCGATGAGCGCGCCGACGTTGACGGCCCCGACGTACACGCCCCTTTCGGCGAGCACCGCGTTGAGGGTGTGGAAGTAGTTGCGCAGCGCGGCCTGGGCCATGCCGGCGTTGCCGAGGAACGGCGTCGGGTGGATGCCGGACTGTCCGGCCGTGAAGAGGATGGCGCCGTCGCCGCGTTCGGCCATGTCAGGGAGGACCTGCCGGACCAGGGCGATCGCCGACAACAGGAACCGGTCGAGGATCAGCCGCGTGTTCTGGACGTCGACGTCGAGGGTGGACACGATCCCGTCCCCCATGTTGCCGCCGCCGGGGCTGAACTCCGCGACGTCGATCCGGCCGTACCGCTCCTTGATGGCCGCGACAGCGCTCGCGATCTGGGCGGGGTCGTAGACGTCGGCGGTGAAGCCGGCCGCCTCGATGCCGTCGCGGGCCAGCTCTGCGACGAGGTGGTCGAGGTTCTCCCTGGTACGGGCGACGAGCGCGACGCGGAAGCCCTCGCGCCCGAAGCGGCGGGCTAGGGACAGCCCCAGGACGGGACCGGCGCCGAAGATGGCGAGTGTTCGAGACATGATGCTCCCTTAATGGATTCCGCTAAGTTGACTGTTATCTCAACTTCTCTCCGCCAGGAGATTATCCATAAGTTGGGAGTGTTCTCAAGTTCGGTACGATGGCCGTATGCCGACGCATGCGAAGCCCCTGCGCAGAGACGCTCAGCGAAACCGGGACCTGCTGGTGGCGGCCGCCCGCGAGCTGTTCGCCACCCGCGGCCTGGACGTCGCCCTCGACGAGATCGCCCGCACGGCCGGGGTGAGCAGCGGCACCCTCTACAACCACTTCCCCGACCGCAACGACCTCGTCGACGCCGTCTTCGCCGACCGGGCCGCGACAGTGGTGCGGATCGCGGAGCACGCCCTGTCGATGCCTGATCCGTGGGACGGACTGGTGCATTTTCTGGAGCGGGTGTGCGAG
>NZ_JBQHCV010000123.1:0-1151 GCF_052068215.1 Nonomuraea sp. H19 | reverse complement strand
GAACAGCTCGTCATCCTGGACGGCTGCGGCCACGCCCCCCAGCTGGACTGCCCAGACCCGGTCAACCGCCACCTCCAGACCTTCTTCGCCGACCCACGATGACCAGTTGCCCACACGCCCACAGCCCCCGGGGGCATCTCCGCATTCGTCAGTTCATGATGCTTAGCCCCCTACCTAACCAGCCGGTGGGAGCCACGCAAGGTTTCAGTCGCTGTGACTGATTCGGCCCGAACCGGCGGGGCCGTACGGTCGTGATCAGCTGTCTGATCATGGGAGGAACGCTGTGCGGACCATTGTGGTGGAGCCTGTCGGGACGGTCGTCGGTGGGCGCGTCGAGGCGTTCGACGACGACTGCAACACCGAACAGGCGCTGATCCGCCTCGACGGGACTCGTTTCGGGCCGGAATCCCTCGCGGGGTTGGACGCCTTCTCGCACCTGGAGGTGGTGTTCCAGTTCCATCGCGTGGAGCCCGCCTCGATCAACACCTCCGCCCGCTACCCTCGGGGAACCCGGACTGGCCCAAGGTCGGTATCTTCGCGCAGCGTGGCAGGAATCGCCCAAACCTATTGGGCGTCTCCCGCTCCTGACTGCTCGCCGTCGACGGTCTCGACATCCACGTGCGCGGCCTGGTCGCCATCGACGGCACCCCATCCTGGACATCAAGCCGTACATGGCGGAGTTCTGCCCACAGGGCCCGACGGTGCAACCGGAGTGGGCGACCGAGCTGATGCGCGCGTCCAGCACATCAGTCAGGTGACGGAGGCGACGCGCGAGGACCCCTGGCTAGCGTCGGCGCCATGAAGCTGATCAATGATCATCTGGCCGCGTTACCCCCGACAACGACATCGCGCGTCCATCCGTGACACGGAGGCGGCCTTAGGGCCGGAATCCCCCTCCGATTTCGGACTACATCCTGATCAAGCCTACGTCGAGTATCGCCGCCTCAGCCTTCTCGGCTGGTCGTCGGCTAAGAGGTCGCGCGGATAGGCGGTCGACAGGGCGGCGTTGAGGGTGCGCGGTCCAGCTAGGCTCAATGAGTGAGCCGCCGCGGGCTCGGCCCTGATTGTCATAATGCGTGACCAGCAGAGAGGAGCACACCCGTGACAGACGCGACGTCCTTCCTGCTCGAACGCCTGCACGCGGCCGGCCT
>NZ_JBQHCV010000122.1:0-1166 GCF_052068215.1 Nonomuraea sp. H19 | reverse complement strand
CCAGAATGGATCAGCACCCGCTCACCACGGGTGAGCCCGGCCAGATCGACCAGCCCATACCACGCCGTCGCGAACGCCACCGTCGCCCCGGCCCCTTGCGCGAACGACCACCCCGCCGGCAACCCCGCCAGCAACCGCTGATCGACCACCACCCGCGGACCGAACGCCGCCTCGCCCAGCCCCATCACCCGATCCCCGACCCGCGCCCCATCCACCCCGGGCCCGACCTCGGCGACCACACCGGCGAACTCACCACCGATAGGCTCCCCCTGCTCGGGCACCATGCCCAACGTCACGACCACATCACGGAAGTTCAACCCGGCCGCGCGGACCTCCACCCGCACCTCACCAGCGGCCAGCTCCTGATCGGCCTGCGGGGCCGCGACCACGTCCAGCCCATCGATGGATCCCTTACCAGGACTGTCCAGCCGCCAGGCGTCCGCCCCCTCGGGCACCACCAGATCACCCGAGAAGTCCGCCCGAGCCAGACGAGGCACCAGCACCCGCCCGGCACGCACCGCCACCTGCGGCTCCTCCTCCACCCCCAGCAAAGAAGCCAGCACGGTCAGCGACTCAGCCGCACCATCGACGTCGACCAGCACGATCCGGCCCGGGTTCTCCGCCTGAGCCGAACGCACCAGACCTGAGACAGCCGCGCCGATCAAAGCAGCATCAACGCCACCCGCCCCCAAGGCGCCCCCACCCACGCTCCCGGTCTCGCTACCAGACCCGCTGCCAGACTCGGCGCCGGTCGTCACCGCGCCCGTGGTGACAAGCACCAACCGGGTCTCAGCCAGCCGCTCATCAGCCAGCCAGCCGCGCAGCACACCCACGACCCGATCCAGCTCCGACCGCAGCCCCTCCAACGGTTCTTGGTCATCTGCCCGCGGAATCGGGCAAGGGACGACCAGGGTCGTGATGCCGTCCTCACTCGCTGCCGCGTGGAGATCAGCGTATGAACGCACCCCCAGATCGCTACGGCGCAGCGCTTCGATCACCCCGCCGTCTTCACCCACCGCCTCTATGACAGCTATCCCGCCTCGAGCATCAGGCGGACTCCAACTCGGCGGTATCACCCACTGCAGGTGATGGAGCGCCTCATGCCCCGGTTGCGCGCGAGACGACAACCCATCCACCGGCAACGGCCGTGAAGTCAAACCCGTGAC
>NZ_JBQHCV010000121.1:0-1262 GCF_052068215.1 Nonomuraea sp. H19 | reverse complement strand
GATCGCCAGCAGGGCGTCAACCCACAGTGCGGTGATACGCGTCCGGGTCCGCGCCGGCACGAGGTCGAGGCCATGATCCAGCCAATGCCTGCCCTCGGTCAAAGCTCCGGCCAGCAGCCAGAAGGCTCCAAGCCGGGTGGCCATGTTCAGGCCGCCTTCAGCCGAGGCCGGACTGCTGTAGAAGAACTCCAGGGCGGTACGCACGTTGGGCAACTCGGCCTGCAGGATGCGGAAGCTCTCGAGCTGGTCGGGGCCGAGCCGGTCGATCGACTGCCGTTCGGCCAAGGACCGGTAGTGAGCGCAGTACCGCTCGCGCAGCAACTTCTCATCGTGGGAGGTCAGGCGTTGACGCCCGTAGGCGCGCAGGGTGTCCAGCAACCGGTAGCGCATGCCTGTCGCGGACGGCCGGGCCGACAGGATCGAGTGGTCCACCAAGGCGGCGATCACATCGACGATATCCTCGGCGGCGATGCCGGCACCGGAGCACACTTCCTCGGCCGTCTCCAGATCGACGCCACCCGGGAAGACCGAAAGGCGCCCCCATAGCCGCCGTTCGGCAGGTGAGCACAGCCGGTAGCTCCAATCGATGATGGCACGCAGGCTCTCGTGGAATGCGGCGGACGGCGATGAGCTGTGGCCGGCCAGGCCGGTACGGTCGTCCTCCAGCTCCCGCTCGAGCTGCTCCAGGGGGCAAGCACGCAGACGCGCCGCGGCCAGTTCGATGGCCAGCGGGATGCCGTCCAGCCGCCGGCAGATGCGGGCGAGCACCGGAATCGTGGTGGCATCGATCTTCAGGCCGACCTCGGCGGCGACAGCCCGCTCGATCAGCAGCCGCACCGCATCACTGCGGGCGATCTCGCGCACCGGCGCGTGCTGGTCGGCGTACGGCAGCGGTCCGATTGCCAGCACATGCTCGCCGAGCACGCCCAAGCGATGCCGGCTGGTCGTCATGACGCGCACGCGGGGAACCGCGCCCAGCAGCCACTGCGTCAACTCCGCGCACGCGTGCACCAGATGTTCGCAGCCGTCCAGCACCAGCAGCATCCGCTTGTCGACCAGGTGCTCCGCCAGAAGCGGCCGTACCGGCCGGTCGAGGTCCCTCACTCCCAGCGCGGCGGCCACCGCCGGGGCGAGCAGATCGTCATGCGTGAGTGGGTGCACTTCCACGACCACCACTCCGTCGCGAAACCGCGACCGCAACGCGTGGGCGGCGTGCAACGCCAGCCGGGTCTTGCCGACCCCTCCCGGACCGGTCAGCGTCA
>NZ_JBQHCV010000120.1:0-1286 GCF_052068215.1 Nonomuraea sp. H19 | reverse complement strand
TGAGGAGCCATGGAGATTCCGGACAGCCGTCTTATGGGCGTAGCCTATGCGGCTGTTTGGGTTGAGAGGGACTCGTTGAGTACTTCCAGGGGTGGCCGGTAGCCGAGCGCGGAGTGCAGGCGCCGGTGGTTGTAGAACCCTTCGATGTAGCGGATGACCTGCCGTCTTGCCTTGGCTCGGGTGGTGAAGACGAAGCGGTGCAGCCATTCGTTCTTGAGCACGCTGAAGAACGACTCGGCCATCGCGTTGTCGTAGCAGACCCCGGTGCGGCCGACTGAGCGGCGGATGTCCAGGCCGGTCAGGAAGCGGCCGAACTCGTCGCTGGTGTAGTTCGAGCCGCGGTCGGTGTGGAACACGGCGCCGGGCTGCAGCAGGCCGGTGCCGGCGGCCATCCGGACCGCATCCTTGATTAGCTCGGTGCGGTAGTGATCGGCCATCGCCCAGCCCAGGACCGCCTTGCTGTGGCAGTCGATCACGGTGGCCAGGTAGAGGAAGCCCTCCCAGGTGCGGATGTAGGTGATGTCGCCGACCAGCTTGGTGCCCGGCCGGGCGGCGGTGAAATCGCGGCTGACCAGGTCGGGGATGCCGTGGAAGTCGCCCGCTGCGGTGGTGGCCGGCCGGAAGGCCCGGACCTGCGCCGGGATCAGGCCCTGTTCGCGCATCAGGGCGCGGACCAGCTCGGCCGAGCAGTGCTCACCGCGACGCTGCAGGGCTGCGTGCACCCGCCGGTAGCCGTAGGTCTCGTGCGAGCCGGCGAAGATCTCGGCGACCGACGCGGCCAGCAGTGCGCGGCGTTGCGCGGTGGCCGAGGCCGGCCGCCCACGCCACTCGTAGTAGCCCGAGCGGGACACGCCCAGCCAGGCGCACATCTTCAGGATCGAGTGACGGGCCTTCTCCGCGTCGATGAGCTCGTACTTGGCGAGCGTCATCGAGTCTCGGACGCGAAGAAGGCGGCTGCTTTTTTCAGGAAGATCAACTTCTCTCGCAGCTCGGCGTTCTCCCGCTCCAGCTCCCGGATCCTGGCCCGATCCGGTCCGGAACTCGGCTGCTGCTCCTCCTGCGCGCTCGCGATCCGGTGCCGGTTCACCCAGCTGCCCAGGGTGCTGGCGTTGATGTCGAACTCCCGCGCCACCGACGCGACCGTCCGATCGCCCTCCAGCACCATGCGGACGGCTTCTTCCTTGAACTCCGGTGAGAACTGCCTGCGACGCCTCGTCACGTACCTACCTCTTCCAGACTTCTGTCAGCTTATGTAGCCGACTGTCTGGAATCTGCTGGGCACCTCA
>NZ_JBQHCV010000119.1:0-1365 GCF_052068215.1 Nonomuraea sp. H19 | reverse complement strand
GGCACTTCCCCCTGGTTGGTGGACACGCTGATACTGGATCTTGCTTGATCCGGAGGAAGCGAGAAGACCGCCGATGGCGTTGAAGGACTACTCGGAGGAGTTCAAGGCCGATGCCGTGGCCTTGTACGAGTCCACCCCCGGCGCGACCTACAAAGGCATCGCCACCGATCTGGGCGTGAGCCGGGGCAGCCTGCGCGCGTGGATACTGCGGGCGCGCGCCCGCCGCGGTGAGGAGCCGGCCAGCCCGCCGACCAGCTCGGATACCGGGCGCACCCGGCAGCCCGCCGGGCCGGGCGACGAAGCCGCGGAGCGGATCGCTCAGCTGGAAGCCCGCGTGCGTGAGCTGGAGGCCAGCGAGAAGAAGCTCACCACCGAACGCGATATTCTCCGCAAAGCGGCCAAATATTTCGCCGGGGAGACGCACTGGTGAACCGCTTCCAGTTCGTTGACGACCACCGGGACACCTTCGGGGTGAAGCGGTTATGCCAGGTGATCGGCCTCAACCGGGCCAGCTACTACAAGTGGCGCGCCGGTGCCGAAGGCCGGGCCGCGCGACAGGCCGCCGACGCGGCCCTGGCCGAACAGATCCGCGCGGTGCACACCGAGTTCGACGGCACCTACGGCTCCCCGCGCATCACCGCCGAACTCCGCGACAAGGGCATGACGATCAACGAGAAACGCGTCGCGCGGGTGATGCGGACGTACGCCATCGCCGGCACACGCCTGCGCCGACGCGTTCGCACCACCATCCCCGAGCCGGCCGCCACACCGGTGCCGGACCTGTTCACGCGGGACTTCACCGCCCCCGAGCCGGGCAGGAAGTACATGGGCGACATCACCTACCTCCCGCTCGGCGACGGCGACTTCCTCTACCTGGCCACCGTGCTGGACTGCTTCAGCCGCCGGGTGGTGGGCTGGTCGATCGCCGATCACATGCGCACCGACCTGGTCGCCGACGCCCTGACGATGGCCGCGGCGACCCGGGGAGGCCTGGCCGACTCGATCTTTCACAGCGATCACGGGGCGCAATACACCTCCAAGGACTACGCCGCCCTGTGCCGCCGGCTGGGCGTCACCCAGTCCATGGGAGCCGTCGGGACCAGCGCCGACAACGCCGCCTGCGAAAGCTTCCACGCCTCTCTCAAACGCGAGACGCTCCAGGGCGCACCCCACTACGGCGACGCCGCCACCTGCCGACGCGCGGTGTTTCGATGGCTGACCCGCTACAACACCCGCAGAAGGCATTCGGCCAACGGGCACCTCAGCCCCATCGCCTACGAGCACCTACACCAGCAAAGATCGAGTAGCCTGACACTGGCCGCATGACACACCCCACCGCGTGTCCACTTCCGTGGGGGAAGGCCC
>NZ_JBQHCV010000118.1:0-1381 GCF_052068215.1 Nonomuraea sp. H19 | reverse complement strand
CTAGTGTTATACGCCTGAAATCCGTCGGTTAAGTTCGTACGCTGGCAGGTATGGCGCATTCAGGACCGCCGGCGGTGGAGATCCATCTGACCGAAGCGGAGCGAGCTCGGCTGGTCGGCATGTCGGCGGAGTCGTCGCGGTTGGCGATCCGGGCGAAGATCGTGCTGGCCTGTGCAGAGCCGGGGGTCAGCAATGCGCAGGTGTCGCGGGAGTTGGGCATCGCTGTCGGTACGGTGCGTAAATGGCGTGCCGCCTTCGCCGGGGGCGGGCTGGACGCCTTGGTCGACGAGGCTCGTACGGGACGGCCCAAGGCAGAGTTGACGGTCACCGACGCCGAGCGGGCGGTGCTGCAGCGGTGGGCCCGGCGGGCGAAATCCTCGCAGGTGCTGGCGATGCGCTCGAAGATCGTGCTGGCGTGTGCTGAGGGTAAGGATAACCAGCAGATCGCCGCCGAGTTGCGGGTGCACCCGGACACGGTCTCGAAGTGGCGTCAGCGGTTCCTGCGGTTACGGCTGGACGGGCTGATCGACGAGCCGCGACCGGGCCGGCCGCCATCGATCAGCCTGGAGCAGGTGGAACAGGTGGTGGTGGCCACGCTGGAGGAGACACCGGCCGATGCCACCCACTGGACGCGGACCTCGATGGCCCGGCGCAGCGGGCTGAGCAAGTCGACCATCGGGCGGATCTGGCGGGCTTTCGACCTCAAGCCGCACCGCACGGAGACGTTCAAGTTGTCGACGGATCCGCTATTCGTGGAGAAGGTCGTCGATGTGGTCGGGCTGTATCACGACCCGCCTGAACGGGCGGTAGTGCTGTGCGTGGACGAGAAGTCGCAGATCCAGGCTCTCGACAGGTCACAGCCGGTGTTGCCGATGATGCCGGGTATGCCCGAGCGGCGCACCCACGACTACGTCCGCAATGGCATCACCAGCCTGTTCGCTGCCTTCAACATCGCCGACGGGAGCGTCATCGGTGAGTTGCACCGTCAGCACCGCGCTGCGGAGTTCAAGAAGTTCCTGGCCACGATCGACCAGACGGTGCCGGCCGAACTGGACGTCCACCTCATCTGCGACAACTACGGCACCCACAAGACGCCGGCCATCAAGGCATGGCTGGCCCGCCATCCCCGCTTCCACATGCACTTCACCCCGACCGGTTCGTCCTGGATCAACCAGGTCGAGCGCTGGTTCGGCTACCTGACCGACCAGCTGATCCGCCGCGGCGTCCATAAGAGCGTCCAAGCGCTGGAGAAGGACATCCGCGCCTGGATGGACCAGTGGAATGAGGATCCGAAGCCGTTCGTATGGACCAAGACCGCCGAAGAGATCCTCGAATCCCTCGCTAAATATTGCCGACGAATTTCAGGCGCATGACACTAGCC
>NZ_JBQHCV010000117.1:0-1433 GCF_052068215.1 Nonomuraea sp. H19 | reverse complement strand
GAGCAATGCTTGAGACCTGTGGATCGGTCGGGAAGGGGTGTACCTTCCCGATGATCATGTGAGTTCTCAAGACATGACCGACGCGCCAACGTCGGTCGGGAAGGCACACCCGTGCTCACCGTAGTCCCTGACCCCGCCGACGGCGACCGCGACGCGTCCGCCTCCGGCCCCTCGCCCGCGCTGATCGACGAGCTGGTCCGCGAAGGCGCCCGCCGGATGCTCGCCGAAGCGCTCAAGGCCGAGGTCGACGCCTATATCGCCGCCTTCGCCGACGAACGCGACGAACACGGCCGTCGCATGGTCGTCCGCAACGGCCACCACCAGCCCCGGCAAGTGCTGACCAGCGCGGGCGCGATCGAGGTCCACGCCCCGCGGGTCAACGACAAGCGCATCGACGAGGCCACCGGCGAACGCCGGCGCTTCTCCTCATCCATCTTGCCGCCCTGGTGCCGTAAGAGCCCGGCCATCACCGAGGTACTGCCGCTGCTCTACCTGCACGGCCTGTCCACCGGCGACTTCGTTCCCGCCTTGGGCCAGTTCCTCGGCACCGGCAACGGGTTGTCGGCGCCGGTCATCACCAAGCTCACCGAGCAGTGGAAAGCCGAACAACGCGCCTTCGCCGCACGCGACCTGTCCGATGTCGATTACGTCTACCTGTGGGCCGACGGCATTCACGTCAACATCCGGCTGGAGGAGCACAGACTCTGCCTGCTGGTGCTGATCGGGGTGCGCGCGGACGGGCGCAAGGAACTCGTCGCGCTGACCGATGGCTATCGCGAATCAACGGAGTCGTGGGCCGATCTGCTGCGTGATTGCGCCCGGCGCGGCATGCGCGCCCCGGTGCTCGCGGTCGGGGATGGCGCGCTGGGCTTCTGGTCGGCGCTGGCCGAGGTGTTTCCGCAGGCCAGAGCACAGAGGTGCTGGTTTCACAAAATCGCCAACGTGCTCGGGGCGCTACCGAAATCGGCCCACCCGGGCGCGAAGAAGGCGCTGGCCGAGATCTGGAACGCCGAGAGCAAGGACCGGGCGCTGGCCGCGGTCGCCGCGTTCGAGGCCGCCTACGGCGCCAAGTTTCCCAAGGCCGCGCCAAGGTCACCGACGATGTGGAGGAACTGCTGGCCTTCTACGACTATCCCGCCGGGCACTGGCGGCACCTGCGCACCACCAACCCGATCGAATCGACCTTCGCCACCGTCCGGCACCGCACCAAGGTCACCAAGGGCCCCGGCTCCCGCGCAGCCGGCCTGGCCATGGCCTTCAAACTGATCGAATCCGCCCAACGGCGCTGGCGCGCGGTCAACGGCGCCCACCTGGTCGCACTGGTCCGAGCCGGCGCCCTTTTCATCGACGGCAAGCTCGTCGAACGTCCCGCAGAATCACCCGTCTCCACAGCCGCCTAGAACTTCATGATCCACAGGTCTTGACTATTGCTC
>NZ_JBQHCV010000116.1:0-1448 GCF_052068215.1 Nonomuraea sp. H19 | reverse complement strand
TAGACCTCCAGGGAGATCAGACCGTGCATGCGGCCCCACATGCGCAGCGCGAGGGCGACGGCGGCCGGGGGCAGGTCGGGGAAATGCTCGCGGATGGTGGCGGCTCTACAACATCCACGACGTCCAGCGCTGGCTGGACCAACACCGTATCGACCCACGTGAGGTGGCCTGATGGCGCCACGGCCCGAACTCCCGCCCGTCGGCATTGCTTTGAAATCCGACGTGGAAATGCGCGCCGGCAAGAACCCCTACCGAGCACGCGTGCGATGGTTCGATCCCGCCACCAGCCAAAGACGATCCAAATCCGTCGCCTTGCCCACCGAGGACGCGGCCGCACAGTGGATCGAGGAAATGGAGGACGCCGCGCGCGGCGGCGTCGACCCGCACATGGCCACCATGAAACTCGCCGACTACGGCGAGCGCATCATGCACCTGGCAGCGCGGAGGCTGGAGGCCAAAACCCTCGATCCCTACCTGGCCGGCTGGCGCAAGCGAGTGGTTCCCAGCCTGGGACACCTCCCCGTCCGCATGATCACCAACGGCGCGGTGGATTGGACCGTCCACGCATGGATCGCCGACGAGTGCAGCCGCTCCACCGTCAAGAACAGCCTGGCCATCCTGGTCCGGGTCCTGGAGCAAGCCGTGCGGGACAACATCATCGACCGCAACCCGGCCAAGGTCACCGGCCGGCAGAGCGAATACAAGAAAGCCGAGGACGAACTGGATGACCCCCGAGCGCTCGCACTGCCCAACTGGGCGGCGTTGGAGCGACTCGCGAAGGCACTTGTGGAACGTTCCAGAGATGGCTACGAGCGGTGGGGAGAAGTTGTGATCTTCGCTGCATGCACGGCAGCGCGCATCGGCGAGGTCTCGGGTGTTCGTGTCGGGGACATCGACACGAACACCTGGACGTGGACGGTACGCAGGCAGACGACACCAAGCCCCGGCGGGTGGCCCATTGCTGCTCTAGGCCGAGTGGTGCTGATGTGGGACCTTTCCACTGGGCAACAGCTAAGCACCTCAGTGACTGGCTTCCAGGCGCGGTGCCAGGCGTTGGCCGAGCGGGGGTGACTACGCAGTGCGCGGGCGGCCTGCGGCGGGGTCATGCCGTGCTCGTACGTGTCCGCCGCGGTGAAGCGGACCTGCTCGCGCTTGGCGCGTGCGTGGGCTGAAAGGCCTCCACCATCGGGGTACCGCACAGCAGAGTTGTACTGCTGAAATACGACGATGTAACTCATCTATAGCGCTATGTGTTCGTTCCGTCGCCGATTGCTAGGCCTTCAATCTCTGTAGCGGCAATGTCACGCCGGGTGATGGCGGCCAGACCTGCTGGCTCTCATGAACGACGCTCTGGCCGCTCTCCTCCTGTCGCACCCCCATCGGCGACCGGCACAAGCTACTGGCCGAAGCTCCCGACCAGAGCCTCCACCCGATCCCGCTTGGCGTAC
>NZ_JBQHCV010000115.1:0-1451 GCF_052068215.1 Nonomuraea sp. H19 | reverse complement strand
GTGCCTGCGCCGGTGCCTGCGCCGGTGCCTGCGCTTGCGCTTGCGCTTGCGCTTGCGCTTGCGCCTGCGCCTGCGCCGGTGGTGGTGGTGAGGAGGCGTTCCCAGTCCACGGCGACACCCGCGGTGAACGCCTCACCCACCGAACGCAGGAACCGATCCGGGCCGCCCTCACCCCGCCGCAACGACCCCACCGCCACCCCCGGCGAGCCGACCGCGTCCAAAATGTCCTGCACCGCCATCGTCAACACCGGATGCGGGCTCGCCTCGATGAACGCCGAACGGCCATCAGCCAGCAACGCCCGCACCGCACCCTGGAAATCCACCGGCCGGCGCGCGTTGGCGAACCAATAACCCGCCCCCAGCTCCGAACCGGCCAGCACCCCACCGGTCACCGTCGAATAGAACGGCACCCGCCCCACCCCAGGCCTGATCGAGCCCAGCATCTGAAGCAACTGCTCACGCAACGGCTCCACCATCACCGAATGCGAAGCCACCGTCGTCGCGATCACCCGCGCCCGCACCCCCTCACCCCGCAGACGCTCCACCAACTCCTCCAACGCCTGAACCGGCCCCGCCACCGCACACGAGCCAGGCCCGTTGTCCGCACTCACCTCCAACCCCGCACCCAGCAAAGCCAGCCGCTCACCCACCACACCAGCAGGCAACCCCACCGCCGCGATCGCACCACGCCCCCACAACTGCGCAGCGAACAACCGGCTACGCAACACCACCACCCGCACCGCATCAGCCAGCGACAACACCCCCGCCACACACGCCGCCGCCACCTCACCCTGCGAATGACCCACCACCGCACCAGGACGAACACCGACCGACTCCCACAACCCCGCCAGCGCAACCCCCACCGCGAAAGCAACCGGCTGCAACCTCTCGATCGACCCCAGCCCCGACCCACCCACATCACCCAGCACCCGAGCCGGATCCCAATCCACCCACCGCCCGATCTCGGCGAAACACTCCTCCAACCGAGCCGCGAACACCGGCGACGCCTGCGCCAACTCCACCCCCATCCCCGCCCACTGCGACCCCTGACCCGGAAACACCAGCACCGCATCCCCCCGACCCGACACCCGACCCGACACCCGACCCGACACCCGGCCCGACACCGAACCCGACACCGAACCCGACACCGAACCCGACACCGAACCCGACACCACCCCGGCACCAGGCTCCCCCGCCGCCAACGACCGCAGACCGCTCAGCAACTCCTCCCGGCCCGCGCCCACAACCACCGCACGATCCTCGAAGACCGCCCGCCCACGCACCAGCGCCAACCCGACATCCTCCACCGACACCTCCGGCCGGGCATCGACATACTCGGCCAGCCGCGACGCCTGAGCCCGCAACGCCCCCTCACCACGCCCCGACACCACCCACGGCACCACACCCGACACCACACCCGGCACCACACCCGGCACCACACCCGGCACCAC
>NZ_JBQHCV010000114.1:0-1453 GCF_052068215.1 Nonomuraea sp. H19 | reverse complement strand
AGGGCGGATTCAACTGGTCGTCGCAACACCTTGATCCGGAGGTGTTGCATGGGGAGACCAGCGGGGTGGATGACGACGCGCACGGGACGTCCGGCAATGCGGTCGCCGGGACGGCCTCCGATCCGTCGGGACGTGGAGCGGGCGTTCTGGAAGAAGATCGCCGAAGGGCTAACCAGCGAGGATGCCGCCCTGGTTTGCGGCGTGTCGGGACCGGTCGGGTCCCGGTGGTTCCGCGAGGGTGGCGGCATGCCGTTGATCGAGCTCAGCCCGCCATCAGGCAGGTACCTGTCGTTCGCCGAGCGCGAAGAGATCGCCCTGCTCAAGGCTCAGCACAAGGGGGTTCGCGAGATCGCGCGCTGTCTGGGCCGGTCGCCATCGACCATCTCCCGGGAACTGCGGCGCAATGCTGCCACACGGGGTGGCCGCCTGGAATACCGGGCATCGATCGCGCAGTGGAAAGCCGAGCTGATGGCGCGGCGCCCCAAGACACCGAAGCTGGTGGCCAATGACCAATTGCGGGAGTACGTGCAGGCCCGGCTGGCCGGTCAACTCCAGGGTCCGGACGGCAAACCGGTAACCGGCCCACAGCCCTCAGCCTGGAAGGGGCGGAACAAGCCTCGGCGTCAAGACCGCCTTTGGGCGCTGTCGTGGAGTCCTGAGCAGATCTCCAACCGGCTCAAGGCGGACTTCCCCGATGATGAGTCCATGCGCATCTCGCACGAGGCGATCTACCAGGCCGTGTTCATTCAAGGCCGCGGAGCGCTCAACCGAGAACTGGTCGCCTGCCTGCGCACCGGTCGTGCGCTGCGTGTCCCACGTGCCCGCAGCCGACGTCAAACCAGCGGCCACGTCACCCCCGACGTGGTCATCAGTCAGCGGCCCGCTGAGGTGAAGGACCGCGCCGTCCCGGGCCATTGGGAAGGCGACCTCATCATCGGCGCCGACCGCTCCGCGATCGGGACTCTGGTGGAGCGCACGACACGGTTCACCCTGCTGTTGCACCTGCCCAGGATGGAGGGCTACGGCATTCAGGAGCGCGTCAAGAACGGCCCGGCGCTGGCCGGCCGCGGCGCCGAAGCTGTGCGGGACGCGATCACCAAAGAGATCACCGGGTTGCCTGAGCAGCTACGCCGCTCACTGACCTGGGACCGTGGAACGGAGT
Organism: Nonomuraea sp. H19; assembly: GCF_052068215.1. NCBI lineage: Bacteria > Bacillati > Actinomycetota > Actinomycetes > Streptosporangiales > Streptosporangiaceae > Nonomuraea > Nonomuraea sp. H19. The sequence continues at coordinate 291 of NZ_JBQHCV010000114.1, read as the reverse complement.
TGGCCCAGCATGCTCAACTACGCATCGACACCGGCTTGAGAATCTATTTCGCCGACCCCCACAGCCCCTGGCAGCGTGGCACCAATGAGAACACCAACGGCCTGCTGCGCCAGTACTTTCCCAAGGGCACCGACCTGTCACGATGGAATGGCGAGGAGTTAGCGGCCGTTGCGCTTGCGCTCAACGCCAGGCCCCGAAAGACCCTCGGGTGGAAGACGCCTGCAGAAGCCTTCAGCGATCATCTAAACTCGCTGCTGAGCAGCAGTGTTGCGACGACCCCTTGAACCCAAG
>NZ_JBQHCV010000113.1:0-1504 GCF_052068215.1 Nonomuraea sp. H19 | reverse complement strand
GGTCGCGTCCTCGGAGCGGTGTAAAAGGCTCGACGAGGTAGGTGCCGTGAGTGGATCTTAGGCGGCCTCGGTGGCGGGTGCCAAGGCTGGCTCGTCGGTGGGACGGAGCTGGGCAGGCGGGTGGAGTAGTGCTCGGCGGAGGTCTTGCAGGATGCGCAGGCCCTTGCTGGTCATGGTGAAGCCACGCCAGCCACGAGCTGCCCGATCCAGCACTGCCCAGACCAGGGACACGCAGGAGGTCTCGCCGGGGAAGCGGCCGATGACCTTGACGCGGCGGCGGGTCTCGCCGAAGGTGCGCTCGATGAAGTTGGAATGCCGGATGCGCTTGTGGTGCTCGATCGGGAAGCGCAGGTAGGTGGTCAAGCTCTGCCGGTCGGTGAGCAGGCACTTGATCGCCGCCGGATAGCGGCCGCCCCAGGTGTCGGCGAAGGCGTCAATGCGCCGCTGGACAAGGTCGACCAGCGGCTGCCCGACGGTGACGTCGTCGCCCAGCTCGCTGAGGTCGAAGATGTTCCAGTAGGCGGCCTTCACCTCCGCCTGATCGCCGGCGCTGACCTTCGCGGTCACATTGCGGAGGCGATGCACCAGACACCGTTGGCGTAGCGAAGTGGGGAAGACCTGCTCGGCGGCGCTGATCAGGCCGGGCGCGCCGTCGGAGATGATCAGTAGCGGCGGCGTGAGGCCGCGGGCGGTCAGGTCGGTCAGGAAGTCGTGCCAGGCGTCGGTGGACTCCGCTGCGGCGGCGGCCAGGCCGACGAAGACGGGCTTGCCGGCGGTGGTGATGCCCCAGGCGGCCAGGATCGGCTCGGCCCGGCTCCCGTCGTGCATTTTGAAGTGCGAGGCGTCCAGGAACAGGTAGTCCAGCTCGATGCCGGATAGGTCGCGGCGGCACCAGGAGTCGTACTCGGCCACGATGGCTTGGCAGATGGTCGAGACCGTCGATTTGGACAGGGCGGCTTCGGGGCCGAGCGCGTCGGCCAGTGCGCCTTCGACGTCGCGCACGCTCAGGCCGCGTACGAAGGAGGCGATCACGAGTGTCTCCAGGGCGTGGGTGCGGGTGACGCCGGTGCCGAACAGGCGGGAGGCGAACTTGTCGGTGGTGCCGCGCAGCTTGGGCCGGGCGATGGTGATCGGGCCGCTGGTGGTCTTGACGGTGGTCGGGCAGTGGCCGTTGCGGTAGCCCGGCCGCACCGCTCTGTCTTCCTCGTTGCTTTCCTCGGCGGTGACGGTGGCGGCGCGCTGGTAGCGGGCGCGGCCGAGGAAAGCGTCGACCTCGGCTTCGACGGCGGTCTGGATGATCAGGCGGGCGCCGAGCCGGGCGACGTCCTCGATGACCTCGACCAGGTCACGATCGGCGGCGAACAGGGCGTCGATCTCGGCACGGATGGCCTGGGTAGGCGATACTCGACGGGTCACGAGCGTGGGGCCTTTCTTCGTGCGAACTTGGCGGTTCAACACGGAACCTACGCTCGTGATCTATTTACACCGCATCTCGGACGCGACC
>NZ_JBQHCV010000112.1:0-1544 GCF_052068215.1 Nonomuraea sp. H19 | reverse complement strand
CGGTAGTCCGTTAGATCAAGATATGGACGGGTAGAGGCTTTTGTGCGGGGGCTTCCGTTTGAAGGGAGCTGGGGCGATGACCAAGGCCAAGCCGTCTCCACCCGCGCCGGGGCCGTTGGAGGAGTACGCGGGCCGGTTCGATGATCTGTTCACGCATCTGGGGCAGCGGCGCGGGTTCCGGGAGTACGTGACGGGGTTGCTGACGCCGCGAGATCGCAACAAGACGGCCACGGCGCTGGCCGGGGTGGAGCCGGTAGTTGGGTCCAAGAGCGCGGCGGCGCAGCGGGTGCAGTACTTTCTGTCCGAGTCGTGCTGGGATCCTGATCGGGTCAATGCCCGGCGGCTGGAGGTGCTGCTGGCTCAGAGTGCGACCGCGCCGCACGCGGGCGGAGTGCTGGTGATCGATGACAGTGGGGACCGCAAAGACGGCACCGCCACCGCGCATGTGGGCCGCCAATGGCTGGGCCGCTACGGCAAGACCGACAATGGCATCGTCACGGTGACCACGCTGTGGGCCGATGAGCGGATCTACTATCCGTTGCATGCCCGGCCCTACACGCCGGCCCGCCACTTCGCCCGGGGGAAGAACGATGCGGCCTTCCGCACCAAGTGGCAGATTGCCGTGGAGCTGGCCGGGCGAGCTGTCACGGCGGGGATAGCCTTTCGCGCCGTGCTGGCCGACTGCGCCTATGGTGACCTGGACGACTTCCGTGGCGAGCTGCGCACGGCGGGCTTGGGCTGGGTGGTGGCGGTGCGCCCCAAGCACGGCACGTGGGCCTATGGCGCCGATGCCTACACCCCCCGCGACGCCGCCGCCGTGCTGGCCTGGGACGGGCCGGACGCGCCCGGCGACTGGACGGCGGCGCAGCGGCGTTTCCGCGATGGGCATGTCGAGACCTGGTGGGCGGCCGAGGCGAGTCTGGGGTTTTGGGGACCTGATGGGACCACGCGGCTGGTGATTGCCACCCTCGACCCGGCCACCCTGCCGGACAAGGCCACCTGGTACCTCGCCACCAACCTGCCCCGCCCCGGCGGCCCACGCGTGGCCGAGTCCCCGCACCCGCCCGCCGACCTGGCCGAGCTGGTCCGCCTCTACGGTCTGCGGCACTGGGTCGAACAGGGCTACAAGCAGGTCAAGGACGAGTTGGGCTGGGCCGACTTCCAGGTCCGCTCCGACCTGGCCATCCGCCGTCACCAAACCCTGGTCTTGTGCGCGTTCACCTTCTGCTGGGCGACCTGGTTCGCCGAGGGGCCCGATCCCGCCTCCCCACCCAGCCCCGACCCGGACCCCACCCTTGAGAGGGGGCAGCCGCCCGACATCCCAGCCACCGCAAACCGCCCCATCGCCACCACCAACACCCAGCTGGCCCCACACCCTGCGCAACGTCCGCAGTTGGCTGACCCCCGCCATCGCGCTCACACGTTGGTGGAAAGCATGGTCGAAAGCGCCCCCACCGCCTGAGTTACAAGCCCTCATCGACGCCGTTACCGCAGGCCAAGGCATACACCTCTACCGCCCACCTTGATTCAACGGACTACCGCTA
>NZ_JBQHCV010000111.1:0-1659 GCF_052068215.1 Nonomuraea sp. H19 | reverse complement strand
CCTCGATCTTTCTCGACCTTGAGCTGGTCGGCTGAGGGATTCGGCTGGAGGTCGTTTCCTCGCTGTGGTCAGCGTGGCAGCCCGGCTATCGCGCCGGGTGGGCGGGGTTCCACGGGCCCGCGGCTTCCTTTCCTGGTAGTGGGGCGGGTGGGTGCTGGGGTCAGGTTGGTGCCGGCAGGGCGTGCAGGCGTGCCAGGGCGGTGATGATCTGGCGGGCCCAGGGCCATCGTGTCGGCATGCGGAGATGCAGGCGGCGGCCGCCGTGCACCAGTCGGCCGGCCACGGCGAACAGGCGCAGCCGCAGGCGTTTGGGCTCGTAGCGGCGGGCGTCGGTGTCGTGCAGGGCGAGCATCTGCATCCACGCGAGCAGTTCGCAGGCCAGTGCGACGATCTCGAGCCAGATCTGGTTCTGGGTGAAGTCGTGCAGGGGCAGGTTGCGCAGGCCGGTGTCCTTGGCGGCGCGGATGCGGTCTTCGGCGCGGGCCCGCCGCCGGTGACGAAGTTCAAGGTCGGCGAGCTGGCCGCCCGGGGTGCCGGTGACGAAGCAGGTGAAGCGGTGTCCGTCGAGGTCGGTGAACCGCAGCTGGGCGCCGGGGTGCGGGCGTTCTTTGCGGACAATGACCCGCATCCCTTTGGGCCAGCCGGTCAGCTCCAGCAGTCCGGTGAGTTCAGCGACCCAGGCACCCGGGCGTGGCCGGCGGTCGGCGTTGTAGGCGGGGGTCCAGACGGTGGCGGGGACTTTGAGGATGGCGGCGGCGATGTCGTCGGTGATGGTGAAGCCGATGGAGTACTTCAGCCATCGTCCGGGGCGGGTGAGCCAGTTCAGGAATTCGTGGGTGCCGCCGCCGGAGTCGGTGCGGACGAGAACATTGCGCCGCAGGTGCTTGGGGAGTTGGGCCAGGGCGAGTCGGGTGGTCTCGATGTGGTCGGCGGCGGTGTTGGAGCCGGCGTTGCCGGGTCGCAGCATCAGGGCCAGTGGCTCGCCGCCGCCGTCGCCCTGGTGGTCGGCGAAGGCGGTCATCGGATGGAAGCCGTAGCTCTTCTTCCAGGTCGGGGCCGCGTGCTGCTTGTCGGAATGGGAGATGACGATGGTGGCGTCGAGATCGACGACCACGGGCTGGCCGTCGGCTCCGGGGGCGCGAGCACCGGCCAGGTACCAGGCGCGTTCACGTGCGGTGGCGCGGGCGGCACGAATGGCCCTCAGCGCGCGGGCCTCATCGGCGGCGAGCCGGTCGATCAGGCGTGAGACGGTCGGGTCGGAGGCGACCGGGCCGAACAACTCGGGCTGGGAGCGCAGCATGGCGATGTCGGCCAGGCAGTCTCCGCCGAGTGCCAGGGTGAGGGCCAGATCGGTGATGATCTTTGCGGGGTCGTGCACCGCTCGGCTGGGCCGCCATCGCTCCAGTCGCTGCGATAGGTCCTTGCCCAGTCCGGTGATGCGCAGCGTCTGCATCAGCAGCAGACCACCGGCGTGTGAGACCAGCCCGCGGCCGTCGGCGGAAACGGTGATCTTGTGGTGCGAGGCGGTAGAGTTCACTCGGAAAGTGCCTTCTGATCTGGGATGGACGGGGCCTTAGACAAGTCCGATCCTCCCAGTTCAAGGGCACTTTTCTTATGTGAACGATCAGGCTGGCTCAAATTCGCCGTGAAAGCCGCAGG
>NZ_JBQHCV010000110.1:0-1726 GCF_052068215.1 Nonomuraea sp. H19 | reverse complement strand
TGACAGAGTTCCATCCTGTTTTCCCAGGTAGTAGGGGATGGCCTGGCGCGGTCGGATGTGGTCTCCGCTGGTGAGTGGCAGGAATCATGGCTCTTGATCATCCGGCAGGTGGACAAAAGCGGATCTTCCGTGATTCGACTGCGTCACCCCATCCGGGCTCGTTATCGTCCGTGTCTAGATGCTTTCACCAGGTAACCGTCGTGGGTCTGTCGAGGGACGCCGTGTCGCTGCTGGACCAGATCACCACACGCGTCGTGGCAGCCACTGAACGCGCCGAACGCCTGCGCACCCAGCTGGCCGAGGCCGAAGACGACCTGGACCGATTGCGGGTGGCCGAACAGGTGGTCAAAGAAATCCTCGCCGAAGAGCCAGCCGATGAGCCGGCGGCGGTGTATCAGAGGGCGCTGCCCGCCGACCGTGCCGCGCAACTGCTGCCCGGCGGCCGGCTGATCTGCTTCCGGCACGAGGCCGCCGGGGTCCACGTGCTGCCCGCCGACTACCAGGCGCTGCTGTCCGCGGTGTGCTCCGGCCAGGCTCCGCTGCCGGTCAAGACGATCTGCGAGCAGCTGGGACTGTCCACCGAACCGGGCCAGGTCGAAGGAACCCGGGCCAAGCTGAACCGGCTGGTCGAGCGGGGCTGGCTGCGCAAGACCCCGGCCGGAACGTTCGCCCCGCCGACCTGACCAGCACCCCCAAGGTGGAGATCTCGCACCCCTGACCAGAGGGCGACGCCTGCGGACGCCGATACGGCGGCGACGTAGCGCGCCCCCGGCAGGGGCATGGCGGTGTGTGAGAACAACCAAACCACCCGCCGAAGACGCGCCGTCTGCTGTCTACCAGTGCCGCCTGTCGCTGTCCACCAAGACCCTCACCCTGGTCGCCGACCTGCTCCGCGGCCACCTCAAAGCGATCGGCTCACGGTGGCGGAAGCTACCGCCTGGCAAGATCGCCCTCATCGTGCTCGCCGTGCTGCGCCACGACCAGCGCCTGGCCGACATGGCCGGCGGCAACAACGTCTCAGCCTCTACCATCCGCCGCTGGCTGCTGGAGGTCATCGACCTGCTCTCCGCGCGCGCCCCACGCCTGGACCGCGCCCTAAAGAAGATCGCCAAGGCCGGTGGGCAGGTCGTGCTGCTGGACGGCACGCTGGTGCGTACCCGCCGCCGCACCGGGCGAGCCAACCGCACGAACTACAACGGCAAACACAAGGTCCACGGCCTGCTCTTCCTCGCCCTCACCGACGAGAACGGCAACCTGATCTGGATCTCCTCCGCCAAGCCCGGCCGTTCCAGCGAGATCACCACCGCCCGCCACAACAAGGTCACCGCCTGGCTGCGCCGCTTCGACCTGGGCGCCCTGGCCGACCTCGGCTTCGTCGGGCTGGACGACGACCCCGACGACCCGGTGATCGTCACGGGGTTCAAGGCCAGCAAGAACAACCCGCTCACCAAGGCCCAGAATCAGGCGAACCGGCTGCTGAACCGTGAGCGCGCCGCGGTCGAGCACGGCATCGGCGACCTGAAGAACTGGCGGGTACTGAACCGGCTGCGCCTGAACGCCCGTCACGCCACCGCGCTGCTACGCGCCCTGCTGGTACTCACCCGCCTCGAAGTCACCCGCTGACAGACGATCTACTCCCATGATCTCGCCCCGCTACCACGACGTTCACATCCGACCGCCACCACACCAGCCTCATCTACCTGCGGAAACAGGATGGCGCTCTCTC
>NZ_JBQHCV010000109.1:0-1731 GCF_052068215.1 Nonomuraea sp. H19 | reverse complement strand
CTGGGCCGATGGCGGCTACGCCGGACGCCTGGTCACCTGGGCACGAGACGTCCTGCGCCTGACGGTCGCCATCGTCAAGCGCAGTGGACGACGCGGCTTCGTCGTCCTGCCCCGCCGTTGGGGTCGTGGAACGCTCATTCGCCTGGCTGATGCGCTATCGGCGGCTGGTGCGGATCTACGAACGCAAGCCCGAGCATCACGAAGCCTTCATCTGGTGGGCCGCCGTTCACCAGATGACCCGCCGCCTGGCACGCGAACTAGCAGGTCAACCACCTCATGCCCGTTGGGGCGACCCCCTGCCGCTCCCAGAGCTGACCAGCTCCGACCGACGCGGCAAGGTCCTGGAACTTCTCGCCGCCCAGCCCTGGCGCGCCTGGCGAGGGAGCGAGCTGGCCGCCATCCTCGGCATCGACAACGTCAACAGCTTCCGTGTCCAGCTCTCGCAGTGGTCCCACCAGGGCTACATCCACAAGATCGGACCGGCGCTCTACGCCTACACCTCATCGAGCGCTTAAGCCTTTGTCAGCAGGCTCTCAGTCCCAAACGGCACCTGACCTGCGATGAAGACTTTGCGGGTCACCCTGCGAAATAACCGGACATACCTTGAATATACCGCCTGCTTGTAGGTTTCCCAGCGATGCGACGAAAGGCGTGAGCATGAGGGAAACAATCAAGTTAGCGGCGAAAAGACTCGCTGTGGGGCTGGTCGCGACCATGGCGGTCACGGGTGCGACAGTTGTCGCTTCACCAGCGGCTTCGGCGTCGCCGCCTTACTTCCTCTATACCTCGTGGGGCGGTAACTGCACGAAGGGGTCGCCGGTGAAGCACTACGACGCCGCAATCCCGCGATACAAATACGACGAGAAGCACATCAGATTCATCTATGCCTTTCCCACCGGCTACAGTCACGGACGGGAACGGGCCTTCAACCTCGCCCGCGTCGAAGCGGTTTGCACAAGGGGACAGGGACCCGGTGTCTGGAAATGGTGGAAAGCGCACTACGGCCTCGAGCGCGGGAAGGTCAGCCGGCTGGAGATCGGGAAGCACAGATGCGGCCGCAGCGGCCCTTCCTCCTGCGGTAGCGCGCACACCGTTTCTTACGGAGCCTGGCGAGCGGGCTGGACTCACGAAAAGCTCTAGCTCTCCCAGACGAAGCCGTCGGGGTCGGTGAAGGAGCCGGCGTCGCCACCGATGACGAGCCGGTGCGAAGCCGGAGCCTTCGGGGGCGACGCCCGCGACCTTGGCGAGGGCGCGGCGCTTGTAGAGGGACAGTTTGACGGGGCTCGCCGGATCGCCGAACTCGACGTATTTGCGGCCGTAGCGCTTCGTCACAGCGAGCCCGCGGTCGATGTAGAACTGCTTGGTCGCCGCCACGTCCTCGACGCCCAGCTGGAGGACGATGTCGTCGACCTGCCGGGAGGCCGAGGCGGTGTCCTTCTTCGAGGATGACGCGACCGTCCAGATCGTCCCGTCCGGGGCCTGCACCACGCCGCCGTAACCCCACAGCGACTTCGCCGCGGGCTTCAGCGTCTTGGCGCCGCCCACAAGGGCGGCGTCGATGAGGGCGTCGGCGTTGGCTGGCTGGGAGACGATGAGCGACACGGTGAACCCGCGGAAGCCTGTCGTCGGCGCCGAAGAGTCGCGGACGCGCAGCCGTACACCCAAATCGAAGGCCTCGGCGTAGAAGGCCGCTGCGGTGTCGTCCGCCTCGATGGTGACGAATTCGATGGA
>NZ_JBQHCV010000108.1:0-1799 GCF_052068215.1 Nonomuraea sp. H19 | reverse complement strand
GGCTGAAGGACTCTGCTGAGAAATTCTGATTTGGGTTATCAAGCCACGAGAGCGAGCGTTTCGAGGTGAGATGTGCGGGTGCCGTGTAGCGGGGTGCCGGTCAGCCACCGGTCGATGCGGATGAGGTTGAGCGCGGTGGCGGCGAAGACATGACCCAGGCGGGTGGTGGGCAGGTCGCGGTGGCGGGTGCGGCGTAGCCCGGTCGCGCGGACTGCTTGGGAGATGGTGCCCTCGACGCCTGCCCGGGTCGCGTAGCGTTGTTTCCATCCGTCGGTGTCTTGGGCGTTACGGGCTGCCTGGAGGGCTTCGTGGCGTTCCCTGGGCAGGAAGGTCAAGCCCCGGCCCCGGCGCCCGGTTGGAGGCCTGGTGCATTGTGCCTGCATAGGGCAGGGGCCGCAGTTCTCGGCGGAGAAGAACACCTTGATCACCGGCTCGTTGTTGCGGTGATGCTTTTGATCCCACCATTCGAAGCTGCGCCGCCCTGCCGGGCAGACGGCTGTGCGCTCGTCGAAGTCGATGGTGAAGTCGGCTCGGGAGAACCCTTGATTCTGTCGTGATTGGCGGCTGCTGTCGTGTGGGGCCGGACCCAGGAGTTCCACGCCCGTCTGGGCGGCGGCCACGAATAATGCGGCAGTGGTGTAACCAGCGTCGACGAGATGGACATCGGGCCGGAGACCCCGGTGGGTGAGCATCTGCTGCACCTGCTCGGTCAGATCGCTGTCGACGGTGACTGCGTCGGTAGTGCTCACGTGCGTGATCACATGGGGTGCGTCGGGCTCACACGTCTCGCTTAGGTGCACCTTGTAGCCAATCCAGCCCGAACCACGCTTGATCCCGTAGCGGGCATCGAGATCATATGGCGAGGCCAGACGAAGATGAGCCGGCGGGAGGTCCTTGCCCTCCCGCCAGCGCACCCCCTGCTGGTCGCGGTGATATTGCTGGATCCAGGCCCGCCGCAGCACCTGGACTGCGTCGATCTCCCGCAGCCAGCCCGGCGCGGTGTCGGCGTAGACGGCCTCCAGCACCAAGAAGCCGTCCTGGCCGACCTGCTCGGCCCACGCCTGACGGACGTGATCCCCTTTCGGGAAGCGATAGCTGTCTACGCGCGGCCCGTAGCGCTCCGCCCAGTCGGGCGTGATCAGTCCTGACAGCCAGGAGGGGGCCGCCACCGCCAGCGCCTCCAGCGCGGCTCGCAGGGTCTCCCCGACAAACTCCATCCGGTTCAGCGACCGCACCGCCGCCAGAACATGGGTGGAATCGGTACGCTGCCGACCACCGGCTTTCACCAGACCGAGCTCGCCAAGACGTTCCAGCACCAGGTCCAGAGTCTTCTGCTCCAGTCCGTGTTCGATCAGGCGAGCCCGGAACCCGCTCAGCACCGAAGCCTCGAATCCGGGATCGTCCAGTTCCAACCCGAGCAGGAACTTCCAGTCCATACGGGCCCGCACCTGGTCAGCGGCCTGCCGGTCGGTCAGCCCCTCTGCATACTGCAACACCGACACCAGCGCCAGCGCTCCAGGAGAGATCGCGGGACGACCCCGCCGGCAAAACGCCTCAGCGAAACCGTCATCGGCAAAGAGCGGACCCAGCGCTTCCCGGATCCGTACCGCCAGCGTCCCCTTGGGAAACGCCGCCCGCACCATGCGAGTTGTCAGCTCCGGCACATCTTCCCCCACCCGAGGCTCCAACGACATGACGCCCTCCCCGCATCCGGCCAGCCACTCTCGGTCACCACAACGATGCACGACAGATAGTCACGCTTCGACCTAATAGGTGAATTTCTCAGCAGAGTCCTGAAG
>NZ_JBQHCV010000107.1:0-1817 GCF_052068215.1 Nonomuraea sp. H19 | reverse complement strand
CGGATCTGGCTCAAAGTCCGTGAAGCTGGTCACGACCTGTGATCACGTCGTCGGCGCAGGCGGTCGTCAGGTGATCGCGATTTCGTAACTCGACGCGCAGGAGAACGGCCGCGTCGTCATGATCCGGTTCATCCCGGAACTGATCATCACGAGCGGCCGCGAGGTCATTGTGCGACATGCCCCGGCAGGCGAGGAAGCCTGTCGCGTTCTTCTGCTGTTCCCACATCTCAGTCAGGTGCATATCGACGCCATCGAGCAGGATCAAGGTGGACTGCTGATCACAGCTCGGACCAGAGCTGACCATGCGATATGTCAGCGATGCGCCACCTCGGCAGGCAGACGGCACAGCCGCTACCGCCGCCGCCTTCACGACCTGCCGTCCTCAGGCCAGCCCATACTGATCGAGCTGGAGGTCCGCCGGTTCTTCTGCGACAACCCCGCCTGTGACGTTCGCACCTTTGTCGAGCAGGTCCCCACGCTGACCAAGCGGCACGCCCGCCGCACACCGCTGCTGCGCGCCGCGCTGGAAGCCATCGCCCTGGCGTTAGCCGGACGCGCCGGAGCGCGACTGGCGTCCGTGCTGGGCTTGGCGGCCGGCCGCTCCACGCTGATCCGCTTGATCCACGCCCTGCCCGACCCCGAGATCGCCCACCTCACCGCGGTGGGCGTGGACGACTTCGCCCTGCGCCGGGGCAACAGCTACGGCACCGTCCTGATCGACATGACCACCCGTCGGCCCATCGACCTGCTGCTCGACCGCCAAGCCGACACCCTCGCCGACTGGCTTCGAGCCCACCCCGAGGTGGAAGTGATCTGCCGGGACCGGGCCAGCGCCTATGCCGAGGGCGCCCTCAAAGGCGCGCCCCAGGCCACCCAATGCGCCGATCGCTGGCACCTGTGGCACAACCTGATCCAAGCCGTGGAACGATCGGTCGCCCGGCATCGCTCCTGCTTACCAGACCCTCAGGCCGACATTTCCGAGCCGCCCGAGCAGGCATCGGCAGCGCCGAGCACCACCGGCAAAGGTTCAACGCGGTTCGCTGACCGCACCCGTGCCAAGCACGCCAGAATCCATGAGTTGAAGGCGGCCGGGCATAGCCTGCGCTCCATCGCCCGCCAACTCGGCATGACCGACCGCACCGTGATCCGCTACGCCCACGCCGCCACGCCTGAGGAACTGTTGTGGGGCCAGTGGACCAACAAGCCCAGCGTCGTCGACGACTTCAAGCCCTACCTGCATCAGCGCTGGCAAGAGGGCGAGCGTAATGCCACCCGCCTGCTGGAAGAGATCACCGCGCTCGGCTACCGCGGCAGCTACGGCGCGCTCAGCGACTACCTACGACCCCTGCGCACGCCGCACCCCGTCGCCCCACCGACGCCTTCGGTCCGCAAGGTCACCGGCTGGCTCGCCACCCACCCCGACCGACTCGAAGAAGCCCACCAACTCCAGCTCAAGACCGTTCTGGACCGCTGCCCGGAACTGGCCGCGCTCCTCAAGCACGTCCGCTCCTTCGCCATCATGCTCACCCAACGCCGAGGCCAAGACCTTCCCGGCTGGCTCACCGCGGTGAAAGCCGAAGACCTGCCCGCACTACACGCCTTCGCCAACGGCCTCGAACGCGACTTCGACGCCGTCACCGCAGGCCTGACCCTGCCCTGGAGTTCCGGCCCGGTGGAAGGCCACGTCAACCGCATCAAGATGCTCAAGCGCCAAATGTTCGGCCGCGCGAGTTTCCCGCTTCTGCGCAAACGAGTACTCCTCACGACCTAACGATCATCACGCTTCGTCACCCATTCACGGACTTTGAGCCAGATCC
>NZ_JBQHCV010000106.1:0-1844 GCF_052068215.1 Nonomuraea sp. H19 | reverse complement strand
GCCGCCACCCTCGACAGCGCCGGACAGGGCAACTACTCCGCCGCCAACGCCTTCCTCGACGCACTGGCCATCCACCGCCACACCACCGGCCTGCCCGCCAAGTCCCTCGCCTGGGGTGTGTGGGCGCCGGAAACGGGTGGCATGACGCGCCAGTTGGGCGACATCGATCTGGAGCGGCTGTCCCGTTCAGGGTTCACCGCGATGGGTGCCGGCGAGGGCATGCAACTGCTGGACATGGCCCTGACCACGTCGGAGCCGTTCCTCGTACCGCTGCCCATGGACACGCGTGCTCTGTCCGCACGTGAGGACGGCATCCCCGCCATCCTGCGCGGCCTGGCTCGCACCCCCGCACGCCGTACCGCCCAGAGCGCGCCACCCGCCCCGGACGGAGAGTCGGCGCTGCAGCAGCGCCTGGCCGGGCTGACCCCGGCCGAGCAGGAGCGCGTGCTGGTCTCGCTGGTACGTACGGAGGCCGCCGGTGTCCTGGGACACGCCTCCGAAGGGCAGGTGGATCCGGACAGGAGCTTCAGCGAGCTCGGTTTCGACTCCCTGACGTCGGTGGAACTGCGTAACCGGCTCGGCCGGGCCACCGGGCTCCGGCTGCCGGCGACGCTGATCTTCGACTACCCCAACGCGGTCGCCATCGCCGAGTACATGGGGAGCCAGCTCCTGCCGAAGAAGGAACCGGTCGAATCGCAGGTACTGCAGAGCCTGGACGAGTTGGGCCGGCTGCTGGGCAAGATCGCCATCGATGTCGAGGCGCGGTCCGAGATCACGGTTCGCCTCCAGAAGCTCATGGACGAGTGGCGCGGAGACCGATCCGGAACGGACGAGGAGAGCACGGTGCGCACGGCGAGCGCGGACGAGCTCTTCTCGCTGATCGACCAGGGCCTGTGAGGCCCCCCAACCGGTTGTCTGACAGGTAACGCAAACTCCAAACCCCTTAGGAAGGCGGACGGCATGGCTGACGAAGAGAAGCTTCTCGCGTACCTGCGAAAAGTGACCGAAGATCTGCAGCAGGCCAACCGACGTTTGCGTGAGGTCGAGGCGAAGGATCGTGAGCCGATCGCGATCGTGGCGATGAGCTGCCGCTACCCCGGCGGGGTGAACTCGCCGGAGGACCTGTGGCAGCTGCTGCTGGACCGCGAGCAGGGGATCGTTCCGTTCCCGAAGGACCGGGGCTGGGACCTGGAAGCGCTGTACGACCCCGACCCGGACAGCAGCGGCACGACGTACGCGCGTTCGGGTGGTTTCGTCGAAGGGGCGGACGAGTTCGACCCGGCGTTCTTCGGGATCAGCCCGCGTGAGGCCGTGGCGATGGACCCGCAGCAGCGACTGGTGCTGGAGGCCTCGTGGGAGGCCCTGGAGCGGGCCGGTCTCCACCCGGCTTCGCTGCGCGGCACCACCGCGGGCGTCTTCATCGGCGCCTTCGCCAACGACTACGAGGTGGGCCGAGGGCCCTTGCCCGAGGGCAGCGAAGGTTACCTGGGAACGGGTAACTCCAGCTCCGTCATCTCCGGCCGGGTGGCATACACGCTTGGCCTGGAGGGGCCCGCGGTCACGGTGGACACCGCCTGCTCCTCCTCGCTCGTCGCCATTCACATGGCCTGTCAGTCGCTGCGCGCAGGAGAGAGCACGCTCGCGCTCGCGGGTGGCGTGACGATCATGGCCACCCCGGAACTTCTCGTGGACTTCAGCCACCAGCGCGGTCTTGCGCGGGACGACCGGTGCAAGGCGTTCTCCGACGAGGCCGATGGCACCGTCCTGTCCGAGGGTGTGGGCGTGCTGGTGTTGGAGCGGTTGTCGGATGCGGTGGCTGCTGGTCATCGGGTGTTGGGGGTGAT
>NZ_JBQHCV010000105.1:0-1966 GCF_052068215.1 Nonomuraea sp. H19 | reverse complement strand
AGCTGGCCTCAACGGCCGCAAGGTCCTCGGCGGGATCACCGATCGTGACCTCATCCCAATCGATCACCCCGCTGAGCACGGGCAGTCGGTCATGGCACTCCCATAGGACGTTCTCGGCGCCGAGATCACCGTGGACCACCGCCTCGGTGATGTGGGGAAGGCTGTCGAGCGCCGCGAGCTCTCGCTCGGCTCGTTGACGCCCGCCATCGGACATGAGCCCGAAAAGTTCGGCGCGGACGTCCGCTGGGAACTGCCGCCATCGATCTGGTGGTGCTGGCAGGGCCGCTCGCACGTTCTCCTCAGCGCCGATCCTGGCCAGTTCGGTAAGCAGCGTGACGTACTGCGCCGCCGCGGCCTCAGCCACTTGGGGATCTTCGAGTGCTTCGACCTCCAGCGGGGTTCCGGGAACGCGGCTGAGGACCAGGAACGGCGGCTGGTCTGTGCCGTGAGTGCTGCCCTCCAGCAGTGGCTGAGGCGTGCGGAAGCCGACATCGAATCGGGCGAGCAGGCGCAAGACAGCGGCCCTGTGCGGCAGCCGGGCGGCCGCGGCTTCGGTGCGAGGCAGGCACACGACACGATCTGCGCCGATCACTACCTGGTGGAATTGCCCTTGACGGACGGTGAGATCGTCCGGTTTGACGCCCGGCAGTAGCCGGCTCAGCAGAGCGCGATTCGTCTGCAGGACCTGCATGAGGTGCGAACTGTCCTTTCCTTCAGCGTGGCGGGAGTACCGGGCGCGTGGTCACGCGGCGGGTGCCAGCGGTCGGCCGCCCCAGCGGATGCCTTTCTCGCTGCGGATCCGCGCGCGTTCACGGCGTTGCGCGGCCAGCACGTCGGGGTGGCGGGCGTGAGCGTTGCGCCAGCGCAGGTAAGCCTGCAGGGCCCGGGTCTGCACGGTGTGGTTGGGATGGTTGGAGTTGGCCAGCGTGAACTGGCGTAGCGGTCCGAAGTGCGCCTCGATCGGGTTGGCCCAAGAGGCATACGTCGGGGTGAACAGCAGCTCGACCTTGTTCTTCTTCGCCCAGGTGAGGATGCGTCGGTTCTTGTGTGCCGACAGGTTATCCAGGATGACGTAGATCGGTGCGCCGTCCGGGCGGGCTGCGCGGATCGACTTCAGCGCGGCCCAGGTGTGGTCGCTGCTCTTGCGCCGGTGGTTGACGCCCCATAGCAGGTCGTCGCCGACGGAGTAGCAGCCGTGGAAGTAGGTGACGCCGTGGGTGCGGTGATAGGTGGCCGGCAGCCGGTCTGGCTCGCCCGCGGGTGCCCAGCCCGATCCGGCAGTAGGGCGGATGCCCAACGGCCCGAACTCGTCGAAGGCGAAGGTGCGCTCGGGCCGCTGGGTGAGGGCGTACTCGATGCGTTCCAGCTTGGCCTCGAAGTCCGGGTCGGGCGATTCTTTCCAGCTTTTGGTGCGCTGGAAGGTGATCCCGCGCCGGGCCAGCAGGATGCGTAACGCTTCCCGCCCGATGGTGATGACGCGGTCAGGCAGGCGGCGCAGATAGTCCAGGAGTTTGCGGATGGACCAGCGGGTGAACGGCTGGCCGAGCTTGGCCGGTCGGGTGGTGGCCGTCTGGGCGACGAATTCTTCGTCGTCAGGACTCAGCAGGCGGGGACGGCCTCCCGCCCACTGAGGGTCCAGGCAGGCCAGCCCGATCTCGTTGAAGCGGTGGATGACATCGCGCACAGTGTCCTCATCGGCCTGCACCAGGCGGGCGATGACCGGCACCGTGTTGCCGCCCGCTGAGGCCAGCAGGATCATCGTCCGCCGGTAACGCACCGTGCTGGTGGTGCCGCGCCGCACGATCCGCTGCAGTTTCTGCCCTTCCGGATCCGTCAATCTGCGGACCCTGACGGGTTGCGCCATCCTGCCTCCTGGATGCCGATCGAACGAACGTGATCAGCACTATCCAACCGGCATAGGCGTCCTACGCGCCAACCCGGTGATCGTTTCCGGTCAAAGCACTAG
>NZ_JBQHCV010000104.1:0-1977 GCF_052068215.1 Nonomuraea sp. H19 | reverse complement strand
AGCTGACGCCGCGCGGACGGCACCGGTGCAACATCTGGCAGGGCACGTTTCCGTACGTGAACACCGGAGACGACGGAAACGTCGGCACCTCGCCGGTTAACCTGCGGCTTTCACGGCGAATTTGAGCCGACCTGATCGTTCACATAAGAAAAGTGCCCTTGAGCTGGGAGGATCGGACTTGTTTAAGGCCCCGTCCACCCCAGATCAGAAGGCACTTTCCGAGTGAATTCTACCGCTTCCCGCAGCAAGATCACTGTGTCCGCCGACGGCCGTGGGCTGGTCTCACACAGCGGGGGTCTGCTGCTGGTGCAGACGCTGCGCATCACCGGACTGGGAAAAGCCCTATCCGAGCGGCTGGAGCGGTGGCGGCCCAGCCGCGCCGTCCACGACCCCGCAAAGATCATCACTGATCTGGCCCTCACCCTGGCGCTCGGCGGAGACTGCCTGGCCGACATCGCCATGCTGCGCTCCCAGCCCGAACTGTTCGGCCCCGTCGCCTCCGACCCGACCGTCTCACGCCTGATCGACCGGCTCGCCGCCGATGAGGCCCGCGCGCTGAAGGCCATCCGCGCCGCCCGCGCCACCGCACGTGAACGCGCTTGGCAGCTGGCCGGTCATCACGCCCCCGGAACCGACGGCCAGCCCGTGATCGTCGACCTCGACGCCACCATTGTGATCTCTCACTCCAACAAGCAGCACGCAGCACCGACCTGGAAGAAAAGCTAGGGCTTCCACCCGATGACCGCCTTCGCCGACCATCACGGCGGCGACGACGACGACGGCGGCGGCGGCGGCGGCGAACCGCTGACCCTGCTGCTGCGGCCCGGCAACGCTGGCTCCAACACCGCCGCCGACCACATCGAGACCACCCGGCTCGCCCTACCCCAGCTACCGCGCGCCCAGCGACGCAACGTCCTCATCCGCACCGACTCCGGCGGCGGCACCCATGAATTCCTGAACTGGCTCACCCGCCCCGGACGCTGGCTGAAGTACTCCATCGGCTTCACCATCACCGACGACATCGCCGCCGCCATCCTCAAACTGCCCGCCACCGCCTGGACCCCCGCCTACAACACCGACCGCCAACCGCGGCCCGGCGCCTGGGTTGCCGAACTCACCGGCCTGCTCAACCTGACCAGCTGGCCCAAGGGCATGCGCGTCATCGTCCGCAAAGAACGCCCGCACCCCGGCGCCCAACTGCGCTTCACCGACCTCGACGGACACCGCTTCACCTGCTTCGTCACTGGCACCCCAGGCTGCCAGCTCGCCGATCTGGAACTACGTCACCGCCGCCGCGCCCGCGCCGAAGACCGCATCCGCGCTGCCAAAGACACCGGCCTGCGCAACCTGCCCCTGCACGACTTCACCCAAAACCAGATCTGGCTCGAGATCGTCGCCCTGGCCTGCGAACTGCTCGCGTGGATGCAAAAGCTCGCCCTGCACGACACCGACGCCCGCCGCTACGAGCCCAAACGCCTGCGGCTCCGCCTGCTCGCCGTCGCCGGCCGCCTGGTGCACGGAGGCCGCCGCCTACGTCTCCGCATCCCCACGCGATGGCCCTGGGCCGGCCAGATCCTTACTGCCCTGGCACGCCTGCACGCCCTGCCGGCACCAACCTGACCAGCACCAACCCGCCCCACGACCAGGAAAGGAAACCCCGCGGGCCCGTGGAACCCCGCCCACCCGGCGCGACAGCCGGGCATCCACGCTGACCACAGCGAGAAAATCGACCCCCAGCCGACCAACTCAAGGTCGAGAAAGATCGAGGCTAATGTCGATGACGGTCGCGTAATTTACTCCTCCCTGGAGGCCGAGGACCCGATTGAACTAACCCACTTGCTCGATCAGCTCATTGACCAAGGCGCCTTCGACTCGACGCTGGAAGACAACGGCATCCAATGAGAGAGCGCCATCCTGTTTCCGCAGGTAGATGAGGCTGGTGTGGTGGCGGTCGGATGTGAACGTCGTGGTAGCGGG
>NZ_JBQHCV010000103.1:0-2020 GCF_052068215.1 Nonomuraea sp. H19 | reverse complement strand
GCGGCGCGTGAAGCGGCCCTGTTATCTGCGGCAAGGAGGACACGGTGCCCGTTGTGGTGCAACTGCCGGCAGGCCGGCACCTGACGGTCCGCGCCGCGGCCGACGCCTTCCTGGACACCCTGCCCAACCCCGACACCGTGCGCGCCTACGCCGCTGGCGTCGGCAAGATCGCGCTGCGGCTCGGCAAGCATCGCCCGCTCGCGGTGGTGGCCGACGACGAGATCGGTGAGGCCCTGGAGGCGCTGTGGGGCGGAGCGGCGGTCACCACCTGGAACGCCCGCCGCGCCGCCGTACTGTCCTGGCTGGCCTGGTGCCGCGAGCGCGGCCAGGCCGCCCCGGCCGTGCCCGGCTGGGCCAAGCGGTCGGCGACCCCCGACAGCCAGACCCCAGCCCGTTCCAAGACCGCGATCGACCGGCTGATCGCATGCCGTGACGTCGGCGTCCGGGAGAAGACCCTCTATGGGCTCCTGTATGAGACGGCCGGACGGGCCGAGGAAATCCTGACGCCTAACGTCGAGGACCTGGCCCTGACTGCCCGTCAGGCGCGGGTCAAGGCCAAGGGTGCCCGTGCCAAGACCCGCCGCCGCGGCCAGGCCCGCGAGGACTTCGTGCTGGAGACCGTTTACTGGGACGCCGGCGCTGCTCGGCTGCTACCTCGCCTGCTCAAAGGCCCCACCCGCGGCCCTGTCTTCGTCACCCACCGGCGCCCCGGCCCTGGCAAGGTCGTCAGCCTCCGCGACGTGTGCCCCGACACCGGCCTGGCCCGTCTGTCCTATGGCCAGGCCCGCGCCCTGCTGGATGAGGACACCGCGTTGAACGGCCCCGGCACGGGTTGGGACCTGCACGAATTTCGCCACTCGGCGCTGACCCACCTGGCGAGGCGGGTGCGGGCCTCCTGATGCTGATGGCCAAATCCCGGCACAAGAAACCGGAGAACCTGCGGCGCTACTTCAAGCCCTCACCGGACGCCATTGCCGAGATCACCAGCCTGCTCGCCCCTCGGACCAGCGGCTGACC
Source organism: Nonomuraea sp. H19 (assembly GCF_052068215.1). Taxonomy (NCBI): domain Bacteria; kingdom Bacillati; phylum Actinomycetota; class Actinomycetes; order Streptosporangiales; family Streptosporangiaceae; genus Nonomuraea; species Nonomuraea sp. H19. Next base: position 1,003 of record NZ_JBQHCV010000103.1, on the reverse strand, counting down.
TGCCTCGACTCGCTCACTCAAGATCGCGATTGTGGGTTTTGGGCTTATCTTGGCTGTACCCCCAGGGTGACTTCCCCGCTGTCCCGGCCCGCTCCCTTCCCCGCAGGACAGGATGGTCCTCATGCCGGCGCGAAGCGAGTGGATCCACTACCCGGTGTTTGAGGTGGTGAAGGTCACCCGCTTGCCCCGTGCCCAACGAGATCCGCGGCCCGGACTGCCCTCTATTCCAGAAGGACCTAAGCCGAAGTGGCGGCGGATGCGGAGACGCGGGATAGCCATGATGACGTGCGGAAAACGGCGCTAGACCACGTCGAACTCTCGTCGTCGTCCTCGGCAGCCGTCTCGCTGATGGGCTCTTGGCCGTCGCCGACCGCCTCGGCCACCGCGCGGCCGCCATCGTCGATGCCGACCAGCGTATAGATGCGCTCGGTCGTCTCGGGGCTCAATCGGGAGCAGATCCGCACTGACCAGGCGACCTCCGCGTTGTGCAGGGCCGAGGCCACGATCCGGGAGATCCGTCCAGGTGTCGGCGGTTCGATCCGCTCCTCGCGCAGATGCTTGAGCAGTTCCTCCCGCACCGGTCAGGCCGGGCGCTCGGCATGCGCGACGTTCTCGGCCAGCCACCCCGCCAGCTTGGTGGCGTCCGCGGTCGTGCAGGTGCGAAAGCCCAGGTGCGTACGGATCTGGCTGCGGTGGTACTCGATCGTGGAGCCGGGCCACTCGTAGAAGCCCAGCTCCGAGGCAGGAACTTGAACCTGCTTGGCCACGTGCTGGACCACATCGTCCGGCAGCTCTGAGCGACCGCGCGGGAATCGGCCGTGCTACGTGTAGAACTTCAGCAAGATCGTGAAGCCGAGTCGCGTGGCGTCGCGCTTGCCGGCGACGAGGTCGCGCTCTTCGTCCAGGATCGTCCAGTGCTCGACCAGCGTCGATGTGCATCGAGAGGTGTTTCATGTCCGCCCAGCATTGACCAGGCAAGTCACAGCAAGATCAACGCCGTTGT
>NZ_JBQHCV010000102.1:0-2044 GCF_052068215.1 Nonomuraea sp. H19 | reverse complement strand
CCAGAATGGATCAGCACCCGCTCACCACGGGTGAGCCCGGCCAGATCGACCAGCCCATACCACGCCGTCGCGAACGCTCCCGGAACCGACGCCGCACGGGCAAAGCTCCACCCCTGCGGCATCCCCACCATCATCCGGTGATCAGCCACCACCCGCGGACCGAACGTCCCCTCGCCCAGCCCCATCACCCGATCGCCGACCCGCAGCCCTTCCACCGCGGACCCGACCTCGGCGATGATCCCGGCGAACTCGACGCCCATCGCCCCGGCCTCACCCGGGTACATGCCCAAGGAGTTGAGCACGTCGCGGAAGTTCAGGCCGGCCGCGCGGACGTCCACCCGCACTTCACCGGCAGCCAGCTCCCGGCCAGCCTCTGGGGCCGGGATCAAGTTCAGCCCATCGATGGATCCCTTGACGGAGCTGTCCAGCCGCCAGGCGTCCGCCCCCTCGGGAGTCGGAAGGTCGCCGGAGCTGTCCGCCCGAGCCAGACGAGGCACCAGCACCCGCCCGGCACGCACCGCCATCTGCGGCTCGTCCTCCACACCCAGCAAAGAGGCCAGCGCGGTGAGCGACTCGGCCGCACCATCGAGGTCGACCAGCACGATCCGGCCTGGGCTCTCCGCCTGCACCGAGCGCACCAACCCCGAGACGGCAGCCTCAACCAGAGCGCCACCATCAGCGCTGCCGGTCTCGGTACCGGTCGTCACCGCGCCCGTGGTGACCAGCACCAGCCGGGTCTCGGCCAGCCGCTCATCGGCCAGCCAGTCGCGCAGCACGCCCACGACCCGATCCAGCTCCGACCGCAGTTCCTCCAGGGGCCCATGCCCGTCCCGGCCAGGAACGTCCATCTGCAGGCGCATCACGACGGCTGCGGGAAGGTCCTGCCCGGAGGCGACCGCGTCGCCCAACGCCGCCGCGTCCACGTACTCTTCGGCACCGCCACCGGCGGACTCGACAGCCGCGGCCAGACCGGGCCACCGCTCGCCCACCACCGCCACGTCCCCTGCAGGGGACCCCGGCAGTTCACCCGGCAACGGCACCCAGTCCATTCGCAGCAGCGACGACGAGGATGCGGTCGCGGTCAGCTTCTGGTCCGCGAGCTCCCGCAGGATCAGCGAACCGATCGAGGCCACGGCCTGCCCTGCGGAGTCTCCTGCCTCCAGGGTCACCGCACTGTCGTCGGCGCGACGCAGGCGTACGCGCAGGTGGCTCGCGCCGGAGGCGTACAGTCGCACCCCGGTCCAGGCGAAAGGCAGAGTGATCTTCGTGTCGGCGCGGTCCGCGTCGGAGAGTCGGTCGGCTACGCCGATGGCGTGCAGCGCCGCGTCCAGCAGCGCCGGGTGGATGCCGTAACGGCCGACCTCGGCGGTTTCCCGCTCACCGAGTTCCACTTCGGCGAACACTTCTCCGTCGCGCTCCCAGGCCCGCTTGAGTGCCTGGAACGCCGGTCCGTATCCGTACCCTGCGGCGGACAACGTCTCGTAGTGGTTCGAAACGTCCACCGCCTGCGCTCCTGGCGGCGGCCACTGGCTCCAGTCGAAACCCGCCGCGTCGCCGCTGTCCGCTGTGGCCACGATCCCGGTGGCATGACGCGTCCACGGCCGCGTACCGCTGCGGGCGTAGACCGTCACCTCGCGCCGGCCGTCCTCATCGGCGGCGGCCACGGCCACCTGGATCAGGACCCGCTCGTCCCGTTCGATCACCAGCGGCGTCTCGAGCGTCAGCTCTTCCACCACCGAGCAGCCGACCTCGTCGGCCCCGCGCACCACCAGCTCCACGAACCCGGTGCCGGGGAACAGGACCTTCTCTCCCACCGCGTGGTCGGCCAGCCACGGATGCGTGGCGACCGAGATCCGCCCGGTCAGCACCATGCCGCCCTGATCGGGCAACTCCACCGCGGCTCCCAGCAGGGGATGGTCCGCGGGGGCCTGGCCCAGCCCGTCCACGTTCGTGGCGGCCGATGTCGCTTCGAGCCAGTAGTGGTGGTGTTGGAAGGGGTAGGTGGGCAGGTCGGTGGTGGTGGCGCCGGTGTTGGTGAAGAGGT
>NZ_JBQHCV010000101.1:0-2243 GCF_052068215.1 Nonomuraea sp. H19 | reverse complement strand
GCGGCTACTTCCCCGGCCTGTACACCGCCGGCGGCCACTTCATCATGAGCGGACTGCTGATCTACTTCCTCATCAAGGAGAACCGCCAGCTCAAGACCGCGGAGCAGCAGGCTCAGGCGCTGGTCAGATAGCGGGCCACTCGATCAGCTCCCTACCTAACCAGCCGGTGGGAGCCTCGCAAGCCTTCAGCCACCATGACTGATGCGGCCGGAACCGGCGGGCCGTACGGTCGTGATCTGCCATCTGACCATGGGAGGAACGCTGTGCGGACCATTGTGGTGGAGCCTGTCGGAACGGTCGTCGGTGGGCGCGGCGAGGCGTTCGACGACGACTGGAACACCGAACAGGCGCTGATCCGCCTCGACGGGACCCGTTTCGGGCCGGAGGCGCTCGCTGGGCTGGATGCCTTCTCGCACCTGGAGGTGGTGTTCCAGTTCCATCTTGTGGACCCGTCCTCGGTCAACATCTCTGCCCGTCACCCTCGGGGCAACCCCGACTGGCCCAAGGCCGGCATCTTCGCCCAGCGCGGCAAGAACCGCCCGAACCTGCTGGGCGTCTCCCGATGCCGCCTGCTCGCCGTCGAAGGTCTCGACATCCACGTGCGCGGCCTGGACGCCATCGACGGCACCCCGATCCTGGACGTCAAGCCCTACATGGCCGAATTCGGCCCGCAAGGCCCGACGGTGCAACCGGAATGGGCGACCGAGCTGATGCGCGCCTACTACTGACCCGGACCCGGAAGGACCACTCATGTCGAAAACCGTCCTGGTGACCGGCGCTTCTACCGGAATCGGCCGTGCCACCGCCCTTCTGCTGGCCCGCGAGGGCTTCACCGTCTACGCCGGAGTCCGCAAAGAGGCCGACGGCCAGGCGCTCGGCCCGACCGTCACCCCGATCAAGCTGGATGTCACCGACGCCAGGCAGATCGTCGATGCCGCCGAGCGCATCGGTCATCTCGACGCCCTGGTCAACAACGCCGGCATCGGCGTCACCGGCCCTTTGGAGTTCGTCTCCCTGGACGCGCTGCGCTGGCAGTACGAGGTCAACGTCTTCGGCCAGGTGGCCGTCACTCAGGCCATGCTGCCGAAGCTGCGCGCATCGAAAGGCCGCGTCGTCACCGTCGGCTCGGTCGGCAGCTGGATCACCCTGCCCTTCGGCGGCCCGCTGTGCTCCTCCAAGCACGCCATCCGCTCCCTCAACGACGCGCTGCGCATGGAGGTCAAGCCCTGGGGCATCCGCGCGGTCCTCATCGAACCCGGATCCATCCACACTGCCGCTGTCGACAAGCTCGAAGGCGAGGTCGAACCGCGGCTGGCCGCCATCGGCGAGGAGGGCAGGCTTCTGTACGGCGCCGCCTACCGGACCATGGTCACCAGCGGGCTGAAGGAGGAGCGCTCGGGCTCCAGCCCCGACGTGGTCGCCCATGCCGTGCTGCACGCGCTTACCGCGCGCAAGCCGCGCTCCCGCTACCCGGTCGGCAAGAAGTCGCGGCTGATGAGCACGCTCGGTCGCGTCGTCCCCCAGTACACCCTCGATGCCCTGCGGTTGCGCGCGCTGGGCCTGTCCTGAACGGAGCACACCATGACCCAGCTCGCCGGAGCCGACGCCCTCGTCGCGCTCGACCCCGTCTTCGCCCAGCTCGCGGTCGGCGCGGGCCACAACCTGTGGGGCCTGACCCACCTGACCATGCGCGAGAAGGCCTTCGTCTGCCTGACCGCCGACCTGTGCCACCCGCATCTGGACCTGCCCCTGGCCATGCACGTCCAGATGGCCCTGGCCAACGGGGTCGACCCCGAGTCGATCCGGGAGCTCTACCGCCACCTGGCCCCCTACGTGGGCTACCCCATCCTCGTCCCAGCCTTCCAGCGCCTGACCGAGCTCGGCCTGCCCCCGGCGCAGGACACCGACCCGGTCAAGCCGGTGCCGCTGACCGGAGCGCTGGCCCGCGCCATCCACGGTCTCGAGGCCGTGGACCCAGGGCTGGCCGCCTTCACCGAAGACCAGCTCGCCCAACGCTGGGCCCGCCCGCATCTCAGCATCCGCGAGCGGGCGATCGCCTGCCTGACCGTGGACGTCTTCTACCAAACCCTGGGCGAATCCCTGCGCCTGCACGCCGCCTTGGCGCAGGCGGACGGGGCCACCGACGACACCCTTCGCGACCTCCTCCGCGGCCTGGCCGAGTTCGGACTCGCCCGAGCTTGGACCGCCGCGAAGACCCTGCTCCCTCAGCAAGACTCTGGCAC
>NZ_JBQHCV010000100.1:0-2318 GCF_052068215.1 Nonomuraea sp. H19 | reverse complement strand
TTGAGGACCGCTTCGCGCCAGGGCAGAGTCTTGAGCCGGCGGTGCAGCGTGGGCTGGTTGCCCTTGGCGATGAACAGGTAGTGGCCGCCGGCGGCGATGATCTGGCGGGCGTGTTCCTGCTGGGTGTGCAGGGCGTCGGCGGTGACCACCACGCTGGTGAGGTCCAGGCCGGACAGCAGGGGCGCGAAGGCGGGGATCTCGTTGCTCTTGGCCTCGATCTGCTGTTGAGCGAGAACGATCTGGGTGTCATGGCGCATGGCGGCCAGCAGATGGACCGTGGTGTCGGTGGTGCGGCTGCCGCGCAGGGTCTTGCCGTCGACGGCCAGACCGGCGAGCATGGCCCGGCCTGGGGATGGGCTGCTCATGGTGGCAGGCGGGGTGTCGGCAGTGAGCGAGGCCAGGTAGCCGCAGGTGGCGGTGTCGAAGGCGTCGCCGTCCAGGCGGGCGAGGAGTCGTCCCAGGGTGCTGGCGGCCAGGAGTGCCGTGCGGGGCAGGCCGGCTCGGGCGCGCAGGTCTGGGTCGTATCCGGCGATGGCCCGGGGATCTTTGCCAGAGAGGTTGCTCCGCCGAGTACGGCGAGCAGGGATAACGCCAGCAGCGGGCCGAGCCGGTAGCGGCGTCCCCGGCGGCTGCGCGGGTCGGGCACGGTGTCCAGGACCTCGGCCAGGGTGGGCAGATCGAGCGGGTCGGTCGATAGGTCGGTGAGAGAGACGTGCTCCAAGTGGCGGGCGAGCACGTCGATCGGGGATGATGGCACGCGAACGCGGCCCCTGTTCTTGATCGACTGGCGTAGACAACCAACGATCATCGGGGGTCGCGTTTGTCATTCACGCTCCGGGGGTGCCCTCATCGCCCGGCATCGTAGAGCCTGCATGCGTTCCACCAGCCGTGGGGGAGCAGACCGGGTGTGAGCGTCCAGAGGCCGAACCACAGGAGTATCGCGGCGATGACGACGTGCTGCGGCCGCCGCTTCGAGGTCGTCGCTGGGGTCGCCGATGCCGCGTTCATTCTCTGCTCCTCGTGAGCAACGGTGTTCATGACGAGCATCCACACGGGAGGGGCCGCGCGGCCTGCTGCAGTTCTCGTGCTGCGCGACGGAGCGAAGTGTCAGTCAGCGGTCGAGTGACGATGTCCGGGAGTCGGCCTCGCCGGAGTCGCGCGGTGTGAAGCGCAGCGCGCCGCTGGGTGCTCGGGCGCGGGAGGTCAGTGGGTACGGAGGACGACGTCGGTGACGGCGGTGTCCCGGGAGAAGAAGTGGTCCCGCTTCCAGATGACCATGACCACTGCCACGAGGGCGAACACGTAGTTCTCCCAGGGCTGCCCCTCGGGGTAGGCGGGGATGTTGGCCTGGAAGTGGAACAGGGCGGGGATGAGGATACTGCCGCGGGAGACGTTGAACAGCGGCGTCATGATGATCGACAGCGCGAACGCACCCAGCATGAAGGGGCCGAAGGACCACGCGCTCTGCGGGGTGCCGCTCAGCAGGAACGCGGGCAGGTGCCACAGCCCCCAGAAGAGTCCGAGGATCAGGCTGGTCACCAAGGGGTTGAACCGGCGCTGCAGCATCGGCTGGGCGTAACCACGCCAGCCGAGCTCCTCGATCGGCCCGAGCAGGAGAGCCGGGATCAGCGCGGGCAGGACCATGTACCACGGCGAGAACGGAAACTCGCCCGCAGTCCCGTTCAGCAGCGCGCTCAGATATTTGCCCGCGGGCATGGCGAGCAGCAGGAACAACCACCACCCGGCAGGCATCCGCCACAGGGTCAGACGGCGCAAATGGTCCCGGATATCGCGCAGGCCGCCTTCACGCCAGAGGACGTAGAGGGCCGCGATCTCGGGCGAGTACACGGCCAGGACGAACACCGGGTGCGTGCCGGACGGAGGGCCGAAGATCGGTTCCAGGAGACCGCCGAACGCGATCAGGGATGCCAGAGCTCCCCAGCCGAATAAGAAGGTCAGGGCGAAGAACACGACGAGCGGCCGACGAAGGCCGCTCTGGGGGGATGCCGTCTTGGTTGTCACGACGCCATCATCGATCTCCCTGCCACGCTGGTGGATCCGGGTCTCCCCTGAGCGGCACCCTGAGCCTGCTGCCGAGATCTCAGGGTCGGTACCCTTGCCGCCATCCGTTCGGAAAGACCAAGATGGGCCGTCAGCCGGGTAGCGCAGCAGCGAGAGAACCCACGATCATGGCGTACGTGGCGATGCTCCGGTTACTGGCGATCGGCCTTCTCAGCGGTGCTGTTCATCGCCAAGGGCAACCAGCCCACGCTGCACCGCCGGCTCAAGACTCTGCCCTGGCGCGAAGCGGTCCTCAA
>NZ_JBQHCV010000099.1:0-2446 GCF_052068215.1 Nonomuraea sp. H19 | reverse complement strand
CGCCCTGCTGACAGGATTTCTGTCGGCCAGTCCTCAGTAGTAGTTGCGCATCAGTTCGGTCGCCCAGGCCGGCTGAACGGTCTCGCCCTGCGGCCCGAACTCCGCCATGTAGGGCTTGATGTCCAGCACCGGACTGCCGTCGTTGGCGTCCAGCCCGCGCACACGAACGCCCAGACCCTCCACGGCGAGCAGGCGGCAGCAAGAGATGCCCAGCAGGTTAGGGCGGTTCCTGCCCCGCAGGGCGATGATGCCGGCCTCCGGCCATTCCAGGTTCCCCCGGGGCCTGCGGGAGGAGGCAACCGCCGGCGATGGATCCACGAGATGGAACTGGAAGACCACCCTCCAGACGCGAAAACGCGTCCAGCCCGGCGAGGGCATCCGGCCCGAAACGGGTCCCGTCGAGCCGGATCAGCGCCTGCTCGGTGTTCCAGTCGTCGTCGAGCGCCTCGACCCGTCCGCCGAGGACCGATCCGACCGGCTGTGCGGATGCGCAGGGTCACGGCGCGCAGTTCGCACATGAGGTCGGCTGGCCGAAGGTTGCGTGCGGCCTCCAAGGACAGCTCGAACCGTCCAGGCGCTGCTCGGCTTGGATTACTGACGAACCAGGATCGGCGCGGATGATCAGCCGGCCGTCCACGGGCGGAGCTTGTCGGGGTTGCGTACGGCCCAGATGCGCTTGATCCGGTCGCCTGCGATGTCGAACCCCAGCACCGCCGTGGTGGCCTCGCCTAGCTGGAGAACCAGGCCGGGCTGACCGTTGACCATGCGCTCCGTCATCGTCATGCCGGATGCTCTGACGGCAATGTCGAGGAAGTAGCGCGCGATCTGCTCGCTGCCCTCGATCGGGTGAAGCAGGGCGCTGACCAGGCCTCCGACGTCGGCGATTCCGGTGGCGTCGGGGTCGAGGAGGCCGATGAGGGCGTTGATGTCCTTGGCTTCCCACGCCTGCTTGAAGTCCCTGACGATGCCGGCCTGCTGGGACGCCGGTGCTGCGGGCGCCCGCGAGGCGTCGATGCGGCGGCGGGCGGAGGAGGCCAGCTGGCGGCAGGCCACCGGCGTACGACCGACAATCTCGGCCACCTCGGCGAACGGGTATCGGAAGACGTCGTGCAGCACGAACGCGACGCGCTCGGCCGGAGTCATCGAGTCGAGAACGACGAGGAAGGCTATGCTGACCGATTCGTCGAGGGTGACGCGGTCGGCGGGGTCTGCCGGGACGCCGCCGCTCGTCCACTCTCTGTGGTCGGGAAGCGGCTCGGGGAGCCATTCGCCCACGTAGCGCTCCCGCCTGACCCGCGCCGAGTCGAGCTGGTCAAGGCAGATGCGGCTGGCGACCCTCGTCAGCCAGGCGCCCGGCGATTCGATGGCTTCCTGCTGTTGACGGGACATGGCGTACCAGCGGGTGTAGGTCTCCTGCACGACATCCTCGGCATCGGCCAGGGAGCCGAGGAGCCGGTACGCGAGATTGATCAGCTGACGCCGCTCGCTCATGATCGCGCTCAGGCTCGGGTCGAGCCAACCGGTTCCTGCCGCGGATGTGATGCTCATGGTGTCGCCAACCAGCCTTCCTTGTCGTATCTGCAGGTACTGGGGCGCCCACCAAGGTGACCTTGGCGGCGGCACGTCACCAGGCCCGCCGCGTCGTCGACATCGCGGCCGCGCTCAAGGCCGGCCGCACCACCTGATCCAGCGTGGCACCTCACATTCTGCAGGGCTGCGTCGTCGGGACTACTGAAACCACAAAGGCCACTCACCGGTCAGAATTGTTGAATGGAGGATGCGATGACTTCGAACGATTCCGAAGTTAGGGCGCTCTTGGAGAGTCGAGTCGATGCCAGCCAGGAAAAGGACATCGATGCACTCATGTCACTCTATTCTTCCGACATCGTTTACTACGATGTCGTACCCCCTCTCCAGTTCATCGGAACCGAAGAAGTCCGCCGCAACTTTGTGCGGTGGTTCGATGGATACGACGGACCCATCAGCCTGAAAACGCACGACCTCACCATTGCGACAAGCGGAGATGTCGCCTTCGCGCACATGCTTCACCTGGACACCGGGGAGCGCACAAACGGGCTTGAGAGCGCGATATGGGCACGATCGACCGTTTGCTGCCGACGGATGAGCGGCAAGTGGCTGATCACGCACGAACACATCTCTCTGCCGATAAATCCGGAGAACCTTCAAGCTTGGTTCCCGCCGGACATGTGAGCGAGTCTGATCGTTTATCCGAGCGAGCTGGTTGGATGAGGACATCTGCCGTCCTCATCCAACCCCACACACGGAAAGCACGTTTCCGATGTGCGATCCTGCCCGCTGCGCCGCTGGCCTGGTTTCTCAGCGGTGCTGCCGCCGACTGTGAGCCTCTCCCCCGCCGGGACGGACCACGGAGGTGCCTTACTGTTTACTCCTACCCTCTGCCGGCAGAAACCCTGCGACGAGGGCC
>NZ_JBQHCV010000098.1:0-2674 GCF_052068215.1 Nonomuraea sp. H19 | reverse complement strand
ACCCGCCGATGACCGACTGCTCCGCCTGACGCCCGTACAACATGGCACTCCAAGAAAACGGTTGTCCGTAATGTGACGTATGGGGAACGTTTCGCCTACGCGCCGCGAGGCGGAAAGCCCACGATCCGCTGTTGGTCGAATCGCCCACCATGTCCTGACCCGCGATCTGGTCGAGATTTGCGCAGACCGCGCAAGCAGGATCATCCGGATCGGCTTCCGCCGGGGTCGACAACCGTCGGCGACCCGGCGCATGCGCCCTCGCGGACGGCGGATGTCAACTCGAGGGAAGGTGGCGTCGAAGGGGCGATTTGGTCTGGATGGCGTCGGGCGCCAAGCGAGTGCGTGCAGAATTTATGCGGGATGTTCGTGGTCAGAGGACGGCCAGACGCTGCGCAGTGGACGCAGGCCCTCCTCGACGTAGTCGGCGATAGGGCGGCTGCCGCCGTCGAGGTACCACTGCTCAAGTGCGGCGAAATAACCGAAGACGAGGGCGTTCGTGGTCACGCGAGCCTGCGTTTCTGTCAGCTCGCTGGTCGCCGCGATCAGCGGGGCGATCCGCTGGCTCGCGCGGTCCAGATTGGCGCAGACGGCCACGCGGACCGATGGCTCGGCGAAGAAGTAACGGACCCTGCGCCACGGGCCCTTCTTGGCCTGAGGGCCTTCGGCTACCTCCTCGGAACCAGATGTGCCCTCCGGTGCGGATTCGTAGGCGCGGACGGCTCGGAGCAGGCTGCCGATGGGATCGCCTGGGTCGAGGAGGTCCTTGAGTGCCTCCGGGCTCATCCTGTCGAACTCGTCGGCGACCACGATCCCTTCCTTCGTGCCGAAGTAGCGGTACACCGACGACGGCGATACCTCGGCCGCGGCCGCGATCTCCTCGATCGTGACCGCGGCGAACCCTCTCTCGTCGAACAGATCGAGGGCGCATTCCTGGATGGCGCGCATGGCCTTGAGCCGCCAGCGCTCGCGAAGCCCGCTCATGCGATCAGGATAGCAGGAAGTCAAACGCTAAAGCATGTAACTGTCATTAGACATTGACTGTCTAAAATCAGGAGATTAGAGTCACTGCCTAAAGACAGTGACTGTCTAAAGTGCGACAGCGGACGATTCAATCCCGCCCGGACACGCAGCGTGACGCTCTAACGCCTCCCGGCCGACTCACACGGAAGGATTCATGCCATGACGACGCTGAAGCAGAGATCGCACAACCGGACCCCACTGGCGATGATGTCCATCGGGGCGGGGGTCACCGCGATCGCCGCCCTCTTTCCGTTCATCGACCAATCCACGACGACCGTCTTGGCAGACCACATCAAGGCGAGCTATCCGGCCTACGAGCCCGGCGCGATCGGCGCCGCTGTTGCTGCGTATCTGGCGATTCTGTCGACGATCGGGGTACTGGGACTCCTCGGCTGGCTCGGCACGATCTGGATGGTTCGAGTCGGTAAGCGCTGGGCGCGCTGGCTGGCGACCGGGCTGCTCGCGATCGCGATCTGCATCGCGATCGCCGCACTGACCGTCCGGGACACCTCGGGTGATGTCGGCCTCGCGCCGCTGCTGGGCTGGCTGCAGGTCCTTCCGTGTATTCCCGGCCTCGCCGTGGTCGCACTGTGGAGAAGGGCGACATGACCGAAGGCCCTAGGGAGGCATGGAGCATCGGTCGTGCCGTGGTAGGCCGGGCCGCGGCGCTCAAGAGCGTGATGTATCGAGGAGGGCGTCCGAACGAGCTCATGCGGCTCATGAACCGGCTTGATGTCCTGGTGTACGGGGCTCGGCGGCTGTCACCACGCCATGGTGCCGTGTTGAAGGTGAAGGGGCGCCGCAGCGGGAACATCCTTGCTGTTCCGGTCGCGGTCACGGCCTACCGCAACGCCGAGTTCCTCGTATCGATGCTTGGGCCGGACGCGAACTGGGTGCGGAACGTCCAGGCAGCGGGTGGTAAGGCCGCGCTCCGCCATCGGGGTCGCGAAACTCCGATCCAGCTTGAGGAGATCCCGCCCGAGCATCGCGCCGAGATCCTGCGCCGCTACCTCGCCGCCGCGCCTGGCGCAAGGCCGCACCTGGGGCTGAGGCCTACAGCACCCTTGTCGGAGTTCCACCGGATCGCGCCTCGTCACCCCGTCTTCCGAATCCGTGAGTGCCGGTTCATGCCCACACACGAAAGATGAACGAGTAAGCGACAGGCGGCTCGTCCGGCGCCGCTCGCCCATGCGACAACAGTCTGTCGATAGACAGCCCTACCGCATAGTGCGTACCGGTTTTCCTCTTCCGCGCCACGGCCGGTCTGCCAGAATATGCCGTCTTCCAGCGAGCAGATGATCCCCATTGGCAGAGCGTGAGCGGTGGAGTTGAAGGCGAGGATGTGGAGACCGCAGCCCGCCGGGCCGCAAGGAGGTTCGCCTGATAGGCGCGCGAACGATGCCGGAGCGGCTGCGGACGCGAAGGTGATGTCGCTGGTGGCCTCGTGTGAACGACGGTGCCGTCAGTCATGGTCGTGGTAGGAGCTTGAGCGTGGTGGTTTTCGCCCCAAGATGACCTCGTCCTCCGCGTTGAGCGCGAAGTGTGCAGCCGGTCATCGTGAGTCGGCGAAGAAGGTTTGGAGGTGGCGGTTGACCGGGTCTGGGCAGTCCAGCTGGGGGGCGTGGCCGCAGCCGTCCAGGATGACGAGCTGTTC
>NZ_JBQHCV010000097.1:0-3005 GCF_052068215.1 Nonomuraea sp. H19 | reverse complement strand
TGCGCCGCCACAAGCGCCGCGCCGAGGCACGTACTCACCTCCAGGCCGCCATGGAGGCCTTCGACCGGCTCGGCGCGGTTCCCTGGTCTGACCGTGCTGCCGCCGAGCTGCGCGCCACCGGGCTCTCACTACCGGACCATGCCCGTGCCGGAGATCCACTGGACGTGCTGACACCGCAGGAGCTCCAGGTGGTACGGCTGGCCGTCACGGGCGTGTCCAACCGCGAGATCGGCGCGCAACTCTTCCTGAGCCCGCGCACGGTCGCTTCCCACCTGTACAAGGCCTTTCCCAAGCTGGGCGTCTCCTCGCGCGCCGAACTGACCAGGCTCCCAGGACTGACCTGAGGGCAGGTCACACCCGGCGGTAGATGATCGGCTGCGCGGCGATGCCGTTGGCCTTGAAGTTGGCCAGCACGAAGCTGCGGAAGGTGGGACGGAAGATCAGGCTGGGCAGGAAGGTCCGCCAGCTCGGCCAGCTCGCGTGGTTGACGAGCCCGTAGTCGGCGCTCTCGCCCTTCAGCGGCTGCATCAGGGCGGAGTTGGGCAGCGCGGTCTTGGCCTGGAACCACCCGGCGGTGTACTCCCACACCTTCAGCAGGGTCTCGCGGTCGTCGGCGTAGAAGTAGTTGAACAGGAAGCAATGGTTCTGGCTGTGGTCCACGTCGCCGAGCCGTCCGGCGTTGCTCGCGACGATCTCGTGGGTACGGCGGGCCGCGGCGCGGAGCGTCTCGGCGATTTCCTTGTAGACGGCGGTCTCGCGCAGTGCCAGCGCGGCCTCCACGGATGCGGTGCGGATCAGCACGACGACGTCATAACGCGCCGGCCGGATGCCTTGGGCGGCCAGCAGTTCGTCGCCCTCACCTGGTGTGCGCAGGACGGCGCGGAACACGTTCGCCTCGCGCGCCTCGATGCCCGTGGCCAGGGCCTTGAGATGCGCGGCAAAAGAGGCGACGCGAAGTAGCTGCCACGCCAAGTGCCGACCTCGCCGGCCAGCATGAGGAAACCGTCGCCGGTCGCGGGCAGTAACCGGGCCTTGACAGCCAGATGATCATTGATCAGCTTCATGTCGCCGACGCTAGCCGGGCCCCTCGCGCGTCGCCTCCGTCACCTGACTGATGTTCCAGCCCATCACACCAGCATGCTGACTGTGATCGTCTCCTCACCTCGATCCCCGGACAGAGTGATCGACAGTTCCCATACGCCGTCCATGACGAACACCTTCTCCTCGGCGACGAAGCGGCCGAGATCGGCCTGAACGGTGGCGACCGGCGGCAGAGCGTGGCCCATGCTCGGCATGACCGCCGCCAGCGTGACCGTTTCGGCCTTGCCCGAAGTCACCCGCACCTCGAGGGGATCGGCCGGGAGCACGCTGACCGTATACCGCGTGCCCGCCGCCTGCACGCTCTCGGGACCGCCGCCGAGCCAGCGCGAAGTGACGGCTAACAGCACGCCCGCCAGGAGCAGGCAGACAGCTGCATACTTCATCGATCTACCTCCATGGTGAAGGGCCGGGTCACGAGTCGCCATCCGGCGGCGTATTGGGCCCAGGCCAGGTAGCGGCCCGGTTCCGGGAGGGTAAGGGTGAAGCGCAGCGCGGACTGGCCGGCCGCCGTCCCGTGCGCATGCGCCAGGTGGACACCGTCCTCGCTCCTGACGATCAGGTGGCCGGGCATGCCCAGCCATGGCTGGATCGAGCCCTCCGGGCGGACCTCAATGGTCACCGGGCGTCCGGCGGTCGGCGCGACCGGGGTGAGGCGGGGCACGGCAGGCTCCTGGACGGAAGGGTCCGGCTGGGCGGCACCGGAGACCTCGAAGGCGCCGGCGACCAGTTGCCCGCCCGACTCCTGTCGCTCGATCTCGGCGTAGGCGAGGTAGCGGCCCGGTTGCGGAACGCGCAGCCGTACGGCCAGGACACCCGGCGCGGTCCGCAACGGGTGCACGTGCCGGAAGACCGCGCCATCCTGGCTGGTGACCACGAGATGCGCCGGGGCCTCGTGGTGGACGGCGAGATCGTCCACCGGCCGACCGGTCGCGCCGTCCGCGAACTGCAGGGTCAAGGTGAACTCGGCGCCCGTGGCGGGCCGAGCGGGCAGCGTCGAGAAGCGGCCCTGCACATATGGCCGTCCGACCTCGGCGACGGGCGCCGCGCCCTCCGGCTGGGCCGCGGGCAGGTACGGCCGCAGCAGCATCACGACGACCGCGACCGCCGCGGCAGCACTCGCGCCGCCCACGATCGGCCGGGACAGGCGGCCTACGAGCACGCCGATCACCAGCAGCAGCCCGACCACCACGAACGCACCGTCGAGCAGCATCTCCCAGAAGGCGGCGCTCGTCACCAGTACCCGGAACGAGATGACCGCGACCTCGTCACCGACACGAACGCGAAGCTCATGCGGACCGGTCTGGCGCGCCTGCAACGCGGCGGGCGCCTGCCCGACGCTCACCGAGCCGGTCGACCTGCTGTCGTCGGTCAGCGAACGCAGCTCCAGCTCCAGGCGAAGGCTCGAGGGCGCTACGGCCTGCGCACTCACCCGCAGCGGCGCCGGCACCCGCGAGACCCCGGCGATGACCAGGGTGACCTCGCCCGCACCGAAGGTCTGTGTCACCCGCAGATCCGCTCCGGACTCGACGACATGCGCCCGGGCCGGAGTGGCCAGGAACAGCAGTAGGAACACGACAGCGAAGACCCGGATCATGGCATGGAATCGATCAACTTCATAGCGCAGGACGCTAGCCATGCCCCTTGGTGCATCGCCTCCGTCAGGTGACTGATGTGACCGGCATGCACATCAGTCACGTGACGGAGGCGACCGGTAGCGCCATCTTCCTAGGGTTTCGGCCATGACCAAACGACCTGAACCCTACTCGGCGACCGTGATGGCGATCCTGGCCGCCGCCTTCTGCACCTGGGCACTGCTGACCCTCCCCGTACAAGGTGCCGTCATCCTCGTGGTCGCCAGCGTGCTGGGCTGGAGCGGGTGGATCGCCTTCAGCTACACCCGCCCG
>NZ_JBQHCV010000096.1:0-3111 GCF_052068215.1 Nonomuraea sp. H19 | reverse complement strand
GACACCCGCAGCACCCGCACCCGCGCGTTCGCCGCGGCGCACTCCAGAAGGGCCGACTTGCCGATGCCCGCCTCGCCACGCACCACCAGAGCGCCGCACCGGCCCTCCAGCAACCCGCCGATGACCGACTGCTCCGCCTGACGCCCATGCAGCATGGCACTCCAAGAACGCCTTGTCCCTAATGTGACCTGTGGGAACGTTATCGCTTGCCGAGCGTTGAGGACGATGCGGGGAACCGTCACTTTGCGCCCTTTCCGATCGTGAGGATCCTATGGAGGGGGTCGGTGACCTCTACCTGCCACCCGCACCGGACGGGCAGCTGCCCTGCGTGGTGCTGTGCCATGGGTTCAGCGGGACGATGGACCGGCTGTTCCCGCACGCTGAGCGGTTCGCCGCCGAGGGCGTGGCGGCCCTCGTGTTCGACTATCGCGGCTTCGGGGAGAGCGGTGGCGAGCCGCGCCAGCTCGCCGACATCTACGGTCAGCAGGAGGACCTGCGGGCCGCCATCGCATTCGCCCGCCGCAGCGAGCACGTCGACCTCCGCGGCGTCATGCTGTGGGGCAACTCGCTCGGCGATGCCCACGTCATTTCCGTCGCCGCCGGCGACCCGGAGATTGTCGCGGTGGTGGCACAGATCCCGTTCAACGGGTTCCCCAAGCGTGTGGAGGGACGTTCGACGTGGCAGACGCTGCGACTGCTGAGGGCCATCGGCTGGGACGCGCTGCGCGGCAAACTCGGCCTGCGGCCGTGCTACATACCCATGGTCGGTCGGCCCGGCGAGCTCGCGGTGGCGGCCACGGCCGAGGCCGGGCAGCACATCCAGGCTCTTTCCAGCGGAGAGGCGACCACCCTGTGGCGCAACCGCGTCGCCGCACGGGCGTTGTTGAGCATGATGCGCTACCACCCTGAACAGGCCGCCGTCCGACTGACCATGCCGCTGCTGGTCTGTGTCGCGGCCGACGACCACGAGACGCCCATCGAGACGACCCGGGCGCTGGCGGAGCGAGCCCCGCGCGGGGAGCTGCGCAGCTACCCGGGCACGCACTTCACCTTTTACACCGACTCCGCCACACGGGAGCATGTCCTTACCGACCAGATCGCCTTCGTTCGTCGCTGCCTTCAGCAGGGCTGAAATCACCTCCCGATAGCACAGAACACCCTGGAGAGGCGGAGGGAGCGGACGTCGCTCCGGCTGCAGGTTCGCGATGCAGTACGCATGAGGGCAGCCCCGACCGCCGGCTGCCCTCGCCCATGCCCGTCCGGCTACTTCGGCACTGCTCACCTTAGCGGCGCACCCTCTGGCGACGCCGTCCGGCGTTCTCAGGCCGCGGTCGGTGTGGCCGCGCGGCTGGGGACAGAGTCCGGTCGAGGTAGTCGGCCACGACCTGGGCGTCGTCGGTGCGCACGGCGATGTATCCGTCGGGGCGGATCAGGACCAGGGTGCCAGGGCGAGCCCGGTAGAGCCGGGGTGCCTCCTGGCCGATGAGGGCCTTCGGGCACCCGGGCTGGCCGGAGTCGGCGACCTGCAGGGTGCTGACGTGCGGGCCGTGGAGGGCGGCGAGGGGATGGGTGGTTTCCACGCCGAAGCCCAGAAGGGTCCAGTGCGTTCCGCGGGTGACGTCGAAGAGGCGGAGCGGGGCACTGTCGGGGGTGGTGCCGCGGGCGTCGGGCGCACGGTCACCGGCCTTGGGGCCGCGGCGCGGGCCGCCGGCGACGGTCAGGGGCGAGTCGGGGTAGGCGATGTCGAGCTGGCTGGTCTTGGCCAACATGCGGCTCATGACGGCGGGCCGCTTGATGAGCGGGAAGAGCACATGGTCGCGCAGGAACCGGCGCACGCCCTTGAGCACGAAGATGGATTCGAAGCCGCGGGAGCTGTCGGCCAGGACCTTGGCCGCGACAGGGATACGCTCGGCCCCGTAGCTGTCAAGGATCTCCTCGGACGCGCCGGCCAGGGTGGCGGCCAGCTTCCAGCCGAGGTTGTAGGCGTCCTGGATGCCGGTGTTCATGCCCTGGCCGCCCGCTGGGGAGTGCACGTGTGCGGCATCGCCGGCCAGGAAGACGCGGCCGTACCGGTAGCTGTGGACCATCCGGGCGTTGAAGCGGTAGCGCGACAGCCAGGTGGCCTCGCTGAGCGTCACGCCGGTGCAGCCGGACCGCTCGCCGAACAGCTCTTGGAAAATCTCCAGTGCGGGCTCGGGAACCGCGCCGTCGGGGCCGGGAAGCACGCTGGCCTGGTACTGCCAGGCGCCATCGGCGTTCGGCAACGGTGCGACGGCCAGGTACGAGCCGTCCTCGCCGAACCAGGCGTAGGAGGCGTCCGCGGCGAGGCCGTGGATATGCACGTCGCCGACGAGGAAGAACTGGTCGGTGCGGGTGTGCCCGTCCATCGTCGCGTCGAGCAGGTGCCGGACGGTGCTGTGCCCGCCGTCGCTGCCGACCAGGTAGCGGGCCCGGACGATCTGGCCGTTGGCCAGCGTGGCGGTAACGCCGTCCTCGTCCTGGGTGAAGGCGATCAGTGCGGCGCCGTAGAGCACCTGTCCCCCGAGAGCGGTCAGCCGGTCGCGCAGGATCTGCTCCACCCGCCACTCCGGCAACATCACCAGGTCGGGATACGGCGCGCCCGGCCGTGCTCCCGTGGCAGTGGCGGTGGCCAATTCTACGGCGAGTTCGTGTCCCTGGGAGACCCGCAGAGGCAAGCCGACGGTGCCGTTGGCCAGGATCTCATCGATCACGCCCAGATCGTCCAGCACCTCCAGGCTGCGCGGCTGGAGCCCCTTCCCACGCGATCCGATCGCGGGCGCCTGACCGGCATCGACCAGCAGGTGGTCGATGCCCCGGCGGGCGAGCTCGACGGACAAAGTCAGACCGGTCGGGCCGGCGCCCGCTACCAGGACCTGAGTGATGCCGGTTGTCATCGGCGTTCCTTTCGCCCGAAAGCAGTCCACTACAACGTAGTACTACAGCGTCGCACTACGTTGTAGTACGACGCTGTAGTAGAGTCAAGGGGTGCCGAGGGAAAGTGATCGACGCGAAATGCTGGCCGACACCGCGATGCGGCTCATCGACGAGGTCGGTCTCGCCGGCGTAACCCACCGCGCCATCGACGCGGCT
>NZ_JBQHCV010000095.1:0-3343 GCF_052068215.1 Nonomuraea sp. H19 | reverse complement strand
AACTCGGACACGGACACGTCGACATCAAATGCGTCGCATGCAATCTTTAATATCCGGTATATATTCAAGGCTGGTGGCCGATTTGAAGCCGTCCGATTTTCCAAGAGATCCACGGTTCCGTACACCTGGACGAGCATTCATTGAAGATGGCGTAGCGCATCTTCGCAGCTATCAGGATGTGCGGCGCGTAATGCTGGACGGCACCGCCGAGGAGGAATTCTCTCGGGACGTCTCGTACTGGCTGCCCCAGGGGCAGCGTTTGCATGCGACGTGGTCGTTTGTCTGGGGCGTGGGATACAGCCATGCGAACGGAACGCCAGGGCGATACGACGCACTGCGCGGAATTTTCGAGCCGCATTTCACGAAAGATGTTGTCCGGCGGCTGGAATCAACGATTCGCGGCCACGCGCGAAATCTCGTCGACTCGATCGTCGAGAAGGGGACGGGCGAGTTCAACCTGGCGACCGAGCTGGCATACCCCTTGGCTCTTCGGACGAACTGCTCGCTCGTCGGGATTCCCGCCGAACATCGGCCATGGCTGGTTGACCAGCTCTATTCGGTGATACGGACGCCTCGGGGCGGCCTGGGGGATCGCGAACCACCTGAGGTCGAAGCCTATCTGTGGGAGCTGATCCGCGAACGAGAGGACCACCCGGGCGAGGAGTTGCTGGACCTGCTGATCGCGGCGCGGCGCTCCGGCACGATCACCGGCCTCGAACTGATCGGGAGCATCTGGAGCCTGTCCCAGTCGGCGGTGGAGGACGCTGGTACGAACACGGCCAACGCGTTTGCCCTGCTCGGTGAGTTCGGTTTGCTGGGTGAGGCGCGGCAGAAGGTCGACGACGACAACTGGCTCCATTGGGCGGGTGAGGAGATCCTCCGGTATGGCACGCCGTTCCCCTCGCGACCATTGGTCGCGATCACTGACGTAGTGCTTGAGGACGACGTTCGGGTGCCCGCCATGACCCCGGTACGGCTGTGGCTGAGCGCGGCCAATCGGGACGCGGCCGTCAACGGCGGAAACTCGTCGGCAGCCAGCCCGGATCTGTTCGACGTCACCAGGTCGCCGAACCGCCATCTGACGTTCGGCGTCGGCACCCGCATGTGCATGGCCGCTCGGATGGCACGGCTCCAGGCGCGCATCGCCCTGCAGGAGGCGCTCCCTCGGCTTCCTGAGCTGGAGCTCGACCTCAAGCGGCCCTTTGAACGCCACGCCGGTATCACCGATGGAGTCCTGCATGCTCACTTCCAATTCGACCAGTGGCAGGCGGAACGCTTCGCCACCGCATGACGCACGACAGAGATCGAAGAAGTATGGGAGATCGCGATAAACATGCGAAATCTGGTCATCGTAACGGGCGTGGGTATGCGAGCGGCACGCCGGTTCTTCACGAACACCGACACTGAGGACATCCTCGAACTCAAGGGAGAGCACTACAAGCTCAATGCCGCCGCCGGGGCCGCCATCGAGCTCGGGCGGCGCGGCCATCTCGTCTACATGCTCGGCGCCGACGAGCGCAACCTGCGGCTGATCCACGAACACCTGATGCCGCCCGACACATGTCTCGCAGCCCTGGACCTGTTCGACCGCGCTGCGATCGAGGGCTTCGTCGACCAGATCGAGGCTCTGGCGCAGGACACCGAGGCAGCCGTCCATCTGGTGCATTACGCCGGCATATCCGAGCTGAAAGTGCCGACACCGCGGAACACGATCTTCCTGGAACCGTGGGAGACTCCGCCGGGCGCGATTCCGGAGATCGTCGCCAGTAACACCGTCACGTGGCTCAACCTGCTGCAGGCGATGAGGCGGGTGTTCAACCGTCAGGCGCGGACGAAGGTGATAATGATCTCAGCGGTCGCCGCCATACGGACCGCTCGGCTCCATGGCCTCGACGCGATCCAGAAGGCGGCTTCCCATTCGATGGCCCGAACTCTTGCGATCGATCTGTCGAAGGAAAACATCTTCGTGACCGAAGTGATGCCGGGCATGACCGACACCGGCTTCTACGACACAGACGAGACCTTCGAAGCCGTGTCGCTGGCTGCGCGGGAATACGGCTATGACTACAGCGAAGAGACCTTCCCGCTGTTCTCTGCCTACAAAGTCGGGCAGGCCGTCAGCTTTGCCATCGACACCGATGCGCACGTACGCGAAATATCGCTGATTCCTTATGGGCAGTGGCCGCATCTGGGTGCGTGAATCCGTCGGCGTCGCCGAATGACGACAGTAAGGAGAATGGCCATATGGCGGAGACCGCCCGCGCCGCCGTGCTCGTCGCGCCCGGACGTATGGAGCTCCAGGAGATCCCGCTGCCGCCGATCGGTCGCGATGACGCCTTGATGCGCGTCGAGGCCTGCGGGATCTGTGGCACCGACCTCGAGCAGTACAACGGCGAGTATCGGCCACGATTTCCCGCCATCCCCGGTCATGAACCTCTCGGTGTCATCGAGGAGATCGGCGCGGACGCGCGGCGCCGCTGGAGGGTCGACGTCGGCGACCGTGTCGCGGTCTACCCCCGTTTCGGCTGCGGTCACTGTGAACACTGCGCACGTGAGGATTTCCGTTACTGCTCCCAGGTCGGAATCTATGGGTTCTCCGTCACCGATCGATCACCTGGGCTGTGGGGTGGATACGCCGACTACCTGTACCTCTCTCCAGGATCCAAGGTTCGTAAGATCCGACGCGATCTTCCCGCGGTGGTCGCCGCTCAGTTCAACGCCCTCGGCGCGGGCTTCTCGTGGGCGGTCAACACGCCGGAAATGCGGCCCGGTGACGACGTGGTGATCCTCGGCTGCGGCCAGCGCGGGCTGGCGTCACTGCTCGCGGCGCGGGAGGCCGGTGCCCGACGAGTGATCGTGACAGGGCTGGCCCGCGATTCGTTCAAGCTCAAACTCGCCACCGAACTAGGCGCCGACGTCACCATCGACGTCGAGGCGGACGATCCGGTCACGATCGTCAAGGACGTCACGCAGGGCGTGGGTGCCCGTGTCATCGTGGACACCACGCCGCGGGCGCCAGAAGCGGTCGTACAGGCAGTGGAGATGGCCGCGCAGGGCGGAACCGTCGTACTGGCCGGCCTCAAGGGGAGACGGGAGGTGCCGGGCCTGTTCAGCGATCTCGTCGTCACCAAGGAGCTCACGGTCAAGGGAGTGCTCGGTGTCGACTACACCTCACTCGAGCAGGCAGTGACCCTGATCGAAGCGGACAAGTACCCGCTCTCCCGCATCAACACGCATAGCTTCGATGTCAGCGAGGCGACGCGGGCGCTGCAGACACTCGCCGGAGAGATCCCCGGCGAGAAGGCGATCCACATCGCGATCGTCCCTTGGGCCAGGCGGTAGA
>NZ_JBQHCV010000094.1:0-3326 GCF_052068215.1 Nonomuraea sp. H19 | reverse complement strand
CCGGCCTGCCCGCTCAAGCCCTGGCCTGGGGGCTGTGGCACCAGCCCAGCGGCATGAGCGCCCACCTCACCAGCACCGACATCACCCGCATCGAACAAGCCGGTTTCCACCGCATCACCACCACCCAGGGCAACCAACTCCTCGACGCCGCCCTGGCCATCGCCCGGCCGCATCTGCTACCCCTGCCCATCAACATCCGCACCCTGAGCAACCGCCATGACGGCGTTCCGGCGCTGTTGCGTGGGCTGGCGCGCACGCCCGCGCGTCGTGCCGCTCACGCCGGACAGGCGGCGGGCGACACCTCGGCGCTGGAGCGGCGGCTGGCGGGGCTGCCCACGGCCGAGCAGGAACATCTGCTGGTGCAACTGGTGTGCGGGGAAGCGGCGGCGGTATTGGGGCATGCCTCGGGTGAGGCGATCCAAGCCGGGCGCCCGTTCAAGGATCTCGGTTTCGATTCGCTGACGTCGGTGGAGCTGCGTAACCGGCTGGGCCGGGCAGCGGGGATGAAGCTGCCCGCGACGCTGGTGTTCGACCATCCCACGCCGGATGCTCTGGCGGCGCACCTGCTGCAGCGGGTCACCGGTAACGGCACGGTGGCGGGTCCGGTGCGGGCCACGACCACGACCACGACCACGTCCACGACCACGTCAGCGGGTGCGGGCGGGGGTGCGGGGGAGTCGATCGCGATCGTGGCGATGAGCTGCCGTTACCCGGGCGGGGTGAACTCGCCGGAGGATCTGTGGGACATGCTCGTGCAGGGCCGTTCGGGGATCTCCTCTTTCCCTGAGGATCGGGGCTGGGATCTGGAGGCGTTGTATGACCCGGATCCGGATCATGTGGGGACCACGTATCTGCGTGAGGGTGGGTTCCTGAAGGACGCGGCCGGGTTCGACGCGGGCTTTTTCGGGATCAGCCCGCGTGAGGCGATCGCGATCGATCCGCAGCAGCGGCTGCTGCTGGAGACCTCCTGGGAGGTACTGGAACGGGCCGGGATCGACCCGGGCACGGTGCGTGGCACCCCCACCGGCGTCTTCATCGGCGGAACACACACCGGGTACGGTTCGGAGTCACCATCGGCCGACGTCGAAGGCTACTTGGTCACGGGCACGTCCAGTTCGGTCATGTCGGGGCGGGTGGCCTACAACCTGGGCCTCGAAGGCCCCGCGCTGACGGTGGACACCGCCTGCTCCTCCTCGCTCGTCGCCATCCACCTCGCCTGCGAGTCCCTGCGCAGAGGCGAAAGCGCTCTGGCGCTCGCAGGCGGCGTGACCGTGCTCCCCAATCCCGAACTGTTCATTCAGTTCAGCCGTCAGCGTGGTCTGGCGCGGGACGGCCGGTGCAAGGCGTTCTCCGACGAGGCAGACGGCACCGTCTTCTCCGAAGGCGTCGGCATCCTGCTGCTGGAGCGGTTGTCGGACGCGCAGGCCAACGGCCACCAGGTGCTGGGCGTGATCCGCGGATCGGCGGTCAACCAGGACGGTGCCAGCAACGGCCTGTCAGCCCCCAACGGTCCTTCGCAGGAGCGGGTGATCCGCCAGGCGCTGGCCAACGCCGGCCTGACACCGGGCGACATCGACGCGATCGAGGCCCACGGCACCGGCACCAAACTCGGCGACCCGATCGAGGCACAGGCTTTGCTGGCCACCTACGGGCGCGATCGAGACCCAGCGGACCCCTTGTGGCTGGGGTCGGTCAAATCCAACTTCGGGCACTCGCAGGCCGCTTCCGGTGTGGCGGGTGTGATCAAGATGGTCATGGCCGCCCGCGAAGGCCTCCTCCCGCAAACCCTGCACATCACCACCCCCACCACCCACGTCGACTGGGAACAAGGCCAGATCCGCCTCCTCCAACACCACCAAAACTGGCCCCACCACACCGACAAACCACGCCGCGCCGCCATCTCCTCCTTCGGCATCAGCGGCACCAACGCCCACCTCATCCTCGAACAAGCCCCCCACCAACCCACAAACGCCGCCACAAGCACCAGCACCGACACCGGCACGGGCACGAGCGCTGAAGCCCCTCAGCCCCTACCCCTGATCCCGGTAACCCTGTCCGCCCGCGACCACACCAGCCTGGCCGCCCAAGCCGCCCGCCTGGCCGACCACCTCACCACCCACCCCGACCTCCCCCTCCACGACCTCGCCCTATCCACCGCCACCACCCGCGCCCACCTCGAACAACGCGCCGTCATCCTCGCCCGCAGCGGTAGCGGTAGCGGCGGTGTTCCGGCCGGTGTGCAGGTCATCACCGGCCGCGCCCGGCCAGGCAAAATCGCGTTCCTCTACTCCGGACAAGGCGCCCAACACCCCGGCATGGGCCGCCAACTCTACGAAACCTTCCCCACCTTCGCCACCGCCCTCAACAACGCCTGCGACGCCCTCGACCCCCACCTCGACCACCCCCTCCGCGACATCATGTGGGCCCCACCCCACACCCCCCACGCCACCCTCCTCAACCACACCACCTACACCCAACCCGCCCTCTTCGCCCTCCAAAGCGCCCTCACCCACCTCCTGCACACCTGGGGCATCCACCCCCACTACCTCGCCGGACACTCCCTCGGCGAAATCACCGCCGCCCACACCGCCGGCATCCTCACCCTCACCGACGCCGCCACCCTCATCACCCAACGCGCCCAACTCATGCAAACCCTCCCCCCCAACGGCGCCATGACCGCCATCAACGCCACCCCCGACGAAATCACCCCCCACCTCACCCCCCACACCGCCATCGCCGCCATCAACTCCCCCACCTCCACCGTCATCTCCGGCAAAACCCAAGACATCAAAACCATCACCGACCACTTCACCAAACAAGGCCGCAAAACCCGCCCCCTCACCGTCTCCCACGCCTTCCACTCCCCCCTCCTCGACCCCATCCTCACCCCCCTCAACACCCTCGCCCACACCCTCACCCACCACCACGCCCACACCCCCCTCATCACCAACCTCACCGCCACCCCCACCCACACCCTCACCCCCACCCACTGGGCCCACCACGCCCGCCAATGCGTCCAATTCGCCAACACCATCACCCACCTCCACCACACCGGCGTCACCACCTACCTCGAAATCGGCCCCGACACCCCCCTCACCGCCATAGCCCCCCACAACCTCCCCCCCGACACCCCCCACACCCACGCCACCTTCACCCCCACCCTCCGCAAAAACCACCCGGAACCCGACACCCTCCTCCACGCCATCGCCACCACCCACACCCACACCACCACCCCCATCACCTGGCACAACCTCTTCACCAACACCGGCGCCACCACCACCGACCTGCCCACCTACCCCTTCCAACACCACCACTACTGGCTCGAA
>NZ_JBQHCV010000093.1:0-3741 GCF_052068215.1 Nonomuraea sp. H19 | reverse complement strand
AACGAGTCCCTCTCAACCCAAACAGCCGCATAGGCTACGCCCATAAGACGGCTGTCCGGAATCTCCATGGCTCCTCACTCTCTACGGCCAGCAGGCTGGCGGACGGGTGCTGTATGACGTGATGCAGGGTCAGACCGAAAGTCTCCCCATCGCGGGCTGGGCCACCTCCACCGACTACGCCAAGAGCAACCCCGCTCAGGTCGCCGGCTTCCAACGCGCCCTGATGCGAGCGCAACTCGACGTCGCCAACAACGAGCAGTTGGTCAGAACCATGCTGCCCACCTACACGAAGATCGACGCGAGGACCGCCGCCACCATCACGCTGGGCGTTTTCCCCACGAACCTGCACCCCAACCGCATCCAGCGGGTCGCCGACCTGATGCGGGAGTACGGGGAGGTCAGCGCTCACATCGATGCCCGCCGGTTCCTGCTGCCGCTTCCGGCGACAACCCATACGCCGGCCTCCCCATCGTCGTCCGCCACCGGAACTGAGCAGGTGCCCGCCTCATGACCACACTTCCGCAGCGCGACCGTACACACGCCTACGTCACGCGCACCGTCGAAGACCTCGAGGCGGCGCCGTTCGAGTTCGTCCAGTTCATGATCGACACCGTGCCGGTATTCGCCGCGGTGCACGCCGCCGTCCGCCTGGACGTCTTCGAGCTGCTCGCCCACCAGGAGATGACCGACACCAAACCCGGTTCGCCGTTCCACTCCTACTGGCAGGCCCAGTTCGGCGATGACCGCGCGTTCGACCGCGTCGGTGAAGTCCGCGGCGAGCCGGTCGAGCGCCTTCCAGGCCTTCAGGTAGGCGCGGGCCCATAGGGGGTGGTCGGCCTCGCCTCGCGTGTCGTCGACGACCGTCCCACAAACGCCGTTTTGGGACGTCCTGGGAGTGTGCTCGCGCCAGAGCTGGAGCTCCAAATAATCCACATTAAGTAGATTTGTCATATTTCGAGTTGAATAAGGCCCTTAGTGGCAAATAGCGTATTC
Source organism: Nonomuraea sp. H19 (assembly GCF_052068215.1). Lineage (NCBI taxonomy): Bacteria > Bacillati > Actinomycetota > Actinomycetes > Streptosporangiales > Streptosporangiaceae > Nonomuraea > Nonomuraea sp. H19. The sequence goes on along the minus strand of NZ_JBQHCV010000093.1, from coordinate 2,748 downwards.
GGACGAGGTGCCGACCTGAGGCGGGAGCTATGCCGGCCGGAAAGAAGGGGGGCGGATCATGTTTCTCCGCACAGGAAAGACGCTGCTCGTGGCAGGGGTGATCGCACCTTTGCTCGCGTGGGTCCGACTGCCACTGCGGATAACTCGGCTTCAAACGCCGCAAACAACCCGTTCTCGACCTCAGAAAGTTGCCATCAGACCGATTCCCTCGAGAACGCCGCGGCGTGGGGAGGATCGATGGCTGTGCCTCCCGACCAGACGCGATGCAAAAGCCGCTGCGACGATTTCTTCAAAGGCAAGAAGCGGAAGAGATGCAAGGCTTGGTGCGAGAGACGCTATCCCGGGCAGGTCGACAGCCCAGGCCTGGAAGATTCGGGCCCCCGACAGCCGAACCTGTAAGCAGGAGCGACTAAGGCCGCGCGATGCAGATGTTCGCCCCAGGGCAAATAGCCTATTTGGACAGAAGCCGACCGGCGTGGCTAATGTCAACGGGAATGAGAGGCAGATCCCGCTTCGGGATAGCAGGAGCGAACCGGCTATTCGTCCGAATTAGCAAAAATGCGTCCGTCGCACAGGCATCAATTTCGATTGTGCCTCAATCCGGCGGCGATGCCATAGAAGGACGGAAAAAGGAGTGGCGTTATGCGCTACACTCGGAGAGTCGCAACAATTTTCCTCTTCACCGCGCTCGCAACTGGTGGGCTGACAACCGCGCCCCAAGCAACCACGGCCCACTCCAAGGTCGAGACGGCCAGGTGCGCCGAACTCAAAGCACAGGAGTGCACCTGGAAGTGCATAAAGAGGTCAAAGAAAACTAAGCTGTGCATAAAGTGGAGAGTAACGTGCCCGGAGAGCGGCCTACGAGACCCAGGTCCAGGCCTCTAAACCAGCAGATGTGCGGCAGGGGAGCCGCTGCCTGACCCGGGCACACGAAGCCCCCCGCACCTAGGGTTCGGTGCGGGGGCTTTTCGCAACTTCGCGATCAAGGGTCCAGCTCCCCGGCTCCCGCCGAGGCACCGTCACGCACATACGAAGGCGTACGCCCGCTGTAGGCCCAGGCGCGGAACGCCGTGCACGTGCACGACCAAGCGGCGGAGCCACAGGCAGCCATTTACGTATCGTAGTTGGGATGTTACTGCTAGGCAGACCGTGCCGGTTTGCTCGTGCTGGAGGGGTGCGGGCAAACCTGCTCATGCCCGAGCTGGAGCTCCCAATAACCATATTGCCTATATTTGTCATATTTCGACTTGTATGGGCACGCTGGCGGCAAATAGCCTATTTGGACAGAAGCCGACCGGCGTGGCTAATGCCAACGGGAATGAGAGGCAGATCCCGCTTCGGGATAGCAGGAGCGAACCGGCTATTCGTCCGAATTAGCAAAAATGCGTCCGTCGCACAGGCATCAATTTCGATTGTGCCTCAATCCGGCGGCGATGCCATAGAAGGACGGAAAAAGGAGTGGCGTTATGCGCTACACTCGGAGAGTCGCAACAATTTTCCTCTTCACCGCGCTCGCAACTGGTGGGCTGACAACCGCGCCCCAAGCAACCACGGCCCACTCCAAGGTCGAGACGGCCAGGTGCGCCGAACTCAAAGCACCGGAGTGCACCCATAAGTGCGTAAAGAGGTCGAAGAAAACTGGGGTGTGCATAAGGTGGATAGTAACGTGCCCGGAGAGCGGCCTACGAGGCCCAGGTCCAGGCCTCTAAACCAGCAGATGTGCGGCAGGGGAGCCGCTGCCTGACCCCGGGCACACGAAGCCCCCCGCACCTAGGGTTCGGTGCGGGGGGCTTTCGCGTCAGCGGGCCGAGAAAGCTGCCTGACGAGTTCGAACCTCTCCGAGTCAAAGCCGCCAGGATGCAGCACCAAATGCAGCGGCAAATACCTCGCCGGCTACCGTAAATGCGACAGGCAGAAGAAAAACTCAGACGAGTGTCATTTCATAAATGAGGAAAATTACAACTCGTGCGAGCAGAAATGCGCCCGGAAGAGCCCAGGAAGAGGGGGAGGAGGAAGAGCACCCGAGGGCGGTCCAGATCCAAACCTCTGATCTGGAAAGCACCTCGGGATCAGAGGCATTGGAGCGCTGACCGCGGTTGCGGCCGCTGGCCGCAACCGCGCGCCGACCCCGCTGGGGGGACGGCCAGATCAAGGCTTCAGTTGATTCGTACCGGGAGGCCAGGCCACAAGGCCCAGATCCTTAGCGCGCCGCTGCGCCGATACCCAACCAGCAAGGAGCGGAAGTGTTTCGTCACATCAAGAACCACTCCCCGAGGGGGAGATTGATGCTGCGAAGCAGCATCAAGAAGAGCCTAATCCTCCTCGCGGCCGGGGTCGTGGCACCCCTGCTAGCGACGGCACCGGCAGCTCTTGCGGAAAGGCTGCCGTCAAGTGACCCAGTGGAGATGGCTACCTCAGAAAGCTGCCAGACCACAACGACATCGTCAGGTTCGGCGCCCACAAAGCTGCCTCCAGGCGAGCAAAAGGAATGCAGGAAAGACTGTAAAGGGGCATATCCTCCAGGCAAGAAGAGAGCCACCTGCATACGAAGGTGCAAAACTCTCGATATCCCACCCACGCTCTGAAAGCAGGCGGCCAAGCCACCATCGTTTCAAGTGCGCCTGCAGCGGCCCTTGTCCAAGTCCCAGTTTCCAGACCTCACCCGGTGAACCAGGGCCGAAGCGTTCTCATGTTGTAAGACCGAGGAGCTGGAGTCCGTCGGCGGGATGACTGCGGTAATGGTCGGTG
>NZ_JBQHCV010000092.1:0-4078 GCF_052068215.1 Nonomuraea sp. H19 | reverse complement strand
GTGCGAGCCGACGAGGAGCCGGGTGCCGCAATGTACGACGCCAGGGCTCCACAGCTGCGTCCACCGCGTAGCGCAGGGCGGTGATGATCCCCGACTCGAAAGGGCGCTGCAGGCTCATCCCGGCGGGTGCGGGGCGGCTGCTGTGACGGTTCGGCGTCAGGTCCGCGCCAGGCGAGCCGTTCTGGACCGACGACCCCACGTGGTGGACCGGCTGCGGATCATTGACCTGCGGCTCGACCGGCAAATCGGCGATCAGACCCAGCAGGTCGCCGGAGGTGTTCGCGGTCAGGGTGAGCGCGAGCCGGTCTCCGAGCTCGAGATGGGTGAAGCGGCCCTCAATGAAAGCGTGCTGCGACTGGCGCGCCGTACGCTCCCGGTCCTCGTCGGAGACCCGTTTGCGCAATTCGGCATGTCCTGAGCATAGGTTCGCCGCGCTCAGAACGGGAGGCGCCGGCCGGAAGGGGTGCGAAGATCGAGGGCGGGTAGCTGGGGTGCGGGACGGGGGCGACGGATGACCTGGACTCTCTTCACAACATATTAGGTACCCACCGGATTGCCTTGAAGACATCGTCCTTGGGTAGCGTGGAAGCTGATGTTGGCAGAGCCGTTCGTGCATCCGGCGCTCTTCTATCGGAGCGATCGGGAGTACGTGGCTGCCACCACGGCATTCGTGCGCGAGGGCCTGGCCGCGGGCGAACCGGTCGCCGTCGCCGTGCCGGCCCCGCATCTCGCCCTGATCGAGGCCGAGCTGGGCCCGGACGCCAAGGCGGTGCGCCTGCTCGACATGGGCGTGGCCGGGCGCAACCCGGGGCGGATCATCCCCGCCGTGCTGCGCCACTTCGCCGACCGATATCCCGACGATCATGTGCGGATCATCGGCGAGCCGATCTGGCCGGGCCGCACCGCGACCGAATATCCGGCCGCCGCGCAGCACGAGGCGCTGATCAACCTGTCGTTCGCGGGCCGGCACGTGACGATCCTGTGCCCGTACGACGCCACCAACCTGGACCCCGAGATCCTCCGTGAGGCCGCGCGCACCCATCCCGTCCTACGCGACGTCACGGGAGAGTGGCACAGCGGCGACTACGCGCCCGAGCTGGTGGTCGACGGGCACAACCGGCCGCTTGAAGAGCCTGCGACGTTCGTCTCCCTGCGTTTCGACCGGACCAACCTGGCGGCGGCGCGCGCGCTGGCCGCACGGGAGGCCGCCGCGATGGGCTTCGACGGCGACCGGCTCGACGACATCCGGCTGGCCGTGGCCGAGCTCGGCGCCAACAGCCTCGACCACGGCGGCGGCTCGGGCACGATCCGGGTCTGGGTCGCGGAGGGCCGACTGGTGTGCGAGGTCAGCGACACGGGACACATCACCGACCCGCTGGTGGGCCGCAGGCCGATCGATGCGCGCCAGTCGGGCTCGCGCGGCCTGCTCATCGTCAACCTCCTGAGCGATCTCGTACGCGTGCACACCCGGATCGGCGAGACCACCATCCGCGCCTACTTCGACCTGCCCTAAGACCCATCCCTTATGGGGATGGTCCGGTTCGTGATCACGTCTGTCCGGAGTGGTCCCCGGCCGCTGGAAACGGTCGTGGTCTCATCCGGGGTCGGCGTGTCACCCATGCCGGAACTTCGCCGAGCAGAGGCCGTCCCTGTCCTTCCACACCCTGATCGCCGCCTGTGGCACGTCCATCCCGACAAGCCGGGGCCGGGCCACCCCTGGGGGGCTCGCCTACCCCGATCGGGTCCTGCTCCGCACCTAACTCACCTTCCTCCAGTTGGGCTCACTGTTCGGCGTCTTAGAGCACACTGATCTTTCTGTTAGGACTCTTAGCGCTCGACCTCCGACATGTTCGGGTAACGGGGGCCGCGCACCGCGTCCGCGGGCACGGCCACCACCAGCGTGTCGAGCTGCTCAGCGGTGAGCGTGATGGCCGCCGCGGCCGCGTTCTCCTCCAGATACTTCAGCCGCTTGGTGCCCGGGATCGGCACGACGTCCTCGCCCTGGGCGAGCAGCCAGGCCAGCGAGAGCTGCGCCGCGGTGACCCCGGCCGCCTGGGCGATCCTCTGCACCTCGGCCACGAGCCTGGCGTTGTGCTCGGCGTTCTCGCCCGCCATCCGTGGCATGTGGCGGCGGAAGTCGTCCTCGGGGAGCCCCTCCGGGCGCGGCAGCGTGCCGGTCAGCAGGCCGCGGCTGATCGGCGAGTACGCCACCAGTGCCGTGCCCACCTCCCTGGCCGCAGGCAGTATCTCCGCCTCGATACCCCTGGTGAACAGGGAGTATTCGCTCTGCAATGCGGCGATCGGGTGAACGGAGGCCGCCTTGCGCAGCGTCTCGGCGCTCACCTCCGACAATCCCAGATGGCGCACCTTGCCCTGCTGGACGAGCTCGGCCATGGCGCCGACCGACTCCTCGATCGGCACGTCGGGGTTGCGGCGGTGCATGTAGTACAGGTCGATGTGGTCCACGCCCAGCCGCCGGAGCGAGGCGTCGCAGGCGGCTCTGATGTAGCCGGGGCTGTTCTCGACCGTGCGGGTGCCGCCCTCACGCTTGATGCCGAACTTGGTGGCCAGCACGACCTCGTCCCGGCGGTCCTTGATGGCCCGGCCGACGAGATCCTCGTTGGCTCCCATGCCGTACATGTCGGCCGTGTCCAGGAAGTCGATGCCCAGGTCGAGGGCGCGGTGGATGACCGCTATGGACTCCTTCTCATCCCCCTTGCCATAGAACTCGGACATGCCCATGCAGCCGAGGCCGAGAGCGGAGACCTGAGGGCCGCCGGTACCGAGAATGCGCTTCTTCATGCCAGCTCCCTGTAAGAGTCGATCTTGTAGTCCAGCACCTTCAGGTCCTGGGTGAGCTCGGCGATCCTGGCCCTGACGCGCTCGCGGTGTAGCTCCAGCATCAGCCTGCGCTCCTCCGCGGTGTGCTCGCCCCTGCGGCGCAGCTCGGCGTACCTGCACATGTCGGCGATCGGCATGCCGGTCGTGCGCAGCTTGGTGAGGAACTCCAGCCACCGGAGGTCCTCTTCCGCGTAGTCGCGATGCCCGCTGCCGTTGCGGCCCACGGAGTGGATGAGCCCAATACGCTCGTAATAACGCAGCGTGTGGGCGGTCAAGCCGGAGCGCTGCGCGGCCTCCTGGATCGTCATGCTTCCAGGGTCCGCCTTAGAGTGCGCTCTAAGTCAAATCGGAGGTGCGGCCCTCCGTACCGACCCTGAGAGGGCAGGCCCTACCCAGGGTTACTTCCGCACAGGTCAGCGAGGGCTGGCCGGGGTTCCCGTACCTAAGTATTAGGGGATGCTTCAGGGCCGTTTCGGGATGAACTCCGATGGTCCGGAAGGCCGCGTTACACGAGCTTTGAGGCATGAAGGCATTGCTCGTCAGTGGATTCGCGGCCATCGGCACCGGGACCTGCGCCATGCTCACCCTCCACGCGGAGGCCGGCCTCGACCCGTTGCACAGCGTGATCAGCGTGTACGCCTTTCAGGCTTCCGGCTGGCTCCTGCCCGCCTCGCTGACGTTGTTCGCCGCCGGCTCGTCGTTGATCGCGGAGGCGCTGCGCCGCGCGGGCGCGAGCCGCTGGGTCGTGGGGCTGCTGCTGGCGTGGGGCGTCAGCATGTTCCTGATCGGCGCCTTCCCCACCGACCGGCCCGGCCTGCCGCTGTCCCTGTCGGGAGGCATCCACAGGTACGCCGCCTTCGCCGCCTTCCTGGTGATGCCCATGGCGGGACTGCTGCTGGCCAGGGCCAGGATCCGGTACGCCAGAGCGGTGCGGATCCTCAGCGGGCTGGCGATCGGGGCGCTGGTGCTGGTCGTGATCCCGTACGTGGTGCGGATGTTCGGCATCCCGCTCACGAACGACGACATCCCGGCCGGGCTGACCCAGCGGCTCGTGGTGGTGACCGAGCTCGGGGTGCTGGCTCTGGCGGGGCTGTCGATGCTCCGGCCGGCGGCCCGGCGGTCCCTCGTGACGAGCTCCGTCGTCCGCCAGGCGTGAAACGGGCCGTTCCGGAAAGAGGACTTCCGGGGTGGCTGAAATGACGATTCTGATCGCGTATGACGGGTCCGACGACGCCAA
>NZ_JBQHCV010000091.1:0-4231 GCF_052068215.1 Nonomuraea sp. H19 | reverse complement strand
ACGGCACCAGCACGAACACCCACAACGCGACCACCGCCGCGACCGGTTTACGCCCGTCGATGATCGGCGCCGCGCCGCGCTCCCGATCGGCGACGCCTGCACCCGTCGAAGCCATGCCAGTCTCCTCCCATCGCGTGCCGCGTCCTTGCGCCCCCTTGGAACCAGTCCGCCTGCCCACGCGCACGGTGGGCCATACTTCCCTGGCACTGTTTTGGGACTACCAAGGTGATCTCGTGGCGAAAGCCCTGACGCTGGGGAAGTCATCGCCGGTCGGCGGTTCTGGCGGCGGCGTGGACCCGACGGCCTCATCGGTGGCCGCGACACGCTGTTCCGGTGGCCGGAGCACGTGGCTGAGGGTGCTGGGAACAGCCACGTGGCCCCCGCGTATCGACACACCCGCCCTCGCGGGTAGCCGGATGCTCTCCAGTCAATGCCCTTCCTTGGGTGGAGGGTTATGGGCAATCCGAGCAAGGCTCATCATCGTGGCCGATGGCCGCCCGACCGGGCGAGGTGTTCCGGCCCGCTGGGTGGCCGGAGTGGGAGACTCTTGCGATGAGCCGTACTCAGGTGACCTACGACGATGTCGTCGCCGCGCGAGAACTCCTCGCCGACGTGGTGGTCCGTACGCCCGTGGTCGAGTCGCGGGTGCTTTCCGACCTGGTGGGCGGGCCGGTTCAGCTCAAGTGCGAGAACCTGCAGAGGTCCGGCTCGTTCAAGGTCCGCGGGGCCTACGTCAGGATCGCCCGCCTGGCCGAGGAGGAGCGGGAAAGGGGCGTGGTGGCGGCAAGTGCCGGCAATCACGCTCAGGGGGTGGCGCTGAGCGCGCGGTTGGTCGGGGCCAAAGCGACGGTCTACATGCCCGAGGGCGCGGCGCTGCCCAAGGTGGAGGCCACCCGTGGTTACGGCGCTGAGGTGATCTTCGCCGGGCGTACTGTCGACGAGGCGCTTGCCGCGGCGAGGGAGCACGCGCGGCAGACCGGTGCGGTGATCATCCATCCCTTCGACCATCCGGACGTGATCGCGGGGCAGGGCACGATCGGGCTGGAGATCCTGGAACAGCTGCCGGCCACCGGCACGATCGTGGTGCCGATAGGCGGTGGAGGTCTGGCGTCCGGGCTCGCGCTGGCGGCCAAGACGTTGCGGCCTGGAATCGCGATCGTGGGTGTCCAGGCCGAGCGGGCCGCGGCCTACCCCGCCTCTCTGGCCGCGGGACATCCGGTGATGGTCGAGCCGGTTGCGACGATGGCCGACGGCATCGCTGTGGGATGCCCTGGAGAGCTGCCCTTCGAACTGATCCACTACCTGCTCGACAGGGTGGTCACGGTGAGCGAGGAGGAGATCTCCCGAGCGCTCGTGCTGTGCCTCGAACGCGCCAAGCAGGTCGTCGAGCCGGCCGGCGCCGTGGGGGTCGCTGCGTTGGTTGCCCATCCGCAGGCGTTCGAACCGCCGGTGGTCGCGGTGCTGTCCGGCGGCAACATCGACCCCATGTTGCTGGCGCGGGTGCTCCGTCACGGCCTGGCCGCCGCCGGGCGCTACCTGGCCTTGCGGGTGCGGCTGCCGGACCGTCCAGGGGCGTTGGCGGGGTTGCTGGCGGATCTCGCCGCCCTCCGGGTGAACGTGCTGGACATCGTGCACGAACGGTTCGGATCGAGACTGCATGTGGACGAGGTCGAGGTGCAGCTGCAACTCGAAACGAGAGGTCCTGAGCACTGCGGCGAAGCGCTGGACGCACTGCGAAGGGACGGCTACAGAATCATTCTCGGCTGAGTGCCGCTCTGGATGGCTCACGGCGTTCCGTGCTCCTGGGTGGGCGACGGCGGTGGCTGACGTCGCGGCGGGGGAGTGGGACCACCATCGGCACTCCTCGCCGCGGGACCCGAGGGAGCCGGTCCATAGCGTGGCGCAGGTCTGCCGAGACGCGGGATGGAGCCGGATACGGCGCATCGGCAACGCGCCGACAGGCTCGCTATCACCGCAAGTGATGAGGCTGGCTGGGATTGCGCGTTTCCGTCGGCTCGCCGGTCGCCTTGACTGATTAGCGATCAGCCGGCGCAGCTTGCGTCGCTGTCACCGTGAGGGGGTCGTGATGACCCTGGACACAGAAGGAACAAGCGTGACCGCGCGCGCCGGCCTGAACGGTCGGGCACCACGATGCGAGCACCTCGACCTGCTCCCGACCGCGGAGCACGGACTACCCGAATGCACGGCATGTCTGGCCCTCGGCCGGACCTGGACGCGGTTACTGGTGTGCCTGACCTGCGGGTGGGTGGCCTGTTCCGACGATTCGCACGGGGGCCACGCCCGCGCCCACTACGAGGAGACCGACCACCCGGTGGTCGCCACCCTGGACCCAGCCTCGACCTGGCGTTGGTGCTACGTCCACCGGCGAACCGTATAGACGAGACGAAAGGGACTTCATGCCTGTTCCTAAACAGCCGGTGAAAGATCGGCCGTTGACGCAAGACTACGACGGCGCATCGCCGTTCCCCGGGGCAGAGGAGCACCCTCCGGCCGGCAGGGCTCAGACGGGGCTGACGGCGGCGATCGTCGTGTTGCCGTTCGTCGCCTTCGGCGTCGCGATCTTCCTGTCGTGGGGGCAGGGAGTCGCGCTCGCCGATCTGCTGCTGGCCGCGGCCTTCTATGTGGTGACCGGGCTGGGCGTGACGGTCGGCTTCCACCGCCTGCTCACCCATGCCTCTTTCACCGCCCGGCCATGGCTGCGCGTGGTGCTGGCGGTCGCCGGTTCGATGGGCTTCCAGGGCAACGTCATCGACTGGGTCGCGGTGCATCGCCGCCATCATGCCTTCACCGACCGGCCGGGCGACCCGCACTCTCCCTACCGGTACGGCGCCGGCTTGCGCGGGCAGCTTCGGGGGCTTGCCCACGCCCATCTGGGCTGGCTGTTCACCGACGACCGGACTCCGGCCGAGCGCTACGCCCCGGACCTGCTGGCCGACCCGGCCATGACCCGGGTGGCACGTGCCTTCCCCGCGCTGTGCGCGCTGTCGCTGACGCTGCCGTTCCTGGCCGGGTGGGCGATCACCGGCACCTTGTACGGCGGGCTGACCGCCTTCCTGTGGGCCGGGTTGATCCGCATCGCGCTGCTGCAGCACGTCACCTGGAGCGTCAACTCCCTGTGCCACATGATCGGCAGCAGGCCCTTCACAACTCGCCGCCACGACCGTTCCACCAATCTGTGGCCGCTGGCTCTGCTGTCCTTCGGCGAAAGCTGGCACAACGGCCATCACAGCGAACCCACCTGCGCCCGTCACGGCCTCGAACGCGGCCAGATCGACCCGTCCGCCGCCATGATCCGCCTGTTCGAACGGCTGAGCTGGGCGAGTCAGGTCCGCTGGCCCGATCCCGGCCGCATCCAACGCCGCCGCGCCGACATCGCCCGGCAAGCCCGCGCCCCCGCCGGGACCTGACCGATGCCTCTTCCGGTGTCGCTGCCGGCATGGCCGCTCACCGGTGTGGATTCGGCATCGAGCCGCGCGCGCAGCCCCGTACCAGCCAGGAGGGAAGACACACTGAGCTTGCGGCGCTCTGGTACCGCCCGCTCGCTCATCGATTCCAGTGATAACCGGAACCGGTGATTGCTCGTTTCCCTGCCCTAGGCCGGGGAGGACGCTGGAACTTCAAGCCGCCTGACCGCGGCGAATGTCCGCAGGCACGAGCTCATGGCTCATGGGGGAGACGGATCAACGGGTCTGTCCCAGGCCGATGGCCGAGCTGAGCGGTGAAAGGAAATCACGATGAGTCTGCGATGGGAGATCGACAACAAGGTCCAGGCCCTCAAACGCTGGGCCAGGCAGCGCCTGGGTCGCGCCACCGGCAACCAGCGCCACCAGGTTGCGGGCAAGACCGATCGGGCCGTGGGCAATCTGAAGCAGCCCGGCGGGAAGGTCCAGGACGCATCCAAGCACTGATCCCCTCTTCGGCAGGGCGTCCGGCGGCTCCAGGCCGCGCTCCAAGGCCCTCCACTACCTCGGCATGAACGCGAGGATCGCTTGCCGGACACCCCAGCCCAGTGAGTAGCAGCCAACGCTCCTGTCAGGGTCCACACTCCACGAGGCACCTAGAGTGGTGGAAGACGGCCCGAATCGGCGCCTCCCGGGCAGGAAGGGGTGGCGGGCATGGAGTTACGTCAGCTCCGCTATTTCGTGACGCTGGCGGAAGAGTTGCATTTCGGCCGGGCTGCGGCCCGCGAGCACATCGTGCAGTCCGCGCT
>NZ_JBQHCV010000090.1:0-4453 GCF_052068215.1 Nonomuraea sp. H19 | reverse complement strand
TAGACCTCCAGGGAGATCAGACCGTGCATGCGGCCCCACATGCGCAGCGCGAGGGCGACGGCGGCCGGGGGCAGGTCAGGGAAATGCTCGCGGATGGTGGCGGCCAGGCCGGGTGAGAAGTCCGACCACTGGTGGTCGGTGGATGCCTGGGTGGCTTCCGCGTACGGCCAGGCGGCGGCGGCCAGTTCAGTGAGTCCCAGGCAGGCGCGTTTAGCGGCCTCGGGGGCCGGGCCCCCTGCGGGCGCGTGGTAGCCGGCGACCGGATCGCCGTAGATCAGCCGGAAGCCTTCGGGGTTGGCCAGCGACCAGGCGCGCACGGCCTGCCCCCAGGCCTGGATGCGGCCGGCGATGTCGTCGTAGGCGACGGCGTCGCGGGCGGTCTCCACCTGGTCCAGCAGCGAGGAGTAGATGTCGTTGATCAACGTGGTGATCAACGCGTCGCGGGTCTCGAAGTAGCTGTAGATGGCGCTGCCGCTCATGCCCATCTCGCGGCCGATCGCCCGCAGCGAGACCGCGTCGGGGCCGCCCTCGCTCAGGTGCTTGAGCGCGATGGCCTTGATCTCCGCGGTGGTCTGCGCCCGCAACCGTGCCCGTCGGCCCACTGTCTGCTCTTGCACGCTTGACAGCTTACACCGCTACGTTAGAGTACGGCGCACAAAGTTTGAACGCCGTTCTAAGTTTGATCGGCGTATACTCCGTATGACAGAGGGAATGATTCGTGATGAAAGCCAGGACGGTCCTGTTCGACGAGCTCGGCGGTCCCGAGGTGCTCTACCTCACGGACGTGGAGATCGGTGAGCCCGGCCCCGGCGAGGCGCGGGTCCGCATCGACGCGTTCGGCCTCAACCGGGGCGAGGTGTTCCTGCGCACCGGCCGGTACTACTACGACGCGGTGCTGCCCGGCTCGCGCCTGGGCACCGAGGCCGCCGGCGTCGTGGAAGCCGTCGGACCGGGCGTGACCGACGTGTCCGCCGGCGACGCGGTCAGCATCGTGGCCAAGCCGAACGACGACGGGATGTCCATCCACGGCATCTACGCCGACCGGGCCATCGTGGCGGCCAAGCGGCTGATCCGCCGCCCGGAGCACATGGACGCCGTGACCGGCGCGGCCCTGTGGGTGCCCGCATTCACCTCCTACGGCGCACTGGTCGAGGTCGGCAGGCTGCAGCCCGGCGATGACGTGGTCATCACGGCCGCCTCCAGCAGCGTCGGCCTGGCCGCCATCCAGATCGCCGCCCACCTGGGCGCCACGCCCATCGCGGTGACCAGGACCGGCGCCAAGACCGACCGGCTGCTGGCCGCGGGCGCCGCCCATGTGATCGCCGCCGACGACGGCGACGTGGTGAAGCAGGTGCACGCCCTCACCGACGAGCGCGGCGCGCGGCTGATCTACGACGGCGTCGCCGGGCCCGGCCTGCCCGACCTGGCGCAGGCCGTGGCCCCGGACGGCATGCTGATCGTCTACGGCTCACTGGACGGGCGGCCCACCCGGCTGCCGATGTGGTGGCCGATCAACGTCTACGGCTACGCCATCTTCCACCTGTTCGCCGATGAGGAACGGGTTCGCCGGGCCGAGACCTTCATCACCGACGGCCTGCGCGCCGGAGCGCTCGCCCCGGTCATCGACCGCACCTTCGACCTGGCTGACATCGTCGAGGCCCACCGCTACATGGAGTCCAACACCCAGGTCGGCAAGATCGTCGTCACCGTCCAGCGCTGACAAGGAGAAACTCATGAACTACGCCGATCTCATCCACCGGTTCATCGACGCCATCAACGACACCGACGCCGCCGGGCGGCGCGCCGCCATCGAGGAGATCCTCAGCCCCGACTGCGCCAACACCGACCTGGAGATTGCCGTCGAAGGACACGACGCGCTGGATGCGGCGTTCGCCGCCCTGCATCAGCGGATTCCCCCCGGTTTCCGCTTCGACCTGACCGCCCCGGTCGACGTTCACCCCCACCAGGCCCGCTTCTTCTGGCGGTTCGGCGATCCCGAAGCCGGCATCCCCGCTGCGACCGGCTCGGACGTCGCCGTATTCGCCGACGGGCGCATCCGCCACCTCCACGCCTTCTTCGACGCCGCCAACACCTGGCCCATCACCCGGGGAGAACCATGTCCTCCGCCACGCGACGGCTGCTGACCGTAACGGCCATCACCGCCTGTGCCCTGCTAACCGGCACTGCTGCCGCATTTCCGGACACCGCCCGGCAGCCCTTCGCCACCCCCGGACCCGGCTGGAGCGCGACCTGGACCGCCGCGCTGTTCCCGCGCCTGGAACGCAACGGCGCTCCGCGAACGAAGAACGGCAGGCCCCGCCACATGCAGCCCCAGGGCATCGCCGACATCCTGACCAAGAGAAGCCAGCAGGCGGGCACCCGCAGAGTACGGCCGCACGACATGCGCCGCACCTTCATCAGCAACGCCGCTGCCGGTCGTGGACGCCATCAAAGCCGCCAAGCTGGCCGGACACGCAAGGCCGGAGACGACCATGGCCTACGACCTGCGACCCGCCGCCGAACTGCGGGACGACATCGAGCGGCTGCGCGTCCCTGCTGTCCGTCCGCTGAACCACCGCCCGGACGACCAGCCGCGCCCCGCGTAGCAGTCCGGACGGGCTGGGAATGTGCAGGCGTCCAGCCCATGCCCGTCGGGGAATAACCCCGGCATCGGCAAGCCCTGGACTCCACCCGTGACCAGGCACGGCCGCCGCTGAGCCCTTTCGGTGTGGCATATAGGCATGGCTTGTGCGTCTATTTCGCTCTTGCTGCCCTCTCGGATGGTCGACTACGAGCCTGCCCTGGCCCGTCCTGTTCTTCCCGCCCCTCTCGGTGCGCCGACATCGGAGACTCGGCCGTTGACGGGAGGGCCGCGGCGATGCAGTCGAGGACGCGCTGGAGCCCGTACCGGAACTGGTCGTCGCGGCTCAGGTGCGGCTGGCGCGCCTCCATCACGATCTTGGTGAAGATCGGGTACTTCCCGCTCTTCACCAGCTGGTCAACGTACGAGTAGCTCCGCGCCATCCACTCCGACTCGCTGAGCCCGCTGCGGCGGACTTCCGCGGCCGCGCTGTTCTCCTCGCGGACGGTGCCCTCGACGTAGCCGTTCAGCATGGCAATGAGGCCGAGGTTCTCGTCGATGGAGACGAAGGCGTCGAGCACTCCCATCAGCCGTTCGATCAAGAGCAGCTGGTTGGGGCCGAAGCTGGGGAGTGACCGCTGCACGGTGGCGATCCACGGGTGTCTCAGCCACATGGCCCGCAGCCCGTCGGCGTAGCGGGTCAGGTCGGCGCGCCAGTCGCCCGAGGGCATGCCCGTGACGTCGATCTCGCCCATCAGCCGGTCGGCCATGAGCTCGACCAGGTTGTCGCGGCTCGGGACGTAGCGGTAGAGGGACATCGCGCCGGCGCCGATCTCGGCGGCGATCCGCCGCATGGTGGCGGCCTCCAGCCCTTCGGCGTCGGCGATCCGGATCGCCGCCTCGGCGATCTGCGCGCGACTGTAGGCCGGCTTGGGCCCGCGGGCGGGGCGCTCGGGCCGCATCCAGATGTTCACGTACTCGGCGTCGGTCACCGTTCCACCTCCTACTTGCGTACATAGTACCCAGTCCCCTAGCCTGGCCGCCATGACCGCGTACAACGTACCCAGTGGAGGGATCATGGCGGATCCGATCGTGGTCGCCGACGGGCTGCACAAGTCCTTCGGCGACACCCATGCGCTGCGGGGGCTGGACCTGAGCGTTCCGAGAGGAACGGTCTGCGGCGTGCTGGGGCCCAACGGCGCGGGGAAGACGACCGCGGTGCGCATCCTGGCGACCTTGTCCGATCCCGATGCCGGGCACGCCCGCATCGCCGGATACGACGTCGTCCGCGACGCCGGCGAGGTGCGCGCCAGGATCGGGCTCGCGGGCCAGTACGCCGCCGTGGACGACAAGCTCACCGGCCGTGGCAACCTGCGCATGTTCGGGCGCCTCTCCCACCTGTCCCGGCGCCAGGCGCACCAGCGGGCCGACGAGCTGCTGGAGCGCTTCGGCCTGATGGACGCCGCCGATCGCCAGGTCACCGGCTACTCCGGCGGCATGCGCCGCCGCCTCGACCTGATCACCTGCCTCATCCTGCGCCCCGACGTGCTCTTCCTGGACGAGCCGACCACCGGCCTGGACCCGCGCAGCCGCGGCGAGATCTGGGACAGCGTCCGCGAGCTGGTGGCCGACGGCACCACGGTGCTCCTCACCACCCAGTACCTGGACGAAGCCGACCAGCTGGCCGACGACATCGCCGTCGTCGACCACGGGCAGGTGATCGCCACCGGCACTCCCGACGAGCTGAAGGCCACGATCGGGGACCGCCTGGACGTCGTCCTCGAAGACCCCGCCGCCATGCCTGCGGCGATGACCGTCCTGAACACCCTCGCCGGCACCGATCCCACGACGACGGGCGCCGACCGGCTCAGT
>NZ_JBQHCV010000089.1:0-4565 GCF_052068215.1 Nonomuraea sp. H19 | reverse complement strand
GCCTCGTCACGTACCTACCTCTTCCAGACTTCTGTCAGCTTATGTAGCCGACTGTCTGGAATCTGCTGGGCACCTCACTCGTTACCATCGCCGTCCAGGTCGATGCCAATGCCTAGAGCGTTGGCGGGAGCGGTGGTGGCGGTAAACACCGCGATAGTGCAGACGATGAGTGCGCAGAGTTTGCGGAGCATGGATGCGTTCTCCTTGTCGAGGACAATACGAAGGCGAACGCAGACGATCATAACTCGCATGATCGTGTCACACAATGGGTCATCTCGCATTTACTCTCCGCATCTCACGCTGCCTCTCAGTTCGTCAACGATCTCTGTCTAGAGGTCGCGTCCTCTAGACCTAGAAGGTCCCCTAGAGCCTGTATGAGGTTTAGATCATGAGGTTGTTCAGCGCTGATCATTCAGCTTGGTAGGTCATCGCTGGATGACCCCCTCCCTGGTCAGGGCCTCCTATGTCCCAGCCCGTTCCCATATGGGATGCTCTGCGCCATGCAGATAAGAAACGGCAAAATTGACGACGTTGTCCCTATCGTTGCTCTGCACGTGGACAGTTGGCGTTCGGCGTATGCGGGGATCATGCCCGACAGCTTCCTGAACGGACCCCTGACCGACGATCGGCTGACGCTGTGGCGGGAACGGCTGGCTTCGCCTGTGCAGGGTTCAGGGTTGTTCGTCGCTCACGACGGCGATGGAGAGCTGCTTGGCTTTGGCTACCTGCTTCCGGCTCCCGGTGGGCGGATCCTGCTTGACAACCTCCACGTGCGGCCGGGTAGCACTGGCTCAGGCATCGGAACGCAACTGCTGCGGCGAGGGCTGGCGTGGGTGGCGGACGAGCACCCCGGCAGGGAGGTCTATGTGGAGGTGCTCAGTGCGAACACGCGCGCCATCGCCTTTTACGAACGACACGGCGCACGCCGCACGGACGAGCGGATGTGCCGTTTCCAGCAGGGTTTTGAGTTGCCCGAGTTCGAGTACGCCTGGCCGATGAACTGATCGGTTGGATGCGCACCTCGGGCCTGCACGGGACTTCGGATCTTCAGATGGGTTGAAGGCTTCGGATCCACAAGATGGCTCCGCGCAGGTGAAGGCCGGAGAGGTAGCTGTCGGGGGTCTTGTCGAAGCGAAAGGCCAGCCCGCGCCACTCCTTGATCCGATTGATGCAGCGTTCCGCCGTGTTGCGCTGTTTGTATAGATTTTGATCATGGCTGACCGGGCGACCGCCGCGGGAGCCGCGTTTCTTGCGGTTGGCCGCCTGGTCGACCTTCTCCGGGATGACGGCCTTGATCCGGCGTCGGCGCAGATGGAGGCGGTTGCCGCGGGAGGAGTACGCCTTGTCGGCGGCCACCGCGCCCGGGCGGGTGCGCGGGCGGCCGACGGGCAGCCGCACCTTGATCCGCTCCAGCACGGCGCGAAACTGCGGGCTGTCTCCCGCCTGGCCCGGGGTGAGGACGAAGGACAGCGGACGGCATTGCCGCTCGGCGGACAGGTGCACCTTGCTGGTCAGCCCACCTCGCGAGCGGCCCAGCTTGGCCTCCTTCAGCCTTATCCTGCGCCGTAGTCGTAACCGTCGGCGTCCGACCTGATCGGCGTTCTCACCTTCGATGAGGTCCCCGTTTTGAGGGTTTCGCCCCTTTGGCGTAGCCCCTTTTCCTGGTCGGCGGCCTCTTCCAACGCCTTCACGCGCTCGCGGTCGAGGACCATCCCGGCGGCGTGGTGGTGGGCGCGGGCCGTGGTGGAGTCCACGCTGACCAGGTCAAGTGCGACCTGCCCACGAGCAGCGGCCTCTGCGATCATGGCCTGCATCAACTGCTCGAAGATGCCCGCCGTCGCCCACGATCGGAACCGGTCGTAGACGGTGGACCACGGCCCGTACTCGGCGGGCAGATCCCGCCACGGGCTGCCGGTACGAAACCGCCACATCACGGCGTTGAACTGCTGCCGCAGGTCTGGGATGGGGCCTCGCTCACCCAAGGGCAGGTGAGGCTCGATCAAGGACCATTCCTCGTCGGTGAGGTCTCCACGCGTCATGGCGATGGCGTATCAGGATCCAGACCAGAGCGCAGGCGAATCCCTCTGATCCCAACTCCGTACAGGCCCTAGGTGACTGGTGTTTTTTGATCTATCTCGCGTAGGTCTGTCCTGTTGTGTCAGGGTGATCGGTGTTGGTCACCGGGCGTGGGGAGAGATCGAGCGATGGCAGTGGGCCAGACTCCGTTGCAGCCGGGGTTACTGTCTTCCACGGTGAGTTTTGTCGAGGGTCGGCTGGCGCCGAACTCGATCTACGCGGTGCTGCACCGTGAGTGCCGGACTCTGTTTCCGGATGCGATGTTCGCCGACCTGTTCGCTGAGGACGGCCGCAGGTCGGTGCCACCGATGATCGTGGCCGTGGTGATGGTGTTGCAGCGTTTGGAGGGGTTGTCGGATCGGGAAGCGGTGGATCGGTTCGCCTTCGATGTGCGGTGGAAATACGCCGCCGGCGGGCTGGACTTCGACCATCCGGGGTTTGTGCACACCGTGCTGGTGGACATGCGGGCGAGGCTGGCCGCCTCGGACCGGCCGGACCGGATCTTCGAGCGGACGGTGGAGGTGGCCGCTCAGGCGGGCTTGGTCGGCCGCAGGCGGGTGCTGGACTCGGCGCCGATCTATGACGCGGTGGCCACCCAGGACACCGTCACGCTGATCCGCTCGGCGATCCGGGGCCTGCTGCGTGCTGCCGACCGGCCGCTGCGGGAGGCGTTGCGGGCGGTGATCTGCAGCGGGGATGGCTATACCGATCTGGGCAAGCCGGTCATCGACTGGAGTGATACCGCTGAGCGGGAGGCGCTGATCGATTCGCGGGCCAGGGACGGGTTCGCGCTGCTGGCCGTGCTGGAGGGACGGCGGTTGGTGGCTGAGGTGGAGCAGGCGGCGCGGCTGCTGGCCACCGTGCTGGGCCAGGACCTTGAAGCGGGCGAGGACGGCGGGTTCCGGATCGCCCGCAAGGTGGCCAGGGACCGGATCATCTCCACCGTGGATCCGCAGGCGCGGCACGGCCGCAAGACCGTGGCCCGTTCCTTCGATGGTTACAAGGGGCACATCGCCGAGGATCCCGACAGCGAGATCATCACCGCCACTCAGGTGACGCCGGGCAATGTGGGCGACGCCGAGACCGCCGCCGAGCTCCTGGCCGACGTCCTCGCCCCCGAGCGGGCCGGGCAGGCCGGGCAGGCCGAGGTCTATGGCGATGCCGCCTACGGCACCGGGCCGGTGCTGGCCACATTGGAGCAGGCGGGCGTTGAGGCGATGGTCAAGGTCCAGCCGGCCGGCGCGCCGGGTGGGCGGTTCTCCAAGGATGTCTTCACCGTCGATCTGGAGGCCGGGCAGGTCACCTGTCCCAACCGGGTCAGGGTTTCGATCCGGCGGCAAGGCGACGGCGGCGGGGTCGCCCGTTTCGGCGTGGCCTGCGCCGGATGCCCGCTGCGCGAGCGGTGCACCACGGCCAAGGACGGCCGCGAGGTCAAGATCAGCCCGCATGAGGAGCACTTGGCCCGAGGCCGAGAGCGCAGCAGCGATCCCGATTGGCTGGCCCGCTACCGCGCGACCCGGCCCAAGGTCGAACGCAAGATCGCGCATCTGATCCGGCGACGGCACGGCGGACGTCGCGCCCGCGTCCGAGGCGCCATCAAGATCGACGCTGACTTCTCCCTGCTGGCTGCCGCTGTCAACCTCGCTCGTCTGGCGGTCCTTGGTATCAGCTCCGCCCCAGGCGGGTGGTGGGCTGCTGCAGGGACGTGACCAGGGCGAACACCCAGATCTCCAGCCGGGGACGGCCGCAGGGCGCCCCCAGCGGCCTTGTGGATAACTCCGGAGACCGCATGATCGCCGGATCCACGCCACCGGGTCAGTGTTTCTCAACCAGCACGCAGAACCGGCGCTGAGCGAGTCACCCGGAATCGTCCGGTCGGGATGACCCGCTTAACACCAGCCACCTAGAGCCGAACCCATTGATCTACCTTGTGTCTAGGGTCTAGAGGCCGCCATCCTCAGAGGCTCGATCCCCGGCACAGTGAGCGTTTGACGAGCAGGCCCTTGTGCCTCTAGCCGTCACACCCCGCCTATGGAACGAGCCGAGAAAGCGCACGTTAACGGGCGTGGCGCCCCGCTTGCCGGCGACGAGGTCGCGCTCTTCGTCCAGGATCGTCCAGTGCTCGACCAGCTCGTCGATGTGCATCGAGAGGTGTTTCATGTCCGCCCAGCATTGACCAGGCAAGTCACAGCAAGATCAACGCCGTTGTACTGGGGCTCATGACACGTTTCTTACCGGCACGTCCGCAGTGAGTTCAGCCGGACTGAAGGACATTCATCGCGAACATGCGCAAGTTCGGTTGGTGAGACCTGAAAACACGGGGAGTTCGCCGGAGTCCAGGCATCATGCCCAGGAGGGATCACGGATGGGTTGTCTGATCGAGCTCGTCGGCAAGTATGGTTACGTAGGCGAGTAACAACGACAGCGTCTGTCGGTCAGTTGCGACAGCGATCGTTCAGCGCGGGAGACGATGTCGGTGAGAAGAAGCA
>NZ_JBQHCV010000088.1:0-4588 GCF_052068215.1 Nonomuraea sp. H19 | reverse complement strand
CCACGCTGACCACAGCGAGGAAACGACCTCCAGCCGAATCCCTCAGCCGACCAGCTCAAGGTCGAGAAAGATCGAGGCTAGGAAGCAATGCGTGCTTCGCATTTCAGGGTCATACTGGCAGTTGAGCCCGCGAGAACCCATTTGCAGCCGCTGCGCCCATAGTCGTAGCGCGGGTGACTTAGAACGACGGTTCCGCTCACGCTGTTGGAGGTGGCGTACAAGCCACCATCCGCACCGTTATAGGTGTTCGCATACAGACGGAAGAGGCTGCCGCTGATGCTGGTTCGGCCGCCGCTCCTGGGACCCATCGCCGCGTGGAGGTAGAGGGTGCCTCCCCTGGCCGAGCTATTCTTGTACGTCGTGTAGTAATCGGCGTACGCCGCACCGGGAGTCACGACTATCGTCGCACCGACGGCCACAACCACCATGAGACTGGATTTGAGTTTCATCAGTTCCTTTCAAACGGTGAGTTGAAATGAGCTCTGCCACGTCCGATTATGAATCTGACTGGCATACTGGCGGCACATTTTCGGTACATGATCCGAGTATTCCGGCCGTGTACCGCCGGGTGCTTAGCTCTCCCGCAGGGACCTCGACAAAGTGGAGTCAAATGATGATGGTCATCCGTCGGCCCGGTTTGCGCCGCGCCGGAGTGATCGCTCTCGCGGCCGCAACGGCGGCGATCGGTGCGGTCACCTTGGCCGGCCCGGCGCACGCGGACTTTTTCGTCGGGATGTTCAAAACGAAGGCCGCCTGTGAACGGGAGCGACCCAAGTACAAGTCGGCGTGGACCACGCCGAGGCGGTGCTACTACTACACGGCCAACCCTCCGGCTTCCGGGTCCTGGGGGTTCTCTGTGGATGAGCGGTACTGATCCACGCTCTTCGGGCCTGGGGTCGGGCAACCAAGTAGCGGGGCGATCGGTCCACTCGCCGCACGCGGCTTCGGTGTCGACGAGGATCGGGACGCGTTGGGCCTGAGCTGCGACCGCGCGGGCGCGCCGTGAACGTACCGGATCCCGTGAGTGAGTCGCGTAACCGGTGCCCGAGG
Organism: Nonomuraea sp. H19; assembly: GCF_052068215.1. Taxonomy (NCBI): domain Bacteria; kingdom Bacillati; phylum Actinomycetota; class Actinomycetes; order Streptosporangiales; family Streptosporangiaceae; genus Nonomuraea; species Nonomuraea sp. H19. Next base: position 3,538 of record NZ_JBQHCV010000088.1, on the reverse strand, counting down.
ATGCTTGAGCGGGATAACTCTGTGCCTCGGGATCCTCCATCGCCTGAGGGCCGCTTGTGACCGAAAGAATTTACTACTGGACCTTGCCAACTGTCTCGGGTGACGGCGATCGCGCTGCGCGGCCGCAGGAACCGCTGTCAGCCCGTGCACGTCGAAACAGCAATCTTTCAAGCGATGAGGATGGGGAACATGCGCATTGGCTTCCCGGTTTCTTTGGCCTGCGGTGTGGTGCTGGTTGCGGGCTGCAGCTTCAGCGTAGGTAGCACTTCCGTCGAGAGACCCACGGTCGAGCAGCAGGTCGCCGACCAGTTGGCGGCGAAGGTCGGGCAGCGGCCGAAGGCGGTCGTGTGCCCGGGTGACCTCAAGGGGGAGCAGGGCACCACGATGCGTTGCCAGCTGGAGGCCAACGACGGGATGAAGATCGGCCTCACCGTCACGGTCACGTCGGTCAAGGGCAGCGATGTCAAATTCCACATTAAGGTCGACAACAAGTAGAGGGGTTTCCACGAGTCCGCCCGGACCCGAGGCAAGACCATCTGCAGGCCGTCACCGACGGCGGACCTGCTCGCCCTCGCCCTCCGCCTACGCGAGCAGACGGCATCTTGCTCGTGCCAGCGCGTGCGCAGGTCCAGGTGTACGGGCCGAACCGAGGCGGGCCGTTCTGGCCGCGGCGGCAACCAGCCGACCACGAGCAGCCGCCCGACTGGCCGGTCCAGAGCCCCAATTCCTCGAGCACTTTCCCGGCGGCACACCACCATCGGCGGCTCGTCCTGCTGGACCGCCCCGCCGGGTACCCTCCCAGTTGTTCTTGTAGGTCGGCTCCACCAGCAGCACCCCGTCCGGCCCCATCCCGGAACAACGCGCCCGCTGCCATCCGTTTACGCGCCAGCGACGCCACGTACTGATCGGCGGGCAACACCGCTGAACTGCCAGAACCCATCCGCCGAGGCTGCCGGGAAGATCCATCAAGCATCCACCGAACCGCGGCGTGTTCGCTACTGAGTGACGATCGGGCCTTCGCTGATCCAACGCGGCTCAACCGGCCGATCCGAGGTTGGGCACTCAGCGCCTGGTCTCGTACCTGGTCAGGAGTACGCCGTCGGGAAACGTCCGGGTCTCCACCAGGCTCAGGTTCACCCAGTTGTCCAGGGCTGTGAAGAACGGCGTGCCGCCGCCCACCAGGACCGGATGGGTGACGATCGCGTACTCGTCGATCAGCCCGGCCCGCATGGCCGCCGCGGCGAGTGTGGCACCGACGATGTCCATGGGGCCACCGTCCTCGGCCTTGAGCCTGGTGATCTCGGTGACCGCGTCGCCGGTGACCAGACGGGCGTTCCAGTCGACCGTCTTGGTCGTAGAGGAGAACACCACCTTCGGCATGTCCCGCCAGCGGCCGGCGAACTCGATCGCCGCCGGTGTGGCACCCTGCTGCTTGTCGGCGGTCGGCCAGTGGGAGCTCATCGTCTCCCACAGTTTGCGCCCGTACAGCGCCAGGCCCGTCGCGTCCACCCGGTCGGACCACCACTGGAACAGCTCGTCGCTCGGCACGCTCCAGCCGAGGTCGTCGCCGGGCGCGGCGATGTAGCCGTCCAGGCTCACGTTCATGCCGAAGGTCAGTTTCCGCATGGCGTCAGCCTCCCGTGAGTCGGTATTCGGCGTACAGACCAGCACGGCGCGCAAAAATCATCGGTCAGGCCACACCGATCTATGCCGAAGTACCGGAGCAGGTGGGACAGGGCGCGCGGACGAGCGTACGCGCGGGCCTGGAGTCCCCGAGGGGGATAACCGACCCTCGGCCCAGACAGGTGGGACAGCCGGGCAGGTCGCGCGCATCGATCTGATCCCAGTCAAGTGCGCTACCCAAGTCCCCAAATCGACACCCCGACCAGCGGAAACGCCGTCAAGATCATTGCACGTATATTGGCGGGCCACCGACATACGGTCGCTCTCGACGGCATCTGGCTGCGTACCCCAGAAACGCAGAAGAGGCCCCGAAGTGCCTCTGAGCTGCGCTTACTGCTGGTGGCAGGTGCAAGGTTCGAACTTGCGTAGGCTGAGCCGACGGTTTTACAGCGGGTCGGTGATTGAGGCCTCGGAGCAGGTCTGAACTGGTGCTACAGCCTTAGCTCACTCACTGGCGTACGGAATCATCCCGCGTATATCCCGGATCTTCTTCGAGTCGTGGCGGCGCTACAAGTGGGACCAAACCGCATTAGCAGACTGTTGTGGCAAAGTGTCTGCGTGAATCTGGACGAATTCTGGAGCATTGTCGAGTCCGCCCGCACGGATGCCAAGCCTACCGATGAGGCACTCGTTGATCGACTTGCTGCTCTCTCGATGGAGGAGATCCTTGATTTCCAGGAGCGGTTCGATGAGGTAGAAGGCGCGGTGCATCGGTGGGACGTCTGGGCTGCCGCTTATCTGATCGGTGGCGGGTGCTCGGATGACAGCTTCAGCGACTTCCGGGCTGGGTTGATCGCGTTGGGCCGTGGCTGGTTTGAGAGGGCGGCGCAGTCCCCCGACAACCTGGCCGGCCACCCGGCCGTTATTGAAGCCGCAGCCCAGGGCGACGACCGTGCCATCTTCTACGAAGAAGTTCAATTTGCGGCCAACGCCGCCTACGAACGGCACACCGATGGCGATGTAGATGCCTTCTACGAGGCTTTGGCGGCTCGCGAGGAAGCAGTAGTAGACCGGGCCACAGGGGACGACATGGGCGAAGACTTCGACTTCGACGACGACGCCCAGCTGCGTCAGCGCCTGCCCCGACTGGCGGCGCTCTTCCTACCGGCCAGTTGAGGACAAGCGCACTAACTACGTGACACCGCTCTAGCAACTCGGGGGGCCATCGTGCAGGACAGCCCCACCTCGACCGCTTCCTATGGTCGTCTAATCTTCCGGGGATGGCGAACATGTCTGAAAGTCTCGCATTGCCCACTGCCCTGGCCGAGGTGGCCGAGGTCGGCTTCGAGTGGGAATGGGACGAGGAAACCGACGAGGCCCGTGGCTGTGACTTCGAGCTATACGACCAGTTCGAGGAGCCCGACCGGACGGCGTGGTGGTTCCGCCTGTGGACCGGCAACCAAGAGGCCGACGGCAGCGAGTTCCGCTTCTTCGGCACGACCGGGGCGGGTGACTACACCGGCTTCTGGCTGGTACGGCCAGATGTGGCGATCACTGACCAGCCCGTCGTCTACATCGGCTCCGAGGGGGAGCACGGTCTGATCGCCCGCAATCTCGGCGACCTCCTCTGGCTGTTCGCCGCCGGCCTGGGCCCCGCCGAGGCCTTCTCGGACCCCGACTCCACGGCACAGCCGAACGAGGCATTCCGTACCATCGCCGAGCGATACGCACCCGGCGGCCGCCGTTCCCCAACCCAGATCGTGACTGCCGCACGAGCAGAGTTCCCGCATTTTTCGGATCTCATCGACTCGATGTGCCGCTGAGCGGGACCTCACCTGGGTCGCGTCCGAGATGCGGTGTAAATAGATCACGAGCGTAGGTTCCGTGTTGAACCGCCAAGTTCGCACGAAGAAAG
>NZ_JBQHCV010000087.1:0-2500 GCF_052068215.1 Nonomuraea sp. H19 | reverse complement strand
CGTTGCACGTTCGGGGTCGTGGGACCCTCTGGTGGTTTCTGCCGAGACCACAAGAAGTGATAAACCTTTGAGGTAGTTGAAAGCTCTGGGAAGGGCTGCCGTAGACCGTGAGAGCCGGGTAGGCGAAATCTTGAAGGCTTCTTGAGGGGATCCCAAGTAGCACGGGGCCCGAGAAATCCTGTGTGAATCTGCCAGGACCACCTGGTAAGCCTAAATACTCCCTGATGACCGATAGTGCACGAGTACCGTGAGGGAAAGGTGAAAAGTGCCCCGGTGAGGGGTCGTGAAATAGTACCTGAAACCGTGTGCCTACAAGCCGTAGGAGCTTACGTCGATTTCGGTCGGCGTGTGATGTGACTGCGTGCCTTTTGAAGAATGAGCCTGCGAGTTATGGTGTGTGGCGAGGTTAACCCGTGTGGGGGAGCCGTAGCGAAAGCGAGTCTGAATAGGGCGTTTGAGTCGCATGCTGTAGACCCGAAGCGGAGTGATCTACGCATGGGCAGGTTGAAGCTCAGGTAAGACTGGGTGGAGGACCGAACCCACCAGGGTTGAAAACCTGGGGGATGACCTGTGTGTAGGGGTGAAAGGCCAATCAAACTCCGTGATAGCTGGTTCTCCCCGAAATGCATTTAGGTGCAGCGTCACGTGTTTCTTGCCGGAGGTAGAGCACTGGATGGCCGATGGGCCCGACAAGGTTACTGACGTCAGCCAAACTCCGAATGCCGGTAAGTGAGAGCGTGGCAGTGAGACTGCGGGCGATAAGGTTCGTAGTCGAGAGGGAAACAGCCCAGATCACCGACTAAGGCCCCTAAGCGTGTGCTAAGTGGGAAAGGATGTGGAGTCGCAGAGACAACCAGGAGGTTGGCTTAGAAGCAGCCACCCTTGAAAGAGTGCGTAATAGCTCACTGGTCAAGTGATTCCGCGCCGACAATGTAGCGGGGCTCAAGTACACCGCCGAAGTCGTGGCATTCATCACCATGTGTGGTGGATGGGTAGGGGAGCGTCGTGTATGCGGTGAAGCGGCAGAGTGATCTAGCCGTGGAGCGTACACGAGTGAGAATGCAGGCATGAGTAGCGAATCGAGGGTGAGAAACCCTCGCGCCGAATGACCAAGGGTTCCTGGGGCAGGCTAATCCGCCCAGGGTAAGTCGGGACCTAAGGCGAGGCCGACAGGCGTAGTCGATGGACAACGGGTTGATATTCCCGTACCCGCTTCAATGCGCCCATATCGAACCTCGTGATGCTAAGAGTCCTTAAGCCCTCTGATGTCCTTCGGGACTAGGGGTGAGGCTGAACGCTCGATCCGATCGGGTAGTAGGTAAGCGATGGGGTGACGCAGGAAGGTAGTCCAGCCCAGGCGATGGTTGTCCTGGGGTAAGCATGTAGGGAGCGAGGTAGGCAAATCCGCCTCGTATATATCCTGAGATGTGATGCCGAGCCGATTGTGGTGAAGTGGATGATCCTATGCTGCCGAGAAAAGCCTCTAGTGAGTGTTGTGGCGGCCCGTACCCTAAACCGACTCAGGTGGTCAGGTAGAGAATACTAAGGCGATCGGGTGAACTGTGGTTAAGGAACTCGGCAAATTGCCCCCGTAACTTCGGGAGAAGGGGGACCTCTGCCGGTGAACGCACTAGCTGTGGGAGCTGGTGGGGGTCGCAGTGGCCAGGGGGAAGCGACTGTTTACTAAAAACACAGGTCCGTGCGAAGTCGTAAGACGATGTATACGGACTGACGCCTGCCCGGTGCCGGAACGTTAAGGGGACCGCTTAGTGTGAGTAATCACGCGAAGGTGAGAACTTAAGCGCCGGTAAACGGCGGTGGTAACTATAACCATCCTAAGGTAGCGAAATTCCTTGTCGGGTAAGTTCCGACCTGCACGAATGGCGTAACGACTTCCCCGCTGTCTCAACCGCAGACCCGGCGAAATTGCACTACGAGTAAAGATGCTCGTTACGCGCAGCAGGACGGAAAGACCCCGGGACCTTCACTACAGCTTGACATTGGTGTTTGGAACGGCTTGTGTAGGATAGGTGGGAGACTGGGAAGCTCGGACGCTAGTTCGGGTGGAGTCATTGGTGAAATACCACTCTGGTCGTTTTGGATGTCTAACTCTGGTCCGTGATCCGGATCGGGGACAGTGTCTGGTGGGTAGTTTAACTGGGGCGGTTGCCTCCTAAAAGGTAACGGAGGCGCCCAAAGGTTCCCTCAGCCTGGTTGGCAATCAGGTGTTGAGTGTAAGTGCACAAGGGAGCTTGACTGTGAGACTGACGGGTCGAGCAGGAGCGAAAGCTGGGACTAGTGATCCGGCATCGGCATGTGGAAGCGGTGTCGCTCAACGGCTAAAAGGTACCCCGGGGATAACAGGCTGATCTTCCCCAAGAGTCCATATCGACGGGATGGTTTGGCACCTCGATGTCGGCTCGTCGCATCCTGGGGCTGGAGTAGGTCCCAAGGGTTGGGCTGTTCGCCCATTAAAGCGGTACGCGAGCTGGGTTTAGAA
>NZ_JBQHCV010000086.1:0-5098 GCF_052068215.1 Nonomuraea sp. H19 | reverse complement strand
AGCGTCGGACCGTACGGCACCATGCGGGAAAGCGATCGGGCGGTTGGGAGAAGTTCAGGTGAGTGTCGCCGATCCCCGAGAGGTGCCATATGACGGAGAGCAACACGTGACCCCTGGACCAGGCTCGGTCGAGGACCTCATAGATGCCCAGCTTGCCGCCCGGGCCGGTCGTGATCCGGCCGTTTTCTCGGCCGTCTACGACCGGCACTTCCGAGAGATCTACCGGTACATCGCCGGACGGCTGGACGTACAGGCCGCCGACGACCTGGCCGCGGAGACTTTCCTCATCGCCCTGCGCGGACGAGAGAAGTTCGACCCCAAGCGTGGCGGCCTGCGGCCCTGGCTGTTCGGGATCGCCACCAACCTCGTGGCGCGGCACCGCAGCAAGGAGGCCCGCCACTACCGAGCTCTGGCTCGCGTGGGGGCCGAACCGGATGCCGACAGCCACGAGGCCCGGGTGGTCAGTGCCGTCAGCGCCCAACGACTGCAGCCTCAGCTGGCGAAGGCGCTGATGAAGCTGACCCGAGGTGAGCGGGACGTGCTGCTGCTGATGGCGCTCGGACAGCTCAGCCACGAGGAGATCGCACAGAGCCTGCGGATCTCGTACGGCACCGTCGGCTCCCGGCTCAGCCGTGCCCGAAAGAAGCTGCGCACCGAACTGAAGGACATCGAACCATGAACGAACTGGAGATGATCAGCAAGATGCTGCACAAGCCCGATCCCTCCGACACCGTCGTACGCGAAGGGCGGCGTCGGCTCCAAGACGCCCAGGCACGGCCGAGGCGCAGAAGCTTCGTCTGGGTGACCGGAGGTATGGGCCTCATGGCGGCCGCGGCGGCTGCGGCGGTGGCCGTGGTGGTCACCACCAGCGCAACGCCTGTGGCGGTGACCACCGGATCGCCGAGCGGAACGCCTCACAGCGCGTCGGCGGTGCCGGCGCAGCTGTCCAGCACTCAGATCCTGCTCGCGGCCGCCTCCACCGCGCAGACCAGGTCCGGCTCAGGGACCTACTGGCATGTCAAGGCCGACCACAGCGTGCGCGCTGGGAAGAAGACACTTCCCACGAAGTCCTCCGAAAGCTGGGTCAGGCGCGACGGGCAGGCATGGGTGCCCTCCGACGAGGGCGACACCGTCTACGAGGCCAAGGGCCCCAAGACGTTCTCCCTGGCCGACAGCCACGTCAGTTTCTCCGAGATTGAGCAGCTGCCGACCGATCCGGAGGCGCTGAAGGCGTGGATCGCCGACAAGCTCGACAACGGCGATGGCGATGCGGATCCCGCCGCACGCGAGTGGTTCGTGGCCAATTCCCTGGTCAACCTGCTGGGCGACTTGCCGGCTCCACCCGAGGTCCGGGCTGCGGCCTTCCGGGCGCTGGCCACGATTCCCATCGTGAAGAGCATCGGCACCACAAAGGACGGTCTGGGTCGCGCTGGCGACGGCCTGGAGATCTCCGACCATGGCGTGGACCTGAAGGTCATCATCGACCCCGAAACCTCGCTCGTCCTCGGCTCCAGCTACCGCAGTGGCAAGGAGGGCAAGATCTATAAGGAGGGGACGACCACGGTCCGAGTTTCCGAGTGGACCGACACGCTGCCTCCCGTGGTCCCCGAACCAGAGCGAACCGGCCCCGCCCGCGGCTGAAACACCCACGGCCGAGGGACCCGCCCCGGCTGTTCTCCAGCGAGCGCGCGTTGGCGGCACTGGCCATGCTGGGCACGATGCAATCTGCGCTTGTGCGGTCAGCCCGGGGCGCGGTGCTGGTGTTGCCAAGCGATCCGTGGCCGCGGCGTGACGACCGCCGCCTCAGCAACGGACGAGCAGAGCTGAGGGGAGCCCATCGGCATGATTCGACGCCCACCCACCTTGCTGGGCGCATGCTCTGGAACCCCCCGATGATCGGAGAATTACATGCAAAGAACGACATGGTGGGCCGGTGTTGCCGTGCTTGCTGCGGTCATGACCGTCCAGCCATCCGTCCCGCCACCGGCGGTCGCGCAGGCCGGCGACCAGGCGGTGGCCGGCGTGCGGACGGTCACGCTGGTCACCGGTGACAAGGTGACCGTGACCGGTCCGACGAGCGCGGTCGTCGAGCCCGGTGAGGGGAGGCAGAAGGTCACCTTCCTCACCGACGAGGCGCGGGGGCGGCTGCGGGTCTTACCCGGCGACGCCGCGCCGCTGGTCGCCGCCGGACGGCTGGACCCGCGGCTGTTCGACGTGACGGGGCTGCTGGAGCTCGGGTACGACGACAGCCGCAAGGAGCTCCCGCTGCTGGTGACCGGGGCCTCCGGTCCCACGCCGGCCGTCCGCGCGATGAGCGGGTTCAGGTCGCTGGGCGCGGTGCGCGGCTTCGCCGTACGGCAGCGCAGGGGCGAGGCCGCGCGCACCTGGCAGGCGCTCGCGGCCGGCACCGGCAAGATCTGGCTCGACGGCCGCCGGAGCGTCTCGCTGGACGTGAGTGTCAAGCAGGTCGGCGCGCCGCAGGCGTGGGAGCGCGGGCACACCGGCGCCGGCGTCAAGGTGGCGGTGCTCGACACGGGGATCGACGCGACCCATCCCGACCTCGCCGGGCGGGTCGCGGCCCGGGCCGACTTCACCGAGGTCCAGGACGAACGCGACGTGATAGGGCACGGCACCCACGTGGCCTCCACCATCGCGGGCAGCGGCGCCGCCTCGGACGGCAGGTACCGTGGCGTCGCCCCCGGCGTCACGCTGCTGGACGGCAAGGTGTGCGAGTCGACCTGGTGCACGGACTCGGCCATCCTGGCGGGCATGCAGTGGGCGGCCGAGCAGGGCGCCAGAGTCGTCAACATGAGCCTCGGATCCCCGGACACCCCCGGAACCGACCCGCTGGAGGAGGCCCTGCAGACGCTCAGCAAGCGGTACGGCACCCTGTTCGTGACGGCAGCCGGCAACTACGGCGCCGACCGTACGCTCATCTCGCCCGGCACCGCCGACGCCGCGCTCGCGGTCGGCGCCGTCAGCAAGGCCGGCGAGCAGGCCCAGTTCGCCAGCCGCGGGCCGCGCGCCGGCGATGACGGTCTCAAACCGGACATCACCGCCCCCGGCGTGGACATCACCGCGGCCCGCGGCAAGGACAGCCCCGGCGACGGCTCCTACGTCGCCATGTCCGGCACCTCCATGGCCACCCCGCACGTCACCGGCGTCGCCGCGCTGCTGGCTGGCGCGCACCCCGACTGGAAGGGCGACACGCTCAAGGCGACCCTCATGGGCACCGCCCGGCCGCTGCCGGGAATCGGGGTCTTCGCGCAGGGCGCGGGGCTCGTTGACGCCGACCGCGGCACCCGCCAGGCCGTCACCGCCGAACCGCCCGGCCTCGGCTTCGGAAAGCAGGCGTGGCCGCACAACGACGACCAGCCGGTCAGCAAGACGATCGTCTACCGCAACCATCAGCAGCAGCCGGTGACCCTCCGTCTGGAGGTGCGCGGCGACAAATCCTTCAGCGTCGCGCCCGCCATGCTGACCGTCCCCGCGGGCGGGCAGGCCCAGGCCGTCGTCACCGCCGACACCCGCGCCGACGGGCCCGACGGCCTCCTCGGCGGGCACGTCGTCGCCACCGGCGACGGCGACCTGGCCCTCAGCACGCCGGTAGGGGTCGACAAGGAGATCGAGAGTTACGACCTCACCCTCAGGTTCACCGACAGGAACGGCCGACCGGCCACCGAGGCCTACACGACGCTGTTCCGCCTGGACGCCGACCAGACGCCGATCGACGTGTATAACCCCGAGGCCCCCGTCACCCTGCGGCTGCCCAAGGGCCGATGGCTGACCAGGACCACCATCCGCGACGGCCAGAGCAGGACGCTCCTGGTCCACCCGGGCCTCGAACTGGACCGATCGCAGACCCTGCACGCCGACGCGCGGCTGGGCAAGCCGATCACGCTGACGATTCCCCGCGCCGACGCTACCCCGGTGCAGTCCGAGATCGTCTACCAGTACCAGAAAGCGGACGGGACATCGCGTCACTGGGGCTGGCTCGGCGACTCCTATGAGGGGACGTACACCGCCCAACTCGGCCCCACCCGCACCTATGCCGGCGTACGTACCAAGGTCGCTGAGCGATGGGCCGCGGCCCAAGTCGGCAGCCCATACGCCTACCACCTGGCCTGGTTCCACTCTGGAGGCATGGTCAACGGATTCGAACGGCGCGTGGCTCAGCGCGACCTGGCCGCCATCCACACCGACTACGCCCGCCACCTTCCCGAGGCGGAGGCCCGCGCGTACAGTCGCGCCTGGCCGCGCGACGGCGCCATCTTCGCCTTCATGGCTCCCACCACGTTCGGCACGCCGTTCAAGCAGGTCGAGTACGTCAACACCGACGGCGGCATCCGCTGGCAGCGCTACCTGTTCGAGTACGGCTCCGACGGCCGGCTCAACCGGTTCGACTCGCCCCTCAACGTCTATCAGTCCGGGCGAGCGTACACGGAGCTCTGGAACCGCGGCGTCTTCTCGCCCGCGCTGCCCTGGGCGGGCGCGGAGAAAGCCGACGGCGTCAGCCGCACCGGCGACGTCATCTCGACCGACCTGCTCATGTACGGCGACGGCAGAGGCTCGCTCGGCTACTCCACCCGGGCCACGCAGCGGACCGCCCTCTACCGTGACGGCACCCTCGTGGGCGAGCAGCCAGAGATCAGGACGAGCTTCACCGTACCCGCGCGAGAGGCCGCCTACCGCCTCGTCGTCGAAACCGAGCGCGGAGCACCCGCGACGCTGTCCACGCGCGTGTCCGGCGTGTGGACCTTCCGATCCGGGCACGTCGCGGGCGACACGCCGACGCGACTCCCCGTGTCGGTCGTACGCTTCAGCCCCGCCCTCGACGCCGAGAACTCCGCCCCGTCCGGGCGGCGCTTCACCGTGCCAGTAACCGTTCAACCATTGGAGGGAAGCACCGCCCGCCCCGTCAGGCGCCTCACGGTGGAGGTTTCCCACGACGACGGCGCAACCTGGAACAAGGCCGAAATCCACAAGTCAGCGGCCGTCCTGCGCCACCCGCCTGGCAACGGCTTCGTATCCCTGCGCGCCCGAACGGTAGACCAGGCGGGCAATACCGCCGAGCAGACGATCATCCACGCCTACCGGA
>NZ_JBQHCV010000085.1:0-5397 GCF_052068215.1 Nonomuraea sp. H19 | reverse complement strand
CACCGCCGGCGGTCCTGAATGCGCCATACCTGCCAGCGTACGAACTTAACCGACGGATTTCAGGCGTATAACACTAGATCGCTGCCGTTGCGGCTCCGTAGGGCGACACGGCCGTCGGCCCACCGGCCGGCCAGGGCGCGGTAACCGTCCACTTCTGTTATGCGCTGTTGAGCTGTCCACGGACTATCGTCCAGCGTCATGTCGATCACCGGTTGGCGAGCACGGGAGTTCAGCTCTCTGTTGGCCGATCTCGGTGAGGGGTTGGATGATCTGGGGGTGCCCGAGGGGCAGCCGTTCCTGATCAGTCCGGCGGGCGTGTACGACGTGGCGCTGAACCGGTATTTCTCGGTGTGGCTGGCGTCTTCGCCGTGGAACACCCAGGCCGCCCATGTCCGGGACCTGCGCACGTACTTCGACTTCCTGTGGTTCGCGCGAGGCAGGCGGGACTGGCGTGATGCGCCCATGGACGACCGGGCGGCGTTCGAGTGGTGGGGCGGTCACCTACGACTGCCATGTCTGCCGCCACCCTACGAGCGCCCCGACCTGGCCGCCTGCGCCACGCACGACGCGGTAGGACGGCATCATCGCGTCGAAGGCGCCCTTGAACTGCTGAATCGACCCACAAAGCCCTGACCGCACCACACGGGCCTCGACCCGGAATCCTGCGGACAGGGACTGTGCGACGGGGACTCGACGCCACGTAGGTGGGCAATTTCCGGAATCCCAGCAGCACGCGGTGGCGGTAGCCCTCCGGCCGGGGCCCCACCCGTCCAGTCATGCCGGTATGGGTAGCAACGGCCGGATGACCTGCCATTTGGGGATTCGGGCCATGCCGCAGCCGAGGACTACCCGGATGGTCGCCTGGGCCTGAGGCTGGGGCCGCGCTTCAGCGAGGCAGCAGGACGTCAACCTGCCCCCGGATGTCCTGCACGATCTCCTCGACGCTCAAGGCGATGTTCACGCCCGCCGCCATGCTGAGGAACATCACGGCGGACACGATGTGTGCCAGCGTCGCGGCGTCGCCCTCTGCGACCCGATCGTCTCGGCGCAGCACGGCGGCGACGGCCTCCTCGGTCTGCGCGACGATGGCCAGTGCCGCGCCGTGCCGGGGCTCCTCGGGGTCGCCGAAGACCATCTCTCGCAGGTAGGTGCGTCCGTTGTCGATCTGGATGCGGTTGCACTCGACGATCGGCCGGACGATCGCCAGCACCGCGTCCAGCACGCCGGGGATGGCTTCGGCGTCCGCCCGGCCCTGCTCAAGTGCTTCGACGTACTTGGCGTTCTGGACAAGGAGGAGGAGTTCGCCCTTGGTCTTGGCATAAAGGAACAGGGTCCCGGTGCCGATGTCGGCCTTGTCCGCGATCTGCTGGGTCGTGACCTCATCGACGCCGTGTTCGGCGAACAGCTCACTGGCGGCAGCGACAATGCGGTCGAGTTTCTCCTGCTTGTTCCGCTCGCGCCGTCCGACCGACTGGGAGGCGACAGACATGGGTGGTGTCCTCGTGCGTTCTGTGTCGCCCGTCGCGGTTGCGGCGGGTCAGCTGCTGCCGATGACGGCCTTGCCGCGGATGCCGCCCTGGGACAGGGACTGCAGCGCCTGCGGGGTCTGGTCGAAGCCGACCACCTTTCCCACGACCGGGCGCACCGCGCCCTGGTCGATGAGAGTGGTGATCTGGCGGAGCTGGTCGCCGCTGGCGCGCATGAACAGGAACTCGTACGTCACGCCGAGCTTCTTGGCCTGCCTGCGGATCTTGCCGCTCAGGCCTGCGACCGCCAGGCGCATCAGCGGGTTCAGGCCGGCCTCGCGGGCGAACGCGGGGTCCGGGGGACCGGTGATCCCGATGGCTTTGCCGCCGGGCTTGAGCATCCGCAGGGACTTCTCGAGAGTCTTCCCACCGATGCTGTCCAGCACCAGGTCGTAGCCGGTCAGGAGCTGTTCGAAGTCCTGGGTGCGGTAGTCGATCACCGTGTCCGCGCCGAGCGCGCGCACGAAGTCCGCGTTGGAACCGCTGGCGGTCGTGGCGACGCTCGCACCGAGGTGCGCGGCGAGCTGGATCGCGATCGAACCGACCCCGCCGGCGCCGGCGTGGATGAGAACCTTCTGCCCGGGCCGCACCTTCCCGCGCTCCACCAGCGCCTGCCACGCCGTGAGCGCCGCCAGCGGCAGCGAGCCGGCCTCTTCCATGCTGATGGAAGCGGGCTTGAGCGCCAGGTCGCCTTCCGCTATGGCGATGCGCTCGGCGAACGTGCCGATGCGGTCCTGGTGGGGCCGGGCGTAGACCTCGTCTCCGGGCTTGAAGCCGCGAACTGCCGTCCCGACGCTGATGACGGTGCCCGCGACGTCGTTGCCCAGGATCAGCGGCAGCTTGTAGGGCAGGATCTGCTTGAACTCACCGGCGCGGATTTTCTCATCCAGCGGGTTCAGTCCGGCGGCCTCCACCCGGACGAGCACGTCGTGCTCCCCCACGGTGGGTTCGGGGACGTCCGCCTCTTGCAGCGACTCCTTGTACTTGGTGACGACGAACGCTCGCATGGGGCGCTACTCCTTGTCTTCATCCTGTTTATCCAGGCGTGAGGCCAGATCAGCCAAGGCGTGACATGGGGCCTAGCCTCACTCCATTAATCCGATTGCACTCAATTATGAGTCTGCTCAGGATTATTGTCAAGGGAGGTCCCATGGGACGCGGTCACATGCCGATCGGGCGCCGCGAGCGGGCCAAGCAGGCCAAGTGTGAGCGCATCATGACCGCAGCCCGCGAACTGTTCGCCGCACATGGCGTCAGCGGGGTCACGGCACAGCAGCCGGCCGTGCCCGCAGGTCCGCCCCGTCCCGTTCGGCCGCGCCCGGAGCCCCGGGACCGGTCGGTCCCGGGGCTCCGGTCCCGCTCCACCTGCCCGCAGCCGACCCGGCCGGGGCGGCCGGCGTCAGGCGACGCTCAGGACGATCTTCCCGGTGGTGCGGCCCTGCTCGCCGATCTCGTGCGCCTTCGCGGCCTCGGCCAGCGGGACGACGGTCTCGACCACGGGCGTGAGCGCGCCCCGCTCGGCCAGGGCGGCGATCTCGCGCAGACCCAGGTGGTCGGGCTCGACCAGCATCCACACCGCCCGCACGTGGCCGGGGACGTCGGCGGGGACGTCGTCGGGGCCGGGCAGGGTGATCAGCCGGCCGCCCGGGCGCAGCACCGTCAGGGACCGCTCGGCGTTCTGGCCGCCGAGCCCGTCCAGCACCACGTCCACGTCCCCGACGGCGTCCTCGAAGCGGACCGTGCGGTAGTCGATCACCTCGTCCGCGCCCAGCTGCCGCAGCAGGTCGTGCTTGCCGGCGCTGGCCGTGCCGATGACGTACGCGCCGCGGGCCTTGGCGATCTGCACGGCCAGGTGGCCGACCCCGCCGGCCGCCGCGTGCACCAGCACCCGCTCACCGGCGCGCACCCCGGCGGTGTCCACCAGGGCCTGCCAGGCGGTCAGCGCGGCCAGCGGCAGCGCCGCCGCCTGCACGTGGGTGAGGTTCGCCGGCTTGGGCGCGAGGTGACGGGCCGGGGCGACGACGTACTCGGCGTAGGCGCCGGCCTGCCGCGGGAACAGCGGCATGCCGTACACCTCGTCCCCGGGGCGGAACATCCCCACGCCCGGTCCGACGGCCTCCACGGTGCCGGAGACGTCCCAGCCGACCGCCGGGACCTCGCCCCACTCGATCAGGGCCCCGCTGGCCCGGGTCTTGAAGTCCACCGGGTTCACACCGGCCGCGTGGACCCGCACCAGGACCTCGTTCAGTCCCGGCTCGGGCCGGGCGACCTCACGCTCCACGAGCACCTCCGGTCCGCCCCACTGCTCCACGACCACCGCACGCATGCTGTCCGCCTCACTCTTTTCCGTCTTGATCGGATACCGGCCGCCCGGGCCCTTCCCGGCGCGACGCAGTCCACGATCCGACACCCGCCCCCACCATGGTGTTGGCCGTCTGGCCACTATGTGACAGGATCTGGCCATGAGCGAGATGCAGTGGCCGTGCACCGACCCCCGCCCCGACCCGAGCGCCGACGCGGCCGGGCGGCACCGCATCGCCGTCCTCGCCCTGCCCGGCGTCCCGCCCTTCGAACTCGGCATCCCCTCCCGCGTCTTCGGCAGCGTCCTGGACGCCGGCTCACGCCCGCTGTACGAGGTCACCGTCTGCACCGCCGACGGCGCCCCGGTCCTCAGCGACGCCGGGTTCACCGTGCAGCCCGCGGCCGGTCCCGAGGCCCTGGCCGCCGCGGACACCGTGATCGTCCCGCCCACGCACGCCATGCCCGAGCTGGGCCGCGGCGGCCCGCTGCCGCCCGAGGTCACCGCGGCCATCGCCGGCATCCGGCCCGGCACCCGCCTGGTGTCCATCTGCACCGGCTCCTACGTCCTGGCCGCCGCGGGCCTCCTCGACGGCCGGCCCGCCACCACCCACTGGCACCTCGCCCCCGAGTTCCGCCGCGCCTACCCCCGCGTCAAGGTCGACGAGGAGGTCCTCTTCGTCGACGACGGCGACGTCCTGACCTCCGCGGGCGTCGCCGCCGGCGTCGACCTGTGCCTGCACATGATCCGCCGCGACCACGGCGCCGCCGCCGCCAACCGCGCCGCCCGCATGTGCGTCGTCCCGCCCTGGCGGGACGGCGGCCAGGCCCAGTACATCGACCGCCCGGTGCCCGAACCCACCGTCGCCACCACCACCGCCACCCGCGCCTGGGCCCTGGAACACCTCGGCGAACCCCTCTCCCTGAACCGCCTGGCCGAACACGCCCGGATGAGCCTGCGCTCCTTCACCCGCCGCTTCCGCGACGAGGTCGGCATGACCCCCGTGCAGTGGCTCACCGCGCAACGCCTGGAACTGGCCAAGCAGTTGCTGGAGACCACCGACCTGTCCATCGACCTGGTCGCCCACCGCTGTGGCTTCGGCTCCGCCAACTCCCTGCGCGCCCACATGCGCACCGCCTTCGGTGTCTCACCCGCCTCCTACCGCCGCACCTTCCATACCGACGACCTGGTGGAAGCGGGCGTCTGAGGACACATCAGCGCCGCACACACCCGCTCCGCGGGCCGGCCGGGATCCGCCTGATCATCCGCTGTCGGTGCCCCCTCCAGCGGAGGCCAGCAGCATCATCGCCCGCCGGTAGCGCACCGAACTCGTGCTGCCCCGGCGCACGATCTGCTGCAGCTTCTGCCCCTCGTGGTCGGTCAGTCTGCGTACACGGACGGGCTCGGCCACCGCGCCTCCAGCGGTCGGATCGGATGTCACCGCACATGCAACCGCCACGACCGCCGACCCGGCGAACCTATGCGGTCACAGCACTAGCGGTAGTCCGTTGAATCAAGGTGGGCGGTAGAGGTGTATGCCTTGGCCTGCGGTAACGGCGTCGATGAGGGCTT
>NZ_JBQHCV010000084.1:0-5561 GCF_052068215.1 Nonomuraea sp. H19 | reverse complement strand
TCGGCCGACGCGCTGCTGTTCGCCGCACGCCGCCTGCATGCCGAGCCCGTCGCCGTCCTGTTCGCCGCGCGTGAGGGCGAGTTCCCCGCGCGGGGTCTGCCCGAGCTGCGGCTGAGCAAGCTGGACACCGAGGCCGCTCAGCAGCTTCTCGCCGAGCAGGCTGCGGATCTGCCGCCTGTCGTACGCGACCAGCTGGTGGCCGAAGCCGGGGGCAACCCGCTGGCGCTGGTCGAGCTGCCCCGCATGCTCACCCCGGAGCAGCGCAAGGGCGCCTTCGTCCCGCTTTCCTTCTCCCTCGGTACAGCGCAACCGGTGACCGACAGGGTGCTGACCGGTTTCCGCGACCGGATCGCGGCGCTGCCCGACGCCACCCGCTCCTGCTTGCTGGTGGCGGCCCTCGATCACCACGACGAGCTGGACGTGCTCGCACGCGCCGTCGGCCTGCTCGGAGCATCGCTGGCCGACTTCGCCGAAGCCGAGCGAGCCGGCCTGGTGCGGGTGGGCTTGGGGGGCGTGGCCTTCCATCACCCGCTGGTGCGTACCGCTGTGCTGCTGGTCTGTGACATCGCCGCCCGGATGGCCGCGCACCGGGCGCTGGCCGAGACGGTCGACGACGACCGGCGGGCCTGGCACCTGGCGGCCGTCACCCTGCAGCCCGACGAGGAGGTGGCGGGGAGGATGGAGTGCCTGGCGCTGCGCGCCCGGCAGCGCGGTGGGCAGACGACGGTGTCGGCGGCCTACGCACGCGCGGCAGAGCTGTCCGCCGATCCTGCCGAGGCCGCACGCAGGTGGACGGCCGCAGCCGAGGCGGCGGCCGAGGCAGGCCTGTGGCAGCGTGCTCGTGAGCTGGTCGACAGGGCGCGGCGCTTGGGAGCCGAGTCTGCGCTGCACGGCCTGGCCCAGGTGAGAGCGAAGCTGGAAATCGAGGCGGGCCGGCCTCTGGAGGGCGTCCGCCTGCTGCTCGAGGGCGCCGAGGCGATCGATGACCTGCCCGCCAAGCTCTCGCTGCTCAGCATGGCGGGCTTCTACACCTGGGCCAGCGCGTCCCACCCCGACCAGCTCGCGCTGGCCCGTCGTACCGAGGAACTGTGCCCGGACGGCGACGGGCTGGCCGCTGTGGTGCGCACGTTCAACCACGCCTTCCGCCTGATCCTCGAGGGTGACGCCGTGACCACGCTCACCTACCGGATGCCGGACCAGACCGAGCGCATACCGTTCGAGCTGCGCTTCATCATCGCCTACCAGAGCATGGTCCGCGCCGACATCGAAGGCATGCTGGATGGCTCGGCCCAGATCGTCGAGGAGTGCCGGGCGGAGGGACGTCTGGGCCGCATGCCCCAGGCCATGACGATCTTCACCATCGCGCAGCTCCTCAGCGGACACCACCGGTCCGCACGGTCCGCGGTGGCCGCGGGTCTGGCCCTGGCCGCCGACGTCGGCCAGCCGCAGTGGGGCAGCTACCTGGCGGGTGTGCACGCCTGGCTGTCCGCGATCGCCGGGGCGGAGGAGGAATGTGTGGCGATGGCCGCGCAAGCCATCCGGGACGCCGACCACCGCAGGTGGATGCCGGGAGCGTGCTGGTCCGAGTACGCCCTCGTGGCTCTGGACTTCGGGCTGGGCCGCTACGAAGCGATGCTCGACCGGGTGGACCGGGCCATGTCCGGTCCCACGAGCCATGCCTTCCTGTGGCGGTATTCCTGGCCGGACTACATCGAGGCCGCCGTACGGGTCGGGGATCCGCAGCGCGCTCAGGAGCCGCTGGGACTCTACGCGGAATGGGCCGAGGCCACCGGCCGATCCAGGCCGCTTGCCGTACTGCATCGGGTCCGTGCGCTGCTGGCCACGGACAGCGCGGCCGTGGGCCTGTACGAGCGGGCGCTGGCCCTGCACGCCGAGGGCGAGCAGCCCTTCGACGAGGCACGCACCCGCCTGGCCTATGGAGAACGGCTGCGCCGAACCAGGCGGCGCGCCGAGGCGCGCGGCCAGCTCCAGGCCGCCATGGAGGCCTTCGACCGGCTCGGCGCGGTTCCCTGGTCTGACCGTGCTGCCGCCGAGCTGCGCGCCACCGGGCTCTCACTACCGGACCATGCCCGTGCCGGAGATCCACTGGACGTGCTGACACCGCAGGAGCTCCAGGTGGTACGGCTGGCCGTCACCGGCGCATCCAACCGCGAGATCGGCTCGCAACTCTTCCTGAGCCCGCGCACGGTCGCTTCCCACCTGTACAAGGCCTTTCCCAAGCTGGGTGTCTCCTCGCGCGCCGAGCTGGCCAGGCTGGAGCTGGCGTAGGTCAAATCCGCGCCTGGCCGGCCCCTGAGGTACGCCGTCGATCTTGCTGGTGCTTTCCTGGGCAAGCGGGCTGTGGTCAACCGCAGGGTCGGCAGGTCACCGCAACCGCCGGCGGGATTCACGCAGGCTGGGGGGAGGGCCCGCCCAGGTGGTCAGTGCGGCTTGGAGCGCGGCCTCGGCGTTCGGCTTGTCTGTTGCCCAGCAGAAGTAGCCGTCGGGGCGGACGAGGGCTGTGGTGCGGCGGTCGCCGGTCCAGTGGGCGCGTACGACCTGGTCGGGAACGGGCGCGTCCGCGTGCTGCCCGGCGGGAGTGATCAGCACGAACCTGCCGCCGCGCTGCAGCTCATTCAGCCGTCCTTCCGCCAGCCGCAGGTCGGGGGCGCGTCGTCCGGTGAGCTTGTGCGCGCCGCGCGGGGCTTTGTAGGCGATGCCGATGCCGGAGATCATGGAGGCTGCTTTGTCGGCGAGTGGGCGGACGTTGCTGAGGATGGTTCCGGCGGTGGCGCGGAGCAGCCGGGCGGCGGACCCGTGCAGCAGTGCTGCGCGTACCAGCATTCCGCTCATCCGTAGCACGATCTTGCCTACGGCGTGCCGTTCGGTTTGGTAGGTGTCCAGGAGGTGGTCGTCTGCTCCGTCGCGGAGTACGGCCACGAGTTTCCAGCTGAGGTTGGCGGCGTCTTGCAGGCCGGTGTTCATGCCCATTGCGCCTGCCGGGGAATGCACGTGCGCGGCGTCGCCGGCCAGGAAGACCCGGCCGACGCGGTAGGCGGGCGCCTGCCGTTCGTCGCTGTGGAAGCGAGACTTCCAGCGGACTTCGGTGACGCGGTAGTCGGTGCCGAAGTTGAGCCTCAGCAGTTCCTTGATTTCTTCGACGTCCAGTGGCGCGTCGTCGGGCAGCTGGTGGTGCCGGTTCCATCCGGTGAGCCGGTGGAAGCCGTCGCCCATTTCGGTGAGCAACGCGAACCCGTCGGGGACGGCGTTCACCGTGAACGGCCGATCCGGCGCCTGCTCGAGCTTGAGGTCGGCCAGGATCAGCGAGCTGAGAATGGACTTGCCGGGGAAGGGCAGGCCGATCGCCTGCCGGATGGAGCTGTGCACGCCGTCTGTCCCGACGAGGTAGGAGGCGTGGTAGGTGGTGGACGGGCCGTTCGGATCCGCGTCCTTGCCGGGGACCGCGCGGGCCGTGACACCGTTCGGGTCCTGCTCCAAGCCGACGACCTTGGTGTCGTAGGCGAAGGTGACGCCGGCCGCGCGGGCTCGCCGTTCCAGCACGCGCTCGACCTCGTACTGCGGGATGAACAGGACGAACGGGTAGCGGCTGGGGAGGCGGGAGGGATTGAGCTGTCCCCGCTCGAACAGCTGCAGCCGGTTGATGGGGTGCCCGAGCTTGACGACCTCGTCCGCGATCCCGCGGGCGTCGAACTGCTCCAGCACGCGGGCGTGGACGACCAAGGCCCGGGACAGGTTGCTGATCTTGTGGGGGCGGGCCTCGAGGAGGGTGACGGACAGGCCTGCTTCGGCGAGGTCGCCGGCGAGCAGCAGCCCGGTCGGGCCTGCGCCCACGACCAGCACATCGGTGGTGTGTTCGGCGATCATATGGGACCCCTTGTCTCAGTAGTGGTTGCGCATCAACTCGGTCGCCCGATCCGGCTGCACGACCTCGCCCTGCGGACCGAACTCGGCCATGTACGGCTTGAGGTCGAGGACCGGGCTGCCGTCGATGGCGTCCAGGCCGCGTACGCGCACGTCGAGGCTGTCGACGGCGAGCAACTGGCAGCGGGGGACGCCCAGCCTGTTCGGCGGTTCTTGGCTCGCTGCGCGAAAATGCCCATCCGCGGCCACTCCGGATTGCCCCTGGAGCGCCGGGCCGAGGTGTGCACCGAAGCCGGCTCCACGAGGTGAAAGAGGAACACCACCTCCAGGTGCGAGAACGCGTCCAGCCTGGCGAGGGCGTCAGGCTTGAAGCGGGTCTCGTCGAGCCGGATCAACGCCTCGACGGTGTTCCAGTCGTCGAACGCCTCGCTCCGCCCGCCGACGACGGTTCCCACCGGCTGTGTCTCCACGATCTCCATACGACCGACCGTACGAGAGCGCAGCCGCTGCCGAATAGGTCACGATGACTGAAGTCGCACGCAGACCTGGGGAGCCGGTTAGGTAAGGTCAGGGCATCATGATCGGCCGGACTGCGGAGATCGCTTTTCTGCAGAGGAGGATCGCTGAGGCCGGCAGCGGCCGGGGCGGCACCGTTGTCGTGCGTGGAGAGGCGGGCATCGGCAAATCGGCGCTGCTGGAGGAGGCCGCGCGTACGGCTGGAGATGATCTGCTGGTGCTGCGGATCATTGGCGTTGAGGCCGAGGCGGATGCGCTCGCGGCGCCCACGACGGGCCTGGACAGGCGGCCGGTGAGCACGCCACCCACCACCAGCAGCCCGGCCAGCAGGAACGCGCCGTCGGTCACCATCGCCCAGGAGGCACCGCCGAGCACCAGCACCCGGAACGGGATCACCGAGACCTCGTCACCGGCACGAACGCGCAGCTCGTGCGGACCGGCGTGGCCGGCCTGCAAACCAGCGAGACCCCGGCGATGACGAGTGTGACCTCGCCCGTCCCGAAGGTCTGTGTCACCCGCAAGTCCGCTCCGGCCTCGACGACATGCGCCCGGGCCGGAGGAGGGGTCAGGGACAGCACCAGCACGAACACGACAGCGAAGACGCGGATCATGCCTCGAGCAGCCCCACCGCCATTGATCGACTTCATGACGTAGACGCTAAGCAGCGGCTCTTGTGTATCGCCTCCGTCACGTGACTGACGTGCCCCGGGCCCCGATCAGTCAGGTGACGGAGGCGACCGGTAGCGCCATCTTCCCAGGGTTTCGGCCATGACCAAACGACCTGAACCCTACTCGGCAACCATGATGGCGATCCTGGCCGCCGCCTTCTGTGCCTGGGCACTGCTGACCCTCCCCATACAAGGTGCCGTCATCCTCGTGGTCGCCAGCGTGCTGGGCTGGAGCGGGTGGATCGCCTTCAGCTACACCCGCCCGGTGAAGTCCAGGAAAGTGATCGCCGTCTACCTCCGCGCGGTGGGCTTCCAGCTCATCCACATGGCCGAGGAGTACACCGGCGGCTTCCCGCACGAGATCGTCGAGCTGTTCGACTCGCCACGGGACTGGCCGGAGAAGGAATTCCTGCTCGTTGCGGCTACTTCCCCGGCCTGTACACCGCCGGCGGCCACTTCATCATGAGCGGACTGCTGATCTACTTCCTCATCAAG
>NZ_JBQHCV010000083.1:0-5887 GCF_052068215.1 Nonomuraea sp. H19 | reverse complement strand
GTACTTTGTGGCGAGTGCGGGCGCGGTCAGCGCGGGCACGGTCCAGCGCTACATCGAGACCCAGTACGAGCGCGCCCCCAAGGCCAAGAGCGGGGGCGAGGGTGCGTAGGTCGTTCAAGTTCCTGCTGCGGCCGACCCGGCAGCAGGGTGACCGGGGCGCGCGCGCTGATCCAGGAGAACAGCGTCGAGGCGTGCGCGAGGTGGGTGTTGACCCGTCGCCGGCGCCATGGCGGCCGCGCTGCCGTCTTTTCGCCGCCACCCGGCGACGGCCAGGTGATCGCGCCAGGCGGCGAGTTCGCGGGCGGTGATCGCGAAGACGCGCACGCCGCCCAAGGTCACCGACCGACTATATGAGACGTGCGCGTACGGCGCGGCGGGCCAGGGCCGCGGCCTCGGGGTCGTGGTGCAGCTGGATCGCGTGGTTGAGCGCCATGACCACGCCGAGCAGCTCGAACGCCAGCTGGTCGGCATCCGTGCCCGCAGGCAGGTCGCCGACCTTCACGGCGCGCCGCGCCTCCTTGCGCAACCGCTCGCGCCAGGCGTCGAACAGGGCCGCGACCGCGTCGCGCACCGGCCCCTTCCTACCGTCGAACTCGTGGGCCGCCGCCACGAAGAAGCACCCGCCGGGGAAGACCCCGCGTTCCAGGTAGGAGATCCACGCCTCGCAGAGCGCGCGCAGCCGGGGCAGGCCGGGCTGGGCGGGCTGGGCGGGCTCCCAGACCTCGGCGCGGAACACCTCTGCCGCCCGGTCGAGCACCGCGAGCTGCAGCGTCTCCTTGGAGCCGAAGTGCCCGAGCACGCCTGACTTGCTCATGCCCAGGTCAAGGGCGAGGCGGCCGATGGTCAGCCCTTCCAGCCCTTCGGTGGAGGCGACGGCGACCGAGCGGTCGAGAATGGCCGTACGGGTGCCGAGCGCCTCGGCGACGGATCTGCGCGGACTCATACGGGCCACTTTAGCGTCCGAACGTTCGGTCGCTATAGTCCGGCGGTATGAGCGGATCACGACTTGTATCCACAGGCCACTACCAGCCTGCCAAGGTCCTGACCAATGACGATTTGGCCGGCATGGTGGACACCAGCGACGAGTGGATCAGACAGCGGGTCGGCATCCGCACGCGGCACGTGGCCGGACCCGGCGAGAGCGTGGCCGACCTGGCTGGGCACGCCGCCGCCAAGGCCTTGGCCGGTAGCGGCCTGGACCCGGCCGACATCGACCTCGTACTGATCGCCACCTGCACGCAGACCGAGCGCGCACCCAACATCGCCTCCCGCGTCGCGGCCCGTCTCGGCGTGCCCGCCGCCGCCCTGATGGACGTCGGGGTCTCGTGCTCGGGCTTCACCCACGCCCTTGCCGTGGCCGACCACACGATCCGCGCGGGCGCGGCCACGAACGCCCTGGTCGTCGGCGCGGACAAGATGACGGCGGTCACCGACTGGACCGACCGGACCACGTGCGTCCTGACCGGCGACGGGGCCGGGGCGGCCGTGGTCAGCGCGGCCCCGAAGGCGGAGATCGGGCCCGTGGTGTGGGGGTCGGCGCCGGAACTCGGCACCGCCGTACGCATCGAGGGCACGCCCACGCGCTTCTCCCAGGACGGTCAGACCGTCTACCGTTGGGCCACCACCCGGCTGCCCGAGATCGCCCGGCGGGCCTGCGAGCGCGGCGGCGTACGCCCCGAGGACCTGGCCGCGGTGGTGCTGCACCAGGCGAACCTGCGCATCATCGAGCCGATCGCCAAGAAGCTCGGCGCGGTCAACGCGGTGATCGCGCGGGACGTGGTGGAGTCCGGGAACACCTCGGCCGCCAGCGTTCCGCTGGCCCTGTCGAAGTTGCTGGAGCAGGGGGTGGTACGGCGCGGGGAGCCGATGCTGCTGTTCGGCTTCGGCGGGAATCTGTCCTATGCGGGGATGGTCGTACGCTGCCCTTCCAGCGAGTAGCCGAAGCGCCGGTCGGCCGGCTCCAGGCCGAGCAGGGCGGTGCGGCGGCAGGCCCGTATGGGGCCGAGGTTGCGTACCGGCACCCCGGCCCCGCGCCGTAGCCGGCGCGCCAGGTGCCCAGGCGGGGTGGGCCGGTCAGGAGCGCGCCGTCGCGACCACCCTGTGAGCGTGCTGCTATTGGAGGATGGCGAGTTGCCGGGACTGGGCGATCAAAGTGCCTTGGGAGTCCCAGATGTCGCAGTCTTCTTCGTGGAAGCCGCCGGTGAGGTGCCGGGTGTTGATCTGGCAGGCCAGCCAGCCGGGTGCGGGCCGGTTCCGCAGATGGATGGTCAGTTCGATGGTGGCGGAGGGGAGTTCGCCGAGTTCCATGACGGCCGGGTAGGCGGCGTCGGCCAGGAATGGCAGGCTCACCAGGTCGGGTTCGCGGCCGTCGGCGAACCTCATCCAGAAGGTCATGCTCGGGTCGCCGCTGGGCTGTCCGAGCAACCATCCGGGCGGCTGGGTCACACGGTATTCGACCCGATCGGCGACGGTGATGCCGGGCAGGGCGATGTCGGCCAGCGGATCAACGAGCTCATCCGGCGTGGGCAGGTCGGGCATGGTCGCCAAGGAGAGGGTTCGGCCGTCGGCTTGCTCCAGGTCTGCGAAGGTGGCGACGATGCGCAAGATTTCCTTGCCGTCTTGGTGCATCCGGGCCTCGCTGGTGGAGGTCCGGCGTCCTTGGCGAACCGTCTCGACATGGATCTGTGCTTCTCCGGGTGTCCCTGGCCGGAGGAAGAACGCCGATGCCACCAGCGGGTCGGGGAGCTCAGAGTGCTGCTGCAGTGCGCGAACACCCACGGCCATCAGGTAGCCGCCGTTGGGGTTGCCGCTGGCGGTGTTCCAGCGGTCGGTGAGCTGGGCGGTGTAGGTGTCGGTGCCGGCCGGGGTGGACCGGGTGTCCTGATCGAAGTGGTGCACGGTGGTCTGCTGCATGGGACAGAAGTTACTGAATAGCTGGAATCTCTCCTGTTGCGGGGTTGAGCGACGAAGCCTTGTCCCTCACCGGACCGGACGACCCTCGGCCTCGAGCGCCGAATCCGGCTCAGGTCGGGTAAGCACTAGTTCTTGAGTTGAGTTCGTTGGATCTCGCTCGACTTCCCTCTTCCTGGCCTGCGAGCTGGGTCTTCTCGGGTTTGCCGGATGGATCACGGTCACCTGAAGTAGCTTCACCCTCTGTGAACCGGCCCCACCCCGGTCTGCACCGTCTTGCCGATCTTCCCGTTGCGGGCGTTCCCGACTGCCGCACCGGCACCCTGTTCATGCCGGGTGTAGCCCAGATGCGCGGTCAGCTCGGCCTCCAAGGCCCGCTCCAGCACGACTTTGACCAGATCACCGAGCATGCTGCCCTCGCCGGTCAGCCGCAGCCCTCCCGCCTCATCCCGGGACCGGATCAGCAGCTCATCCAACAGCCGATAATCGATCAGCTCCCGGGTCGGGCGACGTTCCTGCTGCTCACCGGACACATCTCTCACCGTGGACCGGGCTTCACCCAGCGTGGTCGACATTTGGTCGCCGACACCCTCGATTACCGACATGACTCTCCCCCGAAAGTGGGCCCCCGCCCACAGATCACTTGCTTCCCAGCAAGATCACTTCCCACACCTAGAGGGATACCCCCGAGGAACCAGTCCACTTGATGGTGCCAGCAGCAGCCTCGGGGCGATTGCGGGGGAATGAGCCAAGGGGCGATGCGCCGGAGCCTTCGGCGCGCCCAGACCCAAGGGCCGATCATGCAGTCGGGACCTCGAAGGTCGTTGGGCAGGGGAAGTCGGGTGCAAGTTCGCACCCCACTTGGAATACAGGTAACCCGGGGAGGCCGATGCCGCCTGAGGTGCGGCGAGAGCCGTTGTCGGTGGATCACGCCAGTGACCGAACCCTCGCGAGTAGACGGTGTCGTCGTCCCGAGGGAGCTGCGAAGCGGGGGTCCGGCCGTTCGGCCGCTTGCGCTCTCTCCAGGGGTACGGCTGCGCCGTGGGGGACTCTCAGTCGTCGTGGCTGGGGTCTGTCCAGGGACACGGCCGGGTGGTGTGCGTGGCTGGTCGCCGTTACGGCCGAACGGGAACATACCGCGGATATACCGCACCTCCCTAGATTTGCCCTTTGTTCGCAACCGAATCATCCTCGACACGAGAGGGCACAGTGCAAATGGCAAGTATCCTGCGGAAGACCGCGATCTTCGGGGCTCTGGGGCTGGCGTTGTCGATCATCCCGGCTGCCACCGTCTCGGCCTCGGCAACCAGTGGGCAGCGGGAGCTCTACGACAAGTGCGCAGACGACGACTTCGACTACGAGTACTACGGGATCCTCAGGGCTTTCTATACGCCGAACGGCCACTCTGACGTGGTCGACAAGATTGACTACTTCCTGGGCACCGAGAACGGCCGGAAGCTCGGAAAGAAGAGCAATGTCAGATTGAGGATTCGCGAGTCCCTGCCCGATCGGCCCGACAAGACGCTGTGGGAGTGGGAATCCGGAGACGACATCAAGCCGGGCTGGCACTCCAAGAAGCCCTACCGGCAGGTGGCTTACAAGACGAGGTGGCACGTCGACGCCAAGTTCACCTTCGACGTTTCCGGCGTCGACCCGCGGAGCGTCTGCACCACCAACAAGGCCTGACGCCACGTGACGGGGGTGCCGCGGCACCCTCACTCGCTTAGGAGAAGCATCTGTGATGTCCCGAGCCGTGCTCGCCCTGCTGGTGTTCCTGACCGGCTGCAGCACTGCGACCGCTCAGCCGGAGCCCGACGCGCGGCCGCCGGCGATCGTGGCCGTGTCCGCGGAGGGCGCCGTGGTGGCCGACAACCGGGGCGAGGCGTTCTACGGGCTGGACCGGGCGGGCAGGGAGGTCTGGCGGGACACGGCGGCCTACTCCGAGGGTGCCGACGTGGTCTGCCAGGCGCGCTGCCCCGACCCGGTGTTCTCCGGTGCGGCAGAGGGCCCCGATCCTGAGCCGCGTTCCCTCTCCGGCGCGTTCGCGAAGTCCGATGCCCCGATCAAGCGGGTGTTGACGGCACGTGATGCCTCCGACGCGGTGATCGTCGAGAGCGACGGCTCGGAAAAGGGCAGGCTGCGGCTGATCCGGCCAAAGGGCAAGGAGAAGCGCATCCCGGTGGACAGCGGCTTCTCCTGGGCGGAGGACGCGTCCAGGACGGTCGCGGTCGCGTCCACTGGGAAGCAGGTGCTGTGGTTCCGGCACGATCGGCGGGGCTGGCGCGAGACCTCCCGCACCACGATCGGTGAACCGGCCAGGCCGATCTGTACATCGGGCACCACTGCGGTGGTCACGGGGGAACGCGCCTACCTGCTGACCCCCTCGGGCAAGCCAGTGCCGATCACCACCAGCCTCGAAGCCGTCACCGGATGCGCCGCCGGGACGAAGGGCCTGGTCGTGTACGCCCACTGGAAGGACGGCAAGGACAGGCGGTTCACCGGCATCCGAGGTGTCGACCCCCTCGGCAAGCAGACGTGGACACGCGAGATCGCCGACGAGGCGCAGATCCGCGCCCATCCCTCCGGCACAACCTTCGTGATCACCTACGGCGGGACGGCCGAGGTGGTCGACGGATCCGGCCGCTCGGTGGCCACGCACCCGGGCACCGCCTCTGCCGCCTACACCGCCGACGGCGCGCTGGCACTTCTGACCACCGCAGGAAAACTGCGCTGGGTACACGCCTCTTGACGACTTCTGTAATGCAGTTCTAATGTCATCGTCACATTCCTAGACGCCGTCTACATATGTGACACCCTTCCGCCAAGAAGGTCGCAGACCATGACCACCGTCTATCGTTGGCCAGCTGGGCGGTGGGTGGGAAGTTCCTTCGGAGTCGGCCCGCCCCGCAGCAGAAGATCCCACATGCCGGTCAGGTTATCCGGTGCCACCAGCACCGGGGTCGGCCAGCGTGACCAT
>NZ_JBQHCV010000082.1:0-6277 GCF_052068215.1 Nonomuraea sp. H19 | reverse complement strand
TCCGTCGTCTCCGGTGTTCACGTACGGAAACGTGCCCTGCCAGATGTTGCACCGGTGCCGTCCGCGCGGCGTCAGCTCATTGCCCCAGGGATATCGGGCCTGGGTGAGCCCGCCCCGCGCGGCCATCTCCCACTCCGCCTCGGTCGGCAGCCGCTTGCCTGCCCAGGCCGCGAAGGCTGCCGCGTCGTTCCAGGAGACGTGGACAGCTGGGTGGTTCTGTCGCGACCTCACATCCGATCCGGGACCGTCCGGGCAACGCCAGCCCGCGCCCGCCACGGCTACCCACCAGGGGGCGCCGGGGACGGTGCCGTTGATGACATGGCGCGGGTCGGCGAAGCGATGGAAAACGAATGACCAGCCATAGCGCTCGGCGTCGGTTTGGTAGCCGGTGGCCTTGACGAAGGTAGCGAACTTGGCGTTGGACACGCAGACCGGGTCGATGAGGAACGGCGACAGCGTCACCTCTCTCACCGGCCCTTCGCCGTCAGCCGCCCAGCCGTCGGGATCCTCGGCGCCCATGAGAAACGTGCCACCCGGGATCGCCATCATGCCGCTGCCGGCGCGCACGCGATGTGCCGGGGCAGGGACGGTCCGTTCCTGGGCGGGTTCCCTGCCCGGCGCGCAGCAACCATCCATCGTCAGCCGCTTGCCGCGCTCTTGTAGAGGTCGGCGGTGAAATAGGTGTTGGGGTCGGGCGACTGAGTGAGCTTGCCCATGTCGACGAAGATATCCGCCAGGTTCTTGTACCAGCCGCCCACCGTTCCATCACCGGTGAGCTTGACCAGCTCGGAGGTTGAAAGGATCTTGGTGACCGCCGACGCGCCCTTGAACTGTTCAGCGGGTGCCTTCAGGAAGGTCGCGGTGAGCTGCTCGGCCTCGGGGGCGTGCGCGGCGATCCAGTTGTCGGCCTCTTGGATCACCTTGAGTACCTTGGTGGTCGTCGCGGGATCGTTCTTGACGATCTCGTTGCGGGCGACGAAGGAGCTGGGGAAGCTGATCTGGGGGTAGAAGTCCTCGCTCTTGGTCAGCTCGACCAGGTCGGAAACGTTCTTCTTGATGGTGTCGATCAGCGGGTACCAGATGGCCGCCGCGTCGATCTGCTTGGCGGAGAACGCTGTGACCACGGTGCTCGGGTCCATGTTGACCTTCTGCACGTCCTTGACGGTCAGCCCGGCCTGCTTGAGGGCAAGCTGGAGGATCATGTCGCCGGACGTGCCCTCGGGGACTCCGATCTTCTTGCCCTTCAGATCGGTGATGCTCTTGATGCCCGAGTCGGCGTGGGTGATCACGCGGTCGGCTATGCCGAGCATGTTCGGAGCGATGATCTTCGCCTTGCCGCTGGCCGGTAGCCAGGCCGCGCCGGAGCCGATGTAGCCGAAGTCGAGATCGCCCGATCCGAGCGCCTGGATCTGCAACGGGCCGTTGGTGAAGGCCTTCAGTTGCGGCGTGAGGCCGTACTTGGTCCACAGGCCCTGCTTGTCGGCGACGGCTAGAACGGCCGCACCGGAGAAGTCAGCGATGTAGCCGAACTTCACCTCCTTGGAGCCGTCGCTTTCGCCGGAGGAGCAGCCGGTGATGGGTAGGAGGAGGACCAGAGCGGCGGCGGCCGTCCAGAGGGGAACCTTCATCAGCGAGTCCCTTCGAGAGTGGTGGGCTGGTGGTAGACGGCGTGCCAGACTTGCCGGCGCAGCTCGGCGAACTCGGGCGAGAGCCTGATCTCCTCAGAGCGGGGATAAGGCAGGTCGACGTCGATGATCTGGTGGACGCGACCCGGTCGGGCGGCCATGACGATGACGCGATTGGCCAGGTAGACAGCCTCGTCGACGTCGTGGGTGATGAACATGACCGTGCGCCGCTCCTGGCTCCAGGTGTCCAGGAGCCGGTCCTGGAGCTGGACTCTGGTCAGCGCGTCGAGGGCGCCGAAGGGTTCGTCCATCAGCAGGACGGTGGGGTCGACGGCATAGGCGCGGGCGATGGCGCAGCGCTGCTTCATCCCTCCGGACAGCGTCTTGGGCAGTGCGTCGGCGAAGTCGGTCAGGCCGACCAGGTCGATGAAGTGCTGGGCTCTCCTGCGCCGCTCTTCCCGGCCGACTCCGGCGATCTTCAGACCGAACTCGACGTTCTTGCGGACGCTCATCCAGGGGAACAGCGCGTACTGCTGGAAGATCACCCCACGCTGTGGGCTGGGTCCGTGTACGGCGTCGCCGTCCACAAGAACGGTGCCTTCGGTCGGAGCCATCAGCCCGGCGGCCGCGTTCATCAGCGTGCTCTTGCCGCATCCTGACGGGCCGACCACGGTGACGAACTCGCCGTCGGCGATCGACAGGTCGACGTTGTGGAGTGCGGCGAAATCGCCGTCGCCGAGTTCGAAGTGATGCGAGATCCCGCGGAACTCGATCTTGGGAGTCACCGCGCTCACCTCCGTTCCTGCCAGCCTGTCAGTCGGCGCTCGGCCAGCAGCAGGGCACGGTCCATGAGCAGGCCGACGAGACCGATGACGATCAGTTGGAGGAAGATCGTGGAAAGGTCGTAGTACAGCTGTGCTTGCTGCATCCGATAGCCGAGTCCTTCCTGGGCGGCGATGAGCTCGGCGGCGACCACCGTGGCCCATGAGGCGCCGAGGCCGATCCGCATGCCGACCAGGATGAAAGGGGTGGAGGCCGGGATGACGACGCCGGCGAAGACGGTGCGGTCCTTGGCGCCGAGTACCCGGGCCGCGTTGATCAACGTGTTGTCGACTGAGACCACGCCTTGGAAGGTCGAAACGACCGAGGACAGGAACGAGGCGAGGAAGATGACGAAGATCTTGGGTGTCTCGCCGATGCCCAGCAGGACGATGGCCAGCGGGATGATCGCCAGTGGCGGGACCATGCGCAGGAACTGTAGCCATGGCTCGATCAGGCCGCGGATCGTTGGATACCAGCCCATGAGGAAGCCGACGGGTACGGCAAGCGCCACGCCGAGCACGAAACCGGTCAGCACCCTGCGGAGGCTGGCGAGCAGGTCGAGGAAGAGCGTCCCGTCGCCGATCAGCGTGCCGAATCGCTCCACGACCGACAGCGGGCCGGGGAAGCCTTGAACGCCGCTGTTGGCAAGAAGTGTCCAGACCAGCAGGCCCAGGACGCCCGAGCCGATGGTCAGCGGCAGCGTGGACCTCTTCGTGGCCCGGGTCATGGACCGACCTCGTCCGCGACGCCGTCCACGTCGGCGGCACGGTTGCCGTCGATGTCGGCCATGTAGCTCATCCAGGTGTATGCGGGGTCACCCCTGCGCTGGAGTTCCTGGTAGAGCCGGAGGGTGAGTTCCCGGCGTACTCCCGCGTAGGCAGGGACGGTGTAGACGTTGTTTAGCTCGTGCGGATCGAGCTGCAGGTCGTACAGTTCGTGCACGCTCTCGGGGTTGAAGACGAGCTTGTGCCGCCGGTCCCTGAGCATCCGCTGGGAGTAGGGGAAGTGGTGACCGTGGAATTCGGTGACGACCTGATCACGGCCGTCGGCCGCCTCACCCCTGATCAGTGGCAGCAGGCTCGTGCCGTCGCAAGGTGACTGCGGGGGAAGTCCTGCCAGGTCGAGGATCGTCGGGTTGAGGTCGATGAGCGTGACGAAGTCGTCGACGACGCGGGGCGCTGTGCCGGGTACGCGAACGATTCCGGGGATCCGGTAGATGTCCTCGTACATCGCCGGGCCCTTGTCGTTGAGGCGATGGGAGCCGGTGAACTCACCGTGGTCGGCGGTGAACACCACCGTGGTCTCATCCCACAGGCCAAGCTCGCGCAAACGAGTCAGGAGCCGGCCGATCTGGTCGTCGATCATCGTGACATAACCCCAGTACGCCGCGATCAGTTCGCGCCAGGCGTCGGCGTCGAAGTGGTCGGCCGACCAGTACTCGGCGTAGCGGCGCTGCACCTCAGGCTTTCCGTGGAAGGTCTCGGCCATCGAGGGCGGAAGTGCGACCAGCGACGGATCGTACATCTCGTAGTAGTCGTCGGGGATCAGGTACGGCAGATGAGGGCCGTACCAGTGACAGGAAAGCATGAACGACTTTCCGCTGTCGTGGAAGTCCCGGGCATAGCGCTCGAGGAGTGCGGTGGTCCGGTCTGTGAGAAAGGTCTCGACGGTGGCCTCGACGGGCTGCTGGAGCCGGCCGGCGATCAGATGGCCGCGGCCGGAGTCGTTGGGAGCCTTGCCGAAGACCGCCTCGCGCACCGCGAAAGGCGGGTGGCCGTTCTCCTTCAGCCACCGCTCGTACGACGGGTGGTGGAAGGGGTTCAGCGCGCCCGGCAGGTGCTCGCCGTCCATGGCATAGAACTCTGGACCACGCTCCCGGCCAATGTGCCATTTGCCCACGTGGCCCATGTTGTATCCGGCCTCCAGCAGCGGAGCTGACAGGACCGGGTGCTCGTCGGCCACCTCGTCGCGGGCGCCGCCATTGCGCTCAGGGTTGACCAGCAGACCGTGCCTGAACGGGTGCAGGCCGGTGAACAGGGACGCCCGGGCAGGGGTACAGATCGCGGTCGGGGTGTAGAAGCGGTCGAACCGAGCGCCCTCCGCGGCCAGGCCGTCCAGTGCCGGGGTCCGCACCACCGGGTTGCCGTAGCAGCCGAGAGTGTCGGTCCGATGCTGATCGGTCATGAGGAACAGCACATTGCGTGGGGTACTCAAGCTCGCCCTCCGGATCATTTTTTCCTGAGGCTTGACGTTAATTGCCGGAGGGATGGACCACAAGAGGCGAGGATGAGATCTTTTTGTCAGCCAGTCGCCGGGCGCAGGTGTTCGGCGATAACCGGTTCCTCGTGCAGCATCAGCGCGATCGCGCCGAGGGCCGAGGCGCTCGGCCCCAGGTCACCCTGAACCACGTCGATCTTTCGTGGCGAGTTCGGCAGTGACAGAGATGCGATGGCGCTGCGGACGGGGTCAAGCACCAAGCTGCCGAGGGAGGCCAGTTCGCCACCCACGACCACTCGCTCGGGGTCGAGTTGCACCACCGTGTCAGCCAGGACCCTGCCGAGGTCGGTAGCGGCGCTGGAGATCACCTGGCACACCTCAGGCACGCGATCCTGGGCCGCGGCGACCAGCGCGGCAAGATCGGGCAGCGTCACGCCCTGGGCGGCGCAGGCCTCCAGGAGGGCGGGTCCGCCGATGCGGCCTTCAAGGCAGCCACGGCTTCCGCAGTGGCAGGGCCTGCCGGCCGGGTCCAGGGAGACATGGCCGAGTTCGCCGGCCGCACCGTGAGCGCCGCGCACCAGCCGTCCGCCAAGGATGTAACCGCCACCGACGCCGACCGACCATCGCACGTATACGACGTTGCCGGCAGATCTCGCCGCACCCCAGGTCCGTTCCGCCAATGCCGCCAGCCTCGTGTTGTTGTCCACGGCCACGCGGACCTTGAACTCTTTCTCCAGGCGTGCGGTGATACGCGAGTAACGAGCCGACACCAGGCCCAACGGCACGGCTGGATCGTCCACGACACCGACGATCCCCAACCCGATCGCCTCGAGCGCGCTCAGTCGCACGGCGCGTTCCCGCGCCACCCGCTTGACCAGGGAGACAGCGATCTCAGCTTGCGCCTCGAGGTCGCTCTGTGCTGGCAGTTCCATCGCATCCGTGGCGACGATCTGGTGGGAGACGTTGGCCACGGCGACACGAACCTGATGCCGGGCGAGTTCCAGTCCGATCAGCTGACCGGCCTCGGGATTGAGTTTCACCTGCGCCGCCGGCCGGCCTCGACCTCGCTGTCCTACGTCCGGGCCGCGGGTCTCGACGATCACGCCCTGTTCGATCATTTCGGAGATAATCGCGAACAGAGTGGTCCGAGACAGGCCGATGCGGGCCATCAGCTCAGCGCGGCTCAGCGCGCCGCCCATCCGGAGACTGTCGAGGACCGCTTCCTCATGAACACGTCGGAGACGTTGCAGCGCGTCGGCGGGCCTGGCCATGCACGCATGGTGACAGTCGGCACGACTTTTGTCAAATCTCCGGAATAAATTGTGGAAAAAATATTCCGAACCATTGACTTAATAGTGGGCACGTCGAACACTCTGGTGTTTCCGACTGCCGGCCGGTCACCGTCCTGAGGAGACTCATGCCCAACGCCCCCCGTCACTCGATCCCTCCGGTCAAACGGCTCTCCCTCGTCGCCCTCATCGTCGCCGCCCTCCCCCTGGCTCCGCCGATTTCCTCTGCAGCGGCAGCTGTACAAGGATCCCGTCAACCTGGCGCTGTCCGGCGCTGCCAGTGCTTCCAGGTTGGAACTGGACCGGCCGGACTTCGCGGCCGCC
>NZ_JBQHCV010000081.1:0-7131 GCF_052068215.1 Nonomuraea sp. H19 | reverse complement strand
GAGCGGCTGAACGGGCCGGGCTGGGGGAGGCCGGCATCCGGCCGCACAGCCTGCGCGCCGGTGGCGCGACCGGCGCCCTCGTCGAGCGCTTCCTTCTGCTCGACGTCGACCGATCCTCGGCCGGGTCCAGGTTGGCGGCGGCCAGGCGGCGAAGGCCGCCAGCTTCCGACCCTCCGAGAAGCATTGTTTGCCCATCTGATCAGGGGTGCCGAACAATTCGGGCGCCACGATCCTGGTGGCACAGGAACCTCGGGCTCCTTTTCGAGGAGGCCCGCGGCAGCGCGGGCGCGGCTTTGGAGCGCGTCCTGTAGCGCCCGGACGCCAACATCGGCGGCGGCGGCTTCGGCCGCCGCACCAATCAGCATCACCGTTCGCTCGTCCCCACAGGCAACCGCAGGTCTCGGGCCTTCCATCAAGCTGCGCAGATTCATGGCGATGCTAAAGATCCCGAGGCCAGAAGGAGAACAGCCATGACACGATCGACCCGCTTATTATCCCTCGTCACGACACTCTCCACTGTCCTGATCCTCGGTGGAGCACCGCCGGCCCTCGGCGTCTCAGCCGCCCCTGCACATGCAGAAGCCGCTACCGACCCGGCACCGCTCAACCTCGAAAAGTCCGGCCAGTTCCACACAGCCCGCGTCCGGCTGGCAAACGACGTCAAGGTCGGAGCGAACGCCACGACAGCAGTGCAGGTCGCCGGTGTCAATGGTCTGCCCGCTACCGACCTGGCGTCTGTGGCGGTCAACGTCAGCGCCAAGGGCGACTGGTTCAATAACGGCTCACTGAAGATCTACCCCACCGGGACACCCGAGCCGAACACGACCGCGCTCAGTTACAACGCGGCCTTCTATCTGCCCAACATGGTGACGGCCATGGTCGGCGCCGATGGCAAGATCAACGTCCACAACCTGAGCGACCAGCCAGTCAAGTTCTACCTGGACGTCCACGGCTACACTCTGGCCGAGGAGCAGCCCTCGGTCACCAAGGGCAGCACGTATGTGCCGCTCAACCCCGCTGTGATCCTGGACAACCAGCCGGTCGCCGCCGGCGGCAACTACGAGCTCCAGCCCCTGGGCCAGGCCGGCGTGCCGGAAGAGTACGTCGACGCGGTCGCACTGAACGTCTCCACACTCAGCCCCAGGGACAGCGGCACCCTGCGGGTCTATCCCGCAGGCGACGGTTTCCCGCTCGACGCCACGATCGACTACGTCCCCAACCGCAAGCTCCAGAACTCCGTCATTGCCAAGGTCGGCACCGACGGCAAGATCAACGTCCACAACCTGAGCATGGGCGCCACCAACGTGTGGGTCGAGGTCACCGGCTACTTCGCCACGGCGGGCACGGTTCCCGAGCACTTGGCATTGAACGCGGTGCAGCCTGCGCGGGTGGCCAGCGATGTCTCGATCGCGGCAGGCGGCGAGCATACGCTGGCACTGCGAGAAGTCGGCGGCGTCCCCATCGACGCTGACGGCGTCGGCATCAACCTCACGACTAAGAGCGCCTCAGGTGCGGGCGCGCTCCAGGTGTATCCGGCCGACGCGACTAACCCCGGCGGCCAGATCGTGAACTATCAAGCGGGCAACCAGATGAGCGGGTTCACCTTCGCCAAGCTTGGCACTGACGGCAAGGTAATTATCCGCAACGCCGGATCCGCCACCACCACGGTGTCGGTGGATGTGTACTCCTACACGCAGCTGGTTCCCGAGGTCGAACCCGACGACGACGTCATGGGTGAGAACGGCGGAACATACCTGACCAACGTCACCGAGGCCACCGCCGATGCCTGCAAGGACGCCAGTGAGGCGGCCGATACCAGCCTCGGCGACAACTGCGTCACCGGCACCGAACTGACGGTCGGCCCCGCAGAGGAAGGTGAAGGTCCCATGGTGGTCGACGGCAAGCAGCTCGCCGCAGCGGGCGCCTGGAAGTACCGCAGCGTCAAGGCGACCTCCTGCTGGTCCTCTGGCAAGCCGGTGTGGGGCGGCGGCCGGGGTTGGAAGTGCGGTGTCGCCAAGGCGTCCGTGGCCGGGTCGTTTAAGTACAACGGCAAAGCCATCTACGTGAGCTGGGTGGACTGCAACTACTCCGACAACAGCCTGGCCGAGGTCGACATCAGCTGGTGCGGTCACTGGAACAACGGCGCAGGCGCGTACCCCGGCCGTCCCCGCTATATGAACATTGGGCTAAATGCGACAGTGCGCTACTTCAGGCACCGTCGTCTGCCCTTCTACATCCGGATCGATGGCTGGCCCAGCGGCAAGGTCTCCCTCCGAGGCTGACCTTCAGTGCGGACCGTTCATGAGGCGGCTGGACTGAAGTCGACGAGCTCCCGTCTGATCATCGCGATCAGACGGGAGCTTGCCCGGCTGACCAGCCATGGGCCGACCAACTCGACGAAGAGCGGATGGCCGCCTTCCTCAGCGCCCGGCGTGAGGCCGGGCAGCGGTGGGCCCCGGGACCGCGAAGGTTCGCATGAACTCGGAACACTCCACCAAGGGCTCGTGCGTGCGCTCCGAGGCGTGACGAAGGCCGTCGCGCATGGGAGATCAGTCTGCGGGCCGGGTGGGGCTGCCAATTTTCTGATCCTCGGATTCGTCCCTGCCAGGCCCTCATGGATTTCTGGTGGCGGTGCCCATCGTTATCTTGATTGTTGCCCTGTTCTCGCAGGTCACCGAGAAATGATCTTTTCCTTCACATGTGGCACGTTGATTGAGCTTCACAGCATGTTGCGTCGAACGCGAGGCTGGCGATGGCGGTGAAGGCCATCGGGACGGCCACCGCTCACGTACGACGCGCCGGCGGTCGAGGCCTCTTCTTACGCCCTTCAGGTCGCCCGTTGCGCCCCTCCCGCCCGGTTCGCGGGTTGACGGGGTACGGGGACTATTTCCTCAGAGAACAACGCCGATCGTTATCTGGGGTCCTCAAGCGAAGTAGCTGGTCAACGGCTTGAAGGTCGTTAAGGCACGTAACGCAAGTAGTCCGCTCACGTCTGCAGCTCCGGTTGATCATCGAGGCGGCCGTCAGCAGCGATTCCCTCTGTAGCGATCAGGCGACTACTGGTATGCAGGTGTCGGGGCGGGTTCGGTTTCAGAGGGGATCCCGAGCCCGCGAATGCGCGGGCGTTGTGCCACCGACGGAACCGCCGAACACCCGCGTCCCTCTGCCCCGTGACAACGGCTATGGCGCGCCATCAGCGGTGGCGGAGAAGATCCGCCTCGCTTCGCAGGCGCAGGCGCACTTCGAGACGACCGGTGACGTCGACTACGTGCCTGGGTCAGCATCACCGAGCTGCGCGACGCTCGCCGATGTTCGCCGCCATCTCGCGTCGCCTCCGCTGGGCCTGATCATGAACTAAAGCAGTCAGCCGGAGCGGCTGGGGCCGGCGATAACTTTGAGCTGCAGATCCCGATCCTCGTCGTTGTCGGGCAGGCTGAGGGTGACCGTGTAGCCGGCCATGGCGAGGATGTCAGCGAACGCCTTGAGCGTGGCGTTCACCACGTCGAGCTCGAAGCGTGCCATCGGGTGGTCTGTGTCGAGGCCGATGAGCATGGCCTCAAAGAGGCACCAGCCCACATGGATTGATCGGGTGTCACGGGTCAAGGAGAAGCCGCTGACGTTCTCGTCCGCGTGAGGGAACCCGGCAGCGGTCAGCAGTTCGACAAGGTCATGTTCTAACTGGTCCAGATCGGCAGCGGTCGTATCGGCCACGGCCGCGACCCTACCAAGAGACGGAATTTGATTCCTTGATATTGTCCATGGATGAAACAGAATTCTCTCGGTGCGACCGTGCGGGCGAGACTCTCCGGGCTGCACGACGCCGAGGCGCGGGTCGCGCACGTGGTGCTTGACCAGGGCGCCCAGCTCGTCCACCTGAGCGTCAGCGACGTGGCCAGGCTGGCCGGCACGTCGGCGTCCACCGTCGTGCGGTCGTGCCGGAGGCTGGGGTTCGGCGGTTACCAGGAGCTGAAGATCGCTGCCGCCCGTGAGGCGCCGCCGGAGCCACGAGACGAGCTCGACCCGCTGACCGCCACCGTCCGGGCGGCGCAGGAAGCGCTCGGCGGGCTCCCTGCCACGCTCTCGCGCACCGACCTGCGCTCCGCCGCCGAAGCGCTCAGCGGGGCCGATCGGGTGCTGATGGCGGCCACCGGCCTGTCCGGCGCGATCGCCGTCGACGCCGCCTACCGGCTGCGAGCCCTGGGCCTGCCGGTGGACCTGCCGCCCGACCCGCTCACCGCACACCTGGCCGCCGAGCTGCTGCCACAGCGGTCCGTCTGCCTGGCGATCAGCCACAGCGGGGCCACCCGCACCACCGTCGAGACCGCCCGCCGCGCCCGTGCCGCTGGGGCGAAGGTCGTGACGATCACCAGCTACGCCGACTCGCCGCTGACGGAGGAGAGCACGTGGGTGCTCCTCGGCGGCGGGCAGGACCTCGTCTTCGGGATGGAGGCGGTGGCCAGCCGTCTCGCCCACCTCACCATCGTCGACACGCTGTCCATGATCCTGCTCGGGCTGGGCGGCGGCAGGGCCGAACGGGCGGTGTCGGCCTCCGCCGAGGTCACCGCCGACCACAGCTATTGAGAGGACGACCCCCATTGATCAGTCAGAGTTTCGACATCGCGGGTGAGCTGCGGGTGCGGCGGCTGGGGTACGGCACCGGGATGCTGACCGGGCTCGGCTACTGGGGACCACGTCTGGAGCCCGAAGAGGCCGTGACCGTGCTGCGTCGCGCCGTGGAACGCGGAGTGACGCTCATCGACACGGCCGACAACTACGGCCCGGACATCGCAGAAGAGCTGGTGGCGCAGGCGCTGCACCCGTACCCGGACGATCTGGTGGTGGCGACGAAGGGCGGCGTCGTCCGTACCGGGCCCAACCTCTGGCACATCGACGGACGGCCAGAGCGGCTGCGCGTCATGTGCGAGGCGAGCCTGCGCCGGCTCAAGACCGAGACCATCGACCTCTACCAACTCCACCGGATCGACCCGGACGTGCCGCTGGCCGACCAACTCGGCACGCTGGCCGAACTGCGGGCCGAGGGCAAGATCCGGCACATCGGGCTCGACACGGTCACCGCGCAGGAACTGGAACGGGCCCTGGAAATCACACCGATCTCCTCGGTGCAGAACCGCTTCAACCTGCTGGATCGCGAGTCCACGCCAGTGCTGGAGATGTGCCAGGAGCGAGGGCTCGCATTCTTGCCATGGTTCCCGCTGGGCAACGGCGCGCTGGCCCGGTCCGACCTGCCGGAGGTCGCCCGGCGCCACGGGGCCACTCCCGCGCAGGTGGCGCTGGCGTGGCTGCTCCACCGTTCGCCGGTCATCCTGCCCACGCCCGGCACAGGGTCGCTCGCCCACCTGGAAGAGAACCTGAACGCGGCCGCTATCGAGCTCACCCCGGACGATCTGGTCGCCCTCGACCTTTGACCGTTCAGCCGGGCCTGCTCGCCGTCCCCACCGACCACATCGCCGGCGGCATCGCGATGGTGGCCGAGCAGAAGGCCACATTTGGAACGCGGCCTGGCCGTACGTACTAGACGACGCCACGGTGGCGCGGGTGAAGACGGTGTTCACCCAGACCACCGCCGTCAACGAGTTGTGCGCCGGGCAGGGCCGCCGCTGGGCGCCAGCCCGGCCTGACCGCGGACCAGCGGCGCGGGGTCGAGTGCTGCCAGGCGCTGGTCGAGCAGATCACCAGCGAGACCAACGCCGCGCTGGCCATCGCCCACCAGCTCGCCGGCGCCACCATCGAGACCTTCATGGCCAAGAGCAATCTTGAGGTCGGCATTGAGACCCTGCTGCGCGGCGGCAAGCCCTAGACCGTAGGGCCGCGCTTAAGTAGATTCCCGGGGCGTCGAGCATGACCGTCAGGATCTCGGCGCCACGACACCGACTCATCGGCGGCCACCGCTCGTTCAGCCCGGTAGTGCCGCTCGACCGCGCCTGACCTGCCCAATATGCCGTACGGACCCCCAGATACTGTGCGTCAAGTAGCCGCTCACGCTACTTGAAGTACTTGGCGTACGACTGAGAGTCACCAAAGATAACACCTGCTACCGGTAGGCCCCGGGCGTTTCGTCCGGGGCCGCGGGTCTGCTAGGGCCTGTTGGGGGTCAGCCCACATAAGCCCAAAACCCACCTTGAGTGGATCATGAACACTGTTTCCGCTGATCGGCGGCCGACGAAGCCCTTGAGAGGAATCTGAAGGTCTCGGTTCGCTTACGGTGAGGACTCCGGGGTGTACGCGTCCCCCAGGGCCTCGTAGGCGGTGGAGCGGCCGATCTTCAAGGTGCGGGCGGCCTCGGTGACGCTGACCCCGTCGTCGACCAGGCGGCGCAGCGTGGCCAGTTCAGCGGGGCCGATAGCGCGCGGCCGGCCGGTCTTCTTCTTGCCGGGCAGCATGGCGCCGGTGGCTTCGCGGCGTTTGGCGGCGGCGATGCCCTCGGCCTGCCGCTCGGCGCGCAGCTCCAGTTCGTACTCCGCGGCCGCGGCCAGGACCGCGAACATGAACCGGCCCTCCTTGCTGTCCAGATCGAAGTTCTCGGTCAGGGACACGACCTTCACGCCGCGCTCGCGCAGCTCGTTGACTGTGGTCAGCACGTGCCCGGCCGAGCGGCCCCACCGATCGGACTTCCAGAACTTGAGGGTGTCTCCGGCCTGCGGGCGTGACAGCAGCACCTCCCACTCGGGCCGGGCGACCCCGCGCTTGCCGGACTCCTTCTCCATCACCAGCTCGTCGTAGCCGCTGGCCGCCAGGGCGTCGAGCTGGAGCTGCGGATTCTGATCATTGGGTCGAGACTCTCGCGTACGCCCAGACGGTCATCAAGGCCACCTCCGGCGGCGTCCAGAAACGTTTACCTTTCTGGACACCGTAGCGACCAGCACCGATACCGTCCAGAAACCCCCGTCCAAAAACGGCGGCGCTACAGGCCGGTGCCGTTCATGGGGTTGTGCGCCCATCGGTCGATACCGCGGATGTAGCCCAGCACGGTGCGAGATCCGTCGCGCCAACGACCGTGACGGCCGATCACCAATGGGTCCGCGCCACCGAGGTAGGCGCCGGTCGCGCCACCGGCGCGCAGGCTGTGCGGCCGGATGCCGGCCTCCCCCAGCCCGGCCCGTTCAGCCGCTC
>NZ_JBQHCV010000080.1:0-7299 GCF_052068215.1 Nonomuraea sp. H19 | reverse complement strand
CCATCGGCGGTCTTCTCGCTTCCTCCGGATCAAGCAAGATCCAGTATCAGCGTGTCCACCAACCAGGGGGAAGTGCCTGGTGCGCTCCGGCTGTCCATGGCGGTGCCCACCGACCTGCCGCCATGGCAGACCGTGTACTGGTACTTCCAGCGGTGGGAAGAAGCCGGCGTCACCGAGATGCTGCTGACCGAATTGCGCAGGTCGGCCCGCCGGCAGGCCGGCCGCGCCGATGAGCCGTCAGCCGGGATCATCGACTCGCAAAGCGTAAAAGGCGCCGACACGGTCAGCCGTGACAGTCGCGGCTACGACGCGAACAAGAAGATCAACGGCCGCAAGCGGTTCATCGTCACCGACACCAGCGGCCTGCTGGTCACG
This sequence comes from Nonomuraea sp. H19, assembly GCF_052068215.1. NCBI lineage: Bacteria > Bacillati > Actinomycetota > Actinomycetes > Streptosporangiales > Streptosporangiaceae > Nonomuraea > Nonomuraea sp. H19. The sequence continues at coordinate 6,924 of NZ_JBQHCV010000080.1, read as the reverse complement.
GTCGCAGTGATGGCTGCAAGCCGGCAAGACCGGGACGGCGCCAAGACCACCTTGCTGTCGACGTACCTGACCACCCCGATCCGGTATGTCTTCGCCGACCAGGGTTTTGCCGGACGGCTGGTGGACTGGACTCACGACACGCTGCGCACCACCCTGGAGATCGTGCGCAAGCCCGCTGCCCAGCGTGGGTTCAACGTCCTCTCACGCAGGTGGGTGGTCGAGCGGACGTTGGCCTGGCTGACCGCCTGCCGCCGTCTGGCTCGCGACTACGAACGCGATCCCGCGGTGTCCGCGGCGATCATCCGCTGGGCCGCCATCGCCGGTATTGCCCGTCGCCTTACTCGCGGCGGACCCGCCCAACGCCAGGCCCGTTACATCTGCAACTGACAGAGATGATCACCATCTCAGGCGGCTGGAGGTGATCCGTCGCGGAACGCTCAGTGTGAATCGGCCATCTAATCGATCATGGATCTGCGACACCTGAAACGCTGGCCCGCTCTGCTGTGCGCTCTGGCAGCGCCGTTGCTGTACGCCGGAGTGAACCTGATCGCGCTCCAGTTGGCCGCCCAGGCGGGGCTCGACCCCGGGCACGAAGGCTGGAACGACCTGCTGCCAGGCCAGCTGGACGGGGCGATCGAATCGGTGAGGGGATGGGTGGGCGCCATCGCCCTCATCCTCGCCGCCGAGGCGGCCGTGCTCGCCGCACTGGGGGCTGGCTGAATCGCCGATCCACCGCCGGCGGCCTCGTGCTGTGCACGGCCGCCGGCATGGTCTACCTGATGAGTCTCGTCCTGGCCGTACTGATCACTTACGCGATCGTGCTTTATTCTCCTGGCGATACCGATCTCGGGCCGCTTTTCCCGGGTTGGTACTTTCCTGCACTGATCGTCATCGCCATCGTGACCCTCACCGGGCTGACCGTCTGGCTGTCCGCCGCGGTCAGGGAGGCCTCAGCCTCCTGATGGTCGACGCTGCGACCACGGTGGCCGCATACGTGCCATGCGCGCTCCCCGAACATGTCCGCAGCCTGCCAACCGGCTCCGTGGGCTGATGCGACTCCTTGAAGTGTCACTACTCCACCCCCTCAAGCTGATCTTCTCAAACACGCTCTTAGGTTGTTCTTTATCCTCCGGATCGTTGTGTTGAGCGGTGGATTGATCGTTTGGGGGACAGCAAGACGGCCTTGAGTGATCATGTGCGGTGTCGAGTCGCTGCTGATCACTACAAGGCCGTGAGGGTGAGTCTGCTGAACGATGCCGCCTGGGTCGAGTCCTCCAGGGTGTTGTCCCGGTTCCGGAACGACGTCTACGCCTGCCTTCGTGCGCGGGCCGATGCGTTGTTCGAGCTGACCGAGGCGTTGTTATGCGAGCCAGGGCCGGTGCACTCGCCGGTGGATCTGACCTTGTCGCCGGAGTACCGGCGCGGACACGGCGCCTTGTACAGCGGGCTCAACCACGGCCGGATCGAGGTGGAACAGCTGCGTGAGGTGCTGGCCAAATTACCGTTACCGCGCTGGCCGGACGGACGGATCGTACTGGCGGTGGATGTGTCGCCGTGGCTGCGCTCGGATGCCGCGTGCTCGGCCGAGCGGTTGTTCTGCCATGTGTACGGCCGGGCCAAGAGTGCCTCGCAGTTCATCCCGGGCTGGCCGTACTCGTTCGTCGCAGCGTTGGAGATGGGCCGTAGCTCGTGGACGGCGCTGTTGGACGTGGTGCGGCTGGGCCCCGTCGACGACGCCACCGCCGTGAAGCGCCCCGACTTCGCTGGAGGCTCGTTTCCTTGAGAGGATCGAGTCATGGCAGCCAAGTCCCCCTACCCGGCCGAGCTGCGTAAGCGCGCGGTGCGGATGGTCGCCGAGGTCCGCCCGGACTACCCGACCGAGTGGGCCGCGATCAACGCGGTCGCCGCCAAACTCGGCATCGGCACCGCCGAGACGCTGCGCAAGTGGATCCGCCAAGCCCAGATCGACGAAGGCATCCGCCCGGGCACCACCACCGATGAATCGGCCGAGGCGAAGCGGCTGCGGCGGGAGAACGCCGAGCTGCGCCGGGCCAACGAGATCCTGAAGGCCGCCTCGGCTTTCTTCGCGTAAATATCATCGATGTCGTCCCCGTCGGGTTCGCTCGTTTTTTCGCTGCCCCAGCCAGCTGCTGGTGGCTTGTCCCGATGTGCGGCCCGGCGGGGTCCTGCCGCCTGGTGTGGCTTGATAGGAGCGTGCCCCCGGCTCGATTTAGGCGTGCCCACCAGACCGGTATGGACCCAAGCTGCCTGGTAGAAGAGTCGTCGGGAGGAACGGTTGGTCGTCATCGGCATCGATGCCCACAAGCGCACTCACACCCTGGTCGCCGTCGATCAGGTCGGCCGCAAGCTCGCCGAGCGCACCGTCCGTGCCATGGCGGAGGGACACGCCGACATCGCGGCCTGGGCCGCGCAATGGCCCACGGTGTTGTTCGCGATCGAGGACTGCCGGCATGTGAGCCGCCGCCTGGAAGGCGATTTGCTGCGGGCCGGTCATCGAGTGGTGCGGGTCACCACCCAGTTGATGGCCGGCCAACGCCGCTCCGGCCGGGAACGTGGCAAGTCCGACCCGATCGACGCGCTGGCGGTGGCCCGGGTCGCGCTGCGCGAGCCGGATCTGCCGATGGCGCATCTGGACGGTCCCTCCCGAGAAGTGAAGTTACTCGCCGACTATCGCGACAACCTGGTCACTCAGCGGACCCGGATCTGCAGCCAGCTCCGTTGGCACCTGCACGAACTCGACCCGGAGCTGGAAATCCCCTCCCGAGGGCTGCGCCGCCGATGTGTGCAAGACCGGCTCAGCCAGCACCTGGCTGACATGCCCGGCATTGTCGCCCAGCTCGCCCGTGAACTGCTGGAACGCTGCCGACAGCTGACCGTGCGCATCAACCAGCTGGAGAGCCAGCTGCGCAAGCTCGTCCAGACCCTGGCCCCACAACTGCTGGCCATCCCGGGGTGTGGCGTGCTCGGCGCGGCGACCATCATCGGGGAGACCGCGGGCGTGCACCGTTTCCGGTCCAAGGCGGCCTTCGCCCGCTTCACCGGCACCGCGCCCATCCCGGTCTGGTCGGGCAACAGCAGCCGGGTACGCCTCAACCGCGGCGGCAATCGGCGGCTGAACTCGGCCTTGCACATGATCGCCGTGACGCAGACGCGTGGCGTCGGCCCGGGCAAGGCCTACGTCGAGCGCTTGATGGCCGAGGGCAAGACCCGCACCGAGGCCGTCCGCCTGCTGCGCCGACGCATCTCCGACGTGGTCTACCGCACCCTCAAGCGCACCGACACCACCGCCTCCCAGACGAGTGACCACAAGATGGCCATGGCGGCTTGACGACATAGGAGCATCGCCGAGCTCGACCGGCCGCACACGCGACCCTGATCACGATCGGCCACCTCTTCACGATCTTTGTGCCAGAGCCTCGGAGATCCTGGTCAATGGCCACGTGAAAGCCGATCTGGTGCCCACCACCACGGACCTGCGCTCCAGTTCCGCGGATCCGCGCCAAGATGGCCCGCGCGAACGAACGTGCACTACGCGCACATGGTCGAGACCAACGGCGAATCCCACCGCCTGGCCGAAGCCCTCGCCGGAAAGGGCGTCGTCGCCCTGACCTGATTTCGTCGATGAGAAGTATCAGCACCCGTCGGGCCTACGCGGGTCTGCTTGCCCCCAATAGGCTCAGGGCGCACAATCTGTGACGTTGTCCCGCAAACCCAGACGGCCCTCGTAGATGGCTACCTTGTGGGTGATCAGCTTGAGGCACTCGTTGAGTTCATGCAACTGGGCGAGCACCCGTTCCCGATGTTCGCGCAACACCTCCAGCCGTTCCACCTCGTTGCCCTGGCCCGCCCTAACGAGCTCGGTGTAGCGTCGAATGTCGGTCAGGGGCATGCCGGAGGCCCGGAGCCGGATGCACACGCCCAGCCAGTCGACGTCACCCTCGTTGTAGACCCGGTGCCCTGCGGTGCCCCGCCGTACCGGCTGGGCCAGCAACCCCTCCCGCTCGTAGAACCGAAGTGTGTGCACGCTGAGCCCGGTGCGTTCGGCGACCTGGCCGATGCTCAAACCCGACATGTGGCCCAGTTTGACCTAGAGTCGGCTCTAGATTCTACGGTTCCGAAGTATGAGATATCGCATCCTCGGCGGCACTGGTATCGAGGTCAGCACCCACTGCCTCGGCACCATGATGTTCGGCTCGGCCGGCAACCCCGACCACGATGACAGCATCCGCATCATCCACACCGCCCTCGACCACGGGATCAACTTCATCGACACCGCCGACATGTACTCGGCGGGCGAGTCCGAGGAGATCGTGGGCAAGGCGCTGCAGGGCCGGCGAGACGAGGTGGTGCTGTCGACCAAGGTGCACTTCCAGATGGGGGAAGGACCCAACCGAAGCGGCAACTCGCGGCGTTGGATCATGCGCGAGGTCGAGGCGAGTCTCAAGCGGCTGCGCACCGACTGGATCGACCTCTACCAGATCCACCGCCCCGACCACCGGACCGACATCGAGGAGACCCTCTCCGCACTGACCGATCTGGTCCGGCAGGGCAAGATCCGGGCCTTCGGCAGCTCGGCCTTCCCAGCGCACGAGACGGTTGAGGCCTACCATGTGGCCCGGCAGCGCGGCTTGTACCGGTTCCGCACCGAGCAGCCGCCGTACAACATCCTGGCCCGCGGCATCGAGGCCGACGTCCTTCCCACGGCGCAGCGGCTCGGCATGGGCGTGCTCACCTACAGCCCGCTGGGCTGGGGGTTCCTGACCGGCCGTTACCGCAAGGGGCAGCAGGTCGACATGTCGCAGGGCCGCGCTGCGCACGCGCCAGAACGGTTCGACCCGTCTATCCCGGTTAACGCAGCCAAGTTGGAGATCGTCGAGGAGCTGGTGAAACTGGCGGACGAGCTCGGCTGCACCCTGCCGACGCTGGCCGTCGCCTTCGTCGCGTCACACCCGGCGGTCACCTCGGTCATACTCGGCCCGCGCACGATGGAGCAGTTGGAGGGCTTGCTGAAGGGCGCCTCGCTGGTGCTCGACGACACCGTGCTCGACCGGATCGACGAGCTCGTGCCGCCCGGCACCAACGTCTACCACCCTGTCGGTCTCTGGAGCCCCGCCCCCCTGACCGACCCCGCATTGCGCCGCCGCCCGCTCGGCGACCGCGCCGCGACCTGACCCAGAAATGCTTCCGGTCCCGGGAAACTTTACGTGACATGACCCAGCCGGGACCGGCGAGGCAGCAGCGGCTTACGCGGTGTGGGCCACGACCGAGGCCAGAGCCCGCTCGATCGTGCGGGGGCCCACGCCGTTGTAGTGCTGCTCATCCTCACCGGCATCGATTTCACTCAAGCCGATCACTGTCACAACTGACCGACAAGCGCGGTCGGTACGCACCTCCGCAATCACTCTGGCCGGACCTGACCGCCCGACCGGACGTCGAATGTCCGGTTATCTGGAAATTTCATGCCCGCCAGCCCGGATCAGGCCGGCCACCCACCTGGAGAAGTTCGGCTCAGGCACACATTCCGTGAGCCGTCGGTCGGGTAGGTCACGGTTCGAGCGTTCTGGCCGGTAGCTGGCTTCTTGATCATCAGTATCGTCGTGTGTCGATCAAGGAGCTGCTGACTCTCTTCTTGCCCCATCTGGCTCACGTGTGCGTTGACCAGGTGTTCCATACCGGTGCGTCGGTGCGGATCAAGGCTAGGACCATGACGATTGAGGCGCACTGCCCCAGCTGCGGGACACCGTCACGGCGCAAGCACAGCCACTATGAGCGGCGCCTGCTCGACACCGCGGCCGGCGGTCAGGAGGTGCTGATCCACCTGCGGGTTCATCGGTTCTTCTGCTCCAACGACGCGTGCGACAGGCACACCTTCGCCGAGCAGGTGCCGAATCTGACCATCCGCTATGGCCGTCGCAGCATTGTGGCCGGACAGGCGCTGCGGGGGATCGCGCTGGCCCTCGGCGGCCGCGCCGGTGCCCGCCTGGCCGCACGGCTGGCCCTGGCGGTCAGCCGGATGACGCTGATCAGGCTGATCCGCGCCCTGCCCGAGCCCGTCCTCCAGACCGGCCCGGCCGTGCTGGGCGTGGACGACTTCGCCCTGCAAGGCTGGGTGCTGGCCGCCAATCTCGGCCATGACCTGGACTGCTGGCTGCGCCTGCTCGTCTTGCACGATCAAGACGATCTGGAGCGCGCCGAGCCGGACACCATGCGCTACCGGCTCTACCATCTGCCCGCCCGGCTGTCCACCCACGCCCGGAGGCGGCACCTGCGGATCGAGCGCACTTGGCCCTGGGCCCAGGCATTCGTCCTGGCCTGGCAGCGCCTCACTCACCTGCCGGTTCCCGCCTGAGAGCCCGGACTCCCCGCTTCAACGATCAGGAAGGAGCCCAGCCGGGCCCGTGGAACCCGGCGCCCCCGCAGCGACATGCGACGGCCCGCCCCAACCGCACCGGGGACATTACGGGCAAGGCTGCGGACTCCATGAACCTGAACAACCCTCTGACGAATCGAGGCTAACCGCCGGGTGGGCGCCGACGAGTGCCCAGGCGCGTCCCTTCGGTGACCCCAGCCGCTGGCCTGCCTCGTCCTCGAAGCAGACATGGCATCAGGGCACACCTTCTCCCGTTCCGTACAGAAACGACAGATAGCGGGCGTCTACATGCCGGACACCACCTGGCAATGAGCGGGTACCGCCAGACTCATACCGGAATAACTGCAACATCCCGGTTTTGAGGGTTCTTCGAACTTGATCAGGGTTTAAGGTCTCGCCGGGCCGCAGGAAACTTGAGGCGATGACCTAGCCGACTCGGGACTTACTCGTCGCTAACCTCGATCTTTCTCGACCTTGAGCTGGTCGGCTGAGGGATTCGGCTGGAGGTCGTTTCCTCGCTGTGGTCAGCGTGG
>NZ_JBQHCV010000079.1:0-8157 GCF_052068215.1 Nonomuraea sp. H19 | reverse complement strand
CGATCACCTGACGACCGCCTGCGCCGACGACGTGATCACAGGTCGTGACCAGCTTCACGGACTTTGAGCCAGATCCGCTACTCACCTACGAAAGCACACCTACCAGTATGGAGCGGTCCGAATCGCGTCGGCGGCGGCCCGCAGAAGGCGACAACTCTCAGGATGACACTTCGTAGCGGGCGGCGATCGCGGCGGCGCGGTTGTGCAGGGAGTTGCGCAACCACTGCGGGGCCAGGGCTTCCGCGTTCGTGGAGAGCTGCCACAGCGCCCATTCGGCATGTCTCGGATCTTGGAAGTTCACCTCCAGCCGCAGCCAGCCGTCTGAGTCGGCTTCTTCGGCGCGGACGGCCAGCGCGGTGCCCACCAGGTCCTCCCGCCGTGCCGGGTGCACCCGTACCAGCACGGTGACTTGCTCGCCGCCGGTCCGAAACTGCGTGCTGCGTTCCTGCCAGGCCCGGTCCAGATCGACCCGGTCTGGTCGCTGTGCGGGTTCGGCGAGTTCCTTGGCGGCCAAGATCCGGGACAGCCGGTAGGTGCGGTCCGCGCCAGACCTCGTGGCCAGCAAGTAGCCCCGGTCGCGTATGGTGACCAGGCCGATCGGGTCCACCGTGCGCCACTTCGGGGTCTGGTCCACAGCCGCGTAGTGGATCTGCAGCTTGTGTCCGGCGAACACCGCGCGCAGGACCTCGGCCGCTATGGCGTCAGGCACCTCCTCATCGACCAGCCGACGCGAGAGGAGGTCGGTCTCCGGGTCGATGAGCAATCGCTCGGCCGCGCCGGCCGCGGTGTCCCGATAGCTTTCGGGCAGCGCGTCAACCACCTTGAGCATCGCCGAAGCGAGCGCCGAGCCGAGGCCGAATGCCTGCGCGCCGCGCCGCGATCCGGCTACCAGCAGGGCAAGGGCCTCGTCGGGGTTCAGTCCGGTGAGCTCGGTCCGGAAACCGGGCAACAACGCGAAACCGCCGTGCCGGCCGCGTTCGGCGTAGACCGGGACGCCGGCTGCGGACAGCGCCTCGATGTCGCGCAGCACGGTGCGGGTGGATACCTCCAGCTCGCGGGCCAGCGCGGGCGCGGACAGCCGACCGTGCTGCCGCAGCAGCAGCACCAGCGAGACCAACCGGTCGGCGCGCATGCGAGAACTTTACCGAAATACACGACACAGGATGTCGTGATTCGCTGGGAGGCTCATCAACGCGACGGCTACCGAGCCGATCGACGTACGTAATGTCGACGAATCGAATGGAGCTGATGTGGCAATGGAGCGAACGGCAGTCAACCCGTGGGCGTGGTCGGTGGAGATGGGGTACAACCAGGGTGAGATCGTCTCCGGGCACACCCGGACCCTCTACTGCGCCGGGCAGACCGCGATGAGCGGCGACGGCAAGCCCCAGCATACCGATGACATGGCGGCGCAGTTGGCGCTGAGCCTCGACAACCTGGAGGCCGTGCTCGGCGAGGCCGGCATGTCCCTGGCGAACCTCGTCCGGCTCAACGTCTACACCACCGACGTCGATCGGCTCTTCGAGCACTACGGCGTGCTGGCGTCACGGTTGGGCGCCGCCGGGGTGGCACCGTCCACCACGATGCTCGGGGTGACACGGCTGGCGATCCCCGACCTGATGGTCGAACTTGAGGGGACCGCCGTCGCGTGATGCGACCTCGCCGCCTCCGGCAGAGGTTGCCGGAGGCGGCACGAGTAGTAGACAGGTGGGTGATTTCCAGTGCTCAGGATGGTGACAATCGGCGTCTATGGGTTCGACGGCGAATCCTTCCTGCAACGACTGCGGCACGCGGACGTTCGTCTGCTGCTCGACGTACGCCAGCGCCGCGGTGTCCGCGGACCCGAGTACGCCTGGGCGAACTCACGCCGGCTGCAGGCGGCCCTCGCCCATGCTCGGATCGCCTACGAGCACCATCCCGAGCTCGCCCCAACCACCGAGTTACGCCGGCTCCAGTACGCCGAGGATGACCGCCAAGGGGTCGGCAAGCGCTCGCGCCGCGAACTCGCTGCCGAGTACACCCGCCGCTACACCACCGAGATCCTCTACCTCGCCGACCTCACGCCGATCGTGTCGGAGCTGCCGAGCAGTGGGACCGCAGCACTGCTCTGTGTCGAGCGCGACCCCGAGGCCTGCCACCGCTCGTTGATCGCCCAGCGGCTGACCGAGCAGCACCACGTCACGATCGAGCACCTGCGCCCGTTGTGACGCGTGAATTCCTTCAGCGCCAACGGCTGTCCGCTCGTTCCTCAACCCCGATACAGCTCCCGGTGCCACAGGTCGGCGCAGACACGTTCGATGCCGGCCTTCAGATGGCGGCGGTAGGTGGTGAAAGGGATGCCGAGTCGTTCCGCGGCCAGCTCCTGGGTAGGCGTGCTGCGGAGGAACGTGACGGACAGCGCCCGGTGGAACTTGACCGAGCGCGGATCCGCACGCAGGTCGTCGATCGCCTGGCGGAGCAGGGCACCCAGTGCCGTGGCCGGGTTCTGCCCGGCCCGCTCGGCGATCAGCCTGGTGCGCGTCAGGGGGGAAGCGGCCAGCGCGCCTGGCCGCGACAGCTGGCGCAACGCCTTGCGGACCGCCTCGGCGAACTCCGCCTGGGACAGCACCGCCAGTTCCGCCGTCGCGGCACCCGGGCCGTCGGCAACGCCCTCGACGAGCGGCCGGTTCATCCGCTCCAGCCACGCCTGCGCCGGCACCGCGCGCCAGTCATGAACGAACAGCGTGTACGCGTCATCCCCCAGCCGCGGCTGCTCTGCGATGCCACGCATCCCGTAGTGCTGCTGCAGATGCTCCACCCACGCGTGGTCCGGATGCCGTATCGCGATATAGGACCACGCCATCCGCTCGGCCCGCAGACAATTGCCGATCATTCGCCACCGGATCACATCCATCACCGGCGAATTCCCGCGATGCTGCGGCAGCGCCCATAGCCGGCTGACCGCCAAATGTTCCCCGGCGCGCAACGGCGTGGTGGCCCGCGCATGCGCCCACGCCATGGCCACGATGGGATCGGCCGTCAGCTCCTCCTCATCGAGTTCCGCCAGACGCAACCACGCGGAGAAACCCACGGGCTCGCCGGTTTCGGTCCGTCGATACACCCGGAACGCCTCCGGCTGACGTTCCGCCCAGAAGGCGGCGCAGCGCGCGGACGCCGCACCCTCCGCTGTCGTCGCCACCCGGAGCAACGTGCCGACGTCCTCCTCCCGCAACACCTCTTCCTGGAACTCGCCCTCGTCGTGGCGGCCGTGGAAATCGGCCGGCGCCTCGTTGCCGCGATGCAGGTAGAGCAGTGCCGCCACGGCGGCGGGCACGTCCGCATCGCTCGCCGTGCGCACCCTCTCCGCCAGATGCGCGTGAATGCGGTCGTGCATCACCGCATACCCCTCGGGATCCCGCCATCGTAGGTCCGTCTCCAGCAGCTCCCGCACCACGTCATGCGGAAACAGCCCGAGGCTGCTCGACTCCACGAACGGTAACCTCCGCAACCACCGGAACAACGCCCCGGCGTCCTGCGGCAAGGCCGCACGCAGCAGGTCCTCCGTCGTCATGTACGCATGCGCGCAGATCTCCAGAGCATGCCGATGCGCCGCCGAGGGCAACTCGCCCACCAGTTGATCCAGCAACGTGGCCACCACGTCCTGATTCGGCATCCACCGCCTGCTGGCCCCGCAGTCCTTCACCGCCACGGCCGCCCCCAGCAGCAGCGCCAGCGGATGACCACCGGCGAAGGCCAGCAGCGGCTCGCGCAACTCGGCCGGCACCCCGGAGGAGTCCATCAGGGCCTGCGCATCTCCGGCCCGCAGGTCGCGCAGCGGCAGCACCTCCAACGCCCCCGCCCATCCCGGATCCGCCTGCCACCGCATGTCCGGCGGGTTCCGCCCCGCGATCACCACCAGCGCCCCCATGGGCACCCGCGGCAGGAACCGCTCGCGCAGCCATCCCTCCAAGCCCTGAATGCGTTCGAAGTTGTCCACCAGCAGCACCGCGTCCGCATCGCGAAGCATCAGCTCGGCCTCAGCCTCGGACGCCGCCGGCGACGGCTCCAACATGCGCCCGTCCACCATGGACACCGGCCGCCCCGCCACCGCGGCCTCGTGCGCGAACCGCCGCAACAAGGCCGACTTCCCGATGCCGCCGGGACCGTGCACGTACAGAACGCTGCAGCCGCCGCCGTACAACGCCGCGTTGAAAACCGCGAGCTCTTCCTCCCGCCCCACAAACGCCATCTCGCGCGCTGCTTGCAGGCGCCAGCCCAGTAATCCGGACTTGTTGTCACTCCCCGATGACATACCCCTAACCCCTTTCCGAACGCCCAATCGATACCGCTGTTGAATGCCCGGGCCGAACCCTTGGGCGCGCTGGTCGGATCAACGGTTCGGTTCTCGGGCGCAGACCCGTCAACGTCCCCAAATCGCACACATGGGTGGACCCGGACCTGGGCTACATCTGGTCCCAGTTCTCGCTTACGTAGCCCACGCCGGGGTGGGGTCGTCGTCGTGGTGGCGTGCCGCCGCATTCTGGGCGGTACTCGAAGTGCCACCACTCGTTGTCGTACATGCGGTAGAGGTCATAGCGGGCGCCGTGTTCCTCGAGCCAGCGCGCGCCTTCGTGGGGGCGCACATCCAGCGCGATGCCCTTGACGTGGTTGGATTCCGCCGGTGGTAACACGAGCATGCGTGCCGAGGCCGGGGAGCCGGAGCGGCGCACCTCCTCCTCGAACATCCGTTGCTGGACAAGGGGATCGCGGTATCCCGAGGTGAGGCCGATGAGCTGGCCGTGACACCAGAGCGCCTCGGTGCGCGCCGCGGTGAACGCCGCCATGGCGCCGTCGGTGAGCCCGGTGAGGTCCTCGGCGGGGAATCGCATCCCCAACGCCCAGCGGCAGGCCAGTTCGCGGGCGCGGCCGGGATGGCGGACGAACGCCGCGGGCAGCAGGAGCACGGCGAGCACCAGCGTGACTGCGGCGTACAGCCGGTCTCGGGGCCGAGGTGGGAGGGTGCGTGGTTCGCTCATGACGAACTACGATTGGCGCTGAATATGCGTGCGTTGTCCGCCGCATGTCACCGTTTATCGACGGCGGGCACCGTCGGCGCGACCGTGACACAGCCATGACATGGCGCGGACGAGGCGGGGACACGGCTGGCCGACAGTGGATGGGGTTAACCGGCGGGCGAGTTGTGGAGCGTGCTGTGATACTCGGCGGCGTGTCGCGAGTGTTGTTGATCGAGGATGACCCGGCCGTGCGGGAGGGCCTTGAGCTGGCCCTGACCCGGCATGGGCACCGGGTGCGCGCGGTGGAGTCCGGCGAGCAGGGGCTGGAGCGGCTGCGTACGGACCTTCCCGACGTCGTCGTGCTCGATCTGATGTTGCCTGGCATGGACGGGTTCGAGGTGTGCCGCCGCATCCGGGCCGCCGGTGAAGTACCGATCATCATGCTTACCGCGCGCAGCGACGACATGGACGTGGTGGCCGGGTTGGAGGCGGGCGCCGACGACTACGTGGTCAAGCCGGCGCAACCCAGGGTGCTCGAGGCACGCATTCGCGCGGTGCTCCGGCGGATCGGCCGGGACCAGGCGGAGCTGGAGCGGCACGGGGACCTGACCATCGATCGGGCCGGGCTGGTGGTCGCCAACCGCGGCGTGCCGGTCAGCCTCGCCCCGACCGAGCTGCGCCTGCTGCTCGAGCTCTCCGGTACGCCGGGCCGGGTGCACAGCCGCCAGCAGCTGCTGGAGTCGGTGTGGGAGCACGGGTATTTCGGCGACTCGCGTCTCGTGGACGCGTGCGTGCAGCGGTTGCGCGCGAAGATCGAGGACGACTCGGCGGCACCCGTCTACGTGCAGACGGTGCGTGGGTTCGGGTACCGGTTCGGGCCGGTGTGAGCCGGGCGGTGGCACCTTGGCCGACCCTGGGGCTGCGTGCCCGGTTGTTGTTCGCGTTCGCACTGCTGTGTGTGGTCACCGCGGCGGCGGTGGCCGGCGGGATCTACGTCCAGGCCCGCAACGACATTCTGCAGCGGGCCCAGGATGCCGCGGTACAGGCGATGAGAAGCCGCATGGAGGCGCTCTTCCCGTTGCGGAGTGCGACGCCGGGCCAGGCCGAGCTCGACGAGATCGCCGGCTCCATGACCGACGGGAACCGCCCCGCGCTCGCCGTCTACCACGAGGCGCACTCGCTGGCGGGCTCGCCGCCTGGCCCGCCGCCGGGCCCGCCGACGGGGCGCTGGAGGCCGGGCGGGAACACGCCGATCCTGGATTCCGGGGTGATTCCCAAAGGGCTGCGGCGGATGGTTGCCGACGGCGACATCGCGTGGCAACGCGTGGTGTGGCAGGGCGACCCCATCCTGATCATCGGCGCGCCGTTGCTGATCGTCGAGGGGGACCGGACGCGGGTGTCCGGCATCGAGGTCTACACCGCGCGCAGCCTGATGCCCGAACAGCTCAGCATCGACGAGCTCGCCGCACGCGCCTGGCTCATCGGCGGGGCCGCCCTGGCGTTCGCGGTCGTCCTCGCGCTGCTGGCCACCCGTGGCGTGCTGCGCCCGGTGCGCGAGCTCGGCCGGGCGGCACGCCTGCTGGGCGAGGGCGAGCTGCGGACCAGGATCGCGGTCCGCGGCTCCGACGAGCTGGCCGACGTGGCACGCACGTTCAACAACACCGCCGCGGAGCTGGAACGGCACGTCGAGCAGCTCCGCGAGATGGAGGCCGACGCCCGCCGGTTCGTGGCCGACGTGTCGCACGAGCTGCGCACCCCGCTGGCCGCGCTCGCCGCGGTCGCCGACGTCCTGGATGAGGAGGCGGCCCGGCTGCCCGAGCCCGCCGGCAGGGCCGCCAGGCTGGTCAGCCAGGAGACGCTCAACCTCACCGGGCTGGTGAACGACCTCATCGAGATCAGCAGGTTCGACTCAGGCGTCGCGGCCCTCGCGCTGAACGAGGTCGATGTGGCCGAGCTGGTGCGCGCGACCCTGCGTACCCGGGGCTGGTCGGAGCAGGTGCACACCGAACTTCCACCTGCGGTGACGGCACGGCTGGACCCACGCCGAGTGGACGTCATCCTCGCGAACCTGGTCGGCAACGCCCTGCGGCACGGCGAGCCACCGGTGTCGGTACGGCTTTCCACCGACCCGCACTGGATCGCTCTGGAGGTCCGCGACCACGGACCGGGGCTGGACGAAGCGGTGCTGCCGCACGTGTTCGACCGGTTCTACAAGGCCAGCGCGGCCCGGGCCAGGTCCGAGGGCAGCGGCCTCGGCCTCGCCATCGCGCGGGAGAACGCGCGCCTGCACCGAGGCGACCTCACCGTCACCAACGCCCCGGACGGCGGCGCCATCTTCACGCTGCGCCTGCCACGCCGGGCACACGATCCGGACGGAGGCCCCGAGTGAGGACCGGGCTCGCCCGCCGCGTGCTCGCCGCGGGTCTCATATCGCTCGTCGCCGTGGCCGGCTGCGGCGTGCAACCCAGCGACGCCATCCGCGCCGGCGACCCGCCGAGCGGACGCGTCGAACCAACCACGGGGATCACCCTCTACCTGGTGCAGAACGGCCGACTCAGCGCGGTTAAGCGGCCCGGTGGTCGACTGTTCCTCCGGGACACGCTCGCGCTGCTGGCAGCCGGACCCACCGCGGAGGAACAGGCGCACGGACTCACCACCGACGTCCCGCCCGAAGCCGGCCCGTTCTCGGTGACCGCCAAGCCGGCCGGCCCTTTGGTGGTGACCCTGTCCACGCCGGCCGGCGAACTGTCCACCCTGGCCGTCGAGCAGATCGTGTGCACGGCCGCCGCCGCCACGGCACCGGAAAGCCCTGACCAGGTCACCGTCGTCGGTGCTGGACAAAGCGTCGGCCCCCGGAGCTGCCCGGAGGAGCAGTGACGACGACTGTTCGCCCTGGTCGAGCGCCCTAGCGTGCCTGCTCATGCCTGTGGATTTCCTCTCAGATGAGCAAGTAGCCCGCTATCGCCGGTTCCGACCCGATGTGTCGGTGGCCGAGCTCGAGGCTCAGCCTGCCTTCGGCTGCCAGGGCCAGCACGTTGGCGGCGGTGAAGGTTTTACCGGAGCTGTCGATGTGGAGGTACCCTCCAGATGCCTGGAGCGTTCAGCGTCCTCTGCGCATGTAGGCGCGGAGCGACAGCGGGACGAAGATCACCAGCAGCGCGGC
>NZ_JBQHCV010000078.1:0-8451 GCF_052068215.1 Nonomuraea sp. H19 | reverse complement strand
CGCGGCCTGGCCGAGTTCGGACTCGCCCGAGCTTGGACCGCCGCGAAGACCCTGCTCCCTCAGCAAGACTCTGGCACCGAGGACGCAACATGAGCGTCGTCATCAGCGGCTGAAGTCCCTCACCCCGATGGCCCCCGCAGACCACCTCGGCAGTCGGGGGGTCGTGATCGCCCGCCGGACGGTGCGTGAGTTATGTCACTGGTCGCACTTGTCACGCCGGGCGATACCCATACGTCCCGGTATGTGTGAAGACCTCGCAGACACTGAGGAAGATCATGGTCAGACTTGATGAGACACCGCCGGCTTCGGCCGAGCGGCCCGCCCGACGGCGGCGCTGGCCGCGATGGCTGGCGGGCCTGGTCGCGCTGCTGATGGCCGGGGTCCTGTTCATCGCGTATGTGTGGCAGCCGCCCGCCGTACAGGGATACCGCTCGCCGTACCTGAGCCGCGTTCACTCCCTGTACGCCGACACGCCCGTGGCTCGCTTCCACTACACCAAAACCGGACAAGGCGCACCGGTGGTGCTGATCGCGGGTGGCGCCCAGTGGCAGTACTCCTATCGGGACACCATCCCCGCCCTGGCCAAGAACCACACGGTCTACGCCGTCGACCTGCCGAGCCAGGGCTATACCCGGGCGGCGCAGAACTTCACCTACACGATCCCCGCCATGGCGGACGCCATCAGAGCCTTCCTCGACGCGGTGGGCTTGACGAAGGCGTCGCTGGTCGGTCACTCGTGGGGTGGTGCGTGGACCCTCTCCTTCGCCGAGCGCCACCCCGACCGGGTCGACAAGCTCGTACTCCTGGACTCGCCTGGCCTGGACAAGGAACTGGCTTCGCAGACGGCGGTGTTCGGCGTGCCGGTGGTGGGTGAGGCCGTGGTGAAGTTGATGCGCCGCGCGGACTTCGAGACCAGCCTGCGCTCCGCGTTCACTCACCAGGAACGGGTCACCGCGGAGGTGGTCGACGAGAATTGGGCATGGATGTCCAGGTCCGAACAACGAGACGCCTTCGTCAAGCTCGTCCGCAGCCAGGATTACGCCCCTATCGATTCGGGCTTGGGCCGGATCACGGCCAGGGCGCTCATCGTCTGGGGACAGGATGATCAGTGGCTGCCCGCCTCCTACGCCCGCGAGTACGGTGAACGCATCCCCGGCGCGGAGGTCAAGGTGATTCCGAGCGCCGGGCACAACGTGCACGAAGACGATCCGGCACAGGTGATCCCCCTCCTCGCCGCGTTCCTCAGCGGCTGAGCGAGAGCACCGGCACACGGTGGCCCGCCCTACCCGCCGCGTGCCGGCGATCGGCCTGCCAAGCGCCCCGCAACGGATTTCCCCATTACTGACCACGTCATCCCACTCGCCGCTCGCGACCACGGCGGGGACGGCCCCGCCGTACTACTCCTTCACGGCCTCGGCGGGACGCTCAAGGCCTGGGACACCCTCGCGCCGCTCCTCGCGCGGAAGCACCGGGTCGTGGCGGTGGACTTGCGCGGCCACGGGCTGTCCGGGGACGGTCCGTGGGAATGGGACGCGGTTCTCGGCGATCTCGAGGCCGTGGTCAAGCACTTCCGCCTGGACCGCCCGCGATCGTGGGCCACTCGCTCGGTGGCATGCTCGCCATCATGTGGGCGCGAAACCACCCCAGATGCCCGGCGATCGTCAACCTCGACGGCCTCAGATCCGCGGAGAACGACCCTGGCAACTATCCGGGTATGACGCGGGACGCGCTGGAAATAGCCCTCGACCAACTCCAGGCCGCCTTCGACGCCCAGGCCGCGGCGATGAGCCACCCGGTCCCCGCCGAGCAGGCGCACATGCTCCCCCAACGGACTCTGACCACCAGGAACGGCCACAGCTACCTCCGGCCAGGCCCGGAGATCCTGACGGCGGTGCGCTACGCGCCGGAGTTCCGTGACGCGATCCCGCTGCTCCGCGGCGTGACCTGCCCCGCGCTGGTCGTCCTGGCCGACCGGGACCCGGCCGAAATGGACGGCGGCGAACTCATGGCGGCCTTCCGCCGAGGGGTACGGCGCGACCTCCACGACCTCCCGGGCACCGTTCATGTGACTGAGCTGGCCGCAAGCCACAACATGGTCGCGGAGCAACCCGGCGACCTCGCCGATCTGATCGTCCAGTTCCTCGCGAACTCAGGGAACGGATGAACTGGAGCAGGGCCAGACCGCTCGCTCCCGTACGCGTCAGTGAAGCGTCTGGAACACGCGCCGGGCGTTCCAGTGGAGGAACATGGCACGGGTCTCCTCATCCAGCCCGAGCTGATCCAGCCCGTCCAGTGCCTTGAGCGGTGTGATCATCGGGTAGTTGGTGCCGAACAGCACCTTGCCCCGGCCGTGGCTCTTCAGGTACGCGACCAGTTCGGCGGGATAGCGGCGAACGGTGTAGGCGGAGGTGTCGATGTAGACGTTGGGGTGCTTGGTGGCCACCGCGATCAGCTCGGTGGTCCACGGATAGCCGATGTGCCCGGCCACGATCGTCAGCTCGGGAAAGTCCAGCGCCACCTGGTCGAGATACGGGATGGGCCGGCCGGGCTCGGAGGGACGCAACGGGCCGGTGTGGCCCGCCTGAGTGCAGAACGGGATGCCGAGCTCGACGCATTCGGCGTAGAGCGGGTAGTAGCGGCGGTCGGTGGGCGGCAGCTCCCACAACCAAGGCACGATGCGCAACGCCTTGAAGCCGAGTTCGGTGACGGCCCGCCGGAGCTCGCGGATGGCCGCCGTCGGCTTGCGCAGGTCGACGGAGGCGACCCCGGCCAGGCGACCGCCTGACTCGGCGACGAAGGCGGCCACCTCGTCGTTGGAGATCAGCGCGCCTTCTGGCCCGTACCAAGCGCTGATCAGGGCCAGGTCGACGGCGGCCGCGTCCATGGCTGCCACGGTGACGGAGAGCGGCGGCTGGTCGGGGGGCAGGGAGGTGCCGGACCAGTTGCGCAGCGAGTCGAACATGTCGTGTTGGATGAAGCGCCGCGTCGGGTGCTGTGCCCAGACATCAATGATCGGCAAGGCGATGTCTCCTCCTCATGGTGCCGCCGGTAGGGCGGACGAGGCCGGCCACGGCCAGCGACCTGCAGGCTGTCCGGCTATGGTGCGGGTTCGCACGCGCTTCTGCCCAAGTCGATCCCTTCAGGACTCACGGAGGGCCGCTCCGGAACCTACCGTCCGGTCCATGAAGGCCCGGATCCGGCCGTCGGTTGCCGCCGTCGTCCACAGTTCCACGGTGGCCGGCTCGGTAACACGATCGAGCCGCTCGTTCACCTCCTGCCGGAGTTGCGTCTTGGTGCAGCGGAAGGTGTCGGCCGGGATGTCGGTGGCCATCCGGCCGGCAACGGCCATCGCGTGGTCCAGCAGGGCGTCCGGGTCGCTCAGCTCGTCGACCAGGCCCAGGGCCAGGGCCGCCTCCGGTTCGTGGTTGGCACCGTGGAAGATCGCACGGCGCGCGCCGACCAGGCCCAGCGCGAACCGCATGATCTCCAGCGCCGAGTGCGGGAATGGCACCCCGACCCGCAGCTCGGGAACCCCGATCGTGCCGCTCCCGGATGCCATGATCCGGTGGTCGCAGGCTGCGGCGAGCACGCAGCCACCGGCGATGGCGTGCCCGTTGACCGCGGCGACCACCGGCTTGCCCAGGTCGAAGACGGATCGGAAGGCACCGCTGAGCGCGGGCAGGAACTCCGCCACGTACGCGGCGCCGCCGTCCACGACGCGCTTGAGATCGACGCCCGCCGAAAACACCCGTCCGGCTCCGGTCACCACCACGGCCCGCGCAGGTCCCCGCTCGTCGTCCAGATCGCGCATTGTCTGCTCGATCGCCCGGCACAGCTCCAGATCCAGGGCGTTCACCTTGCCATGGGCCAGTCGTACGACCCCGATGCCGTCCATCACGTCGACCGCGATCATCGCGTTCCCTCCCACACCTCGGCCCCATCCAACTACGGACGACTGCGCCCGCCTCATCTGTGCCGGCCTCCCGCACCAGCAAGATCAGAACACCGTCACCATCACCACGCAGAGCTACCTTCGCGCTGAGGTCACGTTCGGCAGAGGACCTCCTGTCCAGCTGGTCGGCGTGGCTGGGTCAGTGGTTGTGACGAGGCGGTAGCCCAAGTCGAGGGTGCCGACGGCCAGGAGGCGGCGGTGACGGTCATGCCAGCGTCCGGTGACGACGTCGACTGCGAGGCGTCGCATCGCGCACTCGACAAGGTGCTGGTCGAGGTTTGCCAGCGCGGAGATGGCGGCGCGTACCTGGGGGTCGAGGTAGCGGTGCGGGCGTTGCCAGTACGCGCCTAGGAATCCGTCGGTGCAGTCGGCGGCCACCGGCACGGGAGCGACGCTCACCCGTGCGCCGTTGCGCCGGAACCAGGTCTGGACAATGTCGGGAGAGGCGAGTCCGGCGTCGGTTTCGGCGATCTCCGGGAGGTATTCCTCGACCAGCCAGAATCGTGCGGTGACAGCGGGGTCCCAGGTGAGGATGATCTGCCGGCCGGATATCCGGCGCATCTCGGCGAGGCCCGCGGCCGCGTCGGTCCAGTGGTGGACGGTGAGAATGGCCATCGCGGCGTCGAACGACTTGTCAGGGAACGGGAGACACTCGGCGTATCCCTGGATGACCGGCGCTGAGCCGGGGGGACGCTGGCGCATCATCACCGTGGACGGCTCCACAGCGGTGACCTGCCGGCTGCGGGGCTCGTAGGAGCCGGTTCCGGCGCCAACGTTGATCACCGTCTGAGCGGATCCCAGGGCCTGGTTGATCTGGTCGGCGATACGGGGGTCGGGGCGCCGGTGGCGGGAGTAGCCGAAGCCGATCGTCTGGTACGGATTGGCGTTCACGAACCCCGTCATTCCTCTCCGTCGGCGGGATCGACGTGCCCGCGCCGGGCTCCCAGCACCAGCAGCGGCGGGCGTCTGAGATGTTCGGCCAGGTGAGGATGGCTCTGGAGAGCGGCGGGGCTGGGAACGGGTTCGTCGATGCCGGTCAGCTCCAGGCCGGCGTCGAGCAGGCCGCCGATCAGCGTGGCCAGCTGCCTGTGGTGTTTCTCCACGCCTTCGATGATCCAGTTCTGGGTCCGGGGCCCTTCGGAGGCATAGTCGTCGACCGGCCAGACCGTGCCCTCGCCGATCTTCAGCCATCCGGCCATCGGATCGGCGGCCGTGCAGATCGGGTGTTCGATCGAGAAGACGAACCGTCCACCCGGCCGCAGCCAGTGCGCGACGCGCCGGACCAGCCCCGGGTAGTCGGCGACGTAGTGCAGGACGAGGCTGCTGACGACCAGGTCGGCGGAACGGGCAGGCAGCGTGAGCTCGTCCAGGTCAGCGTGCAGGTAGCGGACTCGCGGATGCGGGGTGGCCAGCGCCAGCATCCGCTGGGAGGAGTCCACCGCCAAGACGTGCGCCGCTCCCGCGTCGGCCAGCCGGCGGGCGAGCGCGCCGGCCCCGCAGCCCAGATCGAGGACGGCGGCGCCCGCCACGGGAGGGAGAATCCGGCTCATGGCCGGGATCTCGATGGCGTCGTTGATCCCGGCGCCGGAATCCCTGAGCCGGCGGTAGCCCTCCCAGAAGCGGGGATCGTCGTAGAGGTCGCGGCCCGCTGTGATCACAGGTGCTTCCTCAGGTCGTCCACGTCGAGGAGCGGCAGGCCCCAGCGCAGCGCGGCCACCTCCAGCTCGGCGGCGTTGGCCATGGTTCCGTCGGGGTTCATGACCTCGCAGCACACCCCGACGGGCGGTAGCCCGGCCGCCACGCACATGGCGACGGTGGCCTCGGTGTGACCGGCGCGCTCGGCGAGACCTCCAGGGCGTGCGGCCAGCGGGAAGACATGCCCGGGCCGGAGGAAGTCGGCCGGGCCGGACTCCGAGTGGGCCAGGCGGCGTACGGTCGCGGCGCGTTCGGCCGCCGACACCCCGGTGCCGGTCCCGGCGGCCAGATCCACCGGGACGTGCGGCCAGGTGCCATGCCGATCCCCCGGTCCAGGGATGGGTCCGATCTCCAGACGGTCCAGGACCTCGAGCGCGCACGGCACGGTCGGATGGCCGCAGACCTGGGTGAGCAGGAAAGTGAACGCCTCCGGGCGCAACCGCGCCCCGGCGAACACCACGTCGCCTTCACCTTCCCGGTCGGGATCCCAGATCACCACGGCTCCTCCGGACGCGAGCTGCGTCACCGCCTTCTGCACGCCGGCCCCGCCCGAGACCCGTCCCGCCCACGGCAGCGCCGCGACCACCTCGGTCACCGCCTGTCCCGGGTCGGACGGCCAGCGCCGTACCAGGCGGGTGAGCAGGTCGGGCTCCAGGTTCACGCGATCACCGACCGACAGCTCCGCCAGCGTGGTGGCCTGCAATGTCGCGGGGATCAGCGCCACCGAGAACCGGTCGCGGGACACCTCGGCGACAGTCAGGCTGACGCCGTCGACCGCGATCTGCCCCTTCGGGACGACCAGCGGGAGGAAACGCTCCGGCGGCTTGATCCACAGCCGCCGTGCGCCGGCCTCGTCGTCGACTCTCACGACCTTGCCCACGGCATCCACGGCGCCTTGGACCAGGTGACCACCGAGCGGGTCGCCCAGCGCCAAAGGCGCCTCCACGTTGACCCGCGTGCCGGGCTGGATCTGGTCGAGGGTCGATCGGCGGCGGGTCTCGGCCGTAAGCCTGGCTTCCAGTACGTCCGTCTCGTGCTCGGTCTGGACGATCATCAGCCCGACGCCGTTCAGGCAGATCGAAGCCAGCGCGCTCGCGGCGGCCTTGGGCGCTCTGACCGCGATACGAGCTTGGTCGACGGCCACCACTGTGCCGACTTCTTGGATGTGCCCGGTGAACATCCGACACCACCTCTCGACAGCGGCAAGGACGATCCTCGCCGCACGAAGGAGTCAGGGGCCGTGAGCAGGGCCCGAGAGGTGGCGGGGTGTCACCGCGTGGCCCGGAATCACACCGAGTCGTCCCGCCGCTACCGGTGGAACCGGCGGGCTGTCACCGCCGCACCTTGGAATCGCACCGATCCACCTATATCACCCACCCGTCGGCAAGATCAACGGTTCGGTGAGCCCGATCGGCGCTCCCGCCGACGAAACCCCCGCCGCCCCCGGTTCACGCAGGCTCCGAGGTACGACATGATCACTCGCGTGAATGTCGGTCGGAGATCTCCCGATCGGCGAACCATTCTGACCAATGGAACCCGCTCACCGGGCCACACCGCACAATGGAGGGCCATGATGCCTTTCGACGCAGTGCTCTGCGACCTTGACGGCGTGCTCCGCCAGTTCGACCATGCCGTTCAGGCTGAGATCGAGGCCCGTTACGGGCTGCCACTGATGCGGACCGCCTTCGACCCCGTCCTCATCGGGCCGGCCACACTCGGCCTGATCAGTGAGGAGGAGTGGGCGGAGTCGGTCGTCGTCGCCCTGGGCGGAGACGAACGGGCAAGGCTCGCGGTCGCCGAGTTCATCGCCGTACCGTTCACGGTGGATGAGGAAGTCAAGGCGCTGCTGGCGAAGGCACAGGAGCGAGTGCCGGTGGTGCTGGTGACCAACGCCACGGACACCTTGGATGAGCACCTGGGCCGAATCGGACTCACCCACTTCGCCGACGCCGTGGTCAGCAGCGCCACGGTCGGGGTAGCCAAACCCGACCAGCGCATCTACGAGATCGCCGCAGAACTCGCCGGCGCCGCACCCGAGCGCTGCCTGTTCGTAGACGACCGGCTCGAGAACGTAGAGGCGGCCACATCGCTCGGCATGACCGGTGTCCACTACCGAACAGTGGCGGACCTCGCCGCGGTGTTGATCTAGCGGTGACCAGGTTGCATGCCGCTCTCCCGCACCGACTCCGCAATTGATCGCCGCTTGCAGTGGGTGTGCTCAGCCACCTCCTTGAGGAGGTCCAGATCGCCGGCGCCAAGTCCAGCCAGCCCTGAGGAGCGGCTTGGCGGCTCATCGAACGCTTCCTGACGGCACCCCAAGTAGGCATTCTGGTAGAAGTCCTCGCGGGTGAAACCGAGCGCGATCTGGGTGAACTCGCCGGTCAGCCTCGCCGGCCGGGTCCTGCTCGGCGACATGCCGGAGCAGGCGGAACCACAGGGCGTCGAAGGGATTCGTCACCAATCGACGCTCGCCGTGATGAGCGCCCTCCGGACGCGGTGTGAGCCGGATCACTGTCTGCTCCTGTCACAGGCCATTGCACCAGCCCGTCCAGACGCGTGAACACTTCCCAGACCAAGGCAAGGATCACCATGGTTCGACGTGACAACGCAGCTCCATCGGTGCGCAAGCGACGCTGGCCTCGCTGGTTGGCGGCGATGGTAGCGCTGCTGGTGGCCGCGATGCTGCTCGGCGCGTACGGCTGGCAGCCGGCCGAGGACGGCCGCGCCTTCCGCTCGCCGTACCTGGCCCAGGTCGGCTCGCGCTACGCCGACACCCCGATCGCCCGCTTCCACTACGTCCAGGC
>NZ_JBQHCV010000077.1:0-8685 GCF_052068215.1 Nonomuraea sp. H19 | reverse complement strand
GCCGACGGGCGCCTGGACATCGCCATCGGACACGCCTCCCAGACCCCGGCCGAGGTGACGTCCAAGCTGATCAGGCTCGATCCCCTCGGCGTCCTGGTGCCCAATGACCACCGCTTCGCCGACATGACGGACGGCGTCCCCGTCGCCGCCCTCGCCGACGACCTGCTGCTGCTGGGCGAGGAATCCCAGACGCCCGAGCTCAACCAGTTCGTCATGGCGCTGTGCCGGTCGTCAGGGTTCGCGCCCACCATCTACGAGGGAACCGTCGAGAGCACCCGCGCCGCCGCCGACCTCGTACTCCAGCACCGCTGCGTGCACTGCATCCCCTCCTCCTTCCGCACCTCCAACCGGCCGGGCACCACCTGGCGACCCCTGATCGAACCCACCACGCACTATCCCTGGTCACTGCTGTGGCACGACGCCAACCCCTCTCCCCACATCGCCACCCTCATCAACAGCGCCTCACACCTCGCCGAGCGGCTCGGCTGGCTGGAACCCGTCGCCCCGCCCAGCGGACCATCCGTCAGCGAAGGTGCTCCGACGGCCACCAGCCACAGCGATGAGCCTGTCTGATGCCCCAGTGATCGGTCCTGGAGATGGGTTCTTTCCGGATCGCCTGTTTCGGTACGGCACGCGTGAGTGTTTGGCTCGAAGTGAACGAGTGTGACCGTCGGCGCCGACACCCATGCGGCGGCCGGCCCCCTGCTTCGACCGGTCCGGAAGACCGATCCCATGCAGACATCGATGCACCGCCAAAGGAGCTCGGCCATGGGCATCATCGCTTGGATCATCCTCGGACTGGTCGCCGGGGCAGTGGCCAGAATGCTGGTCCCCGGCAAGGACCCGCAAGGTCTGATCATCACCTTCGTGCTCGGCATCGCCGGGGCGCTGCTGGGTGGCTTCGTCGCCACCGAGGTGTTGCACGTCTCTGGCATCCAGGGGTTCTTCAACCTGTCCACCTGGATCTGCGCCATCGTCGGCGCGGCAGCCCTGCTGCTCGGCTACCACCTGATCACCGGCCGGCGTCCGGGCCGCCGAACCGGCCGCTGGGCCGGCCGCCGATGACCCCGCCCAGCACGCCCCGCAACCCATCCCAGAGCTCACGTGCCTGCCGCGGCAGGGGTGGTGCGTGATGCCCATCGCGGGAGCCATCATGGTCATCGTCTTCGGCGCCATCCTCACCTTCGCCCTGGCCGATGGCTCAGTGGGCGGCGTCGACCTGCGCATTGTGGGCGTCATCCTGATGCTCGGCGGCGCCGCTGGGCTCCTGCTGCCCCTGCTGCGCAGCAAGTCACGCTGGAGCCAGTCGACGGTCCGCAGCCGCCAGGACGTCATCGACGACCGCATCAACGGCCGCATCGACGACCGGCCGCCGCCCACCCTGGTAGACCCACCCGGCGACGACGGCAGACAGGGCGGTACTCGCAGGCTCCCGGACGATCGTCGCCTGTGACAAGGGGGAGCGCCAAGTTCCTCCAAGGCAGCGGCGTCCAGGAAGAACCTTTCCAGCTCCTGTTGACCTGGCCTTCCAGACTCGTTTCTTGGCTTCGTCGGCGCTTCGGTATCGAATATGAACGCACCCTGAGCCAGCGGGACACCCGCGGTGAGGCCGAGCGGGAGTTGCGGACCCGCGAGAAGCGGTTCGCCACCCTCGACATCAAGCCGCTCAGCCCGCAGGCCCGGCAGAGCCACCGCGCGCAGTGGACCAAACTGCAGGAGCAGTTCGTGGACGCGCCAGGCGCCACCGTAGACGAGGCCGATCAGCTGGTGATCTGGCGGGTCGTGGCCGAACGCGGATACCCCGCAGGAGACTTCCAGCAGCAGCTCTCCAACCTGTCGGTGGTGCACGGCCGCACCCTGCACCATTACAGGAAGGCCGCCAGATCAGCGGGCGTGCCGCACATGACGAAGCCTCCACCGAGGATCTGCGGCAGGCCATGGTGCACTACCGCGTCCTGTTCGAGAGCTCCTCGACGACACCGACAAGGACTACCCGCAACCAGCCGCCCCTGCCCGTGACGGCCATCCGGCACTGCACGGCGACCCTCGAGAGAGCTGACGCATGGACATCCGCAACGACGAAGAGCGCCTCGGCCAGACCACCGACATACCGCCACCTCGACCCGCGCCCGTTCTCGATCACGACACTCCTCCGGCCACCACCTCCGACAAGCTCGTCTTCGACCCGGCGGCCGAACCCGCGCCACCGCAACGCGCCTCGTTACTCGGCAGCGACCCCAGCGGTGTCCTGGACCGGTGGCACGATCTTCAAGCGTCCTTCGTGGACGACCCGCGCGAAGCCGTCCAGCGCGCCGACTCGCTCATGGACGAGGTGATGACCTTGATCCGCGAGACGCTGGAACGCCGCCTGCGTGAGCTCCGGGAGCCCTGGAAGAACACCGACCACGACGACACCGACACCGAACGACTGAGGATGGCCCTGCGCGCCTACCGCAACGTCTTGCACAAGCTGATGCCGCTCGCCGACGACCACGCGACGCGGTGACGTCGTGCTGGCCATCGTCGCGGCCATCGTCTTTGCGATCGGCCTGCTGCTCGACCTGCTCAACACCGCCATCGCCGGCATCGGCGGCACCACCTTCATCCTGCTCGGACTGTGCCTGCTCGCACTCCATCAGGGAGGCATCGGCACCGCGGGCACCCGCTGGCGCAGAAAACGGTGACCGGGGCACCTTTCAGCCACGGCGACGAGTCTCCCAGCACCCTCAGGGACGTGCCTTCGGATCAAAGGGACCCATGGCGACCGACCAAGCTCCCGTCCGATCGAGGCTATGCCCGAGCAACTTGGTCCTTCCGCGCCTCATGACACTGGCCAGGCAGGCCGTACCGGGGGCTGCTCATGGCGATTGAAGGAGCTCTTCGAATACTTGGGATCGGCTGGCGACGGGAGACGTGATGGGAACATCGCCGCAGCACCATAGGGCCGTGGACGTGCGACGGGTGCGGGTGGGATGTGAGTTCGTGTACGTTGCCGCCGTCGACACCCCGACTGTCTTGCAGGTGGAACTCCAGGACGCGGCGCCGGTCAGTCTCGCGCAGCACGGGTGGTCGACGGAGCCGCAGTTGCGCATCCGCCGCTACACCGACTTATACGGCAACCTGTGTGTGCGGGTGGTGCTCCCCGCGGGACGGTCCACGCTGCGCTACGACGCCCTGGCACTCGTGCCCGACGCGGCCGAGGACGTCGACGAGCACGCGCCGGAGCTGCCGCCGGAAGAGTTGCCCGACGACGTTCTCATCTACACGCTGCCCAGCCGCTACTGCCTGCCCGACATGCTCGGCGACGAGGCCTGGTCGCGCTTCAGCGCCCTTTCCCCCGGTTACCTCCGGGTACAGGCGATCTGTGATCATGTCTACCGCCATCTGACGTTCCGCTACGGCAGCAGCGGTCCACTGTCGACGGCGGTCGACGTCAACACCTCCGGGTTCGGCGTCTGCCGCGACTTCACCCATCTGGCGATCTCGTTCTGCCGGGCGCTCAACATCCCGGCTCGCTATGTCTTCGGCTACCTGCCCGATATGGACGTGCCGCCGGACCCGGCGCCCATGGACTTCGCCGCGTGGATGGAGGTATGGCTGGGCGATCGATGGTGGACCTTCGATCCGCGTAACCACCGCCGGCGCAAGGGCCGGATCCTGATAGGACGTGGACGGGACGCGTCCGACGTAGCCATGATCACCACTTTCGGCGCGCCGCTGCTGGAGTCGATGACCGTGCGCGCGGAAGAGGAGCCGGCGTGACCACGAATGGATCACACCGCCGCCCGCCGCATCATCAGCCGAGCCGGGTGACCTCGATGGTGACGCCGAAGTGCTCCGGTGCCAAGACGGAGTAGACACCGGACAGCGGTCGTAGGTCAGCGTAGGCACGGCCACGTGCCGGCAACACGTGCCGGCTGCCCAAGTCGGCGAGGCTGGTCGGGTCGAGGGCAACCCAGTCACCGACCCAGAACTCCACCCAGGCGTGGCCCTCGCCTGCGGTCACCTCTCCGACCTCGGCGTCCACCACCGGGTGCAGGCAGCCGGAGACGTAGCACGCGGGCAACCCGAACGCGCGAAACAGGGCGAGCGTGACGTGCGCGAAACCTGGCACACGCCCTTCCCAGCCGCGCGGGCTTCGGCCGAAGAGGTGCGCACGTGCGTCGCGATCGACGCGGCAGCGACGGCGGTCAACACGGTGGCCAGCGCGTACAGGCCGACGTCCCGGTCATCGGGCGCCTCAGACACCACGCGGTGGCCGGTGAGGGATCGGGCCATCACGACGACACGCAGTAAAGGTGATCAACATGGCCGTTCTCATCGGTGCGGCTCGCGCCCAGGCCGACCCGCTGAGCGAGGTGTACTTCGTGAGAGCCGCCGGGGCCCTCGACACACACTGCGCAGGACCCTGGCACGTCTGCATCTCCTGCGCCGCCACCTGGCCATGCGAGCCGGCACTGGCCGCCGCGTTCATGCTCGAACTACATGCTGACGAACGCGGGGAACCGCGAAATGGCCCGCTCAGCACAACGACATGTGGTTCTGGGTGACGGTGAAGTCGTGCATCATGGACCATCCGCGGACTTCGATGTCCTCGCTGTGCACGCGGCGGCCTGCGCGTCGGCGACGTGGAAGCGCAGCCAGGGCGGCCCGGTGATGGCCACGCCGAAGAAGAACAGTTCTCCGGTGCCGGGTCGCCCTCAAGGTGCGCGGTCATCGCGATGGTCAGCCGTCAGGCAAAATCGTAACGGCCGCCCGTGTCCAATTCTGGGATGATCGCCGTCGGCACCCAATGGCCGCCAGTTCGGGATTTTCGTATCTCCGGTCAGGGCGGGCAGGACGCCTTATGGCCGCACCACCGCGACGGAGTTGCGGCCGTGGTACAGAACGCCGAGGGTGACGGATCCGAGCATCACTGTGCCGATCGCCCCTCGGCCCTGGGAGCCGACCACGACCAGATCTGCCTTCTCGGAGGCGCTGACGAGCGCGTCGACGGGGTGGGTCCGCCGGATGTCTTCGACCACCGCCACCTGCGGATATTGCTGCCGCCACCCTTTGAGGATGCCGGCTGCGATCCGGCACTGGTCGGCGTGGATCTGGTCCAGGTCATGGATGGTTTCGGAGACGTGGGCGTGGTTCGGCAGTTGCCACGTGTAGACGGCGCGTAGCGTGCTGGCGCGAAGCATCGCCTGCTCGAAAGCGTAGGCGAGGGCGGGTTCGCAGGCGTGATAGTCGTCGAGCCCGACAACGATCTCTCCGTGGGAGGTGTCGGGGTCGGAGCGGACGACGACCACCGGGCCACGGGCATGACCGGCTACGTGGGTGCTCACCGAGCCGAGCATGGCCCCGGGAAGGCTGCCAAGGCCTCTGCCGCCGATCACGACCTCGGCGGCGTTACCGGCCTGACCGCGCAGCACCGCCGCGGCGGCGCCCTGCGACAGCTCGCTGGTGACATCGATGCCAGGTTGTCGCTTGCGCGCGACCGCCTCGGCGTCGGCGAGGACGCTCTCCGCGCTGAGGGTGACGGCATCACCCAGCCCGAGGGCGGGGAACCTCGCGGTCTCGTACGGCGAGCGGTCCACGGCGTGGACGATGAGCAGTCGGGCCGCCGCGCGCGCAGCGTCGTCGGCCGCCCACTCAACGGCCGCGGTCGCGGCGGCCGAACCGTCGACGCCCACAACAATGACAGGATTCATGGCCCCTCCAGATTTGTGCCATCTATTTGCTCATTGCTCGATCCCCGCAATATGTAGGCCCATGGATCGGCAAGCGGATTCGTGCCGCCGATGCCGTTGGTGGCGGCCATGATCAGTGCTTGAACATGCCTTTGGTCTTCCTGCTACGATGCCTCATATTATTTTCAGGCCGACCGGCCAGGCCTTTCGATTCCAGATGCTGGTTTCCGGTGGCGCGGCCGAAGTAGAGCATGATCCAGCTCTTGATGACCCGTGTCGTGGCCTCGATCTTCCTTGTCAGACTCACGGTGCTTCCCTTCAGCGGTTCTCGGGCGTCCATCTCGAGGAACCGTGGATCTGCCGTCGCCAGGCACCACGCCTGGTCGGCGTTTTGCGGGCCGCAACACGACCTGAACTCAAAGGTGCTCTTTTGGCCGGTAATGGGAAACAAGCAATCGCCGTCTCTGTTATCACCACAAGCGATAACTGCACCGATTGTGTCGATGACGGCTTAACTTCCTTCCGTGCCTCGCGGAATGAGGTAAGATAACAGTACCGAGGACTTTTCGTGCGTTGGCATACAGGTTGGCGTCGCCCGCGGCGATAGACCACTTTCGGCCCCTTTTGAGGGGCCTGAACAGGCCAGGCGACGATGATGACAGCACTGCTCTCTCCGTCCGCACCGCCAAGCCCCGTTACCGCTACCGCCCTCAGGGCGCATTCCGCGCTCAGGCTCAGCCTGAATCCCTTGCTGGATCGGAGCGGCACCGTTGACGGGGCGTGGTGGCCCCGCACTCGCGACGCCGCCGCTGAACTGCCTGCCCTCATCTCGGCCGTCGACCGGCGCCTCGGCCGGGCCGTGCTGCGTGTCGCCCTGTATCGGGACGCATGGGATCACATTCCGCGACGCATCCCGGCCCGCGGTCGTCAGGTCAGAGTGAGCTGGTTCCGCAGCTCCGACCCTCACCTGATCACCCTGAGCATCGCGGGAACCGCGCCCATCACTTTGCTGGTCGTTGCACCCGACACGGCGAACGGCCCGGCCACGGCCGCGCTCACGCACGCCGCCGTAGGCACGATCGGCGTTCGTCCCGGCGACATCCTCCGCCCTGTCGTCCCCGACGAGGGCACGCCCGGACAGGAAGGCTCATCCTCCTGGGAGAACGAGGGCGGCCGCCTCACCGATCCCGTGCCCGCACCGCCCGCCGCCACCTGACCTGCCACCGAGCCGCCGGTCCCGCCGCCGATTCTCGATGAAGACGGACATGGTCCGATCCTTCAGTGCGGATCAGGGACACCCCACCGGCAGGACCTGGTCGAGTTACTGAACGCGTGAAGTCCGGTACGGGTGAGGGGTCATCGACGGGGCCGGTCGGTGACGGCCCGACCCGTGATACCCGCTTCAAGGCGATCACGGCGACGAACGAGTGGACGCCGCCTGGCCACGCGCCAGGCGGCTCCGGCATCACCCTGCACGATGCCGGAGCCCACCTCCTCGACGCCGGCGTGAGTGGTAGGCAGCTCGATGCGGAAGCGGGTGACTGAGCACCACTACAGGGGGTAGGCAAGGCTTCGGCGGCAGGGGCGTCGGCTTGGCCGCAGGAAGGAGCTGGGCGAGGCGCTGTTGACCTTCTCGGCTACTGCTTGTCCGAAGAGAGTGCTTTCTCACCAGACTTGCTGGATGAGCTCGCACAGAAAGTGATCATGGGTAACGATGGCCAGTATGAGCGACGATGATGACGCGCGTGCTGAACTGGAGGAATGGAGCGAGTTCATCGGCCGGATCCGCTACGACGGTCCACGTCCTGGTGATGCTGGTGACGAGCGGTTGGCCGATGAGGCGGTGGCCAACGAGTTCTCCAGTTGGGGTCGACTCGACGGCTCACCCGAGATGAACAACCTGATCTGTCGTGCCTTGGAGATCGGCTATCTGCGGGCTCTGCAGGACGTTCGCGAGCAACGGATCGCCGGGCTGGGGCCCACAGACTGACATCGGTACGAAAGGCGCGGTTCATTCTCCGCGTCAACGCTTCCCCCTCCCCGCACCGGCCCAGCCCCGGACGCGATTATTACTCGGCTGGAGGGCGCCGCGTCCGCGGTGCGGTAGGCGGATGTGGAGGGCTGCTGCCTACAGCGTTCGACCCTGGGCAGGTGTCCCTTGTGGACGCTGGCGAAAGGAGCCGGCCGTGTCTGAAAACGTCACACTGATCATTCGATTCCGCCTGGTGGGCGGTGAAGACGTGTCCGTGATGAGCGGGGACTTCGACGGGGAGCCGGAGGCGGTGGCGGCGATCTCTCGTGCAGTGGACGAGCGGCGCAGCCTGGTGTTGATGCAGGCGAGATATGAGCGTGAGGCCGACGTGCACGGCGTGGTCATCAACCTCGCCAACGTGGTGTCGGCGCGTGTGTCGAAGACGGACAGCGCCGAGGCGGGCCAGTACCTGTAGCGGGCGGCTGCCCCGACATGCCCTGACATTGGCCAGCCGGACGGTGTCCTCAGCCAGCCGCGTAAAAGGGCCGGTGTTGGGTCAAAGCCGGATCCCGGCAGAGAAGGAATCTAGTACGGGGGAACTGAATCAGTCATGACGGGACCTGTGCCGGGGGCCCGCAGCAGGGTTGCGGTGGACCGGTCGGAAGGCTTCGGTGAGCGGCTGCTGGGGCAGTTGCTGGACCGGGCTCACGGGCGGCGATCCTCTGCCCATTGACGGGTCACGTCGACGGCCAGCGGAACCTCACCGTTGCCGGTGAACAGCTGGAGCCACCTGGCGCTCACCTACGACGGCGCCGCCCTGCGGTTGTTCGTCAACGGCCAGCAGGTCGCCCAGACCGCGCTGAACGCCAGCCTCTACGACGACGGCAGCCCGCTGCGGATCGGCGGCAACGTCGTCTGGCGTGAGTACTTCAGCGGCCTGATCGACGAGGTGCGCGAAGTGTCCCCGGCAGGATTCGAACCTAATGACTCCGTACGACCCCGAGTTTCGCCGGCTCGGGCACTCGCCTCAGATGCCTA
>NZ_JBQHCV010000076.1:0-9182 GCF_052068215.1 Nonomuraea sp. H19 | reverse complement strand
ATCACCCCCAACACCCGATGACCAGCAGCCACCGCATCCGACAACCGCTCCAACACCAGCACGCCCACACCCTCGGAGAAGCCGGTGCCATCGGCGTCGGCGCTGAAGGCCTTGCACCGGCCGTCGGCGGCGATGACGCGCTGGCGGCTGAAGGCGGTGTACGTTCCCGGCGCGGACATCACGGTCACCCCACCCGCCAGCACCAGCGGGCTCTCCCCGGTACGCAGCGACTGACAGGCCAGGTGGATGGCCACGAGCGACGCCGAGCAGGCGGTGTCCACCGTGACCGCGGGCCCCTCCAGGCCAAGCGTGTATGCCACCCGACCGGCGACGACGCTCGGCGCGGCGCCGGTGACGAGGTAGCCCTCGACGTCGGCGGGCGCCTGGTGCAGCCGGGGGCCGTAGTCCTGCGGTTCGGCGCCGATGAAGACGCCGGTCTGGCTCTGGTGCAGGGTCTGGGGGTTGATGCCGGCCCGTTCGATGGCCTCCCAGCAGGTCTCCAGGATCAGCCGCTGCTGCGGGTCCATCGCCACGGCCTCACGCGGGCTGATCCCGAAGAACGCCGCGTCGAACTCCGCGGCGTCGTGCAGGAAGTGGCCCACCCGCGCATAGGTGGTGTTGCCGGCGTCGGGGTCGTCGTCGAAGAGCCGGTCGAGGTCCCATCCCCGGTCGGTGGGGAACCCGGTCACCGTCTCCCGGCCTTCGGTGATCAGGTCCCACAGTTCCTCGGGCGTGGCCACGCCGCCGGGGTAGCGGCAGGCCATGCCCACGATCGCGATCGGCTCGTCGGAGCCGACGGCGGCCGAGATCTCGGCGGTCTCCCGTTCCCCGAGCCCGAGCGCCTCGGTGAGCAGGTAGTCGGCGAGCGCGGTCGGCGTCGGGTAGTCGAAGGCGATGCCGATCGGCAGTTCGGTGCCGAGCTCGGCGACGAGCCGGTCGTGCAGTTCGACGGCCGCGAGAGAGTCGAGCCCCATGTCCTTGAAGGTCCGCTCAGCGGAGACCGTCTCCAGCAGCCCGGGCAGCACGGTGCTCATCACGTCGAGCGTGGTCCGGCTCACCAGGTCGATCAGGGACGCCAGGCGTTCCGCCATGGAGAGGTCCGCCAGCCGAAGTGTGAAGGCCGTCGCTTGTCCGGCGCTCGTCGTCGGGGTGCCGCTGGCTTCGAATTTGCTGTTTCCGGACTGGCTCATCTGTTCGACTCTCCATATGAACCGAAATGATGCTGTCCGCGGCGTTTGATCCGGGACAGCCGACGATGGGTGCCTGCAGGGCAGGCCGGTGGTTCTAGGCGTAGACGCGGGCGAAAAGGATGCGGGATGAGGAGACGACTTCGTCGCCGCGCATGATGATCTCCGTGGGCGCCGGGCGGCCCAGGAACATGAGCAGGCTCGCCGTCATGCCGTAGGCCCCCGCGTTCGGGATGGTCACCACGTCCCCAGGGCGGAGATCGGGTACGGAGACGTTCCGGCCGAGGATGTCGCCCGGGGTGCAGAGAGGGCCGACGAGGTTGGCCCGCTCCACCGGCTCGGAGGAGTCGAGCCCGATGGAGACCGGCAGCAGCCGCCCGAGCCCGGACATGCCGCCCAGCGTGTTGATCCCGGCGTCCAGGATGACGAACCTGCCGCCGCGGCTCTCCTTGACGTTGGTGACGGTGCACACGAGCCGGCCGCAGTCGCCGACGAGGTACCGCCCGGATTCGCAGGCGACCTGCGGGCTGCCGTTGCGCCAGCCCGGGAAGTGCGAGTCGAGGACCTCTTCCAGCGCCGCGCGGAGGCCGCCGTAGACGGGGCGTTCGCCGGGGGCGAGGTAGGGGGAGGCGAAGCCGCCGCCGATGTCCAGCAGCTCCGGCTCCAGGCCCGTCGAGTCGCGGACCTCGGCCGCCGCGATTATCGTGTGCTTGAACTCGGCGATCAGGGATTCCTCGTCCTTGGCGTTGCTCAGCGAGAACAGGTGCATCCCCGACAGGCGGGTGCCGCGGACCGACCGGAGCTCCGGCATGAGCTCGGGAAGCGTCTCGCTGTCGAAGCCGAACTGGGAGGGCGCCCCCGTCATGCGGATGCTGGTGGTGGCCCCCGAGGCGGTGCTGTTCACCCGCAGGAGGCAGTCGGCGACCGTGTCCTGTTCCCACGCGGCCTGCCCGATCCGGCGCAGGTCGTTGACCGATTCGACGGAGAATCGGCGGACGCCGGCCTCGAGAGCGGCCTCCACCTCCTCGGTCGTCTTGCCGGGCCCGGTGTAGAGGATGTCGAGCGGGCTGAAGCCCGCCAGCAGAGCCGCCGCGAGTTCGCCTGTGGAGCTGATCTCGGCTTTGCACGAGGAGCCGCCGCTCTCACGCAGCGCCTCGGCGATCTCCGGGTGGGGATTGGCTTTGAACGAGAAATAGACGACCGTTCCCTCGGGCAGCGAGGCGCGCAGCTCCTGATGCGCCGCGACGGCACGTTCGAGGTCGTAGACGTACAGGGGCGATCCGTAGCGAGCAGCGAGCTCGGCGTCGCTCTTCACGATGTCGGTGGCGTCGTTCAAGATTTCTCTCCTTCGGGCAAGGACATGAAGAGCGGCGGCCGAATTCACGAAAGCGCTGCCGTGCTGAAAGTCAGGCCAGGCTCGTGAGGAATTCGAGCATGACCTGCCGGAAGAGCTCCGGCTCCTCCAGATGCGGTGAGTGGCTGGACTCCTCGAAGACCTTTCCACGGGCCCCGGGAATGAGCTCGAGAAAGGGCCGGACCGACTCCTGGGTCACCTCGTCGTGACGGCCCGAGATCACCAGCGTGGGCACGTCGATGGCAGGCAGGAGGTCCATGACGCCCCAGTCCTTCAGGCTGCCGATCACGTGGAACTCGCACGGCCCGTTCATGGCGTGGTAGACGGTCGGATTGCTGAGCGTGTCCATGAACGTGGCCTTGAATTCGCGCGGCCACGGCCGGGTGAGGAGCACGTGCCGGTTGTAGAAGACCATCATCGCGTCGAAGTACTCGCGGGTGTCCGTCGTCCCGGCCGCCTCGTGGGCGAGCAGCGTCTCGTTCACCCCGCTCGGCAGCAGGTCGCGCAGGATCTTCAGTTCTTTCCGCCATTCCGGGTACGAGGCCGGCGAGTTCGCGATGACCAGGCCGCGCAGCCCGGACGGCCGCCCGGACGCGTGTTTGGCGGCCAGCAGACCGCCCCAGGAATGCCCGAAGAGAACGTAGTCGCCGGCGATGCCCAGCCGGTTCAGCAAATTGCCCAGCTCGTCGTCGAACAACTCCGGCGTCCAGAACCCCGGATCCGCGTCGTCGAGGTGCGTGGAACCGCCGTTCCCGAGCTGGTCATAATGGACGACCGGCCATCCGGCGTCGGCGAGATCAGCCAACGGCAGCAAATAGTCGTGGGTGCCGCCGGGCCCTCCG
Source organism: Nonomuraea sp. H19 (assembly GCF_052068215.1). Lineage (NCBI taxonomy): Bacteria > Bacillati > Actinomycetota > Actinomycetes > Streptosporangiales > Streptosporangiaceae > Nonomuraea > Nonomuraea sp. H19. The sequence continues at coordinate 5,799 of NZ_JBQHCV010000076.1, read as the reverse complement.
TGCAGGGCCACGACCGCCGGTTTCCCCTTCCCCGGGGCGCCGGTCACCCGGTACCAGGTCACGTGGTCGCCGAACGGCAGGGTTCCCCTGGCGCTGGGGGCTCGGGCCAAGTCAACCACCTCATCACGCTCGGCGCGGAGACGGCGCCCCACGCCCTGGGCCATTCATCGAAAGACCGCTCAATGCGCAGGTGAGCGGCCATGCCGACGCTAGGTGAATGCCGATCGAGGGCGGACCCCTATCCGACCCGTGCGTATCCCCTATGGGCCGGGATTCCGCTCCCCGGACCCGCCGCGACGCCCCGGTATCTGTATACCGTTCCGTTGCGAACATTCTCTTCGAACGGCGACAGGCCCGTTTTCCGCCGGTCGCGGCGCCGCTTTTCCGAGGCCGGGTGAACGCAAATTCAGAGTCGAGGTCAACTTGATGAAGCACCTGCTGTTGCGCCTTTCCGAACTCGACGCCCACGCGGGTGACGAGCTCAGGGTGATCAGCTTCTTCGACGTGCTCCTGCAGAACGGGACCGATCTGGATCGGCTCCTGCTGGAGACCTCGCGGCTCGCCGAATGCCCCGTAGGGGTGAGCGTTCCCCGTCTGCAGGTGTATCGGCGCGTGAGCGCCGACGGCGGCACGCTCGACGGGCGCGCCGATCCGGGCGTTAGGAAGCACGAGCTCGTGAACGGCGGCGAGGTGTGGATCGAACGGCGCGGCCCCGCGTACCCGATCGACGCCATGCTCGTCGAACGGTTCGCCATCGCCTGCGCCGCCGCCCTGGGCAAGAGGGAGCCCGGCCCGGCGTTCGGGGACCCCGCGCTCGTCGAACTCGTCCTCAGCTCGGCCGCCGACGAGGCCGGACGTTCCCGGGCGCTGAAGCTCCTCGGGCTGAGGCCGGATCGGTTCATGCAGGTGTTCGCCGTCGACGGTGACGCCTCCGGGCTCGGCGGCAAGGCGGCCCGCCTCGGGGAGCTGCACGGGGTCATCGTCTCCGGCCCGCCCTGGCCCGACGCTCTCGCGAGCACGAATTCGACGGTCGGGGTGAGCCCGCGCGTCCCGTCCGCGAGCGCCGCGCAGGCCTGGCACATGGCACGTACGGCGCTGCGCTTCGCCGGCCCGGGGGAGCTGTGGGGCAGGGTCGTGCACTGGGACCGGCTGGGCGGCTTCGCCCTCCTCGCCGAGCACCTGCCGTACGAGGCCATCCACGGATCCCCGGACGTCGCCGCACTGGACCGCCTGGCGGAAGGAGCCAACGGAGACTCCGTCCTGGCGACGCTGGACGTGTTCGCGGCGAGCGACTCCATCCGCCAGACCGCGTCCCGGCTCTACATCCACCGCACCTCCGTCGCCGCACGGCTGGCCCGAGCCGAGAGCGAGCTCGGCTTCCCGGTGCAGCCGGCGGAGGGCCGGGCCCGCCTCACCCTCGCACTCACCCTGAGACGGCTCGGCGAGCACCCCAGTGCGGGGGAAATCCGCAGGGGGGCCTGAGGGGTGATCTAGGGGTCGGTGCCTTTCACGTGGGTGATTACTGTCTCGTGAGAGTCGATGGGGCTCTGGCGGACCTGCTCACGACACCCACCTGTGAGCGCAGGGCGCAACGCGCGCCGCCGCCGGCCGACATCCTGATCGACCCTCGTACCTGCCGGAAGGATGGCTGAATGCGCGTCGTTTTCACCCAGCTCGCGGCCAGCGCTCATCTCAACCTCATGGTGCCGCTCGGCTGGGCGCTCAAGGCCGCAGGCCACGACGTCGTGATCGCGGCTCAACCCGACATCATGCCCCTGGTGCAGCAGACGGGACTGATCGGCGTCCCCGTCGGCGACGAGGCGAGATACGCCGAGCGCCTCGCGGAGCTGGCACCCGAGGAGACCATCTACGGCTCCGGGTACTCCATCACGGAGATCCGGCCCGAGGTCCTCACCTACGAGTACGTACGCGACTGCCTCGCGGCCTTCGCCTCCCCGCTGGCGATGGACGTCAACACCGACGAGTCGGTCTACGACGGCATGGTCGCCTTCTGCCGCTCGTGGCGCCCTGACCTGATCATCTGGGACAGCATGACGTACACCGGGCCCGTGGCGGCGGCCGCCTGCGGCGCCGCGCACGCCCGGACGACCATCGGCCGCGACCACTGGGGCCGGTTACGCGAGCTCTTCCTGCGCCTGCGGGCCGAACGCCCGGAAGCCGCCGGCGAGGATCCGCTACGCGACTGGCTGACCGCCAAGCTGGAGAAGTACGGCTGCGCGTACGACGACGACCTCGTCCTCGGCCAGACGACCATCGACTCGATTCCCTCCTGGCTGCGCCTACCGGCGCAGTACGACTACCTGCCCGTGCGCTACGTGGCGTACAACGGCCCCGGGACCATCCCCGACTGGCTGCGGGCGGACCCGGAGCGGCCGCGGGTCTGCGTCACCCTGGGCAACTCCTACCAGGAAGTGTGGGACGGCCGCGCGAAGCTGGGCTACCCCGAGCTGTTCGAGGCGGTCGCCGACCTGGATATCGAGGTCATGGCCCTGCTCGGCCCCGCCTCCGTCCCCGACGGGGTCACGATTCCCGGCAACGTCAAGATCCCCGGGTTCGTGCCGCTGGACCCGCTGCTCAAGAGCTGCTCGGCGATCGTCCACCACGCGGGGACGGGCAGCACCCTGACGGCGCTGCTCAACGGGGTCCCACAGCTCATCATCCCGCACGCGCTGCACGACGAGGACCAGGTCGCGGACGCCATCGAAGCGCATGGCGTGGGCGTGCACCTCCCGTCGGACCGGTTCTCCGCACAAACCCTCCGCACCGAACTGCAGCGGATCCTGAACGATTCCACCTTCACCGAGCGCGCAAAGAAGACCAGTCAGGAGATACGGGAGACCCCGACTCCGCATGACCTGGTCAAGGACCTGGAAGAACTCGTGCTCCGCCACCGGAGGGCGGCCGGCTAACCGGCTCGCGCCGGTTCCGTCCGTCCCGTTCGCCTCGCCGCGTTCCACCTCACTACCTCAAGGCTGGTTGAGAATCCCATGGCCACTGATGACAAGTTCCGGGACTACCTCAAGCGTGCTACCACCGACCTTCAGCGCACCCGCCGGCGTCTGCGCGAGGTCGAGGCGAAGGATCGTGAGCCGATCGCGATCGTGGCGATGAGCTGCCGCTACCCCGGCGGGGTGAACTCGCCGGAGGACCTGTGGAACATGCTGGTCGAGGCCCGCTCGGGGATCTCCTCCTTCCCCGACGACCGGGGCTGGGACCTTGAGACGCTCTACGACCCCGACCACAACATCAGCGGTACGACGTACGCGCGCGACGGCGGTTTCCTGGAAGGCGCGGGCGACTTCGACGCCGGCTTCTTCGGGATCAGCCCGCGCGAGGCCGTGGTGATGGACCCGCAGCAGCGGCAGGTGCTGGAGGTCGCCTGGGAGGCGCTGGAACGCGCCGCGATCGCCCCCGGCACGCTGCGCGGCACCCCCACCGGCGTCTTCGTCGGCGGTACGCAGACCGGCTACGTCTCGGGGCTCGGGCCGTTCCCCGAGGGCGTCGAGGGGTACGTGCAGACCGGCAACACCAGTTCCGTCATCTCCGGCCGGGTTGCCTACACCCTGGGCCTGGAGGGCCCCGCGGTCACGGTGGACACCGCCTGCTCCTCCTCGCTCGTGGCCATCCACCTGGCCTGCCAGTCGCTGCGCAGCGGGGAGAGCACGCTCGCGCTCGCGGGCGGCGTGACCGTGATGCCGACGCCCGAGCTGATGGTGGACTTCAGCCGGCAGCAGGGGCTGGCCCGCGACGGCAAGTGCAAGGCCTTCTCCGACGACGCCGACGGCACCGTGTTCTCCGAGGGCGTCGGCATGCTGCTGCTGGAGCGCCTCTCCGACGCGCGGGCCAACGGCCACCAGGTCCTGGCGGTCATCCGGGGCACGGCCGTCAACCAGGACGGCGCCAGCAACGGCCTGACGGCGCCCAACGGTCCTTCGCAGGAGCGGGTGATCCGCCAGGCGCTGACCAACGCCGGGGTGTCGGCCGCCGAGGTGGACGTCGTCGAGGCCCACGGCACCGGAACCACACTCGGCGACCCCATCGAGGCCCAGGCTCTGCTGGCCACGTATGGCCGGGATCGGGACGCGGCACAGCCGCTGTGGCTGGGATCGGTCAAGTCGAACATCGGGCACACGCAGGCCGCCGCGGGCGTGGCGGGCGTGATCAAGATGGTCATGGCCGCCCGTGAGGGCCTCCTGCCCGAGAGCCTGTACGTGTCCGCCCCCTCCACCCACGTCGACTGGGAGCAGGGTCAGGTTCGGCTGCTGGAGCAGGCGCGGGAGTGGCCGCAGCCGGACGGGCGGCCCCGGCGGGCCGGTGTGTCGTCGTTCGGGGTGAGCGGGACGAACGCGCACGTGATCCTGGAGCAGGCTCCCGACCCGCAGCCGCAGGAGGACGCGCCCAGGAACGCGCCGATGGTGTCCGGCGCGGTGCCGTGGGTCGTGTCGGGGCGTGGTGAGGAGGCGTTGCGGGCTCAGGCGTCCCGGCTGGCCGAGTATGTCGATGCCCGGCCGGAGGTGCCCGCGGAGGATGTCGGGCTGTCGCTGGTGCGTGCCCGCACGACCTTCGAGGACCGTGCCGTGGTCGTGGGCGCCGACCGGGAGGAGCTGCTGAGCGGCCTGCGCGCGTTGGCGGGCGGCGAGTCCGACGCTGAGGTGGTCTCCGGTACGGCGTCGGGTCAGCGGGACGCGGTGCTGGTGTTCCCGGGCCAGGGGTCGCAGTGGGCGGGCATGGGGGTGGAGCTGGCGCAGGCGTCGCCGGTGTTCGCCGCCCGGCTGGCCGAATGCGGGCAGGCACTGAGCGAGTTCGTCGACTGGGACCTGCTCGAGGTCCTGCGTGGTGAGTCCGGAGCTCCGACCCTCGACCGAGTGGACGTCGTCCAGCCCGCCACGTGGGCGGTCATGGTATCCCTGGCGGCATTGTGGGAGTCGGTAGGGGTGCGCCCGGCTGCGGTCGTCGGGCACTCACAGGGCGAGGTGGCCGCGGCATGCGTGGCCGGGGCGCTGTCGCTGCGGGACGCGGCTCGCGTGATCGCCCAGCGCGGCAAGGCCATCCGCAGGGAACTCGCCGGGACGGGCGGCATGATGGCCGTGCTGCTCCCGTACGAGGAGCTGGTACGGCGGCTCGAACCGTGGAGCGACCGGCTCTCGATCGGCGCCGTGAACGGCCCGTCCTCCGTCGTCGTGTCCGGCGGTGCCGCCGACCTGGACGAGTTCTTCGCGGCGCTCACCGGTGATGGCGTACAGGCGAAAAAGATCGCGGTGGACTACGCCTCGCACTCCGCCCAGGTGGAAGGGCTCCGCGAGACCGTCATCGCCGAGCTGGCCGGCCTCGAGCCCCGCTCCGCCGACGTGCCCTTCTACTCCACGGTCGCGGCGGCGCCGCTGGACACCGCGCAGCTGGGAGCCGACTACTGGTACACCAACCTGCGCCAGCGCGTGCGCTTCGAGGAAGCCGTACGAGTCGCGCTTCGCGATGGTCACGATTTCTTCCTCGAGGTCAGCCCGCATCCGGTGTTGACGATGGCGGTGCAGGACATTCTGGACGCGGCCGGCTCGCCGGGGGTGGCGGTGGGGTCGTTGCGGCGGGGTGAGGGCGGCCCGGATCGGTTCCTGCGTTCGGTGGGTGAGGCGTTCACCACGGGTGTCGCCGTGGACTGGGAACGCCTCCTCACCGGCACCGACACCGGCGCCCGTGTTGTGGGTGTGGGTGTGGAGTTGCCGACGTATGCGTTTCAGCGTCGGCGTTACTGGCTGGAGTCTGCTGCGGCAGGGGTGTCGG
>NZ_JBQHCV010000075.1:0-10433 GCF_052068215.1 Nonomuraea sp. H19 | reverse complement strand
ATCCCGTCAACCTGGCGCTGTCCGGCGCTGCCAGTGCTTCCAGGTTGGAACTGGACCGGCCGGACTTCGCGGCCGCCGCTCATCGTCTGCCGGGAGGACAAGGCGACCGCCCGAGAGAAAGCAGAGCATCTGCTGACGCAGGTTGGGCTCATGGAACAGATGCATCAGTACCCTGGGCACCTGTCTGGCGGCCAGCAGCAACGGGTTGCCATTGCGCGTGCGCTCGCGATGGATCCGAAGCTGATGCTTTTCGATGAGCCGACCAGCGCGCTGGATCCGGAACTCGTCGGCGAAGTGCTTGCGGTGATGCGTGCGCTCGCCGGAACCGGCGTAACGATGCTGATCGTCACCCACGAGATGACCTTCGCGAGGGAGGTGGCTGACCGGGTCGCCTTCGTGGACAGCGGCCAGATCGTCGAGCACGGGGCACCAGATGACGTGCTCGGTCATCCAGCCCACCCGCGTACCCAGGAATTCCTTGCGAGGTTGCAGCCATGACACAGACCCCATTCGTTCAGCAGTCGACTGCCGAACGACCGGCCGCGCCGAGAATGGTGATCATTCAGCGAAACCACCCATGGCGTTGGATCGGTTACATCCTGCTCTCGGTGGCCCTTGCCATGTTCGTGCACAGTGTTTTCACCAACGAACGCTGGCAGTGGGACGTGGTGTGGCAGTACCTGTTCGATCCGCTTGTGCTCGGCGGCATCAGGGTCCCTATCGAACTCACCTTCGGCGCGATGCTCTTCGGGTTTTGCTCGGCTGCCTCGTGGCCGGGATGCAGCGGTGTGCCGTGTCCCAAGCATCGCCTAAGGCGGTGACGGTCGGGGGTATCAGAGGAACGCTACGTGTGCGGCGGGAAGGTAACGGTGGTGCGCATCCCGCCCTCCGGGCGTGGTTGGGCGTCGAGTTGCGCGCCGTGGGCGGCAGCAATGGCCTTGACGATGGATAGCCCGAGGCCGAGGCCGCTTTCGCGGCCGGCCCTGGCTGTGCCGGCGCGCTGGAACGGCTGGAACAGCCGGTCGATCTCCGTCTCGGGAATGATGGGTCCGGTGTTCACCACTGTGAGCACGGCGCCTTCGTCCGAGAGACCGGTGGTGACATGGACGGTGCCGGAGGGGACGTTGTGGCGCAGCGCGTTGTCCACGAGATTGGTCACCAGACGTTCGACGAGGCGGGGCGCGCCGGAGGCCGGGGCGGAGTCGAGCGTGGCGTCCAGGCGGATTCCCCGGCGGTCTGCTTCCGGGCGGTGGGTGTGGATGGTGTGATCGCTGAGGTCGGCCAGGTCGAAGGGTTCATGGTGGTCGAGTCCGGCCTCGCTGCGGGCGAGGGTGAGCAGCGCCTCGATCAGCCGCTCCTGTTGGGCGTTGGCCGACAGCACCCGTTCATGAGCGGTGCGCAGGGATTCGACGTCGGCGTCAGGGGCGGCGAGGGCCACCTGCACCATGGTGCGCTGCCGGGCGAGGGGGGTGCGCAGTTCGTGGGAGGCGTTGGCGATGAACTGGCGTTGGGCGTTGAAGGCGGCCTCCAGTCTGCCGAGCAGTTCGTCGAAGGTGTCGCCGAGCTCTTTGAGTTCGTCGTCCGGTCCGCCGAGTGCCAGGCGCGCGTGCAGGTTCGTCGCGGAGATCTGGCGTGCGCTCCTGGTGATCGTCCGTAGTGGGCGCAGGACCCGGCCTGCGACGATCCAGCCCAGGACGATCGAGAGGACCGACATGATGGCCAGGGCGGTCGCGGACTGGGTGAGGAGTTGGCGCAGCTCGGCTTCGTGCTGGCGCACGGCCTGGGCGCGCATGCGGTCGGCCTGCGCCTGAACCTGCTCGGGGGTGAGTCCGTCCGGTACGCCGAGCAGGTGCGGGCCGGTGTCGGTGAGGCCGTCGGCGGAGCCGATCAGGTGGCTGCCGTCCTGCCCATCAAAGACGACGGCGCTGGTGGCATGGGCCACCAGCACGTACGTGACGGCGAGCAGGCTGGCGCCGGATAGCAGGAAGAGCGCGCCGTAGACCAGGGTCAGGCGCATGCGGACGGTACGGCGGGGCGCACGGGAACGACTGGTGGCCGGCATGGGAACCTTCAGACGCGGTAGCCGGACTTGGACACCGTCTCGATGATCGGCGGATCGCCGAGCTTGGACCGGAGCCGGCTGATCGTGATCTTGACGGTGTGGCTGAACGGGTTGGCGAACTCGTCCCATACGCGTTCCAGCAGCTCTTCGGCGGAGACCGTGCGCCCTCGGGAGGCCAGCAGCAACTCCAGGACGCCGAACTCCTTGGGCGTGAGCACCAACTGCCGGCCCGCCCGGTAGGCGAGGCGCTGCGCGGTGTCCACCACGAGATCCCCATGCCGGAGGGTCGGGGGGATGGCGGGGTGGGCGCGCCGCGCCAGCGCGCCGATGCGGGCCACCAGCACCGCGAAGTCGAACGGCTTGGGCAGGTAGTCGTCGGCTCCCAGGCCGAGCCCGTCGATGAGGTCCTCATTCGTCGCCGCGGCGGTGAGCATGAGCACCCTGCTGCGGCAGCCCGTGACCACCAGTTCGGCGCAGACGTCGTCGCCGTGCATACCCGGCAGGTCGCGGTCGAGCAGGATCACGTCGTAGTCGTTGTCCACGGCGCGGGTGAGCCCGGCGGGGCCGTCGAGCGCGACGTCGACGGCCATGCGCATGCGGCGCAGGCCGTCGGCGATGGCCTCGGCCATCTCCTCGTCGTCCTCGATCACGAGTATGCGCACGTGTCGTTCCTTCCAGGTCGTCTCCCCGCACCCTGTCGTAGCCGGAGTTTCAGGAAGGTATCAGCCGATGGGGACGATACTTTTCTGAAACCGCGGCCTCGATAGACCCATCTGCCATGGCAGAAGACATGCACAGCGCCGCCGCCTTCGGCCGGCGCAGATTCTTGACCGGGGCGGCGGGTCTCGCCCTCGGTTTGGCTGTGGCGCCGCCCGCGGCCGCGCAGGCTGCGGCTCGGCGGCTGACGCTGCCGGCGCCCACTGGCCCGTACGACATCGGCACGGTGTCGATGCGTCTGGTGGATCGGGGCCGGCAGGATCCCTGGTGGGAGACGAAGCACGACCGCGAGTTGATGGTCACCCTGTGGTACCCGGCCAGGCGCGGCGGAACGATCACTGCCTGGATGGAGCCGAAGGAACTGGCCCACTACCGGACCACGACCACCCGGAACCTGGAGCAGATGGCCAAGCAGCTCGAGCTGGGCGACGTGGACATCTCGCTGGACAAGGTGCGCTTCCCGCTCACCCACGCCCGCGGCGGCGCCCCGGTCCGGCCCTCGTCCCGCCCGTACCCAGTAGTGCTCTACTCCCCGGGCGCGGGGGAGTCCCGCTGGCTGGGCACCACGCTCGTGGAGGACCTGGCCGGCCGCGGATACGTCGTCATCGCGATCGACCACACCTACGACGCCGACGCTGTGCAGTTCCCCGGCGGACGGCTCGAGACCGTCCGGCCCGGCCTCGACAAGGACGGCGCCTACAGCGTGATGAAGGTGCGGATCGCCGACACGCGGTTCGTGCTCGACCGGCTCGCCGCCGGCCGCTCGCTGCCCCGAGGACTGGCCGACAGCATGGACCTGGACCGGATCGGGGTGTTCGGGCACTCCCTGGGCGGCTCGACCGCCGCCCAAGGCATGGCCAACGACTCGCGGTTCAAGGCCGGGATCGACCTCGACGGTAGCGTCGTCCCAACCGTGCCCGTCAGTCCGTCGACAACGACGCCGGAGCAGGCGGCCGAGCTGGCGGGTCAGGTCGCCACCCAGATCGGCAAGCGGCCCTTCATGGTCATGAGCAGCAACGGCAAGGGACCCGACCAGCTCGGCGCCCTGATGTCCGGCTTCTGGAAGAAGCTGAGCGGTGAGCGGTACTTCCTGTCCATCGTCGGCACGACGCACGCCAGCTACACAGACGCCAAGTCGATCATCCACCAGCTGGCGGCGATGAAGGTCATCCCCGAGGCCTTGACCCAGACGGTCGGCACGCTCGACCCGGAGCGGGCAGCCGCCACCGAGCGCGCCTACGTCACCGCTTTCTTCGACCGCCATCTGCGCGGGGACGACGGCAGCCTGCTGGACGGCCCGTCCGAGAAGTATCGCAACGTTCGCTTCTTCGAGTGAGGAACCCCTTGTCGACGATCACACGACTGCTCGCCGCGTCCCTCGGAGCGCTGCTCCTGGTGCCGGGCACGGCGGCGCAGGCCGAACAAGGCACAGCGGCGCGGGCCGAGCAGGACGTCGCGGCATGTGCCGCCGCCAGCGGCCCAGGGCGGCCCGAGCCGCTGAAGGCCACCACGATCGCCACCATCAAGCAGGCCTACAACTGCATTTTCGACCACTACTACGACAGCAAGGTCCTGGACGGCCGCAAGCTGCTGGTCCCGGCGTTCGCGGCGTTCGCCCAGGAGCTGTACCGGAACGGGCGGGACAGGGTTGAGGCGGTGATGCCCGCTTTGACGGGCGACCGCGAGGGCGACTGGGACGCCTTCAGCGCCGTCTACCAGCGCGTGACCGGCTTGCTGCCGGACGACGCCGCGTTGCGGCAGGCGTTGGCCGCGGCGACCCTCGACGGCATGATCCGCGCCTTGGGTGACAATCACGCCAGGTGGCAGCGCACCGAGTTGCCACCTGGCTCCAAGCCAGGTCAGGAGTACGGGCTGGGCATCGCCACCTTCCCGTCCAGGGGTACGACGACCGGAGCGCCGCAACAGGCGCTGCCCCCCTTGTACGTCCGCAGCGTGCTGGGCGGGTCGGCGGCCGAGCAAGGCCTGCGCCCCGGTGACATCATCGAGGCGGTCAACGGCGCCCCGCCGTTCGCTGGCGGCGTCCTGTCGGCGGGCGCGGTGAACATGCTCTACCCGCAGTACCCGCAGACGTCTGCGGTCCGGCTCAAGCTGCGCCGCCCGGCCACGAGCCGGACCTGGACGGTAACGGTCAAGCCCACCCTGTATGAGCCGAAGGCCGAGGCCGTGGCGCCGGTGACCGCGAAGCTCCTGAACAACGGTATCGCCTACGTCCGGCTGACCGGATTCTCGCCGAAGGCGGCCGACACCGCGCTCAAGGCGATCACCGACCTGGGCAAGGCGAAGGGAGTGGTCATCGACCTGCGCGGCAACCGCGGCGGCTCCCCGGAAGAGGCCAACCGGCTGCTCGGCGCGTTCGCGCACGGCAAGGTCACCGCGTACCTGTGCGACGCCGCCGGCACGTGTAACGCCAGCCGCACCGACGACAGCGTCCCGCTGCTGCACCTGCCTCTGGCGGTGCTCACCGACCGCGACTGCGCCTCGGCCTGTGACCACTTCACCTCCGCGGTGAGGGCACACAGCCTGGGCACGCTCGTCGGCACCCGTACCGCCGGCGTCATCTCGGGGCCGTCCAGCGCGTACCCACTGGACGACAACAGCGTGCTGCTCCTGCCCGCGCTCTACCACCTCGGGCCGAACCGCGAGGTCATCAACCGCATCGGCACGCCGCCCCACCACTACGTGCCGATGACCGCGAAGGACGTGTCCACCGGCCGCGATCCCGTATTGGCCAAAGCGCTGACCGTGCTCGCCGACTAGAGAAGGACGTCCAATGCGTATCACGGCAGTCATAACGCTCAGCCTGTTGACCATGGGCCTGGCCGCTTGCGGTCCGGCCTCTACCGGCGCCGAGGTCGCCACCGCGGGCAGCCCCACCTCCACGGCGAGCGCCGCCCCCAGCTCCTCGGGGGCTGATGGTGGGCTGAAGTTCGCGCAGTGCATGCGCGAGCACGGCGTCGACATGCCCGACCCGCAGGGCGACGACGGGCGTATCCAGGTCAGGCTCCCCGAGGGAGCCGATCCGCAGAAGGCCAAGGCCGCGATGGAGCAGTGCAGGCAACACCTGCCCAACGGCGGCGAGCCGGAGCAGGCCGACCCGCAGAAGGTGGAGCAGCAGCGCAAGTTCGCCCAATGCATGCGGGACAACGGCGTGCCCAAGTTCCCGGACCCGGACGCGAACGGCGGCTTCAAGATCGGCCCCGAGACAGGTATGGATCCGAACGACCCGAAGGTGCAGGCGGCCCGGCAGACCTGTGCGAAGTACCAGCCAGCCGCTCCATCGGGCGCACCGAGCCAGACCTGGAGCAGCGGGTGACCCCGGCCAGATGGGTGCTCGGGACCGTGGCCGCGGCGGTGCTCGGCGCCGCGGCCTGGCTCTGGCTCGACGGCGGCACGGCAGGCGCACCTCAGCGGCCGGCGGCGGGCGGCCTGCCCCCGGCGACCGCGAAGGTCACCCGGCAGACCCTCGTGGACACCCAGAGCAAGGCGGGGACGCTCGGCCACGGTCCCGCGACGGTGCTGTCGAGCAAGCTGGCCGGGACCCTGACCCGCATGCCGCCCGTCGGCGCCACGATCAGGCGCGGCAAGGACGTCTACCGCGTTGACGACACCCCGGTCACACTCCTGTACGGCTCGCTGCCCGCCTACCGCGCGCTGTCACCAGGCGTCGAGGGCGCCGACGTCGAGCAGTTCGAGCGCAATCTGCGCGCGCTCGGATACGAGGGCTTCACCGTGGACAAGACCTACTCCTCCCAGACCGCCTCGGCGGTGCGGGACTGGGAGGAGGACCTGGGCCTGCCGCAAACGGGCACGGTCGAACTCGGCCGGGTCGTGTACGCGGCCGGGCCGGTGCGGGTGGATGCCCACGAGGCCGCCGTCGGCGACGCGCTGCAGCCGGGAACGGCGGTGCTGTCCGTCACGGGCACCTCACGGGTGGTCACCGTGGAGCTGGAGGTGTCCGAGCAGCGTCTGGCCTCGAAGAACGCTGCGGTAGGCGTCGAACTGCCCAATGGCAAGTCTGTTAAGGGGAAGATCACCAAGACCCAGGTCGTCATCGACACCGGTGGCGGCGGTGCCGGCGAGTCGGAGGACCCGGAGACGAAGATCGAGGTCACGATCGCGATCAGCGGCGCGAAGGCATCCTTCGACCAGGCATCGGTAGACGTCGCTTTCACCGCCTCCAGCCGCAAGAACGTCCTGACCGTGCCGGTGGCCGCGCTGCTCGCCCTCGCCGAGGGCGGGTACGGCGTCCAGGCGGTGGACGGCGCGGCCACCCGGATCGTGCCGGTGAGCACGGGGCTGTTCTCCGGCGGCCGGGTCGAGGTGAGCGGACAGGGCCTGCGCGAGGGCATGACGGTGGGAATGCCGTCATGAGCCCCATGGTCGAACTGGAGGGCGTGACCAAGGCCTACCCCGGAGGCGTAACGGCCCTGGACGGCGTCACGCTGTCCATCGAACATGGCGAGATGGTCGCCATCGTGGGGCCGTCCGGCTCAGGCAAGTCGACCATGCTGAACCTGATCGGCACCCTGGACCGGCCCACCACCGGGATGGTCCGCATCGACGGCCACGACGTGGCGGCCCTGCCGGACCGCCGGCTGTCGGCCCTGCGCGCCCGCCGGATCGGCTTCGTCTTCCAGCAGTTCCACCTCGCCCCCGGCCTGCCCGCCCTGGACAACGTCGCCGACGGCCTGCTCTACACCGGCATGCCCAAGCGACAGCGCCTGCGCCGGGCGAAGGACGCGCTCGTCCGGGTCGGGCTCGGCGACCGGCTCGGCCATCGGCCGCACGAGCTGTCCGGCGGGCAGCGGCAGCGGGTGGCCATCGCCAGGGCGGTGGCCGGCGAGCCGGGGCTGCTGCTGGCCGACGAACCCACCGGGAACCTCGACTCGGCCTCCGGCGCCGGCGTGATGGCGCTGCTGCACGACCTGCACGCCACTGGCACCACGGTCGTGGTCATCACCCACGACCGGGAGATCGCCGCGAGCCTGCCCCGCCAGGTGGCCATGCGCGACGGGGCGGTGATCTGAATGCCTATGGACCAACTGTCCCCCACCCGGCTGCATCCGCGCGACGTGCTGCAGGTGGGCGCGGCCGGGCTGCGCACCCGTCCGCTGCGGGCGGTGTTGTCGGCGCTGGGCATCGCCATCGGCATCGCGGCGATGATCGCCGTGGTCGGCATCTCCTCCTCCAGCCGGGCCGAACTGGACCGCACGCTGGACGCGCTGGGCACCAACCTGCTCACCGTGTCGCCCGGCGACACGGTGTTCGGCGAGGACGCCACGCTGCCCCGCGAGGCCGTCGAGATGATCTCCCGGATCGGCCCCGTGGAGCAGGTGGCCGCGCTCGGCGCGATCGCCGACGCCCACGTCTACCGCAACGACCGCATCCCACAGGCCCAAAGCGGTGGCATCTCCGTGCAGGCCGCACACCTGGACCTACTGCGGACGGTCGGCGCCAACATCGCCCAGGGCGTCTGGCTCAACGCCTCCACCGCCCGCTACCCGGCCGTCGTCCTGGGTGCCACAGCAGCCCGGCGGCTCGGCATCGGCGATGCCGGCCCGGACCTCCAGGTGTATCTCGGCGGCAGGTGGTTCACCGTCATCGGCATCCTGGCGCCGGTGCCGCTGGCTGACGAACTGGACGCCGCTGCGCTGATCGGTTGGCCGGCCGCCACAGCGTATCTGGCCTTCAACGAGCGTCCCACCACCATCTACACCCGTACCACGGACAGCGCCGTTGAGGCGGTTCGGGCGGTGCTGGCGGCCACTGCCAACCCGGAGGCGCCCAACGAGGTTAAAGTGTCCCGGCCCTCCGACGCGTTGGCCGCCCGTCAGGCCACCGACCGCGCCTTCACCGGGCTGCTCCTCGGCCTGGGCGGCGTCGCCCTGCTGGTCGGCGGGGTAGGGGTGGCCAACACCATGGTCATCTCAGTCCTGGAACGCCGCGCCGAGATCGGGTTGCGCCGCTCGCTCGGCGCGACCCGGGGCCAGATCCGGCTGCAGTTCCTCACCGAGTCTCTGGTGCTGTCCGCTCTCGGTGGCCTTGCCGGCGTTCTGGCTGGCGCCGCTGTGACTGCTCTGTACGCGAGTACCCAGGCCTGGCCTGCTGTTGTACCGCTCTGGGCTATGGTCGGCGGGATCGCGGCCACCGTACTGGTCGGTGCGATCGCCGGCCTGTATCCGGCCATTCGCGCCGCCCGCCTGTCCCCCACCGAAGCCCTTGCCGCGACCTGATCCTGTGTTCAGGTCGACGTCTCTAAGAGCCACGGAAAGCGCCACGTTCTCCCGCCCGTACGTTCCGCATCGGAAGGATTTACAAGATGATTCGTGCAAGAACCGCCGTCGTCGCCGGACTCGCCTGCGCGACGCTGCTCCTCAGCACCACCACCTCCGCCACCGCTGCCTCCACGGGCTTGTCTTCCTCGGTCACCAGAACCGAGGTGCCAACAAATGCCGATGTGCAGCAGGCGATCAATGAGCTGGCGAAGCGGACCGGCGTAGTAGGCATCATCGCGGAGGCCTACTACGATGGCAGGCGCGTCGCCCACGCAACCGCCGGCTCCCGCCTACTGGACGGCCAGGGTGGGACGATCCCTTCCGGTTCCCAATACCGGGCCTGGTCCCAGACCAAGTTCATGACCGCCACGGTCCTGCTGCAACTGGTCCACGAGGGCAAGCTCGACGTGGACGACAAGCTCAGCCATGTCCTGCCAGTCGTGGCCGAACAGGGCCTCGTGGAGCGGGCCGACGAGATCACCGTGCGCCAGCTGATCCAGCACACCTCCGGCATCCCCGACTACCCTGGACAACTCCAGCCCTTCGACACCAGCTACAGGTCCCCCCTCGACCTGGTGCAAATCTCCCGGAAACTGCCCCGCCGGCAGGCACCGGGTGAGAAGTTTGCCTACTCCAACACCAACTACGTCCTGCTCGGCCTGATCATTGAAAAACTGACTGGGAGAACGCTCGGCCAGGAATATGACCGGCGGCTGTTCACCCCCTTGAATATGACCCGTACCTACCTGCCCACCAAACCCACCGATAGCATTAAGGAACCGCACGGCCACGGTTATCACCCCGACGAGCAAGGCAAGCTACGCGACGCCGACGAGGTGAACGCTACCCACGCGTGGGCGGCTGGCGGCGTGATCTCCACGGCGCGCGACCTCTCGGCCTTTTTCCGGGCTTTCCAGCAGGGCAAGCTGCTGCGTCCGGAACTGAAGGACATCATCTTCAGCCGGGGCCAGGCTGCAGATCCCGCACGCTGCGCCGACCCGTTCCTGGGCGCTGGCCCCGGCTCCCTCTCCGTGACTTCCGCCTCCCCCGACGGCCGCCTGCAACTCGCCGTGTCCGCAACAGTGGCCGCTGACATGCCCAGTCTCGGTCAAGCCATCCCGAAGGTCTCCCAGGCAGTGCTCTGCCCCACGCAATAGCCTCTGGCCAGGCTCCCTCAGAGAGGGGCCCATCGTTCTCCCTAACTGCCGACTACCAGGGTCCCGGTAGTAACTAATAACCCTTGAGTTCCCGTAGCTTCAGCCGAGGATCCAACGGATATGCGAGCAATGCTTGAGACCTGTGGATCGGTCGGGAAGGGGTGTACCTTCCCGATGATCATGTGAGTTCTCAAGACATGA
>NZ_JBQHCV010000074.1:0-10542 GCF_052068215.1 Nonomuraea sp. H19 | reverse complement strand
ACGTCCTGACGAGTGCGAGGTCGTCGACGAACAGGTATCCGTTGCCGGAAGTCGCCCGGATCGTGATGGTGGCCGTGCCGGCGGACACCGGGATCTCCGCGAGCTCGCGTCGGGTCCAGCCGCTGGATGCTGGGATGTTGAGCGTGCGCGAGGCACCGCCAGCGTCCGTGATCGTCACCTGCGCGGCGCTGAGTGAACCGGTGGTCCTGGCGAACGCGGACAGCCTGTAGACGCCGGCCGACACAGTGATCTGTTGCCGCACGCCACCCGCGTAGGACTGCGTGCCCCCGATCCGCAGTGCGAAGCGCGACCCGTTCGCGCCGCCGTCGACGTTGGTCACCAGGGAGGTCGGCCCCGACTCGCGGAAGTTGGTCCATCCCTGAACCTGGGAGACGATGATGCGGTCGGCCTGGAAATTGGGGTTGAGAGCGTAGTTGTTGGCCGGACCGACACGCCACTCTCCGGTCGTGGCGTTGAACTGCCATTGGCTCACGGAGTGGAACTGGGGCCGGGCGCCGGTCTTGGTCACCGGCATCCACTGGTTGTAGCCGATGCCGTTCCAGGCGAAGTCGGCCCAGCGGTCGCCGGCGTAGATGACCGTGTTCTGCTTGGTTCCCTTGACGGTCACGAAGAACCCGGTCTGGGTCACGTGGCTGTAGTCCATCTCGGTGCCGGCGAGGGTGTACTCACCGGTGTAGGAGCCTTGAATGTTGCTGCTGGTCGACTCGATGACATGGGTGACCGAGGTGTTCCAGCCGTGCAGGTCCGAGGCCGCGTGGTAGTACTTGCCGTCGAGCTTGAACATGGCGTTGCCCTCGCGCCCGGCGGAGTTGTAGCCGATCTGCACGGCGGGCTCCACCCGCAGCGAGTCGGACTCTCTCAGCTTGGAGACAAAGGCACGGGAGCGCCCTTCCCGGTTGGAGAAGATCAGGTAGTCCTTCCCGTCATCGTCGGTGAAGACGGTCTGATCTCCGGTGCCCGTCGTGGGAGAGTTGACAACCTGGGTCTGGAAGTAGGCGTAGTCGAAGGTGTCGGTGGGCGAGTCGCCCTGGAGGAACAGAACCCCGTCACCACCCATCGACGGGAGATACGCCTGCACGACCAGCACGTACTTGCCGGTGTTCTCGTTGTAGGAGACGCCCAGCCGGCCTACCCAGCCCGCCTGGCCAAGGGTGGCTCCGCCGGCGAGGCTTGTGGAGCGCGTGGCGACGCGGTTCTCGAATTTCCAGTTCACCAGATCCTTCGACGAGTACACGGGGATCGAGACGAACGTGACGTCGCCGTCGTACTTTCTCGTCGGATTGGCCCGATAGAGTTCGGCGCCCGTGTAGTGCACGCCGTACCAGTAGTAGGTGTCGCCGAACTTGAAGACACCGCCGCCTTGCGAATAGATGGGGTTGCCGCTCGTGTCGTTCCAGAAGACATCGTTCGTGATGGTCTGGAACGTCCCCTCGTCGGCGGCCAAGAGGTTGCCGGCGGCGGTCGTCAGCGCCGTCTTCGCGGCGGCGACTTCCGCCGCGGTTGCCGAGGCGTCGGCGGCGACGCCGTCTGCGTTGGCCAACGCCTTGGCGAAGGGCACCCAGGAGTCGCTCGTGTACTTACCAGCGGGGCGGGTCTTGTAGTCCGCGACCAAACTCTTCAGGCCACGAACCATGACCAGACCATCAGCGGCCCTCTGGAGTTTCTCGCGGGCGGTGGCCTCGTCGCCTCCTCGTTGAGTGAGTGAGTCCCTGGCCGAGGAGAAAGCCGCCCACGAGCTGGCGGTGTAGTCCGCGGCAGAGTAGTGGGAGACGTGGCTGTCGCGAGCCGCCAGGGGTTCAGCCGCCGCGGCGGGGACACCGGATGCCGCCACTGACATGACCAGCCATGCCGCAGCGACGAGCCCTCCCCGCTCCAGTGTTTTACGTAAGGTACCGATCATGGTGCTGCCTTTCGTTCATCGCGGCGCCGGCGCTCTCACCCGCTGACGTCGAGGTGGTCGACGTTGGGCAGTCCGGTCGCAGTGGTCGGATCCAATCGAATGGCCAAGAGAAGTAGCTGAGGTATCGGCCGCCTCGCAGTGGGTGTGGTCGTCGGCGAAGAATGCGCCGACGGGACCGCAGGTGTAGTCGCCGTTGAACGGCTAGAAGCCCAGGCCGTTGTAGAGGGTGTAGCTCACTTTGTGGAGGTCGATGACCGGGGCGCCGGTGGCCCTGCCGACGTCGAAGGTCTCGGTCAGGAATCCGCGATTGGGCGTCTCCGTGGTTCCGCCCGGCTGGCTACCGGGACTGCACGGCCACGAACCGAAGGCGGTCGTATCGGTCCCTGGCGCCGGAGGGCGCCGGGGAGCCGGTCAGCTATGTGTTCAGCGGACGTAGATGCTGGGCTGCGGCGGGGTGCTCATGCCGTTGCCGAGGAAGAAGCTCGGGTGCGGCGGCTGGTTGTAGGCGGTGTTCTGCCAGGCGATGGCGACGCGGTACTGGGCGTCGTGCATCAGGGTGTAGATGCGCCGGTCGGTCGGGGTGGGGGTGGCGTAGATGCGCAGTGCGGCGTTGTCGTCACGGGGCAGGATGATCTCTTCACGCCAGTCGCCGAACAGGTCGCCGGACAGGGACGGGGTGGATTTGGTGCCGTTGATGGAGTGCGCGCCGGAGGCGGTGAGCAGGCGGGTGTCGCTGCTGGTGCCGTACTTGTCGACGTGGTTGCCGTCCAGCAGCTCGCGCACCGGGTCGCCGTCCCACCAGGCCAGGAAGTTGTAGCTGCCGGGGTTGCGCCCGACACTGCCGCCGGAGGCGTTGAAGAGGCTGCCCAGGCCGGTGCCGGACCCCCAGAACTCGCCGCCGGCGTTGCCGGGGTGGATGTCCGCGGCCACGCCGCGAGCCGGGCCCTCGCAGTTACAGGTGTTGTTCTTCTGCATGATGATCGAGCCGGTGTCGGCATCGCGCAGCGTGGCGGAGGCGCCGGAGCTCTGCTCGTGGATCATCCAGATCTCCTTGCCGGCACGGCCGGGCACGAAGTCTCCGACGTGCAGGGCGTCGCCGTGGGCGTAGAAGCTGGTGGTGTAGCGGCCGGTGCCGTTGGCGTTGATGGTCATGCCGCCGTAGATGATCTCGTCGGTGCCGTTGCCGTCGACGTCGGCGATGGACAGCGAGTGCGCGCCGCGGCCGGTCCACTGGCTGCCGGCGCTGCTGGAGTCGAACTTCCAGCGCCGGGTGAGCTGGCCGTCGCGGAAGTCCCAGGCGGCGATCGCGCTCTTGGCGTAGTAGCCGCGGCCCATGATGAGGCTGGGGCGCTGGCCGTCGAGGTAGGCGGTGCCGGCCAGGAACCGGTCGC
The DNA here is from genome assembly GCF_052068215.1 of Nonomuraea sp. H19. Lineage (NCBI taxonomy): Bacteria > Bacillati > Actinomycetota > Actinomycetes > Streptosporangiales > Streptosporangiaceae > Nonomuraea > Nonomuraea sp. H19. The sequence continues at coordinate 7,230 of NZ_JBQHCV010000074.1, read as the reverse complement.
CGCGGTTGCCGTAGTTGTCGCCCCAGTCGTTGATGTTGCCGCGGGCCGGATCGAAGTTCACCGTGGACATGGCGGCGCCGGTGAGCCCGTTGAACATGGTCAGGTATTCGGGACCGGTGATGATGTAGCCGTTGGAGTTGCGGTGCAGGGCGCTGCCGTTGCCGATCACCTGTCCGGTGCCGGAGACGGTGCCGTCACCGGTCTTGACCGCCAGCTCGGCCCGGCCGTCGCCGTCGTAGTCGTACACCTGGAACTGCGTGTAGTGCGCGCCGGCCCGGATGTTGCGGCCCAGGTCGATGCGCCACAGCCGCTGGCCGTTGAGCCGGTACGCATCGATGTAGACGTTGCTGGTGACCCCGGACTGGGAGTTGTCCTTCTGATCGCTGGGGTCCCACTTGAGGAAGATCTCGTACTGCCCGTCGCCGTCCGCGTCGCCGACGCTGGCGTCTCCGGCGGTGTAGTTGCTTCCCGGCCGGGAGATCGGCACGTCCAGATAGTTGCCGCCGGTGAAGCGCAGGGACGGCTCGGACGCGGCCTGTTCGGCCCCGTTCACGACCGCTCGGACGGTATAGGAGGCGTCCGCCGGCGCGCCGTTGTCCAGGTAGTTGGTGGCGCCGGTGAGAGGCGAGGAGTTCAGCTTGGCCGAGCCCCGGTAGAGGTTGAACCCGGTGCTCATGCTCTCGGTGCCCAGCAGCCGCCAGGACACCAGGTTGCCGCTGCCCGAGCGCACGCTGATCAGGCCGCGGTTGAGATCCTCCATCTGGCGGCCGGTCGGGGTTGGGCCGCCGCCCTGGTCCGTCTCCAAGTAGTCGATGTTGGCCAGGCCGTCGGCGGCGGTCGGGCTCAACCGGATGATGTTGTCGCCCGCGTTCAGCGACACGGTCAGCGTCTTGGTCACCCACGTCGTCCAGGCGCCGGTGGGGTCGAACGCGCTGGCGGCATGTGCGACCGCGCCGTTGACCAGCACGTCTGCGGGACGGCCCGCGGTCCCGCCGTTGGCGTACCGGATCGCGATGGTGGCATCGCCGGCCGCGGCCGCGGTCACGGTGAACTGCGCCGCCGCGCCGGCCGCGTTGTTGCCGTTGCAGAATCCGCTGCCGGAGAAGCCGGCGTGGTTGGACTCGATGAAGCCGTCGCACGTGGCCGGCGCGCTTTCCGCCTCGTAGCGGGTCGCCGCGGAGGCTTCCGCGGCCATGACGAGGCCTGCGGCGGCCATCGTCAGCGCGACGCCGGCGGACAGCAGCGCGGTGCGTGGTCTACGTAAGGACATGAGGGAACTCCAACAGGTAGGTCGGGGGTGGTTATCGCAGGTACGGCACCGGGGACAGGTTCAGCTCGCGCATGCGCCGCAGGACGAGCCTGGCCATCTCGTTCGCGCCGTGCGCGGAGAAGTGCGTGTTGTCATTCAGCTCGGTCAGGTAGAGCGCGGCCGAGGCGTTCGGGCCGAGCCCTTCCACCAGCGCCTCGCTCGCAGCGGTCAGGTCGATGAGCGACGTGTTCTGCGCGGCCGCCACCTGCCGCATCGTCGCCGGGAGATTGGCGCCCACACCGTTGACGTGCAGCGCCGTCGAAGTCAGCGTGCCGTCGGCGGCGAACAGCCGACGCACCGGAGGCGTGACCAGCACCGGCGTCCCGCCCTGCGACCGCACCTGGGTCACCAGGCTGGTCAGGTTCGAGGCGAACGCCGAGGCCGTCGTCGACTTGTCGTTGTGCCCGAACTGGATCAGCACCATGTCGCCGCTCCGGATCAGCGGTTTCATCGCGGGGAACAGCGCCGCGTTGGACAGGAAGCTGCCCGAGCTCTCGCCCGAGTCGCCGTAGTTGGCCACCGACAGGCCCAGCTTGAAGTACTGCGGGAGCTGCTGCCCCCACCCGGTGTACGGCGCGACCGGCTGGTCGCAGACGGTCGAGTCGCCCGCGAGATACAGCACCGGCCCACTCGCCGGGGCCAGCCCGATCCCGTTCAGCTCCGGCGAGTGCCCGGAAAAGACCAGGTCAAGCCCGGGCCTCCCGGTTCCACCCTGGCCGGTCGGCTGCCCCTCCGGCTGGCGCACGTTCAGCGTGAACGAATAGCGCGCATACGAGCCCGCCGCCGTCGATACGGCAGGCAACACCGAACGGCGGGCCTCCGCCTGCACGCTGGTCACGCCCGGGCCGGCCGGGTCGCCCAGGACCACGGTCACGTCGTAATTGCCCGGCTGGACGTCGAAGTGGCAGGTGATCGGCGAGGTGCCGGTGCACCTGGAACGCAGTGCCGGATCCGGCGCCGGCCCCGGCGGGGTGCCGGTGTCGGCGCCGAAGACCTTGAAGTCGGCGATACTCGCCCACGTCGACGCCGCGAGCCCGGTCACCGTGATCCGCACGTACCGCGCGGTCGCGGTGAAGGCGTCGCTCTGCACCTGGGCGGCGGTCGTGCTCGCCGTCCGGTCGGCCACCCGCGTCCAGGCCGAGCCGTCGGTGGAGACCGAGACGTGGTACCTGTAGGTGCGGGCGAACTCCCAGCGCACCTCGGTGCCACTCAGCGTCTCCGCGCTTCCGAGGTCGACCTGCCACCAGTGGCCGGTCCTGCCGTCGACGGCGCACCAGCGGGTGGCGGTGTCGCCATCGTTGGCCAGGGACGGGCCGCGACCGGACTGGCTGGAGTCGGCACTCGCGGCCTTGCCCAGCGCCAGATCCGTCACCGCCCCGGCCGGCGTCGCGAGCGGCACGGCCAGCAGGCCCACTAGGAGGGCGAGGAAGGTGAGAACGACGAGCCTCGAAGAGCCCGGCAGGTCGGGGACGCGGCCGGCTGACCGAGAGGAACCCATGGTGATTCCGCGCTTTCTCGTGAAGGTCTGCAGTGGCACGGCGCCGCCTGCACGGCGGGCCATCGGCTTCTTGCGGGCTGGTGTCTCAGGTGCCACGGGCCCTGGCCTGCCGGGAGGGCGGGGTGCTCGGCAGGCACGGTTGCCCTCGGGCTTACGGCGTCCACCTGACGTGGGGATTGAGGTGGCCGCTCCAGTTGAAGACGGCCATGTTGTCCCACTCGTTACCGCTGCTGTTCGCGCCCAGATCCAGCGCGCGTCGCAGGGAGGAGACGTCGGCGCCGAGCATGCCGAGCGAAGCGGCGGCGGCGTGGGCCGGTTGCCCGGCGGGGACAGTCGCGGCGGCGCATGACGCCAACGCCACCAAGATCCTTTTCATGGGTCCTCCGGCGGTCGGAACAGGGATCGAGAAGCAGGGGTCACCGCAGCACCTGCCCATGTAGATGGCGCGGCCGACCCCGCACGGCTGGCGGTGTCGCCGGCTGCGGACACGGTGGACCGGCCCAGTGGCACCCGCGTCCTGGGACGCAGGTGGGGGGATAGTTCACATGGGCGGGCTGGTGTCGACGGTCGCAGTTAGGCGGATGTCGTTTCACCGCATGTTCTGCGGCGGCGGGCAATGGCGGGGATCGGGCGCGAAGTCGCGAGTGGGGTGGGGGATGCGACCACATGTCCTCCTCACAGACTGGATGAAGCTCTGTGAACGTGCACAGTAATGCAGAGCATGGCGTACTGAAAGGGCCTGTTTGAAATCCGAGGTAAGGGCGCTATGAGCAAGCAGGCCACTGCAATCGTCGGCGAAAAGGCCATCTTCCTCTCTGTGTACGTTCCCAGAGAGTGCGATCTCCGGAGTGCGGACGTGAAAGTTTCATGCGCCCCCCTCCATCGGGCGCATGGAGAAACCGGCCGACCGCGCGGGCGTGGCACAGCGAACCGGATGACGTCAGGAGTCTTGGCGGGGACGACCGGTGCTCTGTTGTAACCGGTTCGGCCGGCCATGCCGCTGGAGTCCGCCGTGGCGGCCGTCGACCGTCCCGACAGCCCGATCCCGCCACGTCGGCGGCGAGCCGCTTGCTCGGAAACCGCATGCTCGCAGCCGCCTCACCATGCAGGCTGCCTGCTGAAGACCACCACCGCGCCTGCTCCGTTCGCCACGCCATCTCTTGCCCCTTTGGGGGAAGAGTCGTCGATGTCGGGCTCGGGTCGAAGCGCAAGGCGGCGCCAATGTTTGGTGCAGCAGAGAGTCCCTGTCGCGGAAGCTGTCCACGTCGACAGAGCACTTGTGCGGCGAAGGACGGGGCGCCGAGTCGAAGACGCCGGAGAGCATCTCGAGGGCTGAGAGAAACGGAAGCCTTGACGAGCTGATGTCAGGCTCCTACGCTTGCGCCGTTATATCGATTTAACTGCTCCGACCCCCCTAGGAGCTCCCATGCGCCCCACTCGATTAGCCCTCACGATCGAGGCCGCCCTCGTGTGTGCGCGTGCTCCCGACCACGCCCGCCGACGGCCGGACCACGCACGGGGCAGAACGCCTCGGCCGTGTTCGGTCGCCACGACGACACCTGGTGGCATATCTCTGAGCTGGCCTTTCCTGGGTATCAAGGTGACCGGAGCCGGGACGGGCGGCAGAGTGAGTGCCGGCTTCAGCGTCTACCGCGAGGGCCGGCCGATCGCCATGGTCACCGACAGCACCAACTACCTGGAGCCCGCTGGCACGCCTGCCGCCAAGTACGCCATCGCCCCGATCGCGAGGGGCAGGGAGGGCAGAAGCACTCCTGCCCGCGCTGTGGGATGAATCGTTTCATGTCGTCCAGCTCCTATGCCCGCCGATGGCTGTGGCCTGGCTCAGCCCGTTGGGGCACGCCCATCTCAACTGAGTCGTGCCCGTAGCCCGGGATCGTCTCGTCGTTCGATCGACCGCCGGCGCAACCAGGAGTCCTTCGCAAGCCGGCGGTTCGGCGGTTGCCCACTGTCATGTCGAAGACCACAGCAGACATCTCCGCATCGAAGGGATCTCATGCCATGACCGGCAACGAAACAGGTAACCCCGGCGGCGTGCGGCGGCGTACCGTCCTGCTCGGCGCGGCGGCCGGCGCTGGCGCGCTGGCGCTGGGTACCAGCGCCGTCCGGGCACGGCAGGCAGAGGCCGCCTCCTTCATCAAGGGCGCGGACATCAGCTGGATGCCGCAGATGGAAGCACGCGGCTACTTCTGGAACAACCGGTCCGGCCAGCGGCAGGACCTGTTGACCATCCTCAAGGGCTACGGCATCACCGCCGTCAGCCTGCGCACCTGGGTCAACCCGTCCAGCGACCCGGGCAACGGCCACTGCAGCATGCCGGAGACCGTGCAGATGGCACGGCGTTGTACGGACGCCGGCCTGCAGGTGCTCATCGGGTTCCACTTCGGGGACACCTGGAACTCGGTCGGCGTGCAGAACCCGCCGGCGGCGTGGGCCGGCATGAGCTACAGCCAGATGCTCACGGCGATGCGCACCTATGTCACCAGCTCGATGAACCAGCTCAGGAGCGCCGGCGTCACACCGGACTGGGTCAAGATCGGTAATGAGACGAACTCGGGCATCTGCAAGCCCACCGGCAGCATCAGCCGGCCGAACCAGATGACCGGTCTGCTGAATGCCGCCTACGACTCGGTCAAGCAGGTCTTCCCCAGCACCCCGGTGCTCATTCACCTGGCCCAGCCGCAGAAGCTCGACAGTATTCAGAACTTCCTCAACGCCTACCGCGGCAACGGCGGGAAGTGGGACATCACCGGCCTGTCCTCGTACGCGCAGGGCGGCAACGTGGCCCCCGTGCTGAACAACATGAGGACCATCCAGACCAGCTACGGCAAGCCGGTCATGCAGGTGGAGTACGGCGGCCCGGTGGGCAAGCCCACTCAGGTGCACGACTCACTGCGGGCGTTCATCACAGGGATCAAGGGCTTCGGCGGTCTGGGGACCTTCTTCTGGGAGCCCGAGGGCTACCCGTCGTTCAACTACTACAACAGCTCGGCCTGGGACGAAGGCAGCAAACGTCCCACCGCCGCCATGGACGGCTTCCTCAACGTCTGACGGAGTTCAGTGATGAAACGCTGCATGACGGTGGCGCGTGCCGCCTTGATCGCGACAGTCGTGGTGGGTTCTTCGACCGCGTTCATCACCACGTCCGTGGCGGCCGGCAACGCGGCAGCCGGAGCCGTCTACTACGTCGCACCGAACGGCAGCGACAGCGCCTCGGGAACGCAAGCCGCTCCATGGGCCACGATCGCCCGTGCGCAAGCTGCCGCCCAGCCGGGAGACACGGTCTACTTCCGGGGCGGCACCTACACCTACACCCGCGCAAACGGCAACTGCACGAGTCAGACGGCCAGAGTCGACGCGATCACCCTGAACAAGAGCGGCAGCTCCGGCAACCCGCTCCGCTACTGGGCCTATCCCGGGGAGAAGCCGGTATTCGACTTCTCCCGCATGATGGACAACTGCCGGATCAAGGGATTCAGCGTCACAGGCAGCTATATCCACCTCAAAGGGCTGGAAGTCAGGGGCGTGCCGCAGAACAACAAGCTGAACGCCGAGTCCTGGGGGATCTGGGTTTCGGGCAGCAACAACATCTTCGAGTTGATCAACACGCATCACCACATGGGAACCGGCCTGTTCATCAATGGCGGGGGCGGCAACTTGGTTCTCAACTCCGATTCGCATGACAACTACGACCCGAACAGCTCGGACGGGCCCGGCGAAAACGCCGACGGTTTCGGTGCCCACTACACGCCGGCCGGCCGTCCCGCGAACGTGTTCCGGGGCTGCCGCGCGTGGTGGAACGCCGATGACGGTTACGACCTCATCTCCACCTACTCGCCCGTGACCATCGAAAACTCGTGGTCCTGGCGCAACGGCTACCTGCCGGGGACGACGACGCCTTCCGGCAACGGCGCCGGCTTCAAGGTAGGCGGCTTCGGCGCCGAGTACGACGCCGGCGCGGTGAAGCACACCGTCCGCTTCTCGGTGGCCTTCCTCAACAAGGCGGCCGGCTTCTATTCCAACCACCACCCGGTGGCCAACGATTACTTCAACAACACCAGCTACGGAAACCGCCCCGACTTCAACATGCTGGGAATCGACGCAAGCGGCGCCGCCGTCGGCCGGGGCAACCTGCGCAACAACATCGCCTACACAGGCACGCTGACGTCGAACATGACCGGTACCAGCTCCGCGTACAACTCCTGGGACCTGGGCGTCACCCTGTCGGACTCCCAGTTCCAGAGCGTATCGACCTCCGGCTGGGACGCGCCTCGCCAGGCAGACGGTAGCTTGCCCACGCTGCCCCACCTGCGCCTTGCCGCGAACAGCACGCTGATCGACAAAGGCACCGACGTCGGCCTGCCCTACACCGGGCAGGCTCCGGATCTCGGCGCCTTCGAGCAGC
>NZ_JBQHCV010000073.1:0-10736 GCF_052068215.1 Nonomuraea sp. H19 | reverse complement strand
ACCTACAACGAAGATGTCGCCTTCCAACCGCGATCGAAGGCCATGGCTTGACAACTTGGGCAGATCGGATGTCTGCGACCGTCGGATTAGAAGTGGATCGCCTTTTCTTTGCGCGATGATGCGCCGACCTGCAGGTGATCCCTCGGATGCCCTCGACCAGAGCAAGGTCATTCCGAGGATGTTCCGGATCACAGCAGATCGTCGGCTCAGTTCACGATCGCCCATCCGGGTGGCTCCCAGCTTGACCCCAGAGAGCGATCATTCGCACCCCAGGACGGGGAACCGCTTCTCCACCGCAACGAGCGCACCCACGAGTTCCGGGATGTCTGTCTGATCCAAATTATCGATCTCAAAGTGAAGGGTGTTTCGCATCCCAGGATGGTCGGTCACGGTCCCGGCGATCGACAGGGCACCTGTGGGACGAAACTCGACGGTGAGCTCTATCCAATGCTCAAGGGAGGAGAGGGTGGCACTTCCCTTGACTTCCGCGTAGACGCGCTCCAAAGCCACTCGGAAGTCGCGCAACTCCTCAATCCGAAGCCCCGCATCCACTTCGGCAGCGAACCCTCCGACCTGCACATGGATCGGAGAGATCAGCCAATTCCCGTCCCAGAAGTCGGTACAGCCGGGATGCATACGACCGAGGACCCGGATCAGCACATGATCGAAGTTTCCACCCCGGCCGATGACGATCTCAGCATGCTCCATACGGTCATCCTCTATGAAGGGGCGTTCACCTAATCCAGGATCACCAGTTGGAAGATTTCGACTCATGATCCCCTGACGTGTTCCAGCTCTGGTCAGAGGCCCTGCGACCCTGCTCGTGAGTCTCCGTGATTCCCCCTCGATCACCGCCCATCGGGCACGCAACGGGCACGCGTGCCCACTGGCGACGGTTTACAGCGGGCTGACGGTTCGGGGGCTGAGTACTCTACGACCTGCACTTCTGATCGACCGCGGAACCGACAGTCTGCAGGTCATCCCGCGCATATCCCGGATCTTGAGTCTCGTCCCTGTCCTGGTGGCCCCAGGGACGTTCGTGACCGTCCGAAAGTGGCGAGGCATTTTGACATTAGGGCATAAGGTGTCTCCGTGAATGTGATCGAGTTCCGCGTCGAAGGGCCGGTCGCCCCCAGCGTCTATCCGCACATGGACATCCTGATCGACGGCATCAATCTCGTCGAACTCGCACGCGTTGTCGAACTACCGCTGGCCTCCAGCCCAAGCATCGCGGGGGCCTATGCGGGACTACTGGAGCGGGACTTGATCTGCTGGCCAAGCACACATTTCCTCGGAGCACCTCATCTCCAGTGGTTTTCCGAAGGAGAGACAGTGCTGCTGGGCTGCGAATGTGGCGATTGGGGATGCTGGCCGTTGACCGCCCAGGTCGAGGTAACCGAGCAGACCGTCACTTGGTCTGGGTTCCGTAACGGCCACCGTCCCAACTGGGATCTCGGAGCGCTTGGTCCTTTTGTCTTCGACAGGCAGCAGTACGAGGCGGCTCTCCGCAGAACCGCCGCCTCCCCGAAGCTGTCTTGACCGTCATCTCGTGGTGGCTCCCAGAAGCTTTCCGCAAGGCCAAGGTGAGCGGCGAGATCGATCGGCGCTCGGTGGTCAGCCCCAGCCAGGCACGTGAACTGCTCACCGCGGTGACCTACGTGGGGCGGTCGCGAGGGCCGATGTTGGCCGCCATGTTCGCCTGCATGTACTTCGGCGGTCTTCGCCCGGCAGAGGCGGCGGGACTGCGGCAGAAGGACTGCCGGCTCCTAGAGCAGGGCTGGGGGCTGCTGACGCTGGAGAAGACCAGACCGCAGAGCAACAGGCGGTTCACCGAGTCGGGGCAGGCTCACGACGAGCGCGGGCTGAAGCACCGGGACGTGAAGCACACGCGCACCGTGCCCATCCCGCCCGAGCTGGTGGCCATCCTGCGGGATCACATAGCGGCGTTCGGAGTCGGCGAGGACGGCCGGCTCTTCCGTACGCGCACGGGCGGCGTGATCTCCGGTTCGGCGTACGCGAAGGTCTGGCAGGAAGCCCGAACGTACGCCTTCACTCCCGACCAGGTCGCCTCTCCCCTGGCGGGCCGGCCCTACGACCTCCGGCACGCGGCAGTCTCGCTCTGGCTCAACGCGGGCGTGCACGCCCCAGAGGCGGCCGAGAGAGCGGGACACGGCGTGGACGTGATGCTCCGCGTCTACGCCAAGTGCATCGACGGCCAACAGGAGATCGCCAACCGGCGCATTCTCGAAGCACTCGCGGCGTGACTCATGAGCCACAGCAGGACCCGGGGACACCTCGGGGTCCTTTCGCCGTTCCGGGCGCCCGAACTGCTGCGCCGACCTGGGGAAACGTGGCTGCGAGCATTCCGCGTATGTTCCGCGAGCAGTGGCACAGGGCTGCTTTCGGCGGCCTCCCGCTGCGTACGGCGCGACCAGGGCGATCATGCAAAAGACCAGGTCAACCCGTGGATTGCCTGGTCTCGATTGCGCGCCCTGCAGGATTCGAACCTGCGACCGTCGGATTAGAAGTCCGATGCTCTATCCAGCTGAGCTAAGGGCGCTCCCGCCTTATTGTGCATGATCCGGCGACTTGTCACGCACACGTTTTCCCGTGTCAGTCTGTCGTCCTGGTCACAGACTCACGAACCCCCTGCCCAGAACCGCCGCCGCCCAGGTCCACCCGGTGGTTTGCGCTCATGAGATCCGTCAGGGGGTGAGCGAGGACTTCTATCGCGGTGTCGTACCGGAAGTGGTGGGTTGTCCTGGCGCGAGGGGAAAAGGCAGGGCGGGAGTGGGGTGAGACGGTCTAAGCTGTCGTGGCATGGTCGCGACGCTCCTGCATGAGATACCCCTGCAGGGCGGGGACGTGACTGACGGGGTGGTGCGGGTCGGGGACACCGTACGCAGACCGGCCAGTTCATCGACGCCCGCCGTGCATGCCCTGCTCAGACACCTTGAGGCCGCCGGATTCGCGGGGGCGCCGCGGGTTGTGGGGATGGACGAGCTCGGGCGGCAGATTCTCACCTACCTTCCGGGCACCACCGGGCTGCGGCTTGAGAGCGTGACGGATGAGGCTCTCGGGTGCTTAGGGGTGCTGTTGCGGGAGTACCACGATGCGACCGTGGGGTTCCCGCTGACGTCGAAGGGGTGGGAAGGCGGGTCGAACGATGACAGGGCGCCGGAAGTCATTGGGCATTGTGATTTAACGCCCGCCAACGTGATTTTTCAGGCGAGCCGCCCGTACGCGATGATCGACTTCGATCTGGCGCGGCCTACCACCCGGCTCTTCGACATCGTGACGACTCTCCGGCATTGGGCACCCATCGCCGACCCCGTCGACCGGCCGCCGCTCCTGCGCAACCTCGACGTGGGCGCCCGCCTGCGCCTGTTCTGCGACGCGTACGGTGTCGAGCCCCGCGACCGGCGCCGCCTCATCGAGCTGGCCAGGTTCCGCTTCCACCGCTCCTACGCGGTCATGCGCACCCGCGCCACGGCCGGCGGCAACTGGGCGAAGATGTGGGCAGGGGGCGCTGGCGAGCGCATCCGACGCGCGGTCGTCTGGCTGGACGCGCACGAAGAAGAGCTCCATGCCCATCTGGTATGACCCTCTTGGGCTCGCCCTCGGTGTGGCGCTCGACCGGCTGCTCGCCGACCCGCACAGTCCCGCCCACCCGGTCGCGGTGTTCGGGAGGGCGGCCGGACGGCTGGAAAAGTCCCTGTACGGCGACAGGAGGGTGAACGGTGTTGTCCATGTCATGGTGTGTGTCGGGGGTGCGGCCGGGATCGGCCTGCTCGCCCACCGAGTCCCGAACTCCGGGGTCCGTACGGTCATAACGGCCGTTGCCACGTGGGCCGTTCTCGGTGGCACCACGCTGGCCCGCGAAGGCGCCTACATGGCCGATGCGCTCGAGCGTGACGATCTCGAACGGGCCAGGGCGCGACTGCCGCACCTCTGCGGCCGAGATCCCGCCCGGCTGGAGGGCCCCGAGTTGGCTCGGGCCACGGTCGAGTCGCTGGCCGAGAACACCTCCGACGCCGTCGTCGCGCCGCTGTTCTGGGGGGCGATGGCGGGGGTGCCGGGGCTGCTGGCGTACCGGGTGATCAACACACTGGACGCCATGATCGGGCACCGGTCCCCACGCTATGAGCGATTCGGGTGGGCGGCGGCCAGGCTCGACGACGTGGCCAACTACGTTCCGGCGCGGGTGACCGGGCTGCTCGCCGTCCTGATCGGGCCGGATCGGCGGCAGGCGCTCGCCGTGCTGAGGAGGGACGGGCACCGGCACCCCAGCCCGAACTCCGGGCGCTGCGAGGCCGCGTTCGCGGGCGCGCTGGGCGTCACGCTCGGCGGCACGAACGTCTATGCGGGGCGGACCGAGCACCGTCCGACCATGGGGGACGGTCCCAAGCCGGGCGTCGGGGACATCCGGCGCGCCGTGCGCCTGACGCGGGCGGTGAGCCTGGCCGCCGCGGGCGCGGCCGTCTTGACCGCCTGGGCCCTGCGCCGCGCCACCCGCCGGGCGTAGCCGTCTTGACCGTCTGAGCCCTGTGCCGCGCCACCCGCCGGGCGAAGCCGTCTTGACCGTCTGAGCCCTGCGCCGTTCCCCGGGCGCGCGGGTGAGCCCGGGGAGCGACGCTGACCGTGCCGGGTAATTACGTGGTAATTAGCCAACGGCCGCTTTTCACATGACACGGTTCAAATTGAGCACGAGCCAGATCACGAATACTGAGATCAGCGTTATTCCGATCATCGCCTTCGCCGCGTTGTGCGCGATGACCTTCCTGGCCGTGACCTGCTTGGCGCTCTGCTTCCACACCTGACGCATGAGGATCATCGTCTGGAAGCGGCGGCCGAGGGCGAACACGGCCAGGGCGAGGAGGATGAATAAGATGACGCGGCCGTCTGCAGATTCCACGGAGATCCCCCTGTGGCCTTGAAGATTGTTGTTGACCCCCGAAACTTTGGAGAACAAAGGATACTCGGATATCCGCGGTTTGCGATTTAAATTATCGGCTCCAGGTCCACCACGATAGGCGCGTGATCGGACGGTCCTTTCCCCTTGCGGGCCTCGCGATCGACGTACGCCGAGCGCACCCGCCCCGCCACATCCGCGCTCGCGTACACCAGATCGATCCGCATCCCCTTGTTCTGGTGGAACATCCCGGCCCGGTAGTCCCAGTACGTGAACGGATGCGGCCCCTTCATCGGCGTCGGCACCACGTCGTGCAGTCCGAGGGCGCGTAGCGCGGCCAGCGCCTCCCGTTCGGCCGGCGTGACATGGGTCGAGCCGGCGAACAGCGCGGGATCCCACACGTCGGCGTCCGTCGGCGCCACGTTGAAGTCACCGCATACCACCAGCGGCATCCCCATCTCGGCCGCCAGCGCGTCCCGCAGCGCCGCGAACCAGGCGAGCTTGTAGAGGTAGTGCGGCGAGTCGACGGTGCGGCCGTTCGGCGCGTAAATCGACCACACCCGCATCCCGCCGCAGGTGGCGCCGATCGCGCGGGCCTCGGGCCGGGCCGCGCCGACCCCGTCCAGCTCCCCGAACCCCGGCTCGCCGGGGAAGCTCAGCGTCACCTCGTCCAGGCCCACCTTGGACAGCAGCGCGACGCCGTTCCACCGCCCGTCGCCGTGGGCCGCGGCGGCGTATCCCAGCGCGCCCACCTCCGCCACGGGGAACGCCTCGGCGGGGCACTTGGTCTCCTGCAGGCACACGATGTCGGGCTTGGTCTCGGCCAGCCAGTCGAGCAGGCGCGGCAGTCGTGCCTTGACGGAGTTCACGTTCCAGGTAGCCAGGCGCATTCTCCTAGCGTGCCACCGGCGCCCGCGGTCAGGGGCCATGACCCCGCGAAGGCCAAGTGCCGGTGGCACCGCCCGGCCCCGCGCCCTGTGGCCGAGCGAGTTCCGGGGTACCCCGCCGCCGGGGCCTGGCACGTGGAGGGTCCGTCCCGGTTGAGCTCAGGGCGTGGTCAGATGAGCCCCGCGCGGCGCGCCCGCGCGGCGGCCTCCACGCGGGAGCTCGCGCCCAGTTTGGCCAGGATGTTCGAGACGTGTACGCCCGAGGTCCTGGCGGAGATGAACAGCCGCTCGGCGATCTGCCGGTTGCTCAGCCCCTCGCCGACCAGCCCCAGCACCTCCAGTTCCCTGGCCGACAGGGCGAGGTCACTGCCGAGGCCGACGCGCAGTGTGGCGGCGGCCGCCTCGACCTCCCGCCGCAGCGGCTCCGCGCCCAGGTTCGCGGCGATCGCGGCCGCCTCGCGCAGCAGCTCGCGGGCGTTCACCGGGTCCTGCTCGGCCGCCCTGACCAGGGCCTGCCCCAGCGCGTACGGCTGCCCGACGGCCCGCCAGCACGCCACGGCCGCCGCCCAGGACCCGCCGCACTCGGCCTCGAACGTGGCCCGGTACGCCTGCTGCACCGCCCCGGTCGTGGCGAGGCCCGCCGGCGCCTCCCGTACGCGTCCGACGCGGGCCGCGAGCACCAGCAGCGGCCAGGCGTAGCGGCGGCTCAGCGTGAGGTCGTGCTCGCCCAGCACGTGGCCGATCACCCGCCCGGCTCGGGCCAGGTCGGCCTGGGCCACCGCGAGGCGGCATTCGAGGAGGTCGGGCTCGAGGCAGGAGTCGTAGCCCCGCGACCGCCCGCGCATCAGCGGCCTGGCCAGGCGGACGACTCCGTCGGCCTCGTCCAGCGCGCCCTCCCAGACGGCCACGGTCCCGAGCACCATGAGGATCCAGGCCCGGTGGATCGGCGCCGGGTCGAGGGCGAGCGCCGCCTTGATCACCTCGCGGGCCTCCTTCCAGCGGCCGAGCGAGACGAGCGGCTCGGCGAGGTTCGCGGCCAGGTGGGCGCCCCGGGTGCGGGCCATGCCCAGCCGCCGGGCCCTGGCCATGCCCTCGCGGGCGACCGACTCGGCCCTGGCGTGCCGGCCCGCGGCCTCCAGGACGTCGGCCTCGCTGGCGTACGACATGAGCAGGCTGTCGTCGTCGGGCGCGCACCTCCTGAACTGGGCGTACAGGCTTGAAGCCGGGCCGAGGTCGCCGTCGAGCGCGGTGAGCGCGGCCAGCGTGACCAGCGATCGGGTGTCGCCGAGCGCGAGCGCCTCCTCGGCGTGGGCGCGGGCCTCGGCGTCCTGGCCGTTCAAGGAGAGCGTGGTGGCGAGGGCACCGATCAGCCTGGCGTCGCGCGGGGCGAGGCGTACGGCTTCGCGCAGGTCGCCGAGTCCCTCCTCGCCCAGCAGGTCGCGGATGGCGACGCGCAGCTCCAGCAGGTGTGCGGCGCGCAGCGGGTCGTCCACCTCCTCCAGCGCCCGGGTGGCCAGTTCCTCAGCCCGCTCGGCGTCACCCTCGCAGAGGGCGTCCCGCGCGGCCTGCTCCAGCACCCACGCGTGATCCCGCCCACAGCCCGGCCCACCGCCGTCCGCCCGATCCGCGCCGTCCGCCCGATCCGCGCCGCCCGCCCGATCCGCGCCCGCCCGATCCGCGCCGCCCGCCCGATCCGCGCCGCCCGCCCGGTCGGCGCCGCCCGCCCAGTGCGTGCCCTCCGCCCGGTCCGCTCCGGTCATGCGCTCCTGGCCTTCGGTGTTCTGGTCGTCCCACAGCTCCAGGACGCGGTCCCAGCGGCCGGCCAGCCAGGCCGCCTCGAAGGCGCGCCGCCGGTCCCCCGCCGCGTACCAATGGTCGGCGGCCAGGTCCGGCTGGGCCTCGGCGCAGCGGGCGTGCAGGCGCCGCCGCTCCCCCGGCAGCAGGTCGTCGTAGACCGCGTCGCGGATCAGCGCGTGCCTGAAGGCGTAGCCGTCCCCGTCCACCAGCAGCAGCCGCGCCCGTACGATCGGCCGCAGCGCGTCGTCGAGCGCCAGCTCGTCCAGCCCCGCCACGGCCGCCAGCACGTCGTGCGGCGTTCTGCGCCCCGCCACGGCGGCGATCCGCAGTACGTCGAGACTGCGCGGGCCGAGCCGGTCGGCCCCGGCCAGCAGCAGCTCGCGCACCGACGCGGGCGTCGCGGCCCCGGCGCCGGCGTCGGCCAGCGCCTCGACGAACAGCGGGTTGCCCTCGCTCCGCGCCACGATCCGATCCAGCTCCGCGCCGTCGCGGCCGAGCATGCGGGCCACCTCGTCGCGCCCGAGCGGCGGGACCCTGATCACCTCGGCGTCCGGCAGCCGCAGCGGCTCCCGCGAGGTGACGATCACCAGCACGCCCGGCCGCATCAGATTGCGCAGCAGGAACACCAGCAGGTCGCGGGTGGCGTGGTCGGCCCAGTGCAGATCTTCCAGCACGAGCACCAGGGGACGCCGCTCGGCGGCCCGCTCGACCAGCAGGAGCACCTCCTCGAACAGCCGCGCCCGCCCCAGCCCGGGCACGTCCGCCGCCTCGCCCAGCTCGGGCAGCAGCCGGGCCAGCCCGCCACGCCCGCCGCCTGGCACGAGCCCGGCCCCGTACTCCCTGACCAGCCGCCGCAGCACCGGCACGAACGGCGCGTACGCCGTCCCGCCGGGATCGGCCCCGCCCTCGGCGACGACCGCGTCGATCGCGCCGGCGTACTCGCGGACCAAGCGCGACTTGCCGATGCCCGCCTCGCCGACGACCAGCACGGCGGCGGGCGTGCGGGCGTGCGCCGCGGCCAGCCGCCGCAATTCCGTCTCCCGTCCGACGAACACGCCCTTCATTATGAAGAGGCGGCTAAGCATCTTGCCCGATGTGCTCTGAGGGCCTGTTCCGTCAGCGTCGTGGGCATGCTGACGCGTTCGATGATTCTCATGATGGCGGCCTCGATGGCCGGGCTGTTCGGCTTCTACCTGTTGTTCTCCACGGTCCCCCTGTACGCGGCGACGAGCGGCGCGGGAGAGCTCGGCGCGGGGACCGTGACGGGCGTCCTGATGCTGGCCACGGTCCTGGCCGAACTGGCGGTCCCGTGGCTGCTCGCCACGCTGGGCTACCGGACGGTGATGGCGCTCGGCCTGGCGCTGCTCGGCCTGCCCGCCCTGCTGCTGCCGCTGTCGGCCGCGCTTCCCCTGGTCCTGGCGGTCAGCCTGCTGCGCGGGGCCGGGCTGGGCATCATCGTGGTCGCGGGCACGGCGCTGACCGCCGAGCTGGTGTCCGCGGAGCGCCGCGCCGAGGGCCTCGGCGTGTACGGCGTGGCGGTCGGCATCCCCTCGATCCTCGGCCTGCCCCTCGGCCTGTGGGCGAGCGGCGCGCTCGGCTTCACCCCCGTCTTCGTGGCGGCCGGGCTCGTGCCGCTGGCCGGCGTCCTGGCCGTGCGCGGCCTGCCGGCTACCAGGCCCGAGCGCAGGACCACGCATCGGGGACCGGGCATGTCGGGCGGCCTGGCGGGGCCCGCGCTGATCTTCGCGGCGGTGACGACCGCGACGGGCGTCATGGTGACGTTCCTGCCGCTGGCGGGCTCGCCGGAGCTGGCCTCGGCCGCGCTGCTCGCCCAGTCGATCACGACGCCGGTGGCCCGCTGGCTGGCCGGCAGGTTCGGCGACCGGCACGGCTCGGCCCGGCTGCTGGCGCCCGGCGTGCTCGCCGCCGCCGCCGGTGTCGCGCTGCAGATCCAGGTCGGCGGCCCGGTCGCGGTGGTGGCCGGGATGGCGCTGTTCGGGGCAGGGTTCGGGGTGCTGCAGAACGCGACGCTGGCGCTGATGTTCGAGCGCGGCGAGCCCTCCCGGGTCAGCGCCCTGTGGAACCTGGCCTTCGACGCGGGGATGGGCGCGGGGGCGCTGGGGTTCGGGCTGGTGCTCGGGCACACCGGATACCCGGCAGGGTTCGCGCTGGTGGCCGCGCTCATCGCCGTCACGCTGCCGCTGACCGGGGTCAGGCGCGCGAACGCTCCACTCCCACGGTGATCTCGTTGCCGAGCCTGCGGCCGGCGAGCAACTCCAGGTCGTCGCCGCTCCAGAACCTGCCCGGGTCGTACCAGTTGGGGCGGCGGCCGCTCGGCAGCAGCCCCATCTCCTCGTACGTCACCGCCACGACCTCGGCGCAGTAGGCGCTCTCCAGCGTCGCCTCCTTGCGGGACCGCGGGATCCGGCCCCTGGCCCAGCGCGCGGCCAGGCGGGCGGTGGAGGGGAACGGGGTGCCGTCGAGCCGCGCCACCGTACGCAGGGCCGCGTCCTCCATCTCCGGCGTCACCTCCGGTTCGAGCTGGCGTAGCCAGCCCCGCTGGCCGTATCTGTCGGCCCACACCGTCACCGCCTCGCGCAGGTCGTGTAGTTGCACGCCGCGGTGATGGGTGCCCGCCCACAGGTCGAGCAGCGACCTGCCGAGCTCGGCATGCCACATCATGGGCGGCAGGTCCTCGATCACGATGGCCATGCCCACGTGGTTGACCGGGCTGTTGGTCATCGTCTGAATCGCGCGGTCCGGCACCGAGCGCCCGCGGAAGATCCACAGATCGCCGGTCCTCGTCACCTTGACGGCCTCATCAAGAGTCAGCACACCGCTAGCGTAGGCACTATGCGTATGCGCTGGTGGAAGATGCTCGGTCTGGCGGGAATCATGGGGGTCGCGGCCACCGGAGCGGTGATCGCCCGTGCCGAGCGACGGCGGCGTGCCTACACGCCCGAAGAGATCAGGACCCGACTGCGCGAGCGCGCCGAGGGAGCGCCGTCGTCTGGAGGAGCGGCGGGAGCGTAGCGACCAGAGCGGGGGAAGGCGACGGCATAAGGCGACCGAGCCCGCCGAACGGAGTGAGGCCATGAGCAGGCGAGGGAGCGCCGTCGTCTGGAGGAGCGGCGGGAGCG
>NZ_JBQHCV010000072.1:0-11030 GCF_052068215.1 Nonomuraea sp. H19 | reverse complement strand
ACCAGCAAAGATCGAGTAGCCTGACACTGGCCGCATGACACACCCCACCGCGTGTCCACTTCCGTGGGGGAAGGCCCCCACGTACAGGATCGCGTTGACGATCTTCCTGCGCGGATGCTTCTCCGGGCGTCCGCCGGTGTTTGGCTCGGGCAGTAAGGGTTCGATCAGCTCCCACTGCGCGTCGGTCAGGTTCGAGGGGTAACAAGCAGGGGACATCCAGCCATCCTGGCAGCCCCAGCACCCGTCGACTCGCCGCCGAACCGAGCATGAATGATCTTCTCAAACACCGCTCTTAGTGCCCGTGTACAAACTGACAGTCAGGTCGATTTGGGAGATGCGGATCGTGCGAGTCGTCGTCCCATGAGGATGATCATCGCCCACAAGACCATGGCCTCGTGATGCTCGGATAACCGCTCATAGTCCCGCACGCACCGCCTGCGCTGGGAGATCCACGACAGAGTCCTCTCTACCACCCACCTGCGGGGCAGGACCACGAAGCCGCTGACATCGTCGCTGCGCTTGACGATCTGCAGAGTGAGCCGGACGTGCTTTTTGGCCCAGGTCACGAGCTTGCCGGCGTAGGCGCTGTCGGCCCAGATCAGCGCGGTCCGCTCGTACCAGTCGCGCAGGCGTTCCAGCGCGGGCTTGGCGCCGTCGCGGTCCTGGACGCTGGCGGCGGTGACGATGACGACCAGCAGCAGGCCCAGGGTGTCCACGATGACGTGCCGCTTGGTGCCCTGTACCTTCTTGGCCGCGTCGTATCCGCGCGAGCCGGCGGCGACGGTCTCGGCGGCCCGCAGCGACTGCGAATCGATGATCCCCGCGCTGGGCTCCGGCTCGCGCCCGTCGGCTATCCGGACCTGTTCGCGCAGGTCATTGTGGAGAGCATAGAGATCACCGTCCTGCCACCAGCGAGTGAAGATGGCATGGACGGTGCGCCAGGGCACCAGGAAGTCGGCGGGCAGATTGCGCCACTTGCAGCCGTTGTCGACTTCTCTGAACCAGACCATCGCTCCGGCTTGCAGGAGTCGCCTCGGACCGCTGCTTCGCGTTCGGCCCTTGCTGCCGTGAGTGAGGCTCTTGACCCTCACGTGGCGTCAGGCTGCATAGTCGGTGCCGTGGAGGATCACTGGACCGTGGGACGCGTGGCCGAGCTGGCCGGCGTGAGCGTCCGCACGCTGCATCACTATGACGAGATCAGGCTCGTTCGGCCGTCGGCGCGGACCGCGGCTGGGTACCGGGCCTATTCGGCGGGCGATGTGGAGCGGCTGCGGGAGGTGCTGGCCTATCGGCGGTTGGGCTTCGGGCTGCGGGAGGTCGCGGAACTGGTCGGCGACCCGTCCACCGACGCGGTCGCGCATCTGCGCCGACTGCGCGGCCTGCTGCTGGAGCGGCGTGATCGCGCTGACGCCATGGTGGCGGCCATCGACAGGGAACTTGAGGCACGGGCGAAGGGACTGAAGGTGACGCCGGAGGAGCAACTGGAGATGCTCGGTGCACGGCTGTACGACGCGATCGGCAGCGCTTACACCGCGACACGGCGTACCGAGCCGCGAATCGCCGCGCAGATCTGGGACGCGCTCGGAGATGCGCAGACGGTGCTGAACGTCGGGGCCGGCACCGGCTCCTACGAGCCTGCCGATCGTGACGTGACCGCGGTCGAGCCATCGGCGGTCATGCGGGGGCAGCGGCCAGCCGACTCGGCGCCGTGCGTGGCCGCCGCCGCGGAGAACCTGCCGTTCGAGGACCAGTCCTTCGACGTCGCGATGGCCGTCTCCACCGTTCACCACTGGGGGGACCCGATAGCGGGGCTGCGCGAGATGCGGCGCGTGGCCCACCGCGTGGTGGTGCTCACGTTCGACACCGACGAGCCCGGATGGCAGGACCGGTTCTGGCTTACCCGCGACTACCTGCCCGAGTTCGCCGCCGTCCTCGCAGAATTTCCCTCGCTTGCTGGGATGGCCGACGCGATCGGCGCCCGCGCCGAGCCGGTGCCCATCCCGTGGGACTGCGCTGACGGCCTGTTCGAGGCGTACTGGCGCCGACCGGCGGCGTATCTGCAGGATCACGTGCGCCGCGCGATGTCGGTGTGGACGAGGGTCGGGCCGGAGGCCGAGCAGCGGGCGGTGCGAAGCCTCGGCGACGACCTCGACTCCGGCCGGTGGGCCGAGCGCAACAGCGACCTCGCCGACCTCGACGCGGCAGATCTCGGCCTCCGCCTGCTCATCGCTTGAACCGCGTCGCAGCGTCAGTATCATGGCGGCTCCTGGACGGCCCGCCGGTCATGTGCGGCGCTGAGCGGGTATGGCGCTGTGGACGGGACCGGCAACGCGACCCGGCATGCCCAGGTCGATCGCCCGCGAGCTCCGCTCGTCGAGCTGGGCGAGCTTGTCCTCGGCGCCAGCGAGGCTGACGCGAAGTCCTTCGATCTCGCCGAGCCATCCTTCGCGTTCGGCTTCGGCGATACGGGCGAGGAGGTTGTCCCGGATCTCCTCCAACCGGGCGCGCTGGGCCGGGTCGGGTCGGAGGAGCGAGCAACGAACACAAGCTTAACCGAACTGATCTTGATTGGCTGCGAGGATCATGGTCTTCGAGCGCGGCGACTGAGTGTGACCGAGCAACATGTTTGACGTCAGGTCTTCGGCGTGTCGCAAGTGCCGTGGCCGCATACGTTCGCCGGGTTGTTGGCCGCACTACTCTTTCCGCGTCTTGGCGCCGAATGTCCTGGTCAGAGAACTACTTCTGGCGCAGGCTCTCGATTTCGGCGGCCAACACGGCCATGTCGCGCACATGGGTGTAGTACTTGGTTGCATACTCGTCGTCGATCGTCGGGAGGACCTCCTCGAACACCGACGTCAGCCGCGTCAGACCAGAGCGGTGTTGTTCGCTGAGCGGGCCTTTAAGGACGCCTGCGGCGAGGCCGTAGGCGTCCGCGTCGAGCATCGCCATGTCCTGGTCCTCGATGTCGAGGCCGCGGAAGCCGGGTGGGAACGGCATGGCCATGTGCTCGGCCATCATCTGTGAGAGCGCGTCGAGCTTCTCTTTCAACATGTGGGAAATCCTCCCAGGGCACGCGGGCGTCCCCGAGTGCGGTTCGCGTCATTGGACGCCCCGGCACGCCAACCGCGGGCCCCAACCGGTGAACCTATCCGGTCAGATCACTGGGGATCTGTTCGAAGCTCGATCAGGTGGTGCCATCGGACGGTGCTGTCGTGCTGGTCCGGCGTAGCCACTGGTTGATGATGAGGTAGTCGGCCTCGGTGAGGCCGGTGCGTGGGTTGATTCGGTGAAGGAGTGCCGGCCCGGGATGGTGCGCGGAGACCCAGGCACGATCTTTGTCGGTGACCTCGTCGTCGATCCAGGCGAAGGGGCGTCCTGCTGCCCAGGTGACAAGGGTTCGGGTCTTCCAGTGCAGGCCGTCGCGTTCGTCCTGCTGCTCGGTCTCGGGCTCGTCCGGCCAGGCCACGATCGCCAGCGAGGGCAGCCCAAGGCGGGGTGCGATGCACTCGTTGGCGTCGTTCATCCAGCTGGTGGCCCAGACCAGCTCGCAGGGCAGCGTCTTCAACCGGGCTCCGTGGTCGGGATTGATCCTGGCCAAGAGCGGATTTGCTTCTGCTTGCGGCGACGAGACGGTCTGGTAGGTCGGATACTGCTGCGACGGAGCGCCGAAGGGGATGAGTGGTCCGTCGACGTCGAGGAAGAGCAGGGGACGCTGTGCGGATCCGGTCACGGCTGCACGATATCGGGAGTGGTGGAAGCATCAGTGAATCGTCCGGCCGTCTTGCGGATGCTGGGCATTCCGAGGTTGACGGTGCTCGTGCGGACAGCCGCTTTGTGCATGGCTTGAAGCTTCTGCTTCGCCGCCGCGAGGGTGGTCTCGATAGCGGCGACTTCGCCGAGCCAGCCCTGTTGTTTGGCTTCGACGAGCCGGTCGATGAGGTTGGCGTGGATTTCTTCCAGCCGCGGCTTCTGAGCTGGGTCAACGCGAAGGAGTGGGCATCTGACACAAGCGTTTTCATGCGCACAAGGGGTTCCATAGTCGCGTCCGCATATTCCGAGCGCGACTTTCCGCAATTCGAAATGGGCGAGAAATTCTTCCCATTCGCTGGCCGTAAGGTCGCGGTATTCCTCACTGGGACGCTCGGCGCGGCGGCGGGCGATGAAGGCACGATGATGGGTGATGACGTCGTCGGGGTAGATCGCGGCATAGCCCATCGTGGTGTCGAGCAGGGCGTGTCCGCAGATCTTGGCGGCGATGTGGGGTGGAAGTCCGGAGCGCAGGGCGTCGGTGACGAAGATTCGACGGAAGTCATGGGGCCGCCATTCGAGAGGTTCACCGGCGATGGTGATCTGCGCAGCGGCCGAGGTGGCGATCAGGCATTCGCGGATGTAACTGCGGGTCAGGGCCCGGTCCTCGGAGCCGTAGCGGCGTTGGAACAGGAACGGCATCGGCGCGCTCCAGGTCTGCTCGAACACGTCGCAGGCGGAGACGAGGGGTATGGCGGCTTGGCCGCGCCGGACTCGGAAGATGATCGCGGTAAGAACCTCCGCGAGCTCGGGCGAGACGAGCAGGAGCCTTTCGGCATCGGTTTTGGATGGAGCGATCTGCAGCATGGGGACGACTTCGCCGGTGGTTGGCAGGGTGTAGGCAACGAAGCTGTGGTGGGTGAGTTCGAGCATTTCCTCGATCCGGATCCCGGTCGTGCGCAGCACCTCGACAGTCGCCCAGGACCAGAATGCGGCCTCTTCCTCGTGGGTGAGGCTGCGTTTCATGCCGGTGGCGACCTCAATGACGTAGACGCGTCCGGACGGACCTTGCCGGCATCGCCGGAACGCGCGGCCTTCGACAGTGAAGACTTCGCCTTCTGGCGTGGTCCGGGCCGTGCTGATTAGGTGTTCAGCGGCCTTGCGCTGCTGTCCGACCGCGCGCAGCAGGGCGGGCATGAGCGGGAGCTGGGTCCGGGTGCGCTGGTCCATCCGCGACTTGACGCCAGACCTGGACTTCTTCGTGGCGCATTCGCTGGCCTTGATCGGGCACGGGACTGCCCACTTGGCCCAGCGGGTGGGGTCGTCAAGTGCCCAGCGGGCGATGTCCTCGTAGAAGGCCTTGACGAAGACCAACTCGCTGCGGAAGTTGACGCGCGGGCGGATCGGGTTGCCGTCAGCATCGCGGATATAGGCGAGCCGCTCTTTCCACGCTTGGGAGACCTCTGGCGCCAGGTGCAGGGAGTCGATGCCCGGGTGGTGGAGTTCCAGGTCGCGCCAGAACAGTCGGCAGAGGTTGCGGGCGATCGAGCGGAGCGAGGTGTGGTCCAAGTCGGCAGCCCGCTCGGTGAGGTATTCGACCATCAGGTTCCGGATCGGCCGGCACTCGATGCCGTACTTGTCGACGACCTGCTCGATGCTGGGACGAGCCTCGATGCGCAGTGCCCGCAGCCGCGGTGGAGCGGTGGCGGGCAGGATCCCAGTCTCCTTCAGCAGCGCGTAGAACAGTGGCCGTCCGGCGCTTCCCCGAAAGTGATGTTCCTCCAAGGCGGCCGTCAGTTCGACGCAGTCGCCGACGGTGATGTCCGCGACGGCGCCACCCTTGTGGATCACTATCCAGGTGAGCTTGTTCATCGCGTCTGAGCGGGCCCACCCGATCGCGTCCTGGGCGTGCTGCTCGAGCCGAGTGAACCCTTCGGAATCGAGCGCCTGACGTGCCTCTGCCAGCATCAGCCCCAGGCGCTGCCGCAGAAGCCACCGGTAGGTCGGGCGGATCACCTGCCCGACGACGAGCAGGGTGAGCCCGCCGATCAGCTCGTCGCGCCGGAACCGCCGCGCGTCGCTGCCCAGAATCGAGTCGGTCCAGTCCGACCCGGCGGCGTCCACCCCGCTGGCCAGCCAGCGGTCCTGCCAGGTGTCGCCAGGCTGTTGTTCCAGCCAGTCCAAGAGCTTGATCAGCCCGCGACGCCGGGTCAGGTCACGCCTGACCGTCGTGGTGTCGGTGAAGGTGGCCAGCAGCCGCGTCGTCATGGCCTGGCGTTCCTGCCGAGCCTGCCACCACCCATCCGGCAGTGGACGCGCCTGCCACTCCGATGGGGGCTCCGGCAGCGTTCGCCGTGCGGTCCCGTTCGCGGGGCCGTCATGAATCTTGCGAGGCATCATGCCTCCCCGGTGATTTGCGAAGTGCCGAACAGAGCGGCCAGGACCTCGGGCCGATACCCGGGCGCGGGCGGCGCCGGGAGCGACGGCGGCCCGCTGCGCTGCCGCTCATGGTGGGCCAGGACGTGGCTGATTACCTCGTCGGGGGCCGGGTTCGTGTAGATCTCCGTGGTGGTGATGTGAGCGTGCCCGAGTACCCATTGGACGTCGGCGAGCGTCAGGTTCGGGTCGCGGATCATCCTCTTGGCGGCGCTGTGCCGCAGGTCGTGAAGGGTCCAGTTGGCTCCAAGCATCTGGTTGACCCGGGTGAACACCATCCTGGCCGCGTCGTAGGTGAGCGGCCGGAATGGTCGCCGCAGCGTCCACCACACAGGTTCGGAGGACCCCCGTGGGATCAAGCCGTGCATCTCCTGCTGGTAGAGGCGCAGCCAGACGAACGCGTCCATCGAGGCGGGCAGATGCTGCAACGCCTGGCTGCCCTTGCGGATCACACCGATCGTCTGATCTTCCGGGGCGACCAGCCCCTGCACGACGCCCAGGAGTTCCGAGGCTCGAGCCGCGGTGGAGACGTAGAACGCGATGAGAGCGCGATCACGGTTCGAGGTCAGAGTGGCGAACAGCTCGTTGAACGCCTGGTCCGGGATGATCCTCGGTGATGGCTTGGGCTCCTTGGGCTGATAGGCGGCCCGCCGCGTCGGCTGACGGAACGGCTGCATGGGGTTGTGGTGGGCGTTGGCCCTGCCGTCCTCGGCGCCTTCGGCTGCGGGGAACGGGTTGATCAACGGACGACCGTGAATGTCGCGGTGGTACTCATAGAACGAACGGATCACCGCCCGAGCATGGCGACGCGTCCGGGGAGCGTACTGCAGCCCTGGCGTCGCTTTCCCAGTGAGCGAGTTCACCGTCCCGGGAGCCGGAGCGTCAGGCCGACGAGGCCGAGACGGTTTGCGGACGGTCTTCAGCCACAGTGCGAAGTCCCGGGCTTCGGCTCGACCCGCGGCATCCCATCCCACCCCGATCGCCCGCAGGAACCGGAACCAGCCGAGCAGCTCGAAGGCGTACGACCTCAGCGACGTCGGCCGAGCGTCGTCAGCCAGCATGTGGTGGAGGAACTCGCTCACTGCGGCAACCTCGACACCATGCTCATCCAGCAAGGCGTACGGCCTCAGCGGATCGCCCGTCTCCACGACCCGACCGACCCGCTCCACCCTCAACGCCGCGACGTCCCGAATCCCGGGCTCTGCCATTTCAGCCTCCGCGTGCCGACGACCTCAACGACACGCGATCACAACAGATGCAGCCGATCGCCCGCAGTGACGATCAACCACCACAGCCACGGAACCCAGGCACCCCTCCCTCGGCCTAGCCCGTTCCGCCGCGCACACCGACGAAGAGCTAGTTCGGTCAACGGGACGTGTTCATGAACACAAGGGCTTGAAAAGGCACGAGCGCAGATGCCGATGGACAGCTTGCGTTTCTCGAAGTGGGCGAGGAACTCGTCCCATTCCTCCTCAGCCGGCGTGCGGTACTCGGCGCTGGGACGTTCTGACCGGCGCCGGGCGATGAACGCGCGGTAGGCCTCGATTGCTTCCTCGGGATAGGCGGCCTTGTAGCGCATCGTGGTCTCGATGCTCTCGTGGCCAGCGATGACCTGCGCGATGTGCGGTGGCAGGCCGCTCATGATGGCGTCAGTGATGAAGATCCGGCGAAAGTCGTGAGGGGTGAAGCGCAACGGCAGGCCGGCGTCGTCGGTCAGCCCGGTGGCGGCCAGGGTCTTGTTCAGCAGCGCTTTGACCGCTGCGGTGGCGATGCCTCTGGCCTCGCTGCCCGTGCGCCGCTGGAAAAGCAGCGGCATTGGGGGTGACCAGGTTCGCTCGTGCCGGTCGTAGGCGGTGACCAGCGGGATCGTGCCACTCGTGCCGCGGACACGCTGGACCACCGCGCTGAGCACGTCGGCGAGTTCGGGGCTGATCAGCAGCAGGCGTTCCACGTCGGACTTCGACGGTGCGATCTGCAGCAGCGGGACGAGTTCGCCGGTTGAGGGCAGCCGGTACTCGGTGATGGCGTGATGAGTCAGCTCCAGTAGTTCCTCCACCCGCACCCCGGTATGGCGGAGAGTCTCGATGATGGCCCAGGCCCAGAAGGCTTCGTCCTCCTCGGTGCCCAAGTCGCGGCGGCTGCCGGTGGCCGGGTCGACGGCCCATACCAGCGGCGATAGCAGCCTGTCTCTGGCCAGGATGGGGCGGCGCCAGCGCTGGCCGTCGACCTCGAAGTCCTGGCCCGCTTCGACCGCGCTGGCCGCCTGCAGGCGGCGTCGGGCCGCATCCAGTCGGTCCCTTGCGGTCTTGACCAGGAGCGGAAGCACGGGTAGGCGTTCGCGGGTGCGTTGATACATACGGGCCTTGCGGTGCTTGTTGACCTTGCTCTGTCGGACCATGAGGTCGCTGTCGCGGATGGGACATGGCGCGACCCACGGTCCCCAGCGGGTGGGTTCCTCCAGCGCCCACTGTGCGATGTCCTGATAGAAGGCCCCAACCGCGGTCAACTCGTTGTCCGAGAGCCTTTTGATGCGCTCCTCGGTGAGGCTGCCATCGCTGTGGCGCACCTTCCGGATCTTGTACTGCCGTCGTTCTTTCCACGCCGCCACGACGTCGGGCGCCAGGTGCAGCGAGTCGATGCCGGGGTGGTGGCGCTCGAGGTCGGCCCAGAACTTGCCGCCCAGCATGAAAGCCAGCTCATTGAGCGTGCCGTAGTCCACGGCCGGCTGACGTTCGCGCAGATAGTCGAGGATCACCGCGCGGATCGACTGGCATGCAATCGGGTAGCGGTCGAGCAAGGCTTCCACGCTGAGCTCCCCCGTGGTCCGGGTCAGCGCCCTAAACGACCCCGGAGCCTCCGCTGGCAAAACGCCGACCTGGCGCAGCAGCGTGTAGGCCGCGGCCATGTATGTCGCCCGCCGGCCAGCAGCCTTGCGCAGATCGTAGGCCTCGACACAATCGCCGACGGTCACCTCGGCGACGGTTCCGCCCTTGGCTGCCATGATCTTGGCGATCATGGCTATCGCCGCCGACCCTTCGGCCTGCAGCGCGGGCGTCGCCGCGACCGTCTCCCGCAGCAGGGCGAATCCCGCTGGGTCGCGGACTCGGGCCATCTCGTCGGTCAGGCACACGGCGTTGTGCTTGCGCTGCAGTAGGTGGGACAACGACGGACGCAGGACGTCCAGGCTCACCAAGATGAGAAAGCCGCTGGCCAGCTCGACGGGATTCCTGGCGACTGTGCCGATCGACTGCTCGGCCAGCCAGTGCCCGGCGGTGTCGCGCCAGTCCGCGTTCTCCTCGGCTCCGGACGCCTGCCAGCGCTGCTGCCAGGTCTCGGCGGGGAAGCAGGTAAACCATC
This sequence comes from Nonomuraea sp. H19, assembly GCF_052068215.1. Classification (NCBI taxonomy): domain Bacteria; kingdom Bacillati; phylum Actinomycetota; class Actinomycetes; order Streptosporangiales; family Streptosporangiaceae; genus Nonomuraea; species Nonomuraea sp. H19. Next base: position 1,490 of record NZ_JBQHCV010000072.1, on the reverse strand, counting down.
TCAGCAGCCTCTGAGCGCCGCGGCGCTGATGCGCTCCGCTGTACTGATTCGAGGTCGATGTCGCTTTCCTGACCAGCTGCTCGACCTCGTCGACTGCGAGCGTGGTCGTGGGCCAGACGGTCACCGGTCGCCGAGCAGGATTTTGATCTCTCAGGGCCTGCATCGCCGAGTTGGTGCTGCCCGCGAGCGTTGCCGAGGTCGTTTCGACCTCTACCGTATCCGCGGGCGGTCGGCCTGCCGTGACCTTCATAGCGCGTGTCCCAACAGGACTTGAAGCGAGGACGGGTTTTAGCCCGGCGCCGACGTCGGCGGCGGAGTCTCGCGCCGCCGGGCGTGATGGGCGGCAACCCGCTCGATGACCTGGTCCTGTGTCGGGACGGTGTAAATCTCGGTGGTGCTCAGATGCGCATGGTTGAGCACCCATTGCACGTCGGTGAAGGCCATGTCGGGATCGCCGGCCATCCGCTGCGCGGCCGTGTGGCGAAGATCGTGCAGCCGCCAGTTCGCGCCGATCAGATCGTTGACCCGCTCGAACATGCGGTGCGCGGCATGGTAGGTCAGCGGGCGAAACGGTCTGCGCAGCGTCCACCACAGCGGCTCGTCCCGCCCGAAGGGGACTAGGCCGTGCATTTCCTGCTGGTGGAGCCGCAACCAGACGAAGGCGTCGGATGATGCCGGGACCTGCTGGATCGCCCGGCTGCCCTTGCGCTCCACCGTAATCAGTTGGCGGCCGGGCTCGACGCCGCCCTGCAGCACGCCGAGCAGTTCCGCGGCCCGCACGCCGCTGGAGACCCAGAACGCCACCAGCGCCCGGTCGCGGTTCGACCGCAGTCTGGCGAACAGCTCGTCGAACATTCGATCCGGTATCGCCTTCGGCAGCAGCTTCGGCGCCGTCGGCCGGTAGCGGCCCGAACGCTCCGGCTTGAACGGCTGGAGCGGGTTGTGGTGAGCGTGAGGCCGACCATTGCCCCGGGAGCGATGCAGTGGGAAAGGATTGATCACCGGCCCGGACGCGATCCGCCCCAGAGGCCTCTGTCTAGCGACCCTGAGGCCGCTCCGGCGGGCGGCTCAGGAACACTCCCGCATGATCCGCACCAGCTCATCGGGCCGCACGGGCGGCTCCGGCAGCGGGTGGGCGGCTGACGCCCGGAACCCGTCCAGCATCAGCGCCAGGTGCCGTCGCCACGCCTGCGGCCGCACGCCGGCCGTGGCCTCGACCGTACGGGCGATCCCCCAGGTCACGAACGCCATGTCCTCCAGCGTGCAGTCCGTCCTCAGCGCCCCGGCCTCCCGCGCCCGCGCCAGGATCTGCTGCATCAGCTCGTATCCCCGTGCATGGTCTTCCGAGGGCGGCGCAACCTGCGGGACTCGGCGTGAGACCAGGTCGTTGTAGCCCCGGTCGGCGGCCTGCAGCTCGCACACCCGCTCCAGAAAATGCACCAGTCCGTCCCACGGATCAGGCATCGACAGGGCGTGCTCCGCGATCCGCA
>NZ_JBQHCV010000071.1:0-12349 GCF_052068215.1 Nonomuraea sp. H19 | reverse complement strand
AACGAGTCCCTCTCAACCCAAACAGCCGCATAGGCTACGCCCATAAGACGGCTGTCCGGAATCTCCATGGCTCCTCAGTACGCAGAGCCGCGCGCGCCAAGATCATTCCAGGCGGGGTGACGCCGCACGATCGATTCACAAGGAGTGAATCAGAGCCGCCCTTCACGGCCGCCCTCAGACATACTCGCCGCTTCCACCTGCAACGACGACTTCTTGGGCCCGGCAGGCTCCTCCCGCCGAATCGGATCTTGAAGCCTCACGCATCGATGGTTGGGCTCGACAACTGAAGACTATTCTTCGTGATCACCGAATTACGATAATTTTCTTCACATTAATGAGCGTCATCGTCGCTGTTCGGCGGCTGTGGAAATGATCAATGCGCCATTCCCTGACCAGCCTTCCAAGTGTTCGAACACACCACCTCGCGAGCTCGGAAGCTTCTACACTTGGCCTGTGCAAGCGACCCCCGAACAAGAGCTCTTGCAAGATCTCATCAAAACATCTCCGACCTACTACTGCCGCGCCGAGCAGCTCCTCCTCAGGCAAGGCGAACCAGGCGACCGAGTGGTCATCATCATCGAGGGTCTGGTCAAGGTGGAGCGTACGGAATTGAACGGCGAACGTAGCATCCTCGCCTTCCGCGGGCCATACGAGTTCGTCGGGAGAACTGCTGTCTTGCAGAGCTGTCGCCATTTTGCGAGCGTTGAGACACTGCTGCCGTGCAAAGTCGCTGTTGTGCGCCCTGACGCATACCTCGGATCCGTTGCGGAGCGCTCACTCACCCTCCCGGTGGTGACGCATACCCATGGGCGCCTGATCGAGTCGATGATCGTGCAGGGGAACAGTCCTCCCTGGATCCGGCTGGCGTTCGCCCTGGTTCGCCTCGCCAGCCGCAACTGGAGCGGTGCCGCACCTGACAGGCCGGCTGTGCTGCCCCTCACTCGTACCGATCTCGCCCTCCATCTCAGGGTCAGCCGCAACACCATCTCTGCATCACTCAGGCAACTGGCGGAACGGGGTGTCGAGGCCTCACGAAACACGATCGTCATCACTGACCTTTCAGCACTGGGCGAGGCCGTGAAGGAGCTCGACCGCTGATGAGATCCTGCATCCGCAGGTCAATCGGTCATGGCTGCGGGATCGGAGCCGGGGCGGGTGTGTCGCCGGGGACGAAACGTAGACGGGCTTTGGCCGGCACGTCCAATCCCATGTAGCGGCGAGCTTCGACCCGCTCATCGCTCTGCTCGGCCAGCACGGCGCTGACCAGCCGGATGATCGCGGTTCGGTCGAGGAAGACGCCGACCGCGTCGGTGCCGGCTGACCTGGCTTTTGGAGACGTGCTTGATGCCGGTTGCCCGACCAGTTCGTCTACCCGCAGTGCCGAGCCAATCGGGGACGTATGAGCCTGAGCGCAGCTTGGGGATCGCCGGTGCACGGTGCCGGCGCGGATGTCCCACTCTCGACGGCGATAGCCGTTACGCGCACTGGTCCGTTCGTTGCTGCACTCGCCGTACGGTGCTCCGCGCAGGGTGTCGGCCTCGGACATGGTCTTCACCACGGATCGCAACACGTCCGGGTCATTGCTTCGCCAGCCACCGCGATGGCCATCTCCATTTGCGGTCGCCACGCATGTGACCAGGGGGAACTCGTACCCACTCCCGTGGACGCAACCGCCGAGTTCCTCGGAACTGTCACGTTCGAAACGCTCGTTAAGCACCCCTGGCCTCACAGTGAAGGGATGGTTCAGTGCAAGGTTCGGGTAGAGCGTCTGGATCTACGGTCCAGTCTCCTCGACCTCTGTCTCATTGTGAGACCGCCCCGGGTGATCGGCATTGCCGATCGGCCTAGGCATCGACTGTGTACGATCAACCCGGTCGCCAGGGGCAACCTGCATCCAGTGCAACCGTGGCGCTTCAACTGCGAGTTACCAGAAGTACATCCGGTGAGAGCCAGATCACATGTCTTCTGCACTCGCAGTGCTGAAGCGCGTGAGCACACTCTGGAAACTATCCCCAACACCAGAGAATTTGGGCTGACCAGTGGTCTCGGCCCATCCTCGTATAGGGCGATCCCCGAGTGAACGACGCGGTTGCCCTATGCGGTGAAGGAGCACTGATGGCGAATCACCGATGGGGCGCCCTGTCCCGCATCGTCAACGAGCGGATCGAATCAGGAGCACACGACGGACTGTTGATCGATACGGGTAACGGCCTCGTCCGACTGACCGCACGCCAGGTCCGTGACGCGGTATGCGTCTCTGGCAGGGACACGACTCTACGCGACGCAATCTGGCGGGAGGCAATCCATGCAGCACAGCGAGAAGGGCCGACAAACGAGACGGGACGGCTGTTCGCCCTATGGCTGGCGGAGCCTTGGATGCGCCGGACCCTCTCCATGATCTCCATCCGGCTGCGCGTGAGCCATGAGGATCTCGAAGCCGAGATGGCCACCACTCTTCTGGAGGGCTTGACGACCATCGACGCAGATCTACCAGGTGCAGGCGAGAAGGTTCTCAAATCTGTGTCGAGCAGGGCTTGGTCCGAGGCTCGTTCCGGCAGCCGGGAAACTCCCGTGAAAGATCTCTTCGTATTCGCTCCTCCGAAAGGTCTGAATCGGTTCCCCGGCGGCAGATGGGAGTCGAAGACAGCTCCACCCGGGCATATCGGCGAGCGCTCCGCCCCGATCCGCTTAGCCGCCACCCCTTCACAAATCGAAGGAGTCCGTCTTGGGGTGCTGGCCCAGCGCCTCGGGTTGACGGACATTCTTGATTGCGCTCGGCGCCCTACCAAGAGGCGCCTCATCGGTACCCTGTCCCTGCGCTCGACGGGAGCCCCTCGATGATCGGGACACCGATGACCTTCGCTGAGGCATTCCACCTCCCTCTGGTTGTCGACCTGGGCACTGCCGCGAGAGCTCTGGGAATCTGTTCTGGTACCGCATACCGACTAATCCACTCGGGCAACTTTCCGTGCCATGTCATCCAGGTCGGCACCCACTACCGCATCCCCACGGCATTCCTGCTCAAGGCCCTCGGCATTGAACAGATCCCGATCTACGAAGCGGACTTGGAGGGAGGCGTCAAGTACGCTTCCCAGGAGATGGAGGAGGACGAATAGCCGTGGCCGATTCGACCTCCCATCGCTCAGGAAAGAGCTTGAACGCCCAATAAAGGGTGGGCCGAGCAGTGTGACGGCCAAGCGACACACCCGGTGGTGCGTCCAGCTTCTGTAAGCACACCAACCCACGCCGCCGCGTACATGTGTTTCTGGCGATTAAGCACTCTGAAGCGAAGTTCGGAGGATGCGTAACGGTCGAGAACGGATAATCCTGCCTTTGGATTGACTGGGCCGCTGGTTGCGACCACGGCTAAGTGGACCTTTTGGGAAGGTTCACAGGAAGGGTGTAGTGTCGGGGGTGTGAGGCGGAACTGCATCCGCGCCGTGACCCGGTGCGCGCCTTGTTGGTACCTGGTGTGCACCGATTGCTCCCGGCAGGCACTCGCCCTCGACTAATCGCAGAACCGCCTGTATCAAACAGTGACTGAGGGCGTGGTTGCAGTCGGCGAGCATCCTCTCAGGCAGATTGATGAACTGAGCTCAGGACCAGGTTTACTGGTCCATAGCTCCCCGGCTGGGCTGTGACTTGTTTTTCCCATGGTCGACCTCTGTAGAGGAGTATATTGTTGACTCAGGTATCGAACGAGCCCGGAGCGACCGCTGAGGGGTGGTTTGACTTTCGAATTCGCTTTCGTGTTGGAAATACGTCCCAGGTGACGGGAGTCGAGGCCGACTCGTGCATTCAAATGGATCCCGGGAACCGTGTCACGATGGAGCGATGGGCGGTTGACAGTTCCTTCCTCATAGTTCGCGGCAGGAATTATGTCTCCATCGCGGCGGCCGAGGCCGCCGCGCGGCAGTGGCGCGCCGCACTCATGCTGTCCTTCGCCAAGCTCAATATTGGTGCCGACTTTGGTACGCGAGCACCACAGGGGCAGCTAGCCGATAGTGGTCGCCGCATCCTCCAGGAGCACGTTCCTGGTCAGCTTCGGCAAGTGCTGGATGATGTCCACGGAATACTGGTGTTTCCCAGTGAACCAACGCCCTTGTTCGTGACTGCCATGCCGGTCAGGGCTGTGCTGAGTCGCCCTGTCCAAGAAGTTGTCACCCAGGCGCTGGCCCTCGTGGACAGAAGCGATCTGGTTCTCGACGATGCACAACTTGTCGCCCATAGTCTTTTCGCGTCCTCATTCTCCGAGGCATCCGTCGATGCTCGCTTCCTGATGCTGATGATGGCCGTTGAAACTCTCATCAAGCCGGACGACCGATCAGACGCTGAAGTTGCTCTTGTGGATCATCTCATCGACCAGGCCAAGCGCGCAGATCTTCCGGTCCGGGAGAGAGACTCTCTCATCGGCTCCTTGAGGAGCCTTCGTAAACAGTCGATCGGACAGGCTGGTCAATCCCTGGCTTCTCGGCTCGGTGATCAGCAGTTCTCTGGCGAAAGCCCAGCCGAATTCTTCAAGAACTGCTACACCCTGCGGAGTCATTTGGTTCACGGCAAGGTGCCACGGCCAAGTCGGGAGGCGGTGGGGCTGCGTGCGGCAACCCTTCAGATCATGGTCGGGAGATTGCTCTCCCATCGGAATATCGTTGTTGCCGATGATCTCGAGGGCGGCCAGGTAGATGGCCTGGGTATTTGATTTCTCCACCAGCCCGAACTGGATCCCCGCCACGTCCGCGACCTGGCCGCCTTAGCCTTTGTCGAGGCCAACGCCGCGCTGCCTGGCCTGCCCGGTGCCGGAAAGACCCACATCGCCGCCCCCGTCGCGCAGCCGCAGTGCCTCGGCCGACGGCAGTCGGCGTGTCTTCTGCGGGCACAGTCCGCCACCGGCCAAGCGTCTGTGGATCGCACGCAAATCGGTCCATTGCCTGGCACAGGATCCGGCGCACGCCATGGGCCGGTGCGGTGTATCTGCGTCTGCACACTTCCTGGCAGTGGTCTTCAGATGCAAGGCCAGGGCGCGAGTGAACAGCGGAATGATGGAGGGGCAAGACAGCGTCCAGGGCACCCGGCCTGGACATCGGATCTCGGTCGACTGCTGCCCGACCGCAGGCGTTCCGCCATCTCAACTAGCCGGTCGGGTCGGTCCCGAGCGCAGCGTCAGGTTGGAAGGGCTCCGTATCATGAACGAATTCTCAGAGGTGATCACACCTGTGACGTCCAGCACAGATGCGTGCGGCAGCAGTATCGCCGGCACGTTCTGGAGGGCCACCGATCCGTCCGTCCGCTCCCCAGGACACCTCGAGCTCGCTAAGCAGGCTTCACCCTCGCTCACGGTGTCGCCTTCCCTCTATGGCGTTCCGGGAATTGTCACCATACAGGTCGCCGGCGACGGTTCGGTCGCCGCCAAGTCGGAGTCCACAGATCCCGGGATCGTCGTGATCCATGGAGAGCTTGAGGACGATATCCCGATCACCCTCCTGGAAGCGCGGTCCATGAAATGGGCCGGAGGGCTGACGCGCGAGAAACAGAAGCAGCGTTTCGAGGGGATCTTCGCGGTTGTCGGAGCGCATCTGGACAACGTCAATCACCACTTCGAAGGACTTCGAGTCCGCCTGCAGACGCTCACCCGTGCAGCCGATACGGCAAGCGCCCCCGTGCAGCTCGGCAATGGTGGCCAGCTGTTTTGGGAGGACTTCTCCGGTGAGCCTCAGCTCGTGCTGACGAATCTGCCGCCAGTCGGGATGCACATCCTGGAGCGTACATACCTGCAGCCACTCGTCACCCTGCTTCAGCTTGCCACCGCACGCCCCGTAACTGTGATGGAGTTCGCTGTTCAGGAGCATTCCCAAGCGCCCTGGTGGCCTGTCCACAGTCCTTCCCAGCACGGTGACGACCTCGCCCTCCCGTCGCAGCCCCTGCTGCCTCTCACTGACCTGTCGCCTGCCGTGATCGGGGCGTGGTTGGACCGTGTCGAAACCCTCGGTCCCCTTCCTGCGGGAGTGGCGAGTGTCCTCACAACCTCGCTTCCCCTGGAGACCCAGGTTCTGATCCTCAGCACGATCTCCGAAGGGCTACACCGGCGGCTCTTCCCCGACGCGCAGCGTTTCTCCCCTGAGCTCGCGGCTCAGATCCGCGAGGCAGCAGCCGAGGCGGTCAAGGAGGTCGACAAGTCCGCCGCCGAGGCCGTCAACGGGTTCCTCGGCCATATGCATGAACCCGGCTACGGACAAAGGCTCAATCAACTGGCGCTTGACGCCGAAGCGCTCGTGCCGGGGGTCACCGGCCGCTCGAACAAGTGGAAGACCCTCGTCTACGGAGCCCGTAATGACTTCGCACACCAAATAAACCCTGGGTGGCTGGAGGACGGCGATGTAGATCGATACCTCACCGTCGCGTTGTCGTTGCGCTGGGTACTACGCGCTCTGCTCCTGGGCCAGGCCGGCCTTCATCCCGACCTTCTGCGCCGGAGGTTCGCGGAGAGTCAGGAATACGGGTTCTTCCTGAGGAACGTCCACGAGTGGCGGCCGGATGTATATCCGGATGCGCATCCAAACAAGCTACGGGAATCGGTCACCTGAGGCCTTCACCGCAACCGGCACCTCACCTGATCGACTCTCCGGCAAGATCAACATGGCTTCCAGCTGGTACCAGCCCAGGCGAAGGAATACACCGGGTCATCCTGCCGTGCCCGCTGCCGTCTCCCGGGTGACCGGAGCTCACGAACGTGCCGCAGGTCAAGCTTCCCCGGCGGGCATGGTGGGTGCCGAGAACTACGTGGCCTGCTCAGACGTTGCGGGGCTCGGTGTTTGGAGTTGGTGCCTGACCTGCGGCTTCTTGATGGCGTCAGCCGGCGATCCGGTGTGGCGACCCGCATGCGCCTGCCCTGTCCCGTCTCGTTCGGCCGCCTACGCTTGTTCCAGCGCTCGGGCGCCCCGCTCTTCGACTCGTATCACCTGTTCCACCAGTTCGATGATCTCGACGAAAGACGCCCGGCCGGCCGCGGCTGCGGCCACCTGTGACCATTGCTCGCCCGCCTGCCGGTAGACGGCCGCAGCCGCGTCGTGGCCTGTCTCGGTCAGGAAGTCGGCATACAGCGGCCGCGTGGCGCCCGTACTGGTGTGTTCGGTCGTCAGGCAGTCTCGCAACCGGTCCAGGACGGCACCGGTGTCGGGGAAGCGGCGGGTCCAGCCCTGCTTGCCGGTGGTGTCCGCGAGCTGAGCGGCCAGTTTGCGCATGCCCGACAGGCCGAAGTTGACGTCGAAGGAGTTGTTCAGCACCGGCCCGGTCAGTTTGGCCGCAGTGTCCTGGATGGCTTCGGCCACCCGCGGGGACCCTGTGGAGGTTCCGGTCACCTCTATGAGCTGGTGCTTGGACTTCTTCAACGCCGACCAGGCCGCCATGAAGTCGGTCAGGGGCATCTCGCCGGGCCGGTCGTCGTGCACATGCACGATCTGATCCTCGACGCCCAGCACCGCGACGTCGACGGGATCGGGAAAGGACAGCGGCGGCCGCCAGGGGAGGAGGTTGCGGGCGAGGGTGCAGATGGGGTACTCGATGAGCATCTCGACGCCACCGAGCCCAGCTTCGACCAGATCTCGGGCCAAGATCGGGATGCTGCGGTCCCAGGACCTGCGTTCCCCTCTACCTGGGTTGATTGAGGGGCCACGGAGATTCCGGACAGCCGTCTTATGGGCGTAGCCTATGCGGCTGTTGGGGTTGAGAGGGACTCGTTGAGTGGGCTTGTGCGGTCGGCCCAGGGCGCGGTGTCGGTGTTGCCACCGGTCCGTTTCCCTGAGCTGCCGTCCCGAACCCGCCGTGCGCCTCTCGACGCAACGGGCTCTCCACGTGTCTTGCCCGGTGGTCAGCTTGTGGCTGCCGGTTCGATGGTCCACGGAGTCGGGATGACCGCTCCGCGGTATCGGTAGCGGACGATCGTGACGCTGGATGCGCCGCGGAACGCTATCGATCCTTCGGCGAATCTCCAGCCCTGGTCGCAGAATCTCCGCAGCTGACTGCGGGGTATCCGGTGTTTGCGAAGGAGCCATCGGGCGATGCGCTGCCACGCGTGGTGGTCGATCGCGGCGAAGGTCTTCTTGGACACGCCATGGCGGAAGTAGGTCGCCCACCCGGCTAGCATCTGGTTCAGTCCCCGGAGCAGGGCGGCCAGACTCTGGTTGCGGGTGTGCCTGTAGGTCCGTTCCGAGATCCGGTCCTTGATCGCCTGGATGGCTTTCGCGGACGGTTTGGTGTAGACGACGAGCTTGTTCGTGCCGCGTTTCCGCTGGCGGCGGATGTTCTGGCCGAGGAAGTCGAAGCCGTCGTCGATGTGGACCACGCGGGTCTTGTCCACTGAAAGGCGCAGGCCGAGCCGGGCCAGGACCTCCGTGATCTGCTCGCGCAGCATCTCGGCCCGCTCGGCTGGTCCGGACACCATGACGACGAAGTCGTCGCAGTAGCGGATCAGCCGCCAGTTGCCCTGCCCGGCGCGTCTGCGCTTGGTGCGCTGGTAGTCGGTGCCCATCAGGGTGTGCCACTGGGTGTGGAAGTGCTCATCCAGTGCCGTCAGGGCGATGTTGGCCAGCAGCGGGGACAAGATCCCGCCCTGGGGAGCGCCGGTGAGGCTGTCGGTGAACAGGCCGTGGTGCATCACCCCGGCCTTGAGGAACGCCTTCACCAGCGCCAGCACGCGTTTGTCGGAGATCCTGGAGCGGATCCGCTCCAGCAGCGTGGCGTGATCGATCTGATCGAAACACGCCTCGATGTCGGCCTCCAGCACGACGTGGTAGCCACGCCGGGCCGAATTGACGATCTCCTCGATCGCGTCCTGGGCGCGCCGGTTGGGCCGGAACCCGTAGGAGACCGGCAGGAAGTCGGCCTCGAAGATGGGTTCCAGCACCGCCTTGAGCGCGGCCTGCACGATACGATCCTTCACCGTCGGGATGCCCAGGTCACGGAGTTTCCCGTTGGCTTTGGGAATCTGCGTCCGCCGCACCGGCGACGGACGGTAGGTGCGGGCCTTCAACTCGTCCCTGATCTGCATCAGGAACGGCTGCACTCCCAGCCGGGCTTCGATCGCGGCCACGGTCAGCCCGTCGATCCCGGCCGTCCGCGCACCGGTGTTCGTCGAGACGCGTCGCCACGCCTCGGACAGGAACGCCGGATCGCAGACCAGGTTGTACAGATCATCGAATTGGCGCGAGCGATCGGCCCGCGCCCACTGGTGCAAGTTGACCTGCATCCTTCGTACCGAGACGCCGGACCTCCACGGGGAAATCCCTGACGTCTCGGCCCCGGTGTTCACCGGGGCGTCTTCGACCATTGCAGTGTGCTCCTTGTCTGACACGCTGCCGCCCTTCCCCAAGTAGCCGGCTTTCCCGGCCGCGGAGTACTACGGCGGCTCCGTCCCGTCCGCGCCCTTCGGCGGGCAACGCGCCTATCCCGGTTCCGGCCGCTGGGTGTGAGCCGAGGCCGGGAACGATGCACGGACGGTTCCCACGTTTACTGCCGACCGATCGAGAGGTGAGGTGCCCGGCTATGCCCCTGCGGTCTCGCCACGGCTACGCCGTAGTCCTTCACCGTGGCCTCCCAAGCCCAGCAGGGGAAACCGACCTGGAAGTTCACCGAGACCTCCATCGCCATGGCACGGCGACGCAGCATCGGTGACGCACCGCTGACCAGCCCACATCCACCGGGTTGGAGCTGGCACGCTATCGAGAGGCGTAACAACACCGGTTCCTCGCGTACACCTTCCTCTCTCGCTCACCGGGCCCGGCCCATCCGGTAGTCCTGGGCCGACCCGACTTCGTCGCGGCTGCTTCCGCCCTTCCTGACGTTCCTCCAGGTCAGGCTGCCGCCAGCTTCACCCGCCTGCTACGACAGACAGGCAGCGGAGTCCTTCCACCTCCGCTCGGTCCAACAGCACTTCGTGGCGCACCCCCTCGTAGCGTGGAGACCGAACCAAGAGAGGTTTGGTCGTGGCAGGAACCACGAGGCGTCGCTTTGATCCGGAGTTCCGGGCTGGGGCGCTGCGCATCGTCAAGGAGACCGGCAAACCCGTCGCGCACATTGCGCGGGATCTGGGTATCAACGAGTACACGCTGCACAACTGGGTGCAGATGGACCGGCACGCAACAGGGCAGGTCGGGCGCGACGGCAACGGAGGCGGCAAGCTGAAGGAGTCCGAGCAGGAGGAATTGGCGCGGCTGCGGCGGGAGAAAGCCGAGCTGGTCAAGCAGCACGCCAAGGACAAGGCCGCCTGGGAGAAGGAGCGCGCCGAGCTGGAGGACGAGCGTGATGACGCCCCTATGCTTGTCAAGCCACAGCGGGCGGAGTACGCGCTGGTGAGAGTGCTTCGGTGATGATCGGGAAGACTTCCCGGGCGACGTAGCGCTTGAGGCAGCGGATGATCTCTTTCTTGGATTTGCCTTCGCTGGTGCGGCGTTCGGCGTAGGCGCGGGTGCGCGTATCGCGGCCGAGGCGCGTGACGACGATGGTGTATAGGGCGCTGTTGCTGCGCCGGTCGCCGCCGCGGTTGAGCCGGTGCCGGACGGTTTTGCCGGAGGAGGCTTCGATCGGGTTGACGCCGCACAAGGCGGCGAAGGCTGCTTCGCTGCCGAGCCGGTCGGGGTTGTCGCCGGCGGTGATGAGTAGCGCGGCGGCGGTGTCCGGCCCGATCCCGTACTGCTGGAGCAGCTTCGGCGCGCATACGGTGATGATCGCGACCAGCGTTCGTTCGTGGGCGCGGATTTCCTCGGTCAGGGTCAGGATCCGGCGGGCGAGCATGCGCAGCACCGTGCGGGCCGTGTCGTCGATGGTGCGGTGCTCGGCCTCAGGCAAGTCCGCGCAGGTGCGGATGAGGGTGACCGGTCCGAGACCGGCGAGGGTGTCGCGCAGCGCCGGGTCGGCGCGCATCAGGACGGCCCGGAGCTGGTTGATGGCCTGGGTGCGGGCCTTGATCGCCGAGTCTTTGGCGACTTTGACCATGCGGATCATCTCGACATGGCCGTCACCGGTCTTGGCGATGGCGGTGGCGTCCCGTGGCAGGACGGCTCGAGCTGCGTTCTCGGCGTCGAGGGCGTCGGTCTTGCCGCGCCGCCGTCGGCGGGCCCGATCCGGCCGGTTGACCTCCAGGACCTCGAGGTAGTGGCGGCGCAGGTAGCGGTTGAGTGCGGTGCCGTGTGAGCTGGTGCCTTCCACGCCGGCCCGGCGAAGGTGGCCGTGTCCGCGGGCCCAGTCCAGCAGCGCCGCGTAACCGTCGGCGGTGGCGGGGAACGCCTGGGTGCCCATGAGCACGCCCATGACGGTGATCACTGCTGCGACGTGCATCTCGGTGTGGGTGTCCACGCCGAGCACGATCTCCTCTTGCTGGTCTTGGACGGTGGCGGTGTGGTCGTCGGCGGGGCGAGTCACAGGTCTCCTCGAAGGCTCGGGACGTGGTGGTCGCCGGCCGGGCGAGGAGGTCAGGACTGTGATGATGCACATGGCGAGGCCCCTATGGGGACACATCCGCGCCTGGTCCGGCGGCACCGCCCAGGCCAGGGCGACAGGTCATCACCAAGGCACGGCGGCCAGTCTCAAACTGGGTCAGACCCTGACCTTCTGGGCGGTGCCTCACCAGTCTCACAGTCCTCAAACGATCTGTGGTCCTATGGGTCAAGGACTCGCTGAACCGATAACCGTGGTGGAGTTCATCGAGTCCCAAAGGGCCGAGTTTGGTGTCCCCCACACGATCTGCTTCCGTGCGCTGGGAGTGTCGCCCTCGTGGTTCTACAAATGGAAGAACCGCAGGCCAACAGCTCGGGAAGAGCGGCGCGCCCGTCTGGACGAGGAGATCAAACGGCACTTCGCCGCCTCCGGTGGCACCTACGGGTCGCCACGCATCACCCAGGACCTGAGGGCCGAGCAGTGGAAGCTGTCGGAAAACACCGTGGCCAAGCGGATGGCCGAACTCGGCTTGGCCGGGCGGAGGCCGAAGAAGCCGCGTTCGCTGACCCGTCAGGGCAAGCGGCCGGCCGCGCCGGATCTGGTGCGGCGGAAGTTCACCGCGGTCGCTGCGGACGTGCTGTGGGTCGGCGACGTCACGATGATCCGCACCGATGAGGGGCCGCTGTACTTGGCCTCGGTCGAGGACTTGTTCTCCCGCCGGCTGCTCGGCTACGCCATGTCGGAGCACCATGACGCGGCGCTGACGGTCGCGTCGCTGCAGATGGCCGTGGTCACGCGCGGTGGTGACGTGGACGGGGTGATCTTCCATTCGGATCGCGGATCGGAGGGCGGATTCAACTGGTCGTCGCAACACCTTGATCCGGAGGTGTTGCATGGGGAGACCAGCGGGGTGGATGACGAC
>NZ_JBQHCV010000070.1:0-14387 GCF_052068215.1 Nonomuraea sp. H19 | reverse complement strand
GCTCTGCACAGAGAACGCCCTGGTCCTGGGGCGGGAGGACCTGGAGAGGCGCTCAGGAACCCAGGGGTTATTTCTTAGACGCCCGGCGACGGACGGCGGCCCACGCCCGGGTTGGGTGCCCTGCGTGCCGGGTCACGCCACGACCGAGGCGCGCATGGCATCACCAGATCCGGAGCCGGTGCCCGCGACCCGTCACATCCCCCTGTCCATCCCCCGCCCTCCCCCAACTCGCCCTGGCCGCAGTCCCCACCGCCGCATCCGGCACCGCCCACGCCGCCCAGCCCAGCCGCAAGGCGTCGTCGCCGAGATGAAGCAGGCCAAGATAACGATGGGCGTCACCACAAGACGAGGACTGTCAACGTCGCTTCGGCGGCCTGCGGTAGGTGATGACCTTGTCACCTGGCCCCGGATACGCCATGATCAGCAGCCGCTGGGTGCCGTATTCGTCGCCCTTCCAGGGGAACCAGGCGATGTGCAGGCGGATGCGGGGTTGAGGACATGATGGGCGCCCTTCTCGCCGATCATGATCGAGGTGGCCTGCGTGTTGCCGCTGATCAACGTGGGCATGATCGACGCGTCGATGACCCGGATGCCGGTGAGGCCGTGGACGCGCAGCTCCTGATCGACGACCGCCAGATCATCGCTGCCCATCTTGCAGGACCCGACGGGGTGGTAGTCGGTCTTGGCCCAGCGCCGGATGTAGTCGCGGATCTCCTTGTCGGTGCGCACGTCGGCGCCCGGCATGTGCTCGCGCTTGACGTAGGGCGCGTACGCCTTGGTGGCCAGCATCTCCCGGCCCCATCGGAAGCCCTCCATGGAGACCTTCCAGTCATTGGGGTCGTCCAGGAAGTTCGGGTCGATGGCGGGCGGGACGGCCGGGTCGGCCGAGCGCAGGGTGACCGAGCCGACGCTCCTGGGCCTGAGATTGCAGGTGTTGATCGTCATGCCGTGTCCCTTGACGCGCTGACGGCCGTGGTCGATGACGAACGCGGGCAGGCAGTGCATCTGGATGTCGGGCGAGACGACCTCGTCACCGCTGCGGACGAACATGCCCGCCTCGCAGACGCACGCGGTGATCGGGCCCGTGCGGTACAGGACGTACTGCAGTCCGGCGGCCAGAGCCTTGAGCGGACGGTCTGATTCGTTGTAGCTCACCGGGACGGTCTCGGCGGTCAGGTAGACGTCCATGTGGTCCTGGAAGTTCTTGCCCACACCGGGCAGGTCGTGGACCACGTCGATGCCCAGGGCGCGCAGCTCGTCCGCGGGGCCGATGCCGGACAGCAGCAGCAGACGAGGAGAGTTGACCGCCCCGGCGGAAAGGATCACCTCCCGGTCGGCGTAGGCGACGGCGGGCCTGCCTTTGAGGGTGTATTCGAGGCCGGTGACCCGGCCGGCCTCGACGATGATCCGGGTGCCCTGGGCATGCGGCTGGACGGTGAGGTTGGGGCGCCGGCGGGCCGGTCGCAGGTAGGCCGTCGAGGCGCTTTCGCGGCGGGCCCGGCGCTGGGTGACGTCGTAGTAGCCGACCCCGTCCTGGACGGCGCCGTTGAAGTCCGGGTTGAACGTGAGGCCGAGCTCCTGGGCCGCTCTGACGAACGCCTTGCTGAGCTCGTTGTGCTGCACCTGCTCGGTGACGTTCATCGGCCCGTCGCCGCCGTGGTAGCGGTCGTTGAGGCGTTCGTTGTGCTCGGCGCGGCGGAAGAAGGGCAGGACCTGCTCGTATCCCCAGTCGTCGTTGCCGAGCGCGGCCCAGCGCTCGTAGTCCTCCTTGTGGCCCCGGATGTAGATCATCGCGTTGATGGAGGTGCTGCCGCCGAGAGTCCGCCCCTGCGGATACCACATCCGGCGGTCGTTCAGCTGGGCCTGGGGAACGGTCTCGAAGCCCCAGTTGACCTTGGGGCTGGTGAGCTTGGTGAACCCGACGGGCATGTGGATCAAGGGGGACCAGTCCCGGCCGCCCGCTTCGAGCAGCAGGACCTTCGTGTCCGGGTCCTCGGAGAGGCGGTAGGCGACGGCGCATCCGGCCGCCCCGGCGCCGACGACGATGTAGTCATAGCGGTTGCTGGACATCTGGCTTCTCCGGGTTCACGAGGTGAGGGCGCCGAGGGCGGCCACGCGCAGCGCGTTCGCCGCGATGGTCAGGGCGGGGTTGAGCGCGGCCGAGGAGGGGAAGACGGAGCTGTCCACGATCCACAGGTTGTCCAGGTCGTGCGCCCGGCAGCCCGGGTCCACCACGCCGGCCGACGGGTCGGCGGACATGGTGGCGGTGCCGCATTGGTGGGAGTTGGTGGCGATGTTCATCCGCTCGGTGAACACCAGCGGATATCCGGCGGCGCGCATGGCCGCGCTCACCCGCTTGACGAGCGCGCGGTGCGGGGCGAGGTTGTTCGGCCGCCAGCGCACGCCGATCCGGCCGTCCGCGCGCGGCACCACCCGGTTGCCGGGGTCGGGCAGGTCTTCCGTGGTCAGATAGATGTCGACGCTGTGGCCGGTCATGTAGCGCAGGACCGGGACGGGCACCCAGCGGCGCGCCGCCTTGATCATCGGCGCCCGCAACTTGCCCAGCATCTGCAGGTTGCCCAGCGGGCGGTCGGTGTGCGGCCCCGGCAGATACCAGTCGTTGACCCCGAGCGTCTTCTGGAAGCGCACGTCGTTGATCCGGCGCGGGTCGACGGCCACCAGGAAGGTGCTGTTGTGCACCATGTACCTCCGGCCGACCATGCCGGACGAATTGGCCAGATCCCCGGAGGCCAGCATCAGGGTCGCCGTGTTCACCGCGCCGGCGGCCAGGACGAACCGCCCGGCCTTGATCCGTACGGTCCGCCCGTCGGTTTCGGCCACGGCGGCGGTGATGCGCCTGCCGTCCGGCGTGGTCTCCAAGCGCCGGACGCGGGTGCGGGTCATCAGGCGTACCCCGGCGTCCACGGCCGGGCGGACGGCGCGGGTCTCGGCGTCGCTCTTGGCGGCCACCTTGCAGGGGAAGCCGTCGCAGGTGCCGCAGCGCAGGCAGGGGCCGCCCGCACGCAGGTCGACGCCCATCGGCATGGGGAACGGACGCAGGCCCTGCGCCGCGAACCGGCGGGAAAGGTGCTCCATGGCCGGTTCGTGGGGCAGCGCCGGATACGGGTAGTCGCCGGAGCGCCACGGCTCGGTCGGGTCGCCGCCCGGGCTGCCGTGCACGAGGAACAGCCGTTCGGCCGCCAGATAGTACGGCTCCATCTCGGCGTAGGTGACGGGCCACTCCGGTGAGGTGCCGTCGGTGTGCTCGACGGCCTTGAAGTCCTCTTCGCGGAAACGGGGCAGGCACGCGCCGTACACCTTGGTGTTGCCGCCGACGTAGTAGTGCACGCCAGGCAGGAATTCGGTGCCGGCGAGCTCGTCGAACCACGGCTCGGCGTTCTTGTACCGGCCATGGGCGAACACCTCCTGCGGCGACCAGTTCTGGTCCTCCCGGGGGAGGTGGTCGCCGCGTTCGACGAGAAGGACGTCGGCGCCGCTGTCGCGCAGGGCCCAGGCCAGGGTGCCGCCGCCCATGCCCGAGCCGATGATCGCGATGTCGCACGTCACCTCTGTCACTTCACCGCTCCCGCCGTGAGGCCGCGGACGAAGAACTTGCCGAGCACCACGTAGACGACGGCGGTGGGGATCGCCGCCAGCAGCGCCCCGGCCATGACGGTGTTCCACTGCACGGAGAAGTTGCCCGACAGGTTGTTCAGGGCGACGGTGATCGGTTGTTCGGTGGGGTTGGGCACCACGGTGATCCCGAAGAGGAAGTCGTTCCAGATGTTGGTGAACTGGAAGATGCCGCAGACGACGAACGCGGGCAGCGCCAGCGGCAGCATGACCCGCCGGAAGATGGACCAGTGGGAGGCGCCGTCGATCTGGCCGGCCTCGACCAGCTCGTGCGGCAGGCCGGCGAAATAGTTGCGGAAGATCAGCGTGGTGATCGGGATGCCGTACACGACGTGCACCAACGTGAGGCCGGTGAGGCTGCCGTAGAGGTTGACGGAGACCAGGAACCTGACCATCGGCACGAGGATGACCTGGTACGGGATGAACATCCCCATGAGCATCAGCCCGAACAGCAGGTTGCTGAACCGGAACGGCAGCTTGCCGAAGATGTAGCCGGCGAGCGCGCCCAGCACCGAGCTGATGACCGTGGCGGGCAGCACCACCAGCAGGCTGTTGCCGAAGTTCGGCCCGAGCGCCTCCCACGCCGTGGTCAGGCCCGCGAAGTCGATCGGCGCGGGCAGCTCCCACATGTGCGCGGCGTCCGCCTGCGCCGCGGACTTCAGCCCGGCCGTCAGCATGACGTAGACCGGCAGCACGAACAGCGCGGCCAGCAGCACCAGAGCGGTCAGGCCCGTGACAGGTCCGAGGATGGGGGGCCTGCGGCGCCCCACGGTGGCGTGTTTCACCGCTTCACCCCTTTCGTGCTGCGGTAAAGGTAGGGCACCATGACCGCGCTGACCAGCAGGAGCATGACGACGGAGGCGGCGGCGCCGGTGTTGTAGCGCAGGGCCCGGAAGGTCTGCTCGAAGACGAAGATGCCGGGCACGTCGGTGGCGAAGCCGGGACCTTGGCCCGCCATCGCGTACACCAGGTCGAAGGACTTCAGGCTGACGTGCGTGAGCAGGATGAGGACCACCACGATCATCGGCCGGAGCAGCGGCATGACGACGTGCCGGTGGTACTGGAAGGAGGAGGCCCCGTCGAGGGAGGCTGCCTCCTTCAGCTCCGCGGGCATCCCGGTGAGCGCGGCCAGGAAGTTCGCCATCGCGAACCCGCCGAGCTGCCAGGCGGCGGCGATGACGACCGGCAGCAGCGCGAGGGGGATGCCGAGCTTGGTCTGGATCACCGCCCCGAACGGAATGACCTGCCCGAGCGCCGCCGACACGTCGCCGACGACGGTCGGATCGGTGATCCATCGGGGTTTCACGTCGATGCCGAGCCACTGCAGGATCAGGTTGGCGCCGGTCGACGGGGTGAAGATCCAGCGCCAGACGACGCCGGTCACGATGAACGACAGCGCGTACGGGAAGAGGAAGACGCTGCGGAAGAACGCCCGCCCGGCCAGCGCGTTGTGCACCAGGAGGGCGAGCGCCAGCCCGATGACCACGGCCAGAACCAGGAACAGGACCGTGAAGATGACGATGTTGCGCAGATCGGTCTGGAATCGCGCGCTCGACAGCAGCTGGGTGTAGGTGCTGCCGATGGGTTCCTTGACGGCCAGGTTCGGGGTGAGCCCGGTCCATTGGGACAGGGACACCCGCACGGAGTAGGCGATGAACCCGTAGACGAAGATCCCGACCAGAGCGAGGATGGGGACGAGCACGAGGACCTGGAACCCGTGCCTGTCCCAGAACCGGGAAAACCGCCCTGGTCCGGTGCGGAGCGCGGGCGCCTGGGTCGGCGGCGCGGCTGTCGTGGCTGTCATGGTGTTCTCCTCGCCGGGGCGGGCGATGGCCTGCCCCGGCCGGTTATCGAGCTCGCTAGGACTGCGCGGCGTTGGCCAGTGCCTGGACGAAGGCGTCCACGTTCTTGCTCTGCGCGAACTGGGTGACCGCGTCGAACATCGCCTGCGTGAACTGCGGGGTCATCGCCTCGCCGTGCACCACCGACTGCACGATGGCGTCGCCGGCGAAGGACTTGGCGGACTGCTGCTGGTACGGCGACAGGGAGGTGACGTCCACGTCGGTGCGCAGCGGCACCGAGCCCTTCTCCCTGTTGAACGCCAGCTGGACGTCCTTGGAGGCCACCGCTTCCAGGAACTTCTTGGCCTCGGCGGGGTTCTTGGCGCTCGCGGCCATCACCATGGTGTCCACGACGGCGACGAAGGACCCGCCGGTGCCGGGGTGGGGGGTGTAGCCGAAGGTGTCGCCTTCCTTGGCGCCGCCCTTGACCAGCTCTCCGTAGGCCCAGTCGCCCATGCTCTCGAACGCGCAGCCGCCGGAGGCCAGCTTCTTGGTGGCCTGGTCCCAGGACATCGCACCGGCGTCCGGGTCGGCGTACTGCAGCATCCTGGCGGTGTCGGCCGCGGCGGCCTTCACCTTCTCGCCGTCCCAGCCAGTCCCGCCGCCGGTCAGCTGGTTCCATCCGTCGGAGCCGAGCGACGCCAGCAGGGTGTTCTCGAACAGCTCCGCGGTGGCGAAGGTGTCCTTGGCGCCCAGGCACAGCGGGACGACGCCTGCGGACTTCAGCTTGGCCAGGTCGGCCAGGAACGTGGCGGTGGCGTAGTCGGCGCCGGGAAGGGCGACCCCGGCCTTCTCCAGCAGCTGCTTGTTGTACCAGAGGACGTTGCCGCGGTGCGCCCCGGCCGAGACGCCGTACTGTTTGCCGCCCGCGGAAATGGCCTCGACCATGGTCGCCGGGATCGCCGACTTGACCTCGGCGGTGTAGACGGAGGACGCGTCGGCGAGCAGGTTGCCGGTGGTGTACTGCTGGATCGCCGCGCCCGGGTGGGTCTGCCAGACGTCCGGCGGGTCGCCGCCTTGCAGGCGGGTCTGCAGGACTGCCTGGGCGTTGCCGCCGCCACCGCCCGCGACGGCGCCGTTGACCACCTCCACGCCGGGGCTCGTCTTGAGGTAGCCGTCGATCATGGTTTTGAGTGCGGCGCTCTCCGAGCCGGAGGTCCACCAGGAGAAGACCTCGAGCTTTTTCTGGTCGCCGGCGGAGGACGTCGCGCCCGGGGCGGCGGCGGAGCCACCGCAGGCGGTGAGTGTCAGGACGAGCCCGCCGGCGACCAGGGCCGGCCAGCTGGGACGGATGGCTTTCACGGCTGTACTCCTTCGAAATCGGGGGGTGTGGCGCGCATGAGCGTCAGGCAGTGCAGATCAGATGCCGGTCAGATGCCGGTCGACGGCGTCCAGCGCGTCGAGGAACCAGTAGTCGCCCCACATCACGGACTCGTCCACGCCCAGGCCTTTGGCCTGGTGGTAGCTGCCGTGCCGGAGCACGCCCTCCCATTCGGGGTCGCCGTGGGAGAGGAATCGGGGGTCGCACAGGCGGGTCAGGATGCGCAGTGCGTATTCGGCGTAGCCGCGTGCTCGCGCCTCGTCGCCGACGAGCCCGGCCAGCTGCCACAGGCCGCCCGCGGCGATGGCCGCGGCCGAACTCTCGACCGGCAGGGCCGGGTCCGGCTCCTCCCAGTCGTTGGGGGGAATGAGCGCCGCGCCAGTGCGTTCGACGTAGAAGTCGGCGCAGTCCTGGGCGGTACGCAGGAAACGGCGGTCACCGGTGTAGCGGTAGGCGGTGCCGAAGCCGTGGATCGCCCAGCCCTGTCCCCGTGCCCACGAGCCGTCGTCCCGGTAGCCCTGCTGGGTGCTCTGCCGCAGGAAGGCGCCGGTGCCGAGGTCGAAGATGCCCTCGTGGGAGGCGCTGCCGTCACCGCGGATCAGGGTGCGGCGGGTGGTCAGGCAGTGTACGTACGCGATCCGGGCCAGGTCCTGGTCGCCGGTGCGCCGCGCGGCGTGGAAGACGATGCCGACGTTCATCATGATGTCGATGAACAGGCTGTCGGGAGCCAGGAAGCTACGCAGGTAGCGGCCCTCCGGGTTGAAGCGCATCGCCATCGTGCGGCCGGCCTGCACCACCGTTTCGCCGAGCTCGGGCCGGCCGGTGGCCTCGTGCCAGCGCCGCCAGGTCGGCCAGAACAGGAATCCCAGGTCGTGCACCTCCCGGTCGTGCTCGCGACCCTTGAGCAGCAGGGAGTAGTGCTCGGCCAGCACGCGCAGCTCCGGCCTGCCGGTACGGGCGGCGAGCAGCCACAGCTGGCCGCCGAGGAATCCCTCGCACCAGTTGGTCCAGGCCTCGCCGTCGAGTTGCCAGCGGCCGCCCGAGGTGTAGAGGGGGAACCGGTCCGGGTGGCGGCGTACCAGTGCGGTGACCTTGTCCTCGGCGGTGTTCCAGGCCCGTCGTGAGCCTTCCGCGTAGCCGTCCGGCACCGCCAGACCGGGCGGGATGATCAGCGGCAGCAGGTCAGGGAGGAGGGGATACGTCATGACATGTCTCCCGGGACCCAGCGGGTGCGGCGCGCGCCGACCTGCAGCTGGATCGTCTTGGTCTGGGTGAACGACCCGATCGCCTGGCGGCCCAGCTCGCGGCCCTCGCCGCTGGCCTTGTAGCCGCCGAAGGGCAGCTCGGGGTAGCCGTCCATCCAGCGGTTGACCCAGATCGTCCCGGCGCGCAGGCCCTGTGACGCCGTCAGCGCCGCGTTGAGGTCGCTGGTCCAGATGCCGGCGGACAGGCCGTACATCGTGGAGTTGGCGATCTCGACGGCCTCGTCCAGGGTGTGGAAGGTCAGCACCGACAGGACCGGCCCGAAGATCTCCTCGCCGGCGATCGACATGCCGGGGCCGACGCCCGCGAAGACGGTGGGCTGGTAGAAGCGGCCGGTGCCGGTGGCCAGTCGGCCGCCGCCCAGCAGCAGCTCGGCACCGTCGCCGCGGCCTTCGGCGACGTAGCGCTCGATCACCGCGAGTTGCTCGTCGCTGACGATGGCACCCACTTTGGTGGCCGGATCCAGCGGGTCGCCCACCGGCACCCGGCGGGCCCGCGCCACGACCTCGGCGGCGAAATCGCCGGCGATGTCGCGGTGGACCAGGACCCGGCTGCCGGAGTTGCAGCACTCGCCGGCGTTGAAGCACACCCCGAACACCACCGCGTCCAGCGCCGCGTCGAGGTCGGCGTCGGCGCAGACGATCTGCGGGTTCTTGCCGCCGAGCTCCAGCTCCACCCGTTTGAGCAGCCGCCCGGCGCTCGCCGCGACCTCCCGCCCCACCGCCGTCGACCCGGTGAAGGAGACCATGTCGGCGCCCGGATGCGCGGCCATGGCGGCGCCCACGCCGCCGGAGCCGGTGACGACGTTGACGACGCCCTCATCGGCGCCCGCCTCGATGACGAGCCGGGCCAGATGCAGCGTGGTGCCGGGGGTGAGCTCGCTCGGCTTGACCACCGCCGTGCACCCCACGGCCAGCGCGAACGGCAGCTTCTGGCTCACGATCAGCAGCGGGAAGTTCCACGGCGTGATGATCGAGACCACGCCGAGCGGCTCGTTGACCACCATGGCCAGGACGTCGGCCCCCAAGTCGTTGTGCGCGTCGCCGTACGCGTGGCGGGCCAGCGTCGCCGCGTAGTCCCACAGCTCGGCCGCGGCGTCGACCTCGTCCAGCGCCTGGCTGATCGGCTTGCCCGACTCCAGCACCTCCAGGCGGGCGAGATGCTCGCGGTCGCGGCGGATGAGGTCGGCGACGCGGCGCAGCACCCGGAAGCGCTCCACCCCCGCCCGGCGCGGCCAGGGCCCGTCGTCGAACGCCTGCCGGGCCGCCGCGACCGCCCGGTCCACGTCTTCGGCGCCGGCCTGCGCGTAGCGGGCGACGACGACGTCGTGGGCAGGGGAGACCCGCTCGAAGCTCTCCCCGCTGAGGGCGTCGACCTCCCTGCCGTTCAGAATGAGCCGGTTGTCGGCGATATCGGTGATCGTCATGGCATGTCCTCGTCGTTAGCGCCCGGAGAACCGGGGAGTGGTACGGGTGCGGAAGGCCGCGACGCCGGCCTGGAGGTCGTCGGTCGCGGTGGTCACCGCGCCTGCGAGGCTCTCCAGGACGCGGGCGGGCGCGCCGTCGGCCGCCGCGTCGATGAGCTGCTTGGCCAGGGCCACGGCCACCGGCGCCCCGCCCAGCAGGCGTGTCACCAGATCGTCGACGGCCTCTTCGAGCTCCGCCGCGGGCACGCACGCGGTGGCCAGGCCCCAGGCCTCGGCGGTGGCCCCGTCGAGTGTTCGCCGGGTGAGCACGACGTCCTTGGCGCGGGCGCGCCCCACCAGCTCGGTCAGCCGTCCGGTGCCGCCCCAGCCGGGCACCGTGCCCAGGCCGACCTCGGGCAGCCCCAACCTGGCCGAATCGGTCACGATGCGCAGGTCGCAGGCGAGGGCCAGTTCGAGCCCGCCGCCGTAGGCGGCGGCGTGGATCACGGCCACGGTGGGCCGGCACAGGCGCGACAGCGCGTCGAACACCTGGTGACCGAGCCCCGTCCACTCCAGCATCTGGACCGGCGTCAAGGCAGCGAACAGGTCGATGTCGGCGCCGACGCTGAACGCTTTGGGCCCTTCTCCGCGGACCACGACCACGCCGGTGTCACTGGCGGCGATCGTGTCCAGGTGACCGGCGAGCGCGCGCAGCATGTCGGGGGTGAGCGCATTGAGCTTGCCGGGACGGCGCAGGGTGAGGGTGGCGACCCGGCCGCTCGTGCTGAGGGTGACATCACCGTGGGGGGCGTTCACGCGCCACCTCCGGTCAGGACGGCCGCCGCGCGCGGTTCCAGCGCCAGGCCGAGCGGGGCCGGTTCGAAGATCCGCGCGTCCATCGGACGCAGGTCCTCGGCGACCAGCAGCGGGAACGCCGCCTTGGCCAGCACGTCGGCGTGCAGGTCGGCGCCGGGGGCGAGCTCGATGACCGTCAGCCCCTGCGGGCGCAGCTCGATCACGCAGCGCTCGGTCACGTACAGCACGTGCTGGCCCTGCGCGAGAGCGCGGCGGCCGGAGAAGGTGACGGCGCTGACCCGGTCCACGAACTTGGGGACGGCCCCGTCCGCGGCGATCTCGAGCCGGCCGTCCTTGACCGCGATGTCGCGCCGGCCGGCGGTGAAGGCGCCGCTGAAGACGATCGCCCGCGCCTTGGAGGTGATGTCGGCGAAGCCGCCGACCCCGGCGGTGACGTGCCGGCGTCCGGGCAGGTGGTGCACGTTGACGTTGCCCTCGCGGTCCACCTCCAGGAACGACAACATCGCCCGGTGGAAGCCGGCCCCCTGCAACAAGGTGAACTGGTCGGCGCTCGGCATGAGGGCCTGCGGGTTGAGCGCGCAGCCGAAGGCGAAGCCGGTGAGTGGCACGCCGCCAACGGCGCCCTGCTCGATGACCCAGGTCACCTCCTCCGCCAGGCCTTCCTCGACGAGGATGCGCGGCACGAGCGCGGAGATGCCGAACCCGAGATTGACGACGTCGTCCCGGCACAACTGCAGCGCGGCGCGGCGGGCGATCACCTTCTGCAGCCCCCACGGGGCCGGCTCGATCACCTCCCACGGGCGCCGGACCTCACCGCTGATCGCCGGGTCGTAGGGCGTCTGCGTGGTCTGCCACTGGTCGCGGTCCACCACGATCGCGTCGACCAGGATGCCGGGGACCCGGACCAGCTGCGGGTCGAGCGAGCCGGTCGGCGCGAGCCGCTTCACCTGGGCGATGACCAGGCCGCCGGCGTTGTGCGCCGCGTACGCCTGGTCGAGCGCGCCGAGCGCCGACCCCTCTTCCTCGAACGTCAGGTTGCCCTGCGGGTCGGCCGTCGTGGCCCTGACGATCGCGACGTCGGGTCGCACGGCGGGGAAGAACAGCCACTCCCGCCCGCGGAGCTCCAGCACCTCGACCAGGTCCTCGGCGGTGCGCCTGTTCATCCGCCCGCCGTCGCGGCGCGGGTCCACGAACGTGTCGAGCCCGACGTGGGTGAGCACCCCCGGCTGCCCGGCCGCCCCGGCCCGGTGCATCTGGTAGAGGACGCCCGAGGGCAGGTTGTACGCCTCGATCTCGCCGGCCTCGATCATCCGCCAGATGCCGGGCGGCTCCATCGAGGAAGGGCCGCTGGGATAGGACCCGGCGATCACCCGCGACAGCAGGCCGGGGAGCGCGAGGTGATCGATGCCCGGCACGCCGTACATGTCGCCCGCGGCGATGGGATGGATCGTGGTCAGCTCCCGCGGTGCCCCCTCCTCCAGGAACCGCTGCCTCAGGCCCCGCAGGACGAGGTCCGGGCAGCCGAGGGCCGACGAGGACGACACCGTCACGGTCGCGCCGTCGGGGATCAGGTCCGCGGCGGCACGTGCGGTGAGGACGGGGACTTCACGCATCGAGTTCCTCAGGGAGTCCGCGGACGGCTTCGCGCCGTCCGGTCGAAGTGGAGCGCAGGACCGCGTCGGCGACCGCGAACGCGGCCAGGCCGTCGTGCCCCGTGGCGGTGGGCCGGCCCTTGTCGAGGCAGCCTTCGGCGAACGCCGCCAGGACGATCTCGTAGAGATCGCGGCGGGCGCCGACGTCGACGGGGTGGATCCCGGTCCGGTCGCGGAGGGTGATCTCGCCGATCGGATCCTGGGTCATGACGTCGGCGGCCAGGATGCTTCCCTCGTCCCCGTGCACTTCCAGCCCGGTGGGGGCGAAGGGGACGGTGAAGGCGTCGTGCGTCTGCACCAGCACGTCGTCCCGGTATCTGATGGCGGCGACCACCGCGTCCTCGCTGCCGGCCTGCCACGGCCCCTGCCGCGCCGGCAGCGCGACGGCGTCCACGGCCGGGCGATCGAGCAGCGGGTTCACCACGGAGGCGTCGTGGCAGGTGATGTCCAGGATCACGCCTGCGCCTGGACGATCTCCCAGCCGCCACCCGTGCAGGCGCCGCGGCAGCGACACGGCGTGGGAGACGCGAACCGCCAGAGGGCGGCCGATGGCGCCGGACCGCACCAGCTCGCGAATGCGCCGATGCGTGTCGGCTCCGGGCAGGTGGTGGTTGACCGCCAGCAGGACGCCGGCGCGATCGGCCGCTTCGACGACGGCGCGGGCGTCGTCGAAGGAGGTCGCGAGCGGCTTCTCGCACAGCACCTGCTTGCCGGCCGCCATCGCGGCCTCGGCGTGGGCGCGGTGCCGTTCGTTGGTGCTGGAGACGTACACCGCGTCCACGTCGTCCCGCGCCACGAGCGCGGCGACGTCGACGGTCCCGTACGGGATGCCGTGCGCGGCGGCGAACCCGGCGGCGCGCACGGCTGAGCCGCTCGCCACGCCCGTCACCTGGTGGCCCAGTGCGCGCATCGCGGGGATCATGCGGGTCGCGGCGATGTCGCTGGCCCCGATCAGGGCCCACCGCAAGATGGGTGTCACAGAGATGTCCTTCCTGTCGCGGGCCACAGGGTGGTCGACTCGCGTATCGACAGCCGTGGGGCGATGACGACGCGTCGGGGGGGTAGCGCCGGGTCTCCCGCACGGTCCACGAGCAGGCGGGCCGCCTCGGCCCCGACGCGATCGGGGAACCCGGCCGCGCTCGTCAGGCCAGGCTGCTGAACGGCGGCGTCCGGCACGTCGTCGAAGCTGGCGACGGCCACGTCGCGGCCGGGCTCGACACCGTGCGCGCGCAGGCCGTTGACGAGGCCGAAGGCGTACATGTCGCTGTAGGCGACGATCGCGTCCGGGCGGCCGCCGGACAGCACCGCGGCGACGAGGTCGGCTCCGTTCTGGTGGGCGAGGGGCAGGTCCTTGACCACGGGTATGCCCGCGGTGCGCAGCGCCTGGCGCAGGCCGCTGAGCCGGTCGCTGCGGGCGGTGGACTCAGCCGGGCCGCCGGCGAAGGCGACCGAGCCGACGTTGATCGCGGCCAGGTGCTCGCCGATGAGCCGGCCCGACACGATGTTGTCCGCTCCCACGTAGTCGGTGGGGTAGCCGGGAATCGACCGGGCGACCAGCACGTGCGGGATGCCGGCGGCGCCGACCGTCTCCAGCAGGTCCTCGGGCCGGGAGCCGTGGGCGGGCAGCAGGATGAGCCCGTCGATGCGGTGCTCGGCCATCGTCTCCAGGAGTTTGCGCTGGCGGGCGGTCTCATCGAGGCTGTAGCCCTGCAGCAGCGTGTAGCCGGCATGGTGGGCGACCTGCTCGATCGACATCATCAGCTCGGCGAAATACGGGTTGCGCACCGTGGTCACGACCAGCCCGAGCGTCCGCGACTGCTGGTTACGCATGTCGGCGGCCCGCCGGTTGTAGACGTAGCCGAGCCGGACCATCGACTCCCGCACCCGCTGCTTGGTGGCTTCGGCGATCTGCGGGCTGTCGCGGAGGACGAGCGACACGGTGGCGCGGGACACCCCACTGTCGGCAGCCACATCTCTGATCGTGGGGCGCCTCATGGTCCTGCCTCCACCTCGTAGGGTAACTAGACCGTTCTAGTAGAACGGTCTAGTAGCAGAGAGTCGCGGACCGCTGCCTAACATGTCAAGGGTTCGGCGGTGATTTTCCGCAGTACGGCAACGCAGGCCGTAGACGCTGACGGCGTGTTGACGCGCCCATACGGGGTGGATGTAGTCCCGGCATCGACCAGCAGGTGGTCGATGCCCCGGCGGGCGAGCTCCACGGCCAGGGTCAGACCAGTCGGGCCAGCGCCCGCCATCAGGACTTCAGTGTTCATCGGAGCTTCCCTTCGCCATATGCGAACACTACATCGTAGTACTACTTTGTAGTGCTACGATGTAGTAGAGTCAAGGGCGTGCCCAAGGAAAGTGATCGACGTGAACTGCTGGCCGACACCGCGATGCGGCTCATCGACGAGGTCGGTCTCGCCGGCGTAACCCACCGCGCCATCGACGCGGCT
>NZ_JBQHCV010000069.1:0-16000 GCF_052068215.1 Nonomuraea sp. H19 | reverse complement strand
TGCGCCGCCACAAGCGCCGCGCCGAGGCACGTACTCACCTCCAGGCCGCCATGGAGGCCTTCGACCGGCTCGGCGCGACCCCGTGGGCTGCCCGCGCCACCGCCGAACTGCGCGCCACCGGACTCTCCCAGCCGGACCGCTCCCGTGCCGGACATCCACTGGACGTGCTGACACCGCAGGAGCTCCAAGTGGTACGACTGGCCGTCACGGGCGTGTCCAACCGCGAGATCGGCGCGCAACTCTTCCTGAGCCCGCGCACGGTCGCCTCTCACCTGTACAAGGCCTTTCCCAAGCTGGGCGTCTCCTCGCGCGCCGAGCTGGCCAGGCTGGAGCTGGCATAGGTCAGACCCGGCGGTAGATGATCGGCTGCGCGGCGATGCCGTTGGCCTTGAAGTTGGCCAGCACGAAAGTGCGGAAGGTGGGCCGGAAGATCAGGCTGGGCAGAAAGGTCCGCCAGTTCGGCCAACTCGCGTGGTTGACGAGCCCGTAGTCGGCGGGCTCACCCTCCACCGGCCGCATCAGCGCGGAGTTGGGCAGCGCGGTCTTGGCCTGGAACCACCCGGCGAACCAGCTCGTCGCGGGCGAACAGCACGCCGGCCACGAGCAGGCAGACAGCCGCATACTTCATCGATCCACCTCCATGGTGAAGGGCCGGGTCACGAGTCGGCCTCCGGTGGCGTACTGGGCCCAGGCCAGGTAGCGGCCCAGCTCCGGGAGGGTGAGGGTGAAGCGCAGCGCGGAACCTTCCGTCGGCATCCCGTGGGCGTGGGCCAGGTGCGTCCCGTTCGCGCTCCTGACGATGAGATGGCCGGGCATGCCCAGCCATGGCTGTAGTGGCCCCCTCCGGGCTGACCTCGATGGTCACTGGACTTGCAGCGGTCGGCGTGGGCGGGGTGAGGCGGGGCATGGCAGGCTCCTGGCCGGGGCGTACGGCTGGGCGGTGCCGGAGATCTCGAAGGCGCCGGAGAGGAGTTGCCCGCCCGACTCCTGCCGCTGCTCGACGCGCTGGGCGCCGAGCCGCTGGTCCGGCTGGTACGGACCCGCCTCAAGCGCTCGGCGTGGCCCGCATCCCCGCGGCCCGACGGCGGCGACCCGCGCCGTCCCCGGCCGGGCTGACCGGACGCCAGACGCAGGTCGTCCGGCTCCTCGCCCAGGGCTTGACCAACGCCGAGATCGCCGACCGGCTCGTCCTGTCGGTCAGCACCGTACACACGACCGCCACCTTGCCATCCAGCAGCACCCGCCTACCTTACCAAGCGTTTGCTCGACAAGCCGGGCGGCGCGGCGGACCTCGTCCGCGTCGGCCGGTGCGCGCTCATGCCCGGGGGATCGCCACTCCTCTGACACGGCTGGCGGGCAGCACAGCCGCCAGCACCGCCAGCACGAAGCAGAGGGCGATCACTCCGGTGACCGGTTCCCACGGGACGTCGATGGGGACGGAACCGGCCAGCTGCACGAGCGCGGCGTACAACCCGAGCAGCCCGAGCGCGGTGGCGACGGCCGCCAGCACCACCCCCACCGCCACGACCAGCAGCGCCTCGCCCATGACGTACCCCAGGACCTGGCGCGTGGTCGCGCCGAGCAGGCGCAGCCCGCCGCGTTCCGCCGCCCGGTCGGAGGCCGCCATCAGCAGCGTGTTGACCAGCGCGATCACGGTATAGCTGAGCATGATGCCGAGCACGGCCAGCATGCCGAGGCGGCTGGCGGAGGCACGGCGGTCGGCGGCGGTCACGGCCCAGTCAGCCTTGGTTACCGCGCGGGCGTTGTGTCCCCGGGTGGCCCGCTCGAGTGCTTCCTGCACGTCGGCGGTGGAGACGCCGGGGCGCAGCTTCACGTACGCGGCCGAGGGCAGGGCGGAGAAGGCGTGCGCCTCGGTGACATAGGAGTCCGCGGTGGAGTCGGCGTCGAGGAGCGCGACGACCTTCAGCGTGGCCTGGCTGCCGTCGGCCCGCCACAGCTTCACCCGCTGCCCCAGGCTCAGCTCCCAGGTGGGGGAGACCGCGATCGTGTCGTCTCGCAGCTCCGCGAGCGATCCGGCGGCCACGGGCACAGACAGAGCGGCCGTGAGCGTGGCCGGATTCACGGCCTCGGCAGGCCGCTTGATGAGCTGGGTGCCCCCGCCTTCGAGTGTGTAGAGGCTGGTCGACGTCACGGGAGTGACATCCGCGCCGGGGACGGCGCGCAGACTTTCCACGAGTTGCCGATCCAACCCGGCCGCGCGGGTGGGCAGCACCAGGTAGTCGGCGCGTACGGGGGTGGTCTGCGTCGCCGCCTTGGTGGCGTCGGTCATCGCCGCGGCGCCGAGCAGGGTCGCCGCCAGCGCCACGGTGACCAGCACCGGTGCGGCCGTGGCAGCGGTGCGCCTCGTCGATGCGATGGCGCCGGCGGGGACCACGAGGGCGCCCGCGCCGCGCAGCCGTCGGAGCGGGGTGGCGAGCAGGCTCGTGACCGGCCGGACGAAGACCGGGGCGAGCAGCCCGACGGCGGCGATGAGCAGCATGACGATGGGCATGAACGTCTTGTTGTTGGTCGCGCCGGACGGGTCGCTGACGGCGTTGACGATCATGCTGGCGACCGCGGTCGCGAGCAGGCTGCCTCCGGCGATCCAGCGCCCGGCCGTCATGGCCCTAGGCTCCAGTGCCGCCTCACGCAGCGCCTCTGCGGGCCGCACCCGGCCCGCGCGCCGGGCGGCGACGATCACGCCGAGCACGGCGACCAGCACTCCCGTGCCGAAGGCCACGTACGAGGGCGCCGCGGAGGTGGAGGGCACCAGCCAGGCGGGCGCCATTCCGAGCGCGCTCAGCCGGTCCAGGATCGGTCGGGTGGCCAGCGGGCCGATCAGCGCGCCGAGCGCGGAGGCGGTGAGCGCGACAATGATCGCCTCCCCGTACACCATGCGCCTGACCTGCCTGGCCGTCGCGCCGATGGTGCGGAGCAGGGCGAACTCGCGCTGCCGCTGCCCGACCGCGAAAGCAAAGGTTGAGGAAACCACGAATATGGCGATGAATGCCGCGAAACCGGCGGCAATGCCGACGATCGTGTTGGCGTTGTTGCGGGCCTGCTCGTCAGCCTCGCGGAACGGGTCGAGCAACGCCCGTTCTTGGCCGGTCAGCACCTTGACCTTGGTTGAGACCGCAGGGGTCGCGGCCTTGCCGGCGGCCGTCTCGGACGCGCCCAGGGCGGCGCGGACCTCGGCGGCAGGCCTCCACAGAGCCAGCGCGTCGATCCGCGGGGACAGCGCGGCTGCCCGGCGGTCGGTGAAGAACACGGTGTGCTGCGGGCCCGCGGCGGCCAGCCCCACCACCCGGTACGCCTGGGCCCCCGCCGCGGTCACCACGTGCACCCGCCGGCCCACCTGAGCGCCGCCGGTGACCACGATCTCGTCGTCCCTGGCGGGTGCCCTTCCCGACGACAATGGCTGCGGCGCCGTACGGGCGGCCGACCAGGGACGGCCGACGGCGGACGGGCCGCCGGCGAGCTGGGCGGGAAAGACTCGATCCACCACTGCCCCGGGCAGGCGGGCAGCCAGCTCGGGAGCGAACCCCCGTGGCTCGGCCAGCGGGGCGCTGCTCTCTCCCAGCCAGTTCTTCACGCTGAGGCGCTCATCGGGCACGACCACGACGGGCGCGGCGGCGTACCGCTGCGGAGCCCGGTCAGGCGAGGAGATGCTGGAGGTGAGCACCTGACCGAGCGCGGCCATCAGGGCCGCGCCGAGCGCCAAGGCGACGAACGTGCCCGCGAAGGACAACCACCGGGTACGCAGCGTGGA
Source organism: Nonomuraea sp. H19 (assembly GCF_052068215.1). Taxonomy (NCBI): domain Bacteria; kingdom Bacillati; phylum Actinomycetota; class Actinomycetes; order Streptosporangiales; family Streptosporangiaceae; genus Nonomuraea; species Nonomuraea sp. H19. The sequence continues at coordinate 12,231 of NZ_JBQHCV010000069.1, read as the reverse complement.
CCACGCGATTGTCAGCACGATGCCTCCAACTGCAGCATCCGGGTGGCGATCAGCTCGGCGCTCGGGTCGTGCAACTCCCCGTAGACCCGGCCGTCGGCCAGGAACACCACGCGGTCGGCGTAGGAGGCCGCCACCGGGTCGTGGGTGACCATGATGATCGTCTGCGCTTGCCTGTCGACCAGGTCGCGCATCAGGCGCAGTACGTCGCGGCTGGTGTTCGCGTCCAGGGCGCCGGTGGGCTCGTCGGCGAACAGCACGGCGGGGCGGCTGACCAGCGCCCGGGCGATGGCGACGCGCTGCTGCTGGCCGCCGGACATCTCGGCGGGGCGGTGGTTCATGCGCTCGGCCAGGCCCACCGCGGCCAGGCCGTGGCGTACCTGCTGGGGATCGGGCCGGCGGCCGGCCAGGCGCAGCGGCAGCGCGACGTTCTGGGCGGCGGTGAGCGACGGCAGCAGGTTGAAGGACTGGAACACGAACCCGATCCGATCGCGCCGCAGCAGCGTCAGCTTCCTGTCGTTGAGCGTCGCCAGGTCCCGGCCGTCCACCACGACCCGCCCCGAGCTCGGCCGATCGAGGCCGGCGGCGCACTGCAGCAAGGTCGACTTGCCCGACCCTGATGGTCCCATCACAGCGGTGAACGTGCCGGCGCCGAAGCCGATCGACACGTCCTCCAGTGCCGTGACGCCGTGCGCGTAGTGTTTGGTGACCGCGATCAGATCGACCGCTTGCATGGGATTCATGGCTGACGACGCTATGAAGGTTCATAGCCGGGCGGTATCGGACAAGCGACTAGGATTCGTCGGGTGCTTCGAGGGCGGGAGTCTGATCAGCAGGCCATTGACGTGCTGCTCGATCAGGCGCGGGGAGGACATTCCGGCGTTCTGGTGATCGAGGGGGAGCCGGGGATCGGCAAGACCGCGCTGCTGGCGTACGCCGAGGAGCGCGCGCAGGACATGGACGTGCTGCGCGGTCTGGGCATCGAGACGGAGGCCGACATCCCGTTCGCCTCGCTGCACCTGCTCCTGCGCCGCCGCCTCGACCGCCTCGACACCCTGCCCGGACGCCAGGCCGCGGCTCTGGCGGGCGCTCTGGGCGTGGCGCCCACGAGAAGCGACGATCATTTCCATGTCGGCCTGGCGGTGCTGTCGTTACTGGCGGAGCTGGCCGAAGACCGGCCCCTGCTGTGTCTGGTCGACGATGCGCACTGGCTGGATCATGCCTCGGCGCGCGCGCTGCGCTTCGCCGCGCACCGGCTGCACGCGGAAGGCATTGTGATGCTGTTCGGCACACGCGGCGGCTTCGACTCCGCAGGCCTGCCCGAACGACGGCTGACCGGCCTCAACGATCAGAGCGCCGCCCAGGTGCTCGCCGACGCCGCACCAGCCCTCACCGGCCCGATGCGCATGCGGATCATCAAGGAGAGCGCGGGCAATCCGCTCGCGCTGCTCGAACTACCCCACACCACCGGCTTGCCGGCCTACGACCACAGCCCGCTGCCGTTGCCGGAGCGCCTACGTCTGGCCTACGCCGCCCGGATCGGCCTGCTGCCGCCGGACGCCCAGACCGCGCTGCTGGTCACCGCCTTGGCCGACGACGGCGATCTGGACGTGATCAGGAGGACGTGCGCCGAACTCGGCATCGAACCCGCCGCCCTGGGAGCGGCCGAGCGCTCCGGGCTGGTCAGGATCGCCGGACGGCACGTGTGGTTCGCCCACCCGCTCATGCGTGCGGCCTCCTTCCAGCTGAGCACGTACGACCAGCGGTCAGAGGTGCACAGGATCCTGGCCGGCCTCCTCGCGGACCGGCCCGACCGGCAGACCTGGCACCTGGCCGCCGCCGCCACGGGACCGGACGAGACGGCCGCGGGGGCTCTGGAGGAGATGGCCCGGCGGGCCAGGGACCGCGGGGCGAACGTCAGCGCCGTCGCCGCGTTCGAGCGGGCGGCGGAGCTGAGCGAGGATCCGGAGCTCAAGGGACGCAGGCTGCTCGCGGCCGCCGTGGACGCCACCGAGGAAGGACAGCTGCAACGAGCCCAGCAGCTCATCGAGGCCGCCACCGGCCTCGTGCCGGACGCGTCGGCCCGCGCCACGTTCCCCATGCTGCGGGCCAGGATCGCCTTCGGTCGGGGCGACCCGAACCTCGCCCACGACCTGCTGCTCAAAGGGGCGGCCGACGTGACCGCCGACGACCGCGCCGCCGCCGGTTTGATGGTGGTCGAAGCCGCACGCAACGCCCACAGGCTCGGCGACGCCGACCGGCTCGTCGAGGCCGCGGCCCGCCTACGCGCGCTGGACCTGCGCCCGGAAGACGACCTCGACCTCGCCAGGCAGTCCGCCCTGGGAACGGCGCTGCTGCTGACCGAAGGCCCTGGGGCCGCACTGCCGATCATGCGTGAGCTGGTGACCAAAGGCCGCCAGATCACCTCCGACATGCACTCACGCCGGATCAACGCCTCCTACTTCGCCCTCCAGACGGGTGACTTCCAGGCTGCGTCGGAAATCGCCCGCGCCGCCGCCGACGAATGCCGGGCCAATGGAGAGATCGGCAAGCTCGCCGTGCTCTACATCACGCTCGCCACCAGCGAGATCTTCCTCGGCAGGTTCACGGACGCCATGGCGACCGCCAGTGAGGGACTGCAACTCACCGCCGAGACCGGCAGGCCGAGCCGGGCCGGTTGCATGCACGGCATCCTCGCCTGGATCGCCGCCGCCCGTGGGGACGCGGACCGGTGTGCCGAGCTGGCGGCCGCCGCGCACCGCCACTACGACGCCAACGGGATCGTCAACGGACTGGCCTGGGCGCAGTGGGCGCAGGCGCTGCTGGATCTGGGCCAGGGCCGCTTTGCCGAAGCGCTGGACCGGCTGGAGGGCGCTCTGGCCGGGCCCGTGGGCCACCGCTTCCAGGCCGTTCACTTCACTCCCGACCTGATCGAAGCCGCCGCCCGGCTGGGAATGCCCGCCGACGGGCCGCTGCGCCACTACGAGACGTGGGCCGCGGCCTCCGGCCTCGAGTGGGCCCAGGCCGTCGCATACCGCTGCCGAGCCCTGCTGGAACCCGATGGGGATCGCGCACACGAGTACTTCCGCGCCGCCGTACGACTGCACGCCGGCAGTGGCCGCCCTTGGGAGTCGGCGCGCACCGCGCTGGTCTACGGTGAACGCATGCGCAGGGAACGGCAGAAGAGCGCCGCCCGCACCCACCTGCGTGGCGCGCTCGAAACCTTCCAGCGCCTGGACGCCCGGCCTTGGGCGGAACGCGCCACAAACGAACTCCGCGCGGCCGGCGACACCAGCCTCTCCGCCGCCGGCGCCGATTCCCTCTCGACGCTGTCCCCGCAGGAACTGCAGATCGTCCGCCTGGCCGCCGCCGGCCGCACCAACAAGGAGATCGGCGCCCAGCTCTTCCTCAGCCCCAAGACCGTCAGCTACCACCTCTACCGCGCCTTCCCCAAGCTCAACGTGACCAGCCGGGCCCAGCTGGCCGGACTCGATTTGGGGGTCGTCCCGTAGGCCCGCGAGGCCTCCTGCGGGTCGACGCCGCCAAGGGCGAACGCACCGCTGCGCTTCATCCAGGCGGGGCAGCCGAGACAAGGTCCGGTTCACCATCGGCAGACTCGAGGCCCTTCTCTAGCTCTTCTGCGGGCACCCGGCATACCAAACCCCTGTAAGGTGCTCCTTGTTACTACACAAGGCTCGCAATAACGAAGGGGACGCATATGTCGGATCCATCGTTATCTGGGGTAGTTAGCCTCTTCCTGCAGGTCAAAGAGAGATGATCGTGTCAGGCACGTAAGGCAAGTAGGCCCGCCGGATGCGATCATTGCGTGGATGAGCGACTGCACCTTCTGCAAGATCGTGGCCGGTTTGTTGCCGTCCTATCGGGTCCTCGAGGATGAGCACACGCTTGCGTTCTTGAACATCAGACCCGCGTCTCCGGGACACACGGCTCTTCCACATCACTGAAGAGGAGGCTGGCGCCGCCCTGCGAGCGCTGGTCCCACCTCAAGATCCAAGCCCTTCGGCCATTCCGCTGTCTGGATCGTGGAGCGGTCCTGAGCTCAGCTCCAGAGGAGCCAGTTGATCCCTGACGAGTACGGTGGGCGGACCGAGGATCGACAACCTGACGAGCTGGCTCCAGCTCAGCCTGCTCGTCTACCTCGCGCTCCACCGCAACGGCGTCACGCGCGATCAGCTCACCACCGCTCTTTGGCCCGACGAGACCAGCAAGGACGTGCACAACGCACTCCGGCATCTCCGAAGCGCCCTGGTCGCAGCTACCGGCTACGTGAATCCCGATTCCAAGCGAGCACCCTTCATCAACGCTTCGACCACCAAGGACAGCGCGACCTATGGAATCGACCCCGAGCTCATCAGTGTCGACCTCTGGGATCTTCAGGAGGCCATCGAAGGAGTCGCAAGATCCGGAGCGGAGCTCCGCGCGGACACCCAACGGCTCTGACGACGGGACTTCCACATCGTCCGGGGGGGCGTTTGCATGGGAGGTCGTTCGTGAAACACCCGGCCGCGCGACAACGCACCTGCAGCGACTGTTTCATGAGTTGTTGCAAACGGCTGACACCCACATGAAACAGTCCGGGTCGCGAGCGACGACTCAAGCACGTGGAATCGCACGACTGCCCGATGTCCACCTGCGCCGCCCCCACAGGCTCCCCCATGCCGAACCGGCAAGGGCAAGTGGCGATCCAACTCGCCAAGGCACTCAACGTTCCGAGCCCTCCCGTACGGAGGCCGGGCTCGGTGTGGATCGGCAGACTCAGCGGCACGTCAAGTTGACGGCCAGGGCGGCCACCGCCGCGCAGAAGAAGAGGGTCCAGGGGGCGAAGTGGTGGTCGTCAGCCCGTAGGTGTGCTGAGAATGCGCCGAGGAAGTACAGTACGAGGCCGCTGGCGGCGAGCGTGCCCAGGATCGGTACGGCGATTCCGGCCAGCAGCCCCAGCGCCCCGGCGGCCAGCAGCACGCCCAACGGGCGCATCCAGGACCGGGGCACGCCCAACTTGTCCGCCTGGCTCTTGGGGTAGTCGTGGCCGATGAGGTTGGCAGCGGCTGCCATGCCGTTGAGCGTCGCAGCGAGGAGCGTGATCGTGAGATAGACGGCAAACATCGAGGTTTTCTCTTTCCATGAGAACGATCGTCTGGTTGATCCCCTCACGGACGAGACGGCTGCCTAAGGAGTGACGGGTCACCGTGTGATCTGTGTTACAGCGCGACGCTGGTCAGCTTCTCCGGATTGCTGACCACATGGATCACCTCGATCGCCCCCTTCACCAGGTGGAAGGTGACCGCCAGCACCGGTGTGCGCCCCGCGTGGACGATGATTCCCGGGCCCCCGTTGACCTGGAATACCTGCGCCCGCGAGCCGTGCGGCCGGTGTGCCGACAGGATGACGACGGCGCGGGCCACACGCTCGCGGCCGTGGATGGCTGTGCGGGGGGCGCCGGTAAATCCGCCGCCGTCGCTCACCATGGTCACATCCGGCGCCAAAACCTCCATCAGGGCCTTCAGGTCGCCGCCGAGACAGGCCGCCAGAAACCGCTCGGTGGCCTGCCGCCTGGTCGCCTGATCGGTGTCATAGCGGCGGTGCCGCGTCTCCACCGCCTTCCGGGCGCGGAGCGCTATCTGGCGCACCGTCGCATGTTTGCGCCCGACGAAGTGCGCTATCTCGTGGTGGCCGTACCCGAAGGCCTCGCTGAGCACGAATACCGCGCGTTCCACCGGGGAGAGCGTTTCGAGCACCAGCAGCATCGCGGTCGACACTGACTCCTTGAGGAGCACATTCTGCGCGGCATCCGGATCAGTCAGAATCGGCTCGGGCAGCCACGATCCCACATAGGACTCCCGGCGCACGCGTGCACTTCGAAGCCGGTCGATCGCCAGCCGGGTGGTCACCCGGACCAGATAGCCTTCGGTGTCCGCGACGGTCGCCACATCGACGCGGCTCCAGCGCAACCAAGCGTCCTGCACCACGTCTTCGGCTTCGGTGACACTGCCGAGCACCCGGTAGGCCACAGCGTGCAGCAGACTGCGGTGCTCGGCGAACGCCCGCTCGATTGGTGACGAGTGGACCTCTGGGCGGCCGTGCATCGCAGTCCTTCCTGTGCCGCGCCCTCATCTGGGCGTCTTGGCGCCTGCCGTCGGCGAGTTCTTACCAGCGGTCATGTGCTGCGTCTGCTCGGCCGATCGCCAGGGCGGCCGCGGCGGCGGGCCGCCGAGTTCATCATCGCCCGTGTCACGGCGTCGTGCAGCAACCGCAGTGGGGCGTAGTAGAGCGTGCGGGGCCAGCCCTTGAGCGTGACCGCGGTCGTCACGTGTATCAAGCCGGGTGTGACGCCGACCGTAACGGCGAAGCAAGGCGCCGGTCCGGTCATCGGTGTCAATCACCCGCTGACCGCTGGCATCGCCGGATCTCCGGGCGGGAGTCGCAGCACTCTCGCGGCGAGCCCAAGCACCGCGAACAACCCTTTAACCCATGCCGGAAGAGCGGGGATAGTGAAGATCTCCCGCGCCCACCGCTCGGCGCTGAATTCTGTGGCGTTCGCGGCCGATACCGTCGTCGTGGCGGCGAAGTCAACGTGCGGGACGAGGGCGAGGGCGACAGCGACGGCGTGTTCCATTCGGCTGCTGTCCATTCAATTGCGTACGGCTGGCCCGCCATACGTCCGCGGGAGCCGCGGTTCTTGCGGTTGGTCGCCTGGTCGCTCTTCTCTGGAATGGCCGTCTTGATCCGGCGTCAGCGCAGGTAGGCGCGGTTGCTTCGGGAGGAGTAGGCCTTGTCGGCGGCCACCGCGCCCGGGCGCCCGATGGGCAGGCGGGACCTTGATACGCTCCAGCACGGCGCGGAACTGCGGACTGTCCCCGCCCGGCCCGGAGGCAGGACGAAGACAGCGGACGGCATCGCCGCTCGGCGGATAGATGCACCTTGCTGGTCAGCCCTCCCCGCGAACGGCCCTGCTTGGCCGCCGTCAGCCGGAACCTGCGCCGCCGTCGTAACCGTCGGCCTCCATTCCCGTCTCTGTCTTTGTCGGGGTTGCCGTGGCGGGGTTTGCCCCTTTGGCGTAGCCTCTCCCATCGCTTCGACGAGTTCGCTGTCGAGCGCCATCCCGGCGGCCTGATGGTGGGCGGGGCCGTGGTGGAGACCACGCTGACCGAGTCGAGCTCAGCCTGCCCCCGCGTCGTGGCCTCGGCGATCATTGCCTGCATCAGCTGCTCGAACATGCCGCTCAGTGCCCAGGAGCGGAGCCGGTCGTAGGCGCTGGACCATAGCCCGTACTGGGTGGCAGGTCCCGCCACGGACTGCCCATACGAACGCCACAGCACCGCGTTGAACTGCCGCGGAGACTCGGAGTCGGCTGCCATGGCGAACCCCAGACCGCGAGCCTGAGCTCACGGTCTGGACTGTACGCCATCGCGTCATGCGGAAGCCGTGTCGGACTGGCCCCCCTGGTCCAGCAGAGTGTTGATCATCTCCTGGAGCTGGGTGCGTCCGACGGTGCCGAGCGCTCCGGTCAGGGCTTCGGCGAGCTTGTCGAACGGGTCGTCGATCGGCAGCTCCTTCACCTTCTCGGCCAGCTCCTCCACGCTCCACAGCCCGTCTTTGTGGACGTGGGCGCCGAGGGACCAGCCGTGGTTGACTGCGACTGTTCCGCCGCGCACCGACAGCACCTGGCCAGTGAGCGGGCAGGCTGAACTGGCCAGGTAGGCGGCAACAGGCGCGCTGGCAGCAGGGTGCAGGGGATCAAACCGACCCGTCGGCGGTTCCTGACTCATGCCGGGAACGGCGAGAGTGAGGCGGGTACGGGCCATCGAGGGCGAGATGCAGTTGACCCGAACGCCGTACCGGCCGAGTTCGAGGGCGGACACGATGGTCAGCGCCGCGACCCCGGCGTTGCCCGCCGCGTAGGAGACCTGCGCGGGCAGCGGGTTGAGCAGCCCGGAGCCGGAGGAGGTGTTGACGACGGCGCGGTCGGCGTGGACCCCCGCCTGGAACCGGTCGCGCCAGTAGCGGGCCGCCCAGTGCGTGCCGAACCCGAGGTCGAGCACGACGTCGGTTCGGCGCCGACGGATCTCGGAGAAGCTCGCCCGGTAGACGTACAGATCACGCAAGGTCGGAGTCATGCGGGGGAGAGTGCCGGGAGAGGACCGCTAGTGTCCCCTCCCGATCACCCTCCTGCCTGGGTGCTCCTCGCTACGACACAGACTTCAGGTGCGCACCGTACTGGCGGCGCTCCTCAGCCGTCCCATGGACGGCCAGGACGCGACGAAGCCGGTCGAGATCGACCTCGCCGTAGGAGGTGAGGATCTCGACCGCCCACTCCAGCTTCGGGCCGATCTCCTGTCCCTTCGGCTGGGCACTCGACCAAATTTCCAGGTTGCCCGATCGCAGACGTCCGCGCTCGTCCATGCGGAACGGGCCGTCCGCTCTGTTGTCCAACCTGTCGCCGTTGACGTGGTGGACCTGCTCATCAGGCCACAACGCACGGCCAAGCTCCCGCTCTGCGACCACGCGATGTTCAGGACGGCTTCGTCCACCGTCTCGCACCATCCTGTAACCCTGATCTGTGATCCACCCCGTCCCAGCAGGCGCCTTCTCCCTGATCGGGCTATCCCAGTCCGGTTCTCCCTCGCGCTGCCGGAAGTAGTGGGTGTTGCAGAGGCCGAAATGCGCAGCGTCCCGATCGCAATCGTCGAGGCGGCACTGCTCCAGGTCGAGGTACTGCTTCCACTCTGGCAGCGGGGAGAACGGGCGGCCATCCTGCCACTGCTTGTAGTGGCGGTCGCACATGCCGCGCGCGTGACTCGGCAGGCCACAGCCGTCGATCTCGCAGTCGGGCGAATACCGCTCCCGAAGCGGGGCCAGCGGGTCGCTGCCCTTCAAGATCCGGCTGTAGTGCGACGAGCAGACGCCACGAGACACCACATCACGTTCGCAGTCCTCGGCGGCGCACGTAGTCTGGGAGTCTCGCTCGGCGTACACGCGAGGGATCTCGTTGGCTCGCCTGGCTCTCTGGTAGTGCACCTTGCACAGCCCACGGAGGGCAACCAGGCGGATCTTCTCGGCTTCCTCTTGGATACAGCGAGGGCAGGGAACTGGATCTACCTTCTTCTCCGTCTTCGGGGGCAGCACCCCGGCCCTCCGAGCTCGCGCGTAGTGCTTTTGGCACAAGCCTCGTGACATGGGCCGCTTCGGCTCTGGCTCCCCTTCTGCCACGCAGGCAGCACACATAGACTGGTCCACGTCAACCTCCTTGCAGGTTGGCCGCGCCCCCGGACGTTCCAGCGTCGCGGGGGCATACGCATTCGATGATCCATTCGAATGCTAGCGGGTGGGACCGACATCTCAGCGAGAACGTCCGCCCCGCCCCACCTCCTACGGAGTCGCGGCGAACTGGCCCAGCACCAGCGATTCCGGTCTATCGACGGCCAATCCAATCCTCTCGCTGCCCCTCAGCACGACGTACCCGCGTTCAAAGGCCTCCCCCGTTTCCGTGCTCGCCTGGACGGAGACGCTCTCCCGGTCAAACAGCTTGGCGCCGTAGCCGAAGGAGCAGGTCAGGAAGGTGCCCTGGTTGATGGCGGCGGTGTCCACGACCCGCATCCGCCACACGCGCTTCTCGCCGCCGACCGCCACCGACACGGCGATGAGGTACTGGCCGTTCTCGTCGCGCTCGGTTTCGATCTGCTCCCAGTCGAAGGGGTGCAGGACGACACCGTTCGGCTCGAAGAACGCGAGGATGGCCATGGTGGCGGAGCGGCGGAGCTGGAGGCTCTTGTACGCGGCGTCTCCGGCGAGACCCGTGTACTCCTGCGCGCCGGGGATGTTGAAGAGACCGGTGATCTCGTCGCCGTTGCCGGCGCCGTAGAGGATCTCTTCGTCCTCCTTCAGCTTCAGGCCGTCCACGAGGTCGCGGTCGATGATGCCCCTGATGCGGGACTCGTCCGCGAGGGTGTTCTTGTGGATGTGGACGGTGTGCGCGAGCTCGACGATCGGCGCCGTGTACGGGATGAACGACAGCTTCGACTTCGGGGCCTTACCGAACACGTCGGTGTCGTTGCCGAGCGCCGGGCCGCCGTTTGGCTGCTCCCGCTCGGGCACCCGCTTGGCGTTGTTGGTGAACCCGATTTGCCTGATCCCGTACAGGATGTTGGCCTGGGTCTGCTCGCTGGGGAACAGGTCGCGCACCCGGCCGGGGCGGCGCTGCCGCTCGGCCAGGCCGACGTTCTCCGCCATACCGAACGCGGGCGTGGTGTGCGTGCCGGCCGACAGCGAGAAGATGTCCTTGCGCTCGAAGTCGTACAGGCCCTGCTCGAACTCGGCGACCTGGCCAAGCTGCCGGAACTGGCCGGACTTCATCTCGGCGTACGCGTCGGAGTCGAGGAACGCCTCGGACAGGCTCTTGTGCTGCTTGCCGTGCGCGGCCGCCACGGCGTCGCGGGCGGCGTAGCTGGGCTCGTTCGGCTCGTCAAGGAACCGCTCGATGTCCAGGTGCTCCTTCTGCTCCTGGATCAGAGCCTTGATCTCGCGCGCCTCGCCGAGAGTCTTCTGGTAGTCGGCGTGCGCCTCGGTCGAGATGACCATGTGGCCCTTGCCGGTCTCATCGGTGACCGTGTTCGAGATGGCGTTGAGCCGCTGGGACTTCTGCTCCAGCGCGGTGGTTAGTTCCTTGATGCGGGCGTTGATGTCGCTCTTAGCCGTGGTCACGGCTCCCCCTTGATGCTGACACGGATTGACTTCGCGGTCGCGCCGCCCGGTCAGCACCGGGACGTCAGACGATCAAGGGGAGGAAAGCGGGTCGGCAGGGTTTGCGTCAGCGTTTGATTCCGCGACGCTGCACGGTCCCCCTCGGCCAGGAGGATCAGAGGGTGACGGTGCCCCGCTCGGCGGCCTCCAGGCGGGCAATCGTCTCCCTCGCCCGCGCGAGCTCCGACCGGTCGCCCGAGGCGAGCCGGGCCCGTAGGTTGGCGTTGTCTAGCAGCAGATCGTCACGCTCACCGCGGAGCCGGTCCGCGTCGATCGCGGCCAGCCAGCGAGTGAGCCGGTCCACGTGCTCCCACGCCCGGCCCGTCTCCACCCGCGCCTGCTGCTCGGCCTGCTCCGCTTCGGCCTGGGCCTTTCTCGCGTCGTCCAGCGCCCGCTCCAACTGCGCGGCGGAAGCGCAGCGAGCGCAGCCGGAACTGCGGTTATCTGGAGTGACTCTTGGTAGTCAGACATGTGTGGCAAGTAAGGTTGGCGCGTACTTGCCAGACAGATATCTAGGGGTCTTCAGGCATGTGAGCCATGTCAGGTGCACTGCCTCGGTACTACCGCCCGGAGCGAGCGGCGGTCGCCGACAAGTCGGTGTCCTTGTGGTGGTCGATGAGGACCTCGGGCTGCATGTCGAGGCGTCCTGGCTGGGATCACGGAACGTCACGGTCAGGCTCGGCGTTCATTGGCGATCGTCGTTGCTGATCGCATATGCCACCGCGGTGTGGAGATCGAGTTCGGCTCCGCGGCGGAAGGCGGCGGCGAACGCCTGTTGTCCGAGCCCTTGGCGGGCGCCGCTCTCGCAGTCCTGGTGGGAGTGGGTGTGGTAGGGCAGCAGGGTGGGGGCGAAGCCGATCTCTTGCCATAGTGCGTCGGCGGCGCCCAGCAGGCGGGCGGCGCGCTCGTGGGCGTGGCGGGCTTCGGCGGTCCAAGCCAGGACCTCCAGTGCCTTGGCCAGGCCCCAGTGGTCGTTGACGGCCATCCATGGTGCGGTGGCCTCCTGGATCAGTCTCTCGGTCTGGCGGGAGTCGCCGTGTTTCCAGGCTGCGATGCCGATGAGGAACAGCGCGTACGCGCGGAACAAAGGCGCGCCGTGGACATCGCACAAGGCCAGCAGCTCACGGCCGAGCGCCGCGGCGGCATCGGGATCGCCGGCGGCGCAGAACGTTGCGGCCAGATAGAGATTGAGGCCGACGGCGTCAAGGTCGCCGGCCGCCCGCTGGCGTGCGCGCGCTGCCTCCATCAAGGCCAGGCCATGCCCGGTGCTGCCGGCCGACAGCTCGGCGATGCCGGCCGTCATGGCGGCGGATGTCCGGCCTGTCTCATCGGCGATCTCCTCGGCCAAGGCATGACACTGACCAAGCCGTGCCGTGGCCGCAGCGGGATCTCGCTGGTAGATCGCCAGCAGGGCGTCAACCCACAGTGCGGTGATACGCGTCCGGGTCCGCGCCGGCACGAGGTCGAGGCCATGAT
>NZ_JBQHCV010000068.1:0-16019 GCF_052068215.1 Nonomuraea sp. H19 | reverse complement strand
TCTCGGTCACCACAACGATGCACGACAGATAGTCACGCTTCGACCTAATAGGTGAATTTCTCAGCAGAGTCCTGAAGCCCGGAGCACTGCTGACAATTCCGGTAGCCGACGGGCCGGTCGGCCCATTTGTTGCCTCAGCGGCGGTTCTCGGCTGCCTTTGGCGAGGCCTTCGCCGGGTCTACCCTCCCCTCCACGACGGTGATGGTGGTGGCGAGCAGTGCCAGGACTGCGGCGGGAACGCCGAGCAAGGTGACCGACAGCCACTCCTGGGCCAGACCTCCAAGTCCGCCGCCGATCGCTACACCGAAGTAGATCGCGGACGAGTTGAGACCAAGGAGCATTGGTGATGAGGCGGGTGCGAAGGTCACCAGCCGGTGTTGCTGCACCACCGAGGCCATTCCGTCGGTGGTGCCCCAGATGGCGGCCCAGACGCTCGCAATGGCCAGGTTGCTGACCGTGAGTGGGCTGATCGCGAGCAGCACGGTGCCGCCGGCGAGTACTCCGACTGCGACCCCGAGTACCGCCCGCTTGTCCACGAGATGGCCGGCGAAGAAGTTGCCAACCAGGACTCCGACACCCCAGACGAACAGAATCATGGTGAGGGCCTGGGAAAACGATCCGGTCGTGGCGCTGGCCGTCACTGCTCCGATGTAGGTGTAGACGGCGTAATGTCCGGCCATCACCAGCAGCGTCACGACCAAAATGGAGAGCACCTTGGGCTGGCGCAGCGGAGCCAGGCGGGCCATAAGGCTTGTCGCCGGCAGCACGACCTTGGGCAACGCTACCGAGATACCGATCGCGGCAACGACGCCAAGGGCAGCGACCGCCCAGAGTGTGAGGCGCCAGTCGATGCCGCCGATCAAGTTGCCCAGCGGCATGCCTAGCGCGGTGGACAGCGTCAATCCACCGATGACCAACGCCATGGCACGCCCCCGGCGTTCGGCAGGCGTGATTGCGACAGCTGCACTCGACGCAGTGGCGGTGATGGTGGCCGCCCCGGCTGCTGTGAGAATCCGGGCTAACAGCGCGATCGGGTAGCTCGGGCTGAGTGCGGTGACGACGTTGCCGACGACGAACACGATCAGCGCCAGCTGCAAAACCCTGCGACGATCCAGTGGGCTCAGCAGCCAACTCAGAATCGGCGCAGCGACAGCGAGTGTCAGTGCGAACACTGTCACCAGCTGGCCGGCGGCCGGCATGCCTACCTCAAGGTCGGCGGCAATGGCCGGCAGGAGACCGGCCATCACGAACGCGTCGGTGCCGACCGCGAAGGTTGCCAGCGCCAGCGGCAACAACGGTCTCACGAGGGGCCCGGATCCCTTTGGTTCAGGCTCGTCGATCTCGGTGCGATTCATTCCTGGTCTCCGGCCTGTTGGGACAGGCTGAACTCCACGCCCTGATCATCTGTGCAATGGGCGTAGGCACCAGAGGGGATGCTGACCGGATCTTCTGCCGTGCCACCGAGTTCCCGCACCCGAGCGACGGCGGCGGTGATGTCGTCGACGGCGAAGAAGATGCGCGGGTGTCGTGACGAATCGTCGTGCGGCGATCCGCCCATGGGCTCGGGCCCCTGGATCATCGAGTAGCCCGGGAAGTTGCCCTCGTAGAACGTCCAACCGAACAGCGAGCCCCAGAACCGCTGGGTTGCTTCGATGTCGGTGCTCGGCAGCTCGAAGTACGTGACCTGTCCACTCATGAGCTTCCTCCTATGTCAGTGTGCTGACATAGGAGGGTATGTCAGAATGCTGACATGGAGCAAGAAGAGACCGTGGGAGACCTTGACCAGTCGGTGGGCTACGTCCTCAAGCAGGTGCAAGCCTCACTGCACACCGCGATGGACGAGGTGCTGCGTCCACTGGGTCTCACCGTTGCCCAATACGCATGCCTCGAACTGCTCGGACAGCATCCGGGCCTGTCCAACTCCGAACTCGCCCGCCGCGCCTTCGTCACCCGCCAGTCGATGAACCTCGTACTTCGCCGGCTACAAGAGCGGGGCCTGCTCACCAGGCCTGATCACGCCGCTCATGGGCGGGCACTGCCAACCGAGCTCACCCGAGCCGGGCAGTCGACGCTGCGCGAGGCCAGTGTCGCCGTGCGCGCCGTCGAACAGCAGCTGTTCTCACCGTTGTCCCAGGCGCAGCAGCGTCGGCTACGCGAAGACCTCGCCGCCTGCGCGGCCGCTGCGATCGCTAACTACTGACTCGCCACCCGCCCCAGAAATGGCATCGTCCATGCCCTGGCCAACCTCATCACCAACCACGGCTGGACCACCCGAGACGAACCCCGCTGACCAGCGGCTCAGCGCCTGCCGAGAAGTCTCGTTGGGATATGACCACTCCCCCACACCTTCCCGCCGTACGCCAAGCGAGGGAGCCGAGCCAATCATGGACCAGGCTCTCAACGGATGTGACAGTAACCCCGGTTCGCCGGACGTTTCCTAGTCGGGGGCCACCTTCACCCCGCCCCCTTGCGGGACCCCGCTGCCCTCGCCGACGGCTGACGGGCACGCTATCGCCGCCGACAGGGTTAAAGTCCTCGTGCGTGGAGGACTTGTTCGGCGGCGCTGCGCCGTACTACGCCAGATACCGCCCCACGTACGGGCAAGCGGTGATCGAGCACTTGGCCGGAGCGCTCGGCGCGGACAGCCGGGTGCTGGACCTGGGCTGTGGTCCTGGAACGATCGCGATCCCGCTTGCCGGTGGGGTGAAGACGGTGCTCGCCGTGGACCCGGCAGAAGAGATGCTGGCCGAGGGCCGGCGCCTGGCCGCCGACATCCCCAACATCATGTGGATTCGCGGCGACTCGACCACGCTGCGCACGCTGCCGCCGTTCGACCACGTGGTGATGGGCAGGTCATTTCACTGGATGGACCGCAGGGTGGTGCTGGCGGAGCTGGATGAGCTGCTGCCGCCTGGCGGTGTGGTGGCACTGGTCGGCCCGGCCCGGCTGTCGGGAGAGCCATGGCAGCCGAGCGCGCAGCCGTGGCAGCCGGTCGAGCGGCGGGTATGTGAGGACTTCGACCTCGAGATCAGTGCGGCGGCCAACTGCTACCACGCCACCGAAGAACATCACCACGACATCCTGGCCACCTCACCGTTCAGCGATCTGGAATGCCGAACGTTCAGGCGGCGGCTGGTGTGGGACGTAGAGGGATTGGTCGGGCTACAGCTCTCCTACTCTTACAGCTCGCCCGCCGTACTCGGCGATCGACTCCACGCCTTCGTTGAGGCGCTGCGGAAGGCGCTGCTGGCCGACAATCCGACAGGCCGGTGGGAGCAGGAACTGATGACTGACGTCCTGGTGGCCAGACGAAGAGGCGCGCTGCCTCTCTGTTGATCGTCGGTGGACGAGATCGGAACCGGAACCCGAGCTTGGCCCGGTCTTCCTCACCGATCGCCGTGCCCGTGTCAAACGGCCGCCGGCCGACGTCGACCCGGGTTCCGGCCAGGCTCGGCTGTCCTACCGCCGCGCCTCCGAACTCTTCGAGGCCGCCACCACCGACCTACCAGCCGGACCGTACACCCTGCACCGACTCCGTCACTCCGCCCTCACCCACGCCGCCAAGACGGCGCCAGCACTTCCACCCTGCTGGCCTCCTACTCCGGCCACGCCTCGGTCGCCTCGCTGGCCCGTACGCCCGCGTTTCCCCCGAAGGGCTGGCCCGCTGGCAGCAGGGTCGCGACCCGCCACCGTTCAATCCTGCGCGGATGCTCCTCGCCCCCCGTCTCGGTCGGCGCCGACCCATTGACGATACGGGCCGACACGGTCGCCGCCTGGATCGGCGGCCTGCATCAGCGCCCAAACCCGCGCGCCGCCGCGCTCGTACATCGGCTGGTGCGGCGGGTGGAGAAGGCGCCGTGGATCCCCAACGAGTGGGACTGGCAGTACAGATCCTGCGCGCCAACGCCGCCGAGCCGCTGCACAACCGGTTGATGGTGGCGCTGGCCTGCGACGGCGCGCTGCGCCGTGAGCAGGTGCAGGCAGATGCTGAAACAGCTCGACCTCACCGACGAGGAACGCCACGCCCTGGAAGGCGACCGCGAGGTCGTCGCCGCGCTGGTCGGAAGCTTGGCCGACGTCCCCACCCCCGCCGGGCCGACACCCAAGGACCTCGGCACCCCGTCGGCGTTCATCCCGCTCACGGTCCTGCACGACAGCTTGCCCAAAGGGCCGGCCTGAGGCTGAGTGCCTAACTCCTGAACCGTTGACCTCGCCTCTGGTGATCAGTCCGCGTGGCGGTGCAGGCGATGATCGATGAAAATGGCGCTCAGCAGCGGACGGGGTAAGCCCGGCCTCAGGCTTCAAACAGCCCTGAGTGATGTTGATGACTGTTTGAGTCTCCTCTAGCCGAGAACGGCGAGGTCCCCCCGCTGGACGGTGCCGCCGCGCACCACGCTGGCTTGCAGGCCGAACCGCACCTGGTGGACGTGTCCGAGCAGCTTGAGGAGCCGTACGTCGGGCCCCAGCCCCGCGTGGGGCTGGGGCATGCCGACCATGACGCAGCGGGGCATGCCCGGCCCGAGACACAGCTCTACCTGGTTGCCGATGGTGAGATGGCGGCCCTGCCAGTCGTCCTCGATGAAGTCGACGCCCTCGGCCTCCAGCACGATGTTCGCGCGGAAGCGGGCGACATCGACGGATTCGCCGAGCAACTGCTCCAGTTTGCGCACCGCAGCCGTGGTGACGAGATGAACAGGGGCCTCGTCGTGGTGCGGTACGGAGGACTGCCGACGCAGGTGCAGTGGCTGGCCCAAAAGCGTGCTGAGCACCTGACCGGCCGCCGGGTCATCGGCACGAAGTTCTCGCCCGTCCGGGAGGACCACCAACGGCACCTCACCATCTCCCAGAGCTGCGGCGGCGGTCTCGTCCAGACGGGCACGCAGGCTGAGCAGACCGTCGATGCGGCGGAAGCGGCGGGTGGTCTTGCCGCTGCCGATCCCCCCATCCTCCGCGTAGACCGCCCAGCTTCGGTCCCCGGCAACGCCGCCGACGGCGAACGGCGCGTACGCCAGCCGCTCACCACCCAGGGACTTCACCGGATACCGCGCCAGCTCGACGACCTGGCCCACCAGCAGGGGCGACGGTTCTGCTCGGCCCGGCGCGTCCTCGCAGGGACAGGAGTACAGGCGCCGGATCGTGCTCACCGGCCCTCCATTGCCAGCCGCAGCCCGAAGCCGATCAGCATGGTGCCGGTCACCCGCTCCAGCAGCCGCCGGATCCGCGGCCGGTTCAGTACCGGCCGGAAGCGGTCCACCAGCAGGGCATAGGCGTTGAGCCAGGCCAGCGACAGCACCCCGTGGGCGAACACCAGTCCCGCCATTGTCGCGGTCGCCGGCGCGTCGGCCGGAATCAGTTGTGGCAGCAAGCTGGAGTAGAACGCGGCGATCTTGGGATTGAGCAGATTGGTCACCAGTCCGGCCCGCCAGCCCACAGCCAGGAGTGAGCGCACACGCTCGGACCTCTCCACCGTGCCCTCGCGGCTGCGCCACCACGCCTGCAAGCCGAGCAACACCAGGTATACCGCCCCCGCGATCCTGACCACCGTGTACGCCTGTGTCGAGGCGGCCAGCACCACGGCCAGGCCGGCGACCGCTAGCATCCCCCAGACCAGCAATCCGGTCACCACCCCGGCCGCTGTCTGGGTCGCCGCTCGGCGACCGCCGCTCAGTGCGCTGCTGCTCACCACTGCCATGTCCGGCCCTGGGACCACGGTCAGCATGGCGAGGACCGCCACCGCCGCCAGGAGAGATTGCACCACTGCGGACTGCCATCCCCTCGTCAGATCTGATGCTCGGCCAGCCACTGCATGAGCTGTTCGGCGTGGCCGGCCGGCTCCTCGATGGGAAAGAACACATGCTCGACCCGACCATTGGCCACGATGAGGGTCAGCCGGCGATACAGCGTCATCTCGCCGGCATCAAACGTGGGCAAGCCAAGAGCGGCGGCCAGGGTCAGGCGCGGGTCGGCCACCAGCGGGTACGGCAGCCCGAGCCGGTGCACCACCTCCCGCTGATACCCGCTCGACTGCGCCGACAGCCCGTAGATCCGCGCCGCACCGGCCTTCAGCAGGTCGGCGTGACGGTCGCGGAACCCGCACGCCTGCTCGGTGCAGCCGCGCGCGCCGGGGATCGTCTCCCATCCCTCCGGCAGGTCCACGCCAGGCCGCCCGGTCAGCGGATACCCGAACAGCACGCTGCGCCCCTGGCCGAGCGCCCGCAAGCGGACCCTACTGCCGTCGGTGGCCACCAGCTCCAGGTCCGGCAGCTCAGCACCGACGAGCCTGACCGGATCTACGGCTGCGATGGCCCGCCGCCGGCCGGACTGCGCCTGCATCCTGAGCTGCGCGGCCGCGTCAAGCTGGGCGCGTAGTCTGTCACGCTGCTCGGCAAGCTGCGTGATGCGCTGCTCCAACTGGTCGATGGCCCGCCGGTAGGTGGCCAGCGACGCCGGACACACATCGCCGGAGTCGGCGCCGCTGAGCAGGCACTCGACGAACGGCCGCGTCTCCTCCACCGAAAGGCCCAACGCCATCAGCGACCGGATGTGCTCCACCAGCCGCACCGAGATCGGGTCGTACTCCCGGTAACCATTGGCGCGGCGGCGCGGGACAACCAGGCCGACCGTCTCGTAATAGCGCAACGCGCGCACCGTGACACCGGTGCGCCGCGCCAACTCGCTCACTCGCATGACCGGAACCATAAACCCGCACCCTGAGGTACAGGTCAACAGGCCAGTCGGCGCCATGGGTCACAGCCGTTAAGGGCGGTGAGTCCTCATCGTCGGCGATCTCGCCACACAGGCCAAGATCTCCCTGCGGATGCTCGCCCGCCCCGGAATCGTCTTTCCGGCATCATGTTCCGTCACGGCCTGCCCTCGGACGGCCGTCGTGCCGGCCGGTCTCATGACGGCCTGGCCGAGAGCGATACCAGCCGTGCGCGCTCTCTGTTTCACAGCAGTCGCGCGACTGCACCCACTCGTGCGCGGCGGCGCCTTCATCAGGCGGTTGATCGCCGGGTAGAGGCTGCCGTCACTGACCGGCCTGGTGTATCCGGACACCTGGGTGACTCGGCGGCGCAGCTCGTAGCCGTGTAACGGGGCCGTCGGCGAGGAAGCCCAGGATCGCCAGTTCCAGCATGACGCCATCCTCTCGCATCGAATCGAGATACCACGGATCGATGTCACTGTCATGGCCTCACGTCGGCTGTTCGTTCCCGACCCACCGCAACCTTGGGCAATTTCTTGCCTGCCGTCACGAAACAGACGTATATTTCCGGCAGCCCAGCTCGGGTGCCCTGTGAGGAGTCGTCGATGAAATCCGATGAGTTTCCGGAGATCCGCACCGAGGCGGGCGCGGTCCGCGGCCGCAGCGAGGATGGCCTGGCCGTCTTTCGTGGTATCCCGTTCGCGCAGCCGCCGGTCGGCGACGGGCGCTTCGCGGCTCCACGGCCGGTCCACCGCTGGGACGGGGTACGAGAGGCGTTCGGGTTCGGCCCGCCGCCCCCGCAGGAGGCGATGGTTCCCGGGATGCCCGCGAACCTCGCGGCAGGTGACGACTGGCTGACGGTCAACGTCTGGACTCCTGACCCGGACCCCGCGGCCCACCGCCCCGTGATGGTGTGGATCTACGGCGGCGCCTACAAGTTCGGCTCCGCCGACGACCCCGGCTACAACGGCGGCCGGCTCGCCCGCGACGGCGAAGTCGTCGTGGTGACCTTCAACCATCGTGTCGGCATGGAGGGTTTCGCCCGGATCCACGGGGCGCCGGCCAACCGCGGTCTGCTCGACCAGGTCGCAGCCCTGCAGTGGGTACGGGAGAACATCACCGCCTTCGGCGGCGACCCCGGTCAGGTCACCGTCTTCGGCGAGTCGGCCGGCGCCGGGTCCATCGCTGCCCTGCTGGCCATGCCGAGCGCGGCCGGCCTGTTCCGGCGGGCCATCACGCAAAGCGTGCCGGGGACCTTCTTCTCCGACGCGCTGGCAACGGACATCGCCGGCGCCCTGGCCGGCGAGCTCGGGCTGCGTCCGACGGTGGGCGACCTCTCAGGCGTGGACCCGCGCAAACTGCCCGAGGCCGGGGCCACGCTGACCGCCGGGATGCTCAAGTACGAAGATCGCTGGGGTCCGGTCGCGCGCACCGTGACCCCCTTCTCGCCCGTCGTCGACGGGGAGGTGCTGCCGACCGCACCCTGGCAGGCGCTGGCGAGCGGCGCGGCACGACAGGTCGAACTGATCACCGGGCACACCCGCGACGAGTACCGGCTGTTTCTGGCCATGGGCGGGCAGCTGGGCCAGATCGGCCAGGCCGAGGCGGCGACGGTGCTGCGCCTGTTCGGGCCGGCGCCGGACCCCGAGCACGCCTACCGCACGGCATTCCCGGACGCCACGGCGGAGTACCTGTACGAACTCGCGTACTCCGACTGGCTCTTCCGCATGCCCTCGCTGCACCTGGCGGAGGCCCACGTCACCGGGGGCGGCCGCGCCCACATGTACGAACTCACCTGGGCCGCCCCGGCGGACGGAGGCGTCCTGGGCGCCTGCCACGGTCTGGACGTGCCCCTCACCTTCGGTGTCTTCGAGGGCTTGGGGCAGATGCTGGTCGGCCCCACGCCTCCTCCCGAGGCTGAGGCGCTCTCCGCCCGCCTCCGCTCCGCGTGGACCGCCTTCGCCGCCACCGGCGACCCGGGCTGGCCCGCCTTCGACACAGGTGAGCGCCTCGTCCAGCTCTTCGACACCGACCCGGCGGTCACCACCTATCCGGAGGAGGCCTCCCGCCGTCTCTGGCAACACCACACCTTCACCGCACTGCCGCTGACGGCCTGACAGATCGGCTCTTGGCGGGCATGCGAGTGGTCGGGACGGGATGCTCACGCTGACCCCCAGGCGATTCCCGCCAGTGACAGCACGGTGACGAGCAAGCATTCACGCCCTGCGCATTCCGATGCTGGATGGTCGCGGGGTGTGATCGTCTTTGGGCGTGGATGCTTACAGGCTCACCTGGGACCAGGCCTCCCCGAACGATTTGATGAATCCTCGAAGTATTTGTGACCCGTGTGGCCGCGTACCTATCGTCGCCGCCATGGAAACGTCCCTGACACAGCCGATCAATCCCGCGACGCTCCCGGACGCGACGGGCAACTACACGCATGGCGCCTTGGTGGCGGGTGTCCGCCGCACCGTGTTCGTCAGCGGCCAGGTGCCCTGGGCCAGGCAGGGCGCGGTTCCCGAAGACTTCGACTCCCAGTGCCGCTTGACGTGGCACAACGTCTTCGCCGTACTGGCCGAGGCCGACATGGGCGTACGAAACCTCGCCAAGGTCACGACATACCTCTCCGACCGCATGTACCGGGAAGCCAACAGCCGTATCCGCCAAGAGATTCTCGGAGACCACCGTCCTGCTCTCACCATCATCATCACCGACATCTATTCCGAAGAATGGCTGCTGGAAATCGAGGCGATCGCCGTCGAGTGACCGATTACCCGATGTGCGCGTCCAGCAGGTGCCGGCCCAGCGGAGTCAGCTCGTGCCGGGCCGTTCGTGCCACCCGGGTGGTGACGACCAGCCCGGCACGTCGCAGATTCGCCACATGTGTCGAGGCGGTTGCCGGCGTGACGCCTAACGCCGTGGCAAGGTCCGTGGTGCCGCAGCCGGGGCGTTCGGCAAGAGCCCGCAATACCGCCGCCCGGCGCTCACCGATTGCCCCGGCCAAACGCCCATCCGGCCAGCTGCGCCCACCGTTGTCACGCCAGAACGCCCCGGCCGTGCGCGCCGGGTAGAAGAGCATCGGCTGCTGCCGGTCGTTGAGCTGCCGGTGCACACCATCGGTCAGGAACATGCTCGGCACCAAAACCAGCCCGCGGCCGCCGAGGGCGAAATCGGGCGCGCCCGGCCCGTCGAATCCCAGATGCGGATACTCCCAACGCACATGTGGAGGGCACAAAGTGGCGAGCATGGCGTCCAGACCATGCTGCGCCGCGAGCCGTGCACGATAGGCCACATCCGCCGCTAACTGGGCGTGCAGCCGTGGCCAATCGGCGG
This sequence comes from Nonomuraea sp. H19, assembly GCF_052068215.1. Lineage (NCBI taxonomy): Bacteria > Bacillati > Actinomycetota > Actinomycetes > Streptosporangiales > Streptosporangiaceae > Nonomuraea > Nonomuraea sp. H19. The sequence continues at coordinate 5,983 of NZ_JBQHCV010000068.1, read as the reverse complement.
CCAGCACCGCTTGGTGGAACGCCGTGAAAGCGTGCCTCAACGTTCGCCGACCGCGGTCGGGATGGTGCAGCAGCGTGTCGACGACCACCGGAACGGTCTCCAGTACGCCGGCGAACGCAGCCATGTCCTGTTGCACCGGCACGGATGGGTCGTCAAGCGCCGCGTGGAGTTCATCCTCGAACGACATCGAGTCAGTAGCAGGCTGCGGCGTCAGAAAGTCCGGCAGATGCCGGGTGTGCGCCGAGCACAGTGTCACCACGGGCCGAGCCACCGCAGGCAACACTGCGCGACTGGCATGACGCCACGCGGCCAGGCCGGGCGGCGGTTTCGGCAGTCCGAGGCCACGCGCCGCTTTCAGCGTTTCCTGAAAGGGCAGGATGGCGAATCGGACACGACCGAGGTCCGAGTCGGAGAACACCAGGCGCGGCATACGCCGGAGGTTAGCGACATCCTCTTCCTATGGAGACATTCAGCCTGTGCGCGATAAGCGACGGGCGTTCTGATCTCGTCACATCGTGTGACTTTTGATCATCTCGGCCGAGGCGTGGTGAGAGCATCTGGTGTCTGGCCTGGAGGAGTGGTCGCGCGAGGAGCTGATCGCTCTGGCCGGGCGGGTCGGCGCGTTGGAGAAGGAGAACGGCGAGCTGCGTGAGCGGGTCGCGCGGTTGGAGCGGTTGATCTCGCGCAACGGCGGGAACTCGGGGATGTCGTCGTCCGGGGACGACCTGCTGGGCAAGCCACAGCCGAAGGCCAAGCCCGCCAAAGGCGGCGCCCCGGCAAGCAATCCGGCGCGCCGGGCACGTATCTGGCCTGGTCGGACGATCCAGACGAGCGTGTGCTGATGCCATCGAACCTTGAGCCGGGTGCCAGCGATGTTTGAGTGAGGTGCTCGCTCGTTGGCGTGGTTAGCTGGCCGTCGAGCCCGCAGTCGACGGCGGTACCTCGCCGACGAAGCACAGGAAGCTGAGTTTGTTCAAAAGTCATGGAAGTCGTCGGGGAACAGCTCACGGGCGGCCGGGTCGGGCTGCGGCTCACTGATGACGGCAAGGTGGAAGCCGGCGGTGGTGAACGCATCGGTCATCGCGTGCAACGGCCTGCGCCAAAAGGTCATCGGGAAGGACTGCCCGTTGAACGTCCATTCGTCGGTATAGCTGGTGGTCGCGAAATAGTTGGGCCGAGGATCCTGGAGCAAGTAGTCCACGAAAGGGTGCTGCACCGACGCGATCAGCCGGCCACCGGGCCTGAGCACTCGCCGCATCTCGGCCAGCGTCGGCCCCCAGTCCTCGAGGTAGTGCAGCACCAGCGACGCGACCACGTCGTCGAACGCACCGTCGGCGAACGGCAGCGGATCACGCACGTCGACCACGTGCAGGGCCGCGTCGTCACCGAGCCGCCGCCTGGCCAACGCCAGCATCCCGGCGCTGGAGTCGATGCCGGTGACGACTGCACCGCGATCGCGTAGTTCCGCGGACAGGGGGCCTGAACCGCAGCCGGCGTCCAGGATTCGGCGGCCGGCCACATCTCCGGCGAGGGCTGTGATCGCGGGCCGCGCCAAGTACGCGTTAATGATGTTGTTCTCGGTCTCCGCCGAGTACGCCTCGGCGAAACTGTCGTAGTCATTCGCCTGGGCCGGATCCGCAGGTTGGGTTGCGGTCGAAGCCCAGGGGCGTACAGCGAGCTGCTGATCGCGTACGAGGAACGCGGCGAGTTGCCTTCGGCGGCGGCCCACCCTTCGAGTACGGTCAGCGTCACCCGCGGGTCTGCCAGTCCCCCGCTGTGCGGGAATTGTCGGAGGCATGCGGCACAGTGGCTGTATGACCGAGTCGCCTGTCAGCAATGTCGTGACCGATACCCCCAGCGTTGATGCCGTGCGCGACGGAGGCGCGTCAACCGGGGCGGGTGACCGCTCGCATGAGGATGCGGCAAGGGCTCTCGTGACAGCTGATCAGCCGCTCGTCTGCCCCAGTTGCCAGGGAGTGATCGTCGGCGTGCAGGCCGCCGCCTATACACCCGCCCGCGGGCGGCTGATCGTCACCAATGGGTACTGCCAGGGAGACTGCTCCGGACAGTGATCCCGCCTGCCGGGACCCGGTCGGCTCCTCCTCGGACGTTGTCGCAAGCACCTTCCTGAACGCCTCGGTGGCGCTCAACGTTCGGCATGAGCGTCCGGCGGCCGCGGCGAAGTTCCGGCCGCCGGACTGCGGCCACACCGCAGACGGCGGTGACCAGTACCGGGACGTGGCCCTGGGCGGGGTCCGGCGCCCGACCTTCAGGAGGACGGATGGCGCGCGGAAGGGAGCAGGCTGACCTCGGGCGCTGCGGTTCGTGACTGCGAAGAACTCGTAGAGTTCGGCCGGGTCATGTTCGCGGGGTGATGGTCATAGATAACGGCCTACGACGTCGGCGATGCGGCCGTCGCGGACGAGGAAGCTGTAGGTGAAGCGCTCCTGGCCGCCGCTGCCGGTGTGGAAGGTTAGGGCGACGGTCAGGCGGTCACCTTCGGTGCGGCGTCCGGTTTCGTGGTAGCGACCGCCGGCGTCGGTTACGTCCGGTTGATCGGCTGCCTGCGGGCGGGAGCGACGTTCACGAAGCGAGAGTGATCTCGGCCAGCTCTCGCCAGTCCCGCTGCTGACCGGCACGGGTCGCCTCGGCGAACACGGTTTCACCGAGGCGATTCCGGGTGTCCGCGGCGATCCTGGAAACGTCCGGCTTCGAACGATCCGGCGTACCGCGCACGCCGTCGCTTGCCGCGAGCAATCGCACGGCCTGCTCGTACTGTCCCTGGCGCAGAGCGAGATCCGCGATCCCGATCAACGCCTCGGCGATCAGCGGTGGATACGTGGTCTCCACAGCCGCGCGGAACGCCTCCGTCCGGTGCGCGCGGGCCTTCTCGAGATCCTCAGTGAGGTAGCCGTACAGGTCCATGGTCCTGGCGCGGGCCAAGTCGCTCAGTTCCTCGTTGCCCAGCATCGCCCGCACCGTGGCCAGGTGCTGATGTGCCTTGTCCGGCTCGCCGCGCCAGCGCGCCAGCTGCGCCTTCGCAAGCTCCAGCTCGGCAAGCGTGTCCGGCCAGGCGATCTCGCCCGTGTACCGCTGCGCCTGGGCCATGGCGGACGTGCTGGATCGCTCATCGCCGAGCAGCCAGTGCAGCTGAGCCTGCCGCGCACGCAGGCTGACCACGTCCTCGGTCGCACCTACCTCGGTCAGCGCCACAGCCGCCTCTTCGTAGTGCTCACACGCGCGTGCGAACTCGCCGCGCGTGGCGAGCCGATCGGCCAGGAAGGTCAGCGCGAACGAGATCCCCATCCGGTCACCCAGCGTGCGGAACTCGGCAAGGGCGATTTCGAGGTCACTGTCCACGTCAGTCTCGTCGGCGATGTGCGTGAGCCGCAGTCGGCCACGAGTGAGCCTGGCCTGCGCGCGCACCCATGGATCGTCGTCGGCGATGAGCGGCTCGAACGCGGGCAGGAAATCCGTCGGCTCCTGCAGCATCCGCTCCCACAGCTCGACGAACCCGACGAAAGGGTGGCGATACCCGCTGCGCTGGGTGAACCGGTGCGCCTCGTGGATCCATTCCTGCGCCTGATACTGATCGCGGCCGGGCCCGGAGGTCAGGAACACTGTCACGATGGTGTACGCCATCGCCCGCACCTCATCGGACACCTCACCGTGCAGCGAGGCCGCCGCGATGCTCAACTCGATGCCCTCGGCCCTGTGCCCGCTGAGGAACCAGTACCAGCCCACGGCCCCGACCAGCCGCATCGCCTCCTGGGCCCATCCCTCGGCGATCGCCCCGCGCAGGGCCGTGCTGATGTTGTCGTGCTCGGCATCGAGCGTGGCCAGCCACTCCAGCTGCTCGGCCCGGCGCAGGTGCGGATCGGCCGTCTCGGCCAGCTCGGTGAAGTAGGCAAGGTGAGCCCGGCGCGCCGGCTCGGTTTCCCCGGCTTCGGCGAGCCGGTGCGCCGCGTATTCCCTGATGGTGTTGAGCATCCGGTAGCGCGGCGTGCCCTCGCCGTCGGCGAGCAGCAGCGACTTCTCGATCAACGCGGTCAGCAGGTCGAGCACCTGCTCCCCGGCGAACGCCTCGCCCCCGCACACCCGTTCGGCCGCTTCCAGACTGGCCCCGCCGGAGAACACCGACAGCCGCCGCAGCACGCCGCGTTCGGCCTCGGTCAACAGATCCCAGCTCCAGTCCACTACCGCGCGCAGCGTCTTGTGCCGGGAAAGCGCCGTACGGCTGCCGCTGGTCAACAGACGGAATCGGTCATCGAGCCGGCGGGCCAGCTGATCGATGGACATGGTGCGCAGCCGTGCCGCGGCCAGTTCGATCGCCAGCGGCACCCCGTCGAGCGCCCGGCAGATCCGCGCCATGGCCGACAAGGTGTGCGCGTCGGAGCCGATGTCCTTGCGCACCAGACCCGCGCGGTCCCGCAGCAGCCGCACCGCGGGCGAGGACCCGACCTCGGAGGGGTCTGCTTGCTTCGCGGGCAGCGCGAGTGGCTCGACCTGCCACAGCACCTCCCCGGTGATACCGAGCGGTTCTCTGCTCGTGGCCAGAATCCGCAGGCTCCGGCACTCCCCCAGAAGCCGATCCGCGAAAGCCGCGGCCGCCTCGATCACGTGCTCGCAGTTGTCCAGGATCAGCAAGATCGAGCGCTCACGGACCGCGGCGATGAGCCGATCCATCGGTTCCCCACCCCGCGCATCACCGAGCAATGGCTGGTCGCGCAGGCCGATCGCGGTAAGGGCGGCCTGTGCCAGCTCACCGCCTGCCTGCACCGAGGCCAACTCGACCAGCCACGCCCCATCCGGCAGCTCGGCGAGCATCGTCCGCGCGGTCTCCGTGGCCAGCCTTGTCTTGCCGGAACCGCCCGCCCCCGTCAAGGTGACCAGCCGGTGCTTGATGGCCAGAGCGGCGACCGCGGAGATGTCATCGTCCTTGCCGACGAAACTCGTCAGCTCGGCGCGCAGGTTCGTCCTGCGGTTCTCCGCCCGCTCGCCCAGCTCGCCCCGCAGCAACGCGGTGTGCAGCGCGGAGAGCTCGGTCGATGGATCGGTGCCCAACTCCTCAGCGAGCCGCTCGCGCGTCCGCTGGTACACGGTCAACGCTTCATTCCCACGCCCCGCCTCGGCGAGCGCTCGCATCAAGGCCGCCACGAACCCCTCGCGGAGCGGGTACGCGGCAACCAGCTCGGTCAGCTCGGAGACCAACTCCGAGCCACGGCCGAGGCGAATATCGGCATCCACCCGATCTCCGAGCGCGGCAACGTGGAGTTCGTCCAGACGTGCGATCGCGGCGTCGAACGCATCGCTGTCTTGCAGTGCGATGTCCGCCATGGCCGTACCGCGCCACAATGCCAAGGCCGAGCGCAGCAGATCCGCCCGCGCCGCAGGCTCGGCGGCACGGGCCTGACCCACCAGCTGCTCGAACCGGCACACGTCCACGGCATCGGCAGCCACGGCCAGCCGGTACCCGCCTGACTCCGCCTCGATCACACCGTCCGGCAACACCCTGCGCAGCCTGGACACCAACGCCTGCACGGCATTCACTTCGTCCGCGGGCGGCCGTTGCCCCCAAATCCAGTCCACCAGCCTCGCGCGCGTGACGATCCGGCCAGGTTCGAGGGCGAGTGCGGCGAGCAGCGCGCGCAGCCGAGCCCCAGGAACCTCCACCACGGCCCCATCGGGGTTCCGGACCTCGAACGGTCCGAGCAATCCAACTCGCACACCAGTCATTGTGCCGAACCATGGCGACCACCGACTAACCGCTACTGCGCGCAAGCCGCAAACACCGCCGACCTTGATCGGATCGTTATCATCGCAGGTCGGGCGAATGAGTTGGATTGCCGGCGGATGCTACGGCGACCCCGGGAAAGCCCGGAGTTCCCGCGAACCCAAGGGTCGATGTCGAACGGTTGGGGTGGTCTGGGTGGTTATGCACCCTTGGGTTCGTCGGAACCGGGGACCGTGTACGGCCAAAACG
>NZ_JBQHCV010000067.1:0-19559 GCF_052068215.1 Nonomuraea sp. H19 | reverse complement strand
GGGGATCGGCGACACTCACCTGAACTTCTCCCAACCGCCCGATCGCTTTCCCGCATGGTGCCGTACGGTCCGACGCTAGCTGGCCGCGATGTCGTCGGGCGGATTGGTGTAGAGCCGCAGGTATCGGTCCTTGGCGTGGCCGAGGCGGCATTCGAGTTCGGCGCAGTTGTGGCCGGAGGTCTGCGACAGGGCGAAGGCGAAGGTGTGGCGGGCGTCATACGGGCGTAGGGTGCCGAGCTTGCGGTCAGGGTCGGGCATCTGAGCGTCGTGCAGTCGGCCGATCTCACCGACGATGGTGTTGATTGACCGGGGGACATGCGGCCGTCAGGACGGCGGGCTGCGCTGGAGGCGGCGACGAGGAACAGCGCGGCCGAGGCGGTGCTGGCAACGGCCGCATCGCCGGGCCGTTCCAGCTGCAGGTAGTCGGCCAGGGCCTGGCGGGCGTCGTGGCCGAGGAATACAGTGCGGCTGCTGCGGCCCTTGCCTCGAACGCCGGTCAGGCGGGCCTTCTTGGCCTGGCGCAGCCGGGCCGGGTCGGCGGGCTCCAGTTGGTCCAGGTCGAGGCCGACCAGCTCGGCGCGGCGCAGGCCGGTGCCGAACAACAGGTAGATGACGGCGCGGTCGCGGGCCGGGCGGGCGTGGGCGTGAACCCGAGGGCCGGTTCACGGTGGCGGCGGCCCTTGAGCTCATGGAAGTTCTCGATCCGGTCAACCACGTTTTTGACGGTGCGCACCAGGGCGGCGGCCACGTCCCCGAAGCGAACGTGTCGACAGCCACCGACAGCGTCACGGTCACCGAGGCACCATCAGGGCCTTGCCGCTCCACGGTGAGGCGTTCGGGGACGAACGCGGAACGGGCGCCGCGCTGAGCCATCACGTACTCCACCGCGTCCAGAACGCTGCGTTCGGCGTTGGTCGGCTCCAGGTCGATCGACTCCACCAGGGTGAACAGGGCTGATCGGTGCGAGCGGTAGTGCGCCTCCAGCAGCGGCAGGTAATTGTTGCCATGATGGGCCGAGACCGCCTCGTGCGCGGCCCTCGCCGAGCTGATCAACCAGTTCGCGCAGGAGGAAACCCAACCCCGAACGGCATCTGACGGCCTGGGAAGCGCACGAAACCCTGGGGCTCCTGGCCTGATGGGCATCACTGCTCATATGCGGCTTTGAATCTGCCAGGACTTGACCGCGATGCAGCGCCGCTCCCGCCTCGAAACTCAGTAGCCGTTCGGTCTTGGCTCCGCATACGTTCGGCCGTATGGCTGACGAATGCTTCGGGCATCCACGGCTCGCCGTGATCTACGATCCGCTCGACCCCGACCGCAGTGATCTTGATGCCTACCTCCAGATAGCGGAAGAGTTCAAAGCGCGCCGAGTACTGGACATCGGCTGCGGCACAGGGGTGTTCGCGCTTCTTCTGGCCGACCGCGGGATCGAGGTCGTCGGTGTCGATCCCGCTCTGGCATCCATCGACGTCGCTCACGCCAAACCGGGCAGTGAGCGAGTGCGCTGGATCTGCGGTGACGCGACAGACCTCCCGTCGCTACAGGTCGATCTGGCAACGATGACGGCGAACGTTGCCCAGGCCGTCGCTGATCCACAGGTATGGCAGAAGACGCTGCGGGGAGCCTACGAAGCACTGCGGCCTGGAGGGCATCTGGTCTTCGAGACCCGCGATCCGGCCCGACGCGCCTGGGAAGAGTGGACGCGCGAGCTCTCCTACCGCGTGACGGAGATCCCAGGTGTCGGCTCCGTCGAGAGCTGGGTCCAGCTGATCGAGGTGAGCCTGCCTCTGGTGAAATTCCGCTGGACCTACGTTTTCGCTGCCGACGGACAGGTGCTGACGTCGGACTCGACGTTGCGTTTCCGAGAGCGAGAAGAGGTCGAGAGGGATCTGGTCGCCCACGGGTATGTGGTGGAGGACGTTCGCGATGCGCCTGATCGGCCAGGAAGAGAGTTCGTCTTCCTGGCACGGCGTCCTGATCTTTAGTGATCCACACCACTCAACCTTCGATGACACACGCTCAAGGCTCGACGGCACAGGGACACACGCTCTAGTGGGAGAGCTGGCCCGCCGAACCAACGTGACGGTGCGGGCCTTGCGCTATTACGAGAAGGCCGGGCTGGTGGTGCCGCGACGGTTGCCCAACGGCTACCGCCACTACGATCCGGTGGCGGTCCGCCAGGTGGAGGAGATCAAGGAGCTCACCAACCTGGGACTGTCGATGGAGGAGACCAGGCCCTTCGTGGAGTGCCTTGCCAGCGGGCACGCCTCCGGTGACGAGTGCCCGGCGTCGCTGGCGGCCTACCGTTACGCGCTCGATCAAATGACGCAGCGGATCGAGCGGCTGGTACGGCGCCGCGACGCGCTGGCCGCCCAGTTGGAGGCCGCCGCCGGTCGGGCGATACCGAGCCCGGGCACCGCACCGGTGAACCCGGCCGTCCCGGTGCCACCTCAGGACGACGGCGCCGCCGCGCATCTGGCGGGGCTGCCGATGCCCGCGCTGGCGCTGCCCGTGGGCTCCTTCGGCGAGGACAGCGACCATGAGGAGCTTTCATCGTGAGATACGGCAGGCCGCGGTGACGCGCTCGCCGATCGGGAGAGCGCCAAGGGTAGAGGTGCCTCTCCAAGGATCATGGGGATATGCTTATGCGAGTTGCCCCACGCAAGGAGGTGAGCCCGATGAGCATGATGTGTGCTGCCCGGGCGCTCCTTGCCGCTGTGTCTGTGTGACCAAGGGCTTGGGAGCGTCGAATGCTCCTGATCGAAGGAATTATGACAGTCAACGCTTTTCACATTTCCGTATCCGATGACGTGCTCGGCGATCTGCGGGCCCGTCTGAATCGCACCCTTTTCACGACCGCATCCGACTCCGTCTTCTGGGCGGCCGGGGTCGATCCCGGCTATCTCCGCGAGCTCGTCACCTACTGGGCCGATGGCTTCCACTGGCGTAAGGCCGAGGCGGCGCTCAACGCCTTCCCGCACTACGTTGCCGAGGTTGCCGGTCGGCGGGTGCACTTCGTTCGCCTGCGCGGCAACCGTGCAGAAGGCGGCCCCGAGCCGTTGCCGCTGGTGCTGACCCATGGCTGGCCGAGCAGCTTCATGGAGATGCTGCGGGTCGCCCGGCTGCTGACCGACCCCGCTGACCCCGCCGACGCCTTCGACGTGGTCATACCGTCGCTGCCCGGCTTCCTGTTCTCCGAGCTGCCGAGAGGGCCGTTCACCCGTAGGGGCGTCGCCGAGATCTGGCATTCGCTCATGACCGAAACTCTCGGCTACCAGCGCTTTGGGGCGTTCGGCGGGGACATCGGGGGCGGGGTGACGCAGTGGCTCGGCGCGCTGTATCCCGGTGAGGTGGCCGGGATCCACGTCACATCCGCGGTGCTCACCACCGACTTCAGCAAGCAACCGGCGACCGCCGAGGAGCAGGCCTATCTCGACGCCATTGCCGCCTACGATGAGAAGGATCAGGGTTACAGCGAGATCATGTGGACCCGGCCGGACACGATCGCCGCGGCGCTGATGGACTCACCGGCGGGGCTCGTCGCCTGGATCATCGACAAGTACCGCGACTGGAGCGACTGCGGCGGCGACTTGGAGACCCGCTGGGACAAGGATACGATCCTGACCGTGGCCACGCTCTACTGGGCCACTGGCACGATCGGCTCGTCCTTCCGCCAGTACTACGACTACTCCCTCAATCAGCCTGTACCGCCTATCACTGTGCCGGCGGCGATTACGTTGAGCAACGAGCCCGCCTACGCGAACCTCCCCAGGAGCCTGACAGAACGCCTCTGCTCCGACCTGCGCCATTGGAGCACGCCTGGACGCGGCGGTCACTTCATGGCGCATGAAGAGCCTGAGCAGGTCGCCGACGAAATACGCACGTTCTTCGGCCCTCTAAAACGATCCCGCTGACAGTGGTCGGCCAGGTCGCCTGGTAGGCGTAGCCGATCTCATCGACGCGCATGTCGTCGCGGAGCAACCCGTGCTCGGCGAGCGGCTGGAGGCAGTCGCGCGCCATGCTTCGTGCTGGTCGTCACGGGCGGTGTCGGAGGAGTTGGTCAGTTTGCCGAGCAGGTGGGAGTCGTTCAGGGGGAACCCGCACAGCAGCGGGCAGCGGACACCAGATGGGCTGACGCCGCGCGGCGTCGCCTTGTGCAACGCGACGGCATCACCGTGGTTTCGTGCGCTGTGGCCAGCGGCGGAACGCCATTTCGGTCGTGTTCGGAGGGTATGACTGAACACGAAGCTCCGGGATGGGGCCGCAGTCGAATACACTAGATCCATGCTCACCGCACCTGGATGCACGTCGCTGACGCGGCGCCTGCCGGTGTTCGGTGACCACTCCTACCGCTGCGACCTGCACGGCTGACGATGCGGTCACGCCCACTCGAGGGCGGTCCGGCTTCCCCTGTTTTCCTCTTCTCCTGCGGGATTTCGTCATGCCTCTTTCTGTGGCCCATGAGGGCACGGCGTGGGCGCTGCGGCACATGCCGCTGCTCGCCGCGACCATCCGCCGTCACGGCCGTGCCTTCACCGGCCGCCGCATCGCGATGTGCCTGCACGTCGAGCCGAAGACCGCACCTGGGATAATGACCGGCATGACCAGAATCCTCACCCGCGGTGACCTGCTCACCCTGCTCGATCCGGACGCCTGTCTCGAGATTCTGCGCGACGGTTTCGTCCAGGACGGCAGCGCGGCGTTCGCGGGGCAGAGGATCCGGACGGATCTGCCGTTCCCCGGCACGGCCACCGCCCTGATCCCCGGCCTGCTGCCCGGGATCGACGCGTACACGGTGAAGGTCAACGCCAAGTTCCCGGCGGCCCGCCCGGCACTGCGCGGCATCATCTGCCTGCACAGCGGCCAGGACGGCGAAGTCCTCGCGCTGCTCGACAGCGCGACCATCACCGCCTGGCGCACGGGCCTGGCGGCCGCCCTCGGCACCGACGCCCTCGCCCCCCGGCAGAGCGCCGTCGTAGGCGTCATCGGCGCGGGCGCGCAGGCGGACCTGGTAGTGACAGGACTACGGCGCCTGCGCCCCGTGAGCGATCTGGTCATCCACGACGTGTCACCGGAGCGGGCCTCCGCCTTTCGTGCCCGTCATGGCGGGCGCCTCGCGGGCTGGGCGGCCGTGGTCGCCGCCGAGGCCGGCATCGTGGTCCTCGCCACCTGGTCCCGCACGCCGCTCCTTGATCTTCCCGACATCCGCCCTGGTCAGCACCTGACCACTCTGGGCGTTGACGAGCCGGGCAAGCAGGAACTCTCGCGCTCCGTTCTGCAGGCCGCCGCAGTGCTCGCGGTCGACGATCGCGCGCTCGCCTCCGCCATGGGCATGCTCGCCGCGACGGGCCTGCCCGCGGTGGCAGCCCATGCCACCCTCGGCGAGATCCTGCGCGGCGACCACCGGGGCCGCGCCGATCCCGCCCAGATCACGGTGTACGGCCCGGTGGGCCTGCCTTGGCAGGACCTCGCCCTTAGTTGGCTGGCCTACCGGGAGGCCGAACGACGTGACCTCGGCATCACGATCGACTTCCTCGGAACGCCCTAGTAGTGCTTTGTTAGGTCTGGTGATGGCTGTTGCGGCGTAACGGTTTCAGCCTTCGATGGCAGGTGGGACATGCGCCGGTCCAGGTCGCGAGTAGCAGTTGTAACTCGCGGATGACCTTGTAGAGGGTCAGGCCGGCGCAGCCACTTTTGGGTCGAGTCGCAGCATGGTGATGAACAGGTGCGCGGCGGTGACGAGGGTCACGTGGCGATGCCAGCCGGTCCAAGACCGGCCCTCGAAGTGGTCCAGTCCCAGGCCGGTCTTCAGCTCGCGGTAGTCGTGCTCGATCCGCCAGCGGATCTTGCCCAGACGGATCAGATCGGCTCGGTCGGTGTCGGCAGGCAGGCTGGACAGCCAGTACTTGACCGGCTCGCTCTCCTCGTCGGGCCACTGCGCGATCAGCCACCGCTCAGGCAGAGTGCCGTCGCTGTCGCGGGCGATGCGGTGTCCGGCCGGGCGCACGCGCAGGAAGACGAACTGCGAGCTCATCTCACCCTTGGAGCCTTCGCGCCAGGTGAGCGTGACCGCTGAGTCGCGGCCGGCGGCCCGGACGTGTTCAGCCAAGCTGACGGCGGTGTCCGGGTAGCGCAGGCCAGTGCGGGTTGGAGGCCGGCCTCGGCCGGACCAGACCCGCGGCACCGCAACCACGTCCGCAGCATGTGCGAGGGCGGCCTCCTCGCGCTGGTGCTGAGCGGCCTTCAGCGCACGGGTGGCGTTGATGAGCTCGGCGCGCAGCCGATCCGCCTCACCAGCCGCGTTGGCTTGGGCTCGGACGGCGGCCTCGCGGGCCTGCTCGGCCACGGCCGCCGCGGTGACCGCCTGCTCTCGCCGTTGTTGTTCGGCAGTCAACGTCACGCGGAGCCGGTCGGCCCTCTTGGGCGTGCGCTGCCGCGGCGCCGCGAGCTTTTTCGCACTCCTGTTCGACTTCGCGGATCCGACCTTCCTGCTCCTGCAGCCGTCGGCGGAGATCGGTGAGCTCGCGCTGCCGGTCGCTGGCCTGCTGTTCCAATTCGGTGATGCGCGCGGTGGCTGTGGCGGCGCAGCCGGTCCGAGGCGGCGAGGAATGCCCGCGCTGCGGGGCTGAGCTCGTCCTGGATACGGGGCGGGCGGGATTCGGCCCAGGTGCGGGCGGCGTCCCGGTCGCGCTCAGCCTGATGCTGCCGGTGAGCGGCATCAGCGGCGAGCTGCTCGGCTTGGGCGCGAGCGGTCTGGTGCTTGCCGACCTGTCGCCAGGCCTGCTGCTCACGCTCCTCGGCACGGTCGCGGGCGGTCTCGGCCTGGGCGCGGGCCTGCTCGGCGGCGCTGAGCGTCTGGAGAACACGATGATCGCGCTGCTCCGGTTGCTTCAGCGGGATGCTTCCAGTCAGACATGCGGGGACTGCGGGGTTCACGTCACTGATGTGGTGTACAGGGCGACGTGACCGTGGCCGACTTCCGCAGTCCGCCGCTCCACCAGGGGCCATTCGCGTCCTGTTGGACCGACGCCCTGACGCAGAAGGTGCGTGAGAGGGCGTTTGTCTAGGTTCGGTGGCGATATGTCCCCTTTGGGAGCTGAGGCTTTCATGGCACTTCGCCCCATAGGAGTGCATTCGCGTGCCGGGGCGCGACGATCATGGCGTCCGTTTTATTATCATATGCCGCTCGGATTCCGTCTGGTCTAAGGATGGGATGGAAACTCCCTATCAGCCGAGGAGCCACCGCCGATCGTATAACTCAGGTAAAAGTTCCGTCATGAGTGAGCGAAAGCCATACCCCAGCGATATATCCGACGCCCGCTGGGCCTTAATCGAGCCCACCCTGACCGCCTGGCGGCAGGCCCGCCTCGCTCGCCGCCCCACCGGCGAGCCCACCTCGGTCGAACTGCGGGAGGTCTTCAACGCCATCCTCTATGTCAACCGCACGGGAATCGCCTGGAAATACCTGCCCCACGACCTACCACCGCACGGCACCGTCTACGGCTACTACGCCGCCTGGCGCGATGAGGGAATCTTCGCACAAATCAATCACGACCTGACCGGCCTGGCCCGCGTAAAAGAAGGCCGCAAAGCCGAACCCACCGCGTGCGTGATCGACACCCAGAGCGTCAAAACCTCCACCAACGTACCTCTGACCAGCCAAAGTACCGATGCGGCGAAGAAGATCGTCGGCCGCAACGAGGCATTGTCACAGACGCCCTCGGTATCATCCTCGCCGTCATGGTCACCGCCGCCAGCCTGTCCGACAACGCCATCGGCGTACAACTGCTCAACCAGACCAAAACAACTATCCAACGATATCTAAAACCTGGGTCGATACCGGCTTCAAAAACGCCGCAATCGAACATGGCGCCAAGCTAGGTATCGACGTCGAAGTCGTCTCCAGAAACACCGAAGTCCGCGGATTTCAAATCGTCAAACGCCGATGGGTCGTCGAACGAAGCCTGGGCTGGCTCATGCTGTACCGCCGTTTAACCCGTGATTATGAAACCCTTGCAGCCAGTTCTCAAGCCATGATCCACATCGCGTCGATCAACAACCTCACCAAACGCATAATGACCCCTTTTCATCCTCAGACGGTCTATGCGACGCGGTAGTTTTGAAGGACGGCGATGGCCTTGCAGAGGTGGCCGGCCTTGGAAGGGCTGCAGCGTAGCTTGCGAAGGATCTTCCAGCTCTTCAGCTGGGCGTTCGCTCGTTCGCCGGGTCCGCGGAGCTTGGCGTGGGCGCGGTTGGCCTGCTTCTGGGACTCGGGCTTGTTCTTGCCCTTGACCCTGCTGGCTAACTCGCGGCGCGCGTGGTGTGGTTCGTGTTCTGCTGGGTCAGGTGGATCATGAAGGGTGGCCGTCGTTCCCTTATCCCGGCTGCGTTTGGGGTGTTTCGGTGTCTGTGCAGCCATGTCCGTGGCCGGAGCCGTCGCCGTTGGTGGCGGAGGCGATCCGAGCGATGTATCGGGGGCGGCGGGAGATGCCGTTACCGGTTCGGGTGCGGGATGAGCTGGGCGAGTTGTTCGCCGATGAGCAGTTCGTGACCGCGTTCGGGACGGAGGGGCGGCCGGGCTGGTCTCCGGGCCGCCTGGCGTTGATCACGGTGCTGCAGCGGGTGGAGAACCTGACCGATCGGCGGGCCGCTGAAGCGGTCCGGACGGATCTGTCGTGGAAGTACGCGCTGGGGCTGGAGTTGGACAATCCGGGGTTCGACGCGAGTGTGCTGAGTGAGTTCCGGTCCCGGGTGATCGCTCATGGGCTGGAGGAGCGGGTCCTTGACCTGCTGCTGGAGAAGTTGCAGGCCAGAGGATTGGTGAAAGCGGGTGGGAAACAGCGCACTGATGCCACGCATGTGATCTCTGCGGTGCGGGACCTGAACCGGGTGGAGCTGGCCGGCGAATGCGTGCGGGCCGCCTTGGAAGCCCTCGCCGCAGCCGCGCCCGGCTGGGTGGAACAGGTGCTGGAGGTGCCGGACTGGGCAGATCGGTATCGGGCACGAGTCGACTCCTGGCGGTTGCCGGCCTCCAAGACCGCGCAGGAGCAGCTCGCGCGGGCCTACGGCGCTGACGGGTATGCGCTCTGCGCGGCCCTCTATGCGCCGTTCTCCCCTGCCTGGCTGCGGGAATTGCCCGCGGTGCAGGCGTTGCGCGTGATGTTGATCCAGAACTTCGTCCGGACCGTTGATGCCCGCGGGCGGGAGGTGGTCGAACGGCGGCGGCCCCTGCGCGATGGCGGAGCGGGGCTGCCGCCCGGCAGACACCGGCTGGCCTCGCCCTACGATCCAGACACCCGCTGGTCGGCCAAAGCCGACGTGTTTTGGAACGGCTACAAGGTCCACATCAGCGAAACCTGTGGCACCAGCGGGAACGGTGAGGACGGCGACGCGGGCTCGCCGCCGAACCTGATCACGAACGTGGCGACGACCGACGCGACCATCGCGGACATGGCCATGACGGCCTCGATCCATCAAGGACTCCAGCGGCGGGACTTGCTTCCGGCCGAGCACTATGTCGATGCCGGATACGCCACGGCCGAGCTGATTGTCTCAGCCCGTGATCTTTACGGGCTGGCCTTGGTCGCACCGGTGCGGTTCGATTCCTCACCCCAGGCCCGCGCCGCTACCGGATACGGCCGGGCCGCGTTCACCATCGATTGGACCGCCAAGCAGGCCACCTGCCCCCAAGGACAGACCAGCATCTCCTGGACTCCGACCATCCAGCGCGGCCTGGACACCATCGTGGTCAGATTCTCCGCCAAGACCTGCACGCCCTGTCCCGCCAGGACCGCATGCACCCGCAGCACCAGCGGCCGGCGCCAGATCACTCTGCGCCACACCCAAGCCCAGCAACAAGCCCTCGACGCCGCCCGCACCCAGCAGAGCAGCCAAGACTGGCAGCACAAGTACAAGATCCGCGCCGGAGTAGAGGGCACTATCCGGCAAGCCGTCGCCATCACCGGCATCCGCCGAGCCCGCTATCGCGGACTCCGCAAGGTCCATCTCGAACACGTCATCTCAGCTACTGCTCTCAATCTCACCCGGCTCGATGCCTGGTGGAACGGCCACCCCCTCGACCGCACTCGTACCAGCCACCTCGCCCGCCTCGACCAGACTCTCGCGGTCTGAACCCGAGTTAGCCAGCAGGGTCGCCCTTGTACGGGGTGAGGACCGGGCCCTCGGCTCCCTGATACGCCTTGTCGGCCAGGGTGATGATTCCGGCCTGCTCCAGCGCCCGCAGGATGCCCCAGATGCGGGCGGGGCTCAGGTCGTGGGCTTTGCCGGGCAGCGCTCCGGAGGTCCACAGGATCGTCCCGTCCGGTGAGGCGATGACCTGCACGTTCATCCCATGCACGCGGTGCTTGCCGGAGAAGTACGGCCGGTCGGCCTTGACCCGGTCGGTGTGGATCAGCGTGCCGTCCAGGACCAGGTAGTGCAGCCCGTCCCGCTTCGCTTTGCGTAGCGCTTGGCCGAGCTTGGGTGAGCGGGCAGACAGCAGCGCGACCGTCTCCTCTACATACCGCCACGCGGTCGCCGTCGACACCCCGAACCCGGCTCCGAGCTCGGTGAACGTCTCGCCCTTGCGCAGGTAGACCAGCGCCAGCAACGCCTGCTGCCCCGCGTTGAGCAGCCGCCAGGCCGACCCGATCGCCTTGCGGTGCCGGCGGATCACTCCGGCGACGTAGTTCAGCGTTGCACGCGACAAATCGACGGCGGCGCGATAGAACAGCATCCGGAGCCCCTGGTTGCGACGGTGATGGTTGTGGTGATCAACCCGTCTACCAGGGGTTCCTTGCTTCGTCAGCCGAACGCCGAGCTCGCGCTCATGCTGTGATCAGCGGACCGCCGCCACGAGGATGAAAACACCTCAATGGACGAGACCACCCCAACCTGGCAAGGCACGTACTAGGTATAAGCCGCAATCCACTCAAATCAAACGCCCTCTGACGGCCGGACGGTGACGGTGCACGTGCTGATCCCCACCGGCGTGGGTGCCGATGGGCATGTTGAGTTCCTCGGCGTCGATGTGGTGTCGAAGAACGGCGCGGGATGGCCGGCACTTCTGCGTGGGCTGGTCGCACATGGGCTGTCGAGGGTGAAGATGGTGCCTCCGACTGGCATGCCAGGCTGGGACGGTTGTGGACGAGTGCTTTGGTGGCCTGCCGATCGACGAGCCCTGGGTTACGGGGCTCAGGTCGCCGACGCGCTGGCCGCCGCGCATGCGGCCGGGGTGCTTCACTGCGGCATCAACCCTGCTGATCTCATGCTGCTGGACATCGGCGTCGTCAAAGTCTGCCGCTTCGAAATCCCCCTTTCGCGCCGTGCGATGGTCGGCTCTTCTGTGGCAGCCGCAGGGGTTGGCACCTTGCTGTACAGGTCCCCCAAGCAACTCGGCGGCCACGACGTCGACCGTCGCGTCGACCATTGACAAAGGTGAAATGTCGGGCGCAGACTGGCATGCCAGTTCATCAATCTAGCGTGTTAGGTGATCAGGTATGGAAATCGTTGGCGAGGGCCGCAGAGGTACAGGCAGCTCGTTGAACTCGCCTCGGCTCGTCGAGCAGGCGTACCGACTGATCAAGAAGCGGATCGTTCGGGGAGAGCTCCCTCCGGGAGCGTCGTTCAGCGAGGCGGCGATGAGTCGCGACCTCGAGCTCGGCAAGACACCGATCCGGGAGGCCCTGGCCCGCTTGCAGGGTGAGGGGCTGGTGACCGCTGTTCCCAGGTCGGGCTACTGCGTCACCGAGATCACCATCCGTGACGTGACCGAGGTCTTCGCGGTACGGGCTCTGATAGAAAGCGAGGCAGCCCGACTCGCCGCAGCGAGACCAGATGCGGATGCTGCGAGCATCACGAAGCTCCGCCGGCTGGCGGATGTGCCCTTCAGCCACGGAGATGAGCCGGACGAACTGCTCGACGCCAACGTCGAGTTCCACGGCGAGATCGCACAGATGAGCGGCAACCGGCTCCTCGTGACGATGATCGACGACCTCGTACAGCGCTCCGACCGGCTGCTCTGGCTCGGTGTTCCCACCAGCCCCCGCGTCGGCGAGCTGATGGACCAGCACCAAGCGTTGGCTGCCAGCATCAGCAGCGGAGATGTCGAAGCTGCCGGCCGAGTGGCCGCTGAACACGTCCGGCTGTCCCGGGAGACGATCATCGAGGCGCTTCTGGCCAGCCCGGTGACGATCCCGCTCTCCGGCCGAGGTCGTGCGTCGTCGTGACGCCGCCGACCGGAGCCTGCGACCACGTCGCGGTCCGGCTGTCCGGAGACCCTTCGGCGACGCCGCCCATCGACCACGTGCTCGTCGCGGTGCCTGATCTTCAGCGTGCGACGACATGCCTGCGTGACCTCGGGTTCGTCGTTGCGGATGGCGGGTGCCATCCGACGCTCGGAACGCGCAACGCACTCGTCCAGTGGGCGGACGCCTACGTCGAGCTGATCACACCGCACGACCCAGCCGTGGCTGCAGCCAACCCACTCGGTGCAGACCTGCTGCGCTTCCTTGAGCAACGTGCGGGCGGCCTGCTCGGGTTCTGTCTTCGCCTGACCGAGGCCCATGTGACCAGACGCCTCGCCGACCTCACCGCCGGCTGGACGGTATGGCAGGACGTGACCCGCACGTCGCCGTCCGGGACCACCCTGATGTGGGACCTCGCGTTCCCCGGAACGCCGCGGCTCCGCGGACCGTCCCCATTCTTCATCCGCTGGCACCCACAATCGGTCCCGCACCGACCCGTCCGCCACCCCAATTCGACGCGTGGCATTGAAGCACTACACGTTCACCTGCCCGAGCGATCGGCGGTATACGAGTGGTACCGCGACGTGCTTATCTCCGTACTGGACGGTCACGCGACGGCGAAACCGTGCAAATCGACTCAATGCCGAGGACACCACGGCACTCATGACAACCCGGCGGGTCTCACCGCACTCACGCTGATAGGCGACACAGAAGATCGCTGGGCCCTACCGCCCGAAATCTTCGGAGACCTCGAGCTCGCCGTCCACTTCCAACCCCAACCGGAGGAAGACCAATGAAGGCAGCCCTCATCGTGGCCAGAGGCGGCCCCGACTGCCGGATCGTCGCAGAGCATCCCGCCCCAGTTGCCGGCCCGACCGACGCCCTGATCCGCGTCCGTGCCTGCGCCCTGAACCATCTGGACATCTTCGTGCGCCGCGGCGTGGCTGGGAAGCACGTCCAGCTCCCGCACATCTCCGGAGGCGACATCGCTGGCGAGGTGCTCAGTGTGGGATCGGAGGTGACACACCTGCGTTCGGGCGAGCGAGTCCTCGTCGATCCGTTGGTTGGACACGAGGCGATCGGGGAGGACCTGCCGGGCGGCCTCGCTGAGATCGCCGTCGTGCCCGCCGCGAACTGCATCACGCTCCCCGACGATGTCGACTACCAGACGGCTGCCGCGCTTCCTATCGCCTACGGCACCGCCAACCGCATGCTCGTCACCCGCGGGCGCGTTCAAGCGGGCGAGGTCGTCGCCGTGCTCGGAGCCTCCGGAGGTGTCGGCAACGCGGTCGTGCTCATCGCCAAGGCACTCGGCTGCAAAGTCATCGCCTGCGCGAGCACCGACGCCAAACTCGAATGGCTCGCCGAGATTGGCGCAGACGTCCTCGTCAACACCACCAGAGAGGACTTCAGCGCACGCATCTGGGCCGAGACCGGCCGCCACGGCGCGGACGTGGTTGTCGACTTCACCGGGGCCGACACCTGGGCGGGTTCCATCCGAGCCACCCGCCCCGGCGGACGCGTCCTCACCTGCGGCGCCACCAGCGGCTACGACGTCACGATGCACCAACCGTTCGTGTGGGTACGGGAAATCGACATCGTCGGCAGCAACGCCTGGCGGCGCAGCGACCTGGAGCACCTGCTCAACATGGTCCGCACTAAGAAGCTCAATCCTGTCATCGACAGCGTCCTGCCGCTCGACGAGGTTCAGGAGGCAGAGCGTCGGCTTGAGGAGCGGCTCGCCTTCGGCAAGGTGATGGTCACACCATGAATACGGAGTCCCGCACCATACGACGCGACGGGTCCACAGCATCGCAACACCACTCTGTGGAGAACAACCTCGGTTGGGCGCTCATCCGCGACGCGGTACGCGAGCATCCGCAACGCCCGGCCATCCGGCAGGCCGATCTTGTATTCACTTACCACGACTTCGACGAACGCACGGGCCGGACGATGGCGGCGCTGCGACGCGCGGGCGTCGCCTCAGGTGACCGGGTGGCGCTGCTGTTCCCGAACGACCACCGTTATCTTGAGAGCCTGTTCGCAATTATGCGACTCGGTGCCGTCGCCGTACCACTCAACAGCAGGTCGTCCCGTTCCGCGATGGCCCATGTGCTCACTGATGCGGCGCCCGCCGTGCTCGTCGCGCACGAGACGGTAGCAGCTGACGCAACAGCACTACTGACCGAGACCGGTGCAACCTCCGTCTTGCTGACCACGGCCGAACGCGACGACTGGATCCTGCGGCGCGGTGACCTTTCAGAGCGGTTCGACGCGGCGGAGCTCCCGATCGTCCCGATCGTCCCCGTCGAACTAGACGCGGTGTGCATGCAGCTGTACACATCGGGTTCCACCGGGCGTCCCAAAGGTTGTGAGCTGACCCATGGCGGCCAGCTGTGGAACACCCGGACCGTCCGCGATGCCTGGAAGATCACCCCCGATGACTGCGGCCTTGTGGCCGCGCCGCTTTACCACAAGAACGCGATGATCTGCGTGGTCAAGCCGTGCCTGCTCGCCGGAGCGACGATCGCGATCCCCTCTGATCCCTCACCCACCAGCATCCCCGCGGAGATAGAGCGGAACCGATGCACCTACACCACCGGCGTTCCGGCCACGTACGAGATGTTGCTCACCAGCCACGCCTACCAGGAACACGACGTCTCCTCACTCCGGTTCGTCGTGTGCGGATCGGCGCCACTCACGGAAGAGAGCGCGCGACGGATCACTGACGCATTGCGCGCGCCAGTCCTCGAGTGCTACGGGCTCACCGAAGGCGGCCCAATGGTGCTCATCAGCACCTTCGACGGCTGGCGGCGGGGGAGTCCGGGGCGGCCCGTTCCGGGATGTGAGGTCCGAGTCGTGGCGGACGACGGATCAGATTCGGCTGTCGGCTCGATCGGCGAGCTCTGGGTGCGCAGCCCAGGAGTTACCCGCGGCTACGTCGGCCTCCCCGAGATCACGCAGGCCAGGATCACCGCGGACGGGTGGCTCCGCACCGGCGACCTCGCGCGCCGCGACAATGCCGGCTACTACTATCTCGTGGGCCGCCGCGACGAGATGATGATCGTCGGAGGCGAGAACCTATACCCGCTCGAGGTCGAGCAACTCATCTCAGCTCTGCCGGGCGTCGCCCAAGTCGCCGTCGTCCCAGCCAGCGATTCGTTGAAGGGACAGGTTCCGGTGGCGTTCGTCGTCGCCGACCCTGACCTGTCCGAAGGTGACATTCTCCGCCACTGCCTAGACCGAGGCGCGCCGTACGCGCATCCCCGGCAGATCATCCGGATGGACGACGGATTGCCGGTGAATGGCACGGGGAAGATCGACAAGTTGGCGCTGAGGGCGCTCGCTGAGCGAACGTACCAACGGCGGCAGCCATGACCCGCGCCGACGCACGCGACCACGGATCCGAACCCACCCGCATCGCAGCCGTGGAGAGCGTGCTGCATTCCTCAGCATTCCACCGCTGGCTCGGGCTTGAGATCGTCCGCGCGGATGACGGAGAGGTGATATTGCATCTGTCGGTCAGACCCGAGCATGTCGTCAATGGGGCTCCCTCCTATGTCCACGGCGGCATCATCGCCGCGGCTGCCGACCTGGCGGGAGACCTGGCCTTCGTTACCCGAACCGGAACGGGTCGGCCGACAGTTGACATCCGCGTCGACTACCTCCGTCCCGCGAACCCTGACGTCGACCTGCGAGTTGCCGCCCGGATCGTGCGACAGGGGGGCAGATTCGGTGTCGCCGACATCCACGTCCATGACACCTTCCAGCGCGAGATCGCCCTCGCCCGCGCGCTCTATGCGATGTCCTGACACACAGGACCGCCCAAGTCCCCGAGTGGTTCCATCCCAAGGAGCTCAATCATGTCCTCTCCTCACGACAAGGACTCCGCCCATACCAGTAGAAGGCCCGTCGCCGCTGGCGCGGCGTCGATCCTCGGATTCTCCTTCGATCTGTTCGACCTGACGATTCTCCTGTTCGTCGCACCAACCGTCAGCCGTGTGCTGTTCCCCGCGGCGGCTCCGACACTTGCGCTGGCAGCGACGTTCGCCTCGTTCGCCGTCAGCCTGCTCGCGCGGCCCTTCGGCGGCATCGCCTGCGGTCGTTTCGCCGACCGCCTCGGCCGGCGGCGAACGATGCTCGTAAGCATCATGGGCGTCGGCGTGGCGACCGCGGCGATGGGCGCTTTGCCCACGTACGCGGCCGCTGGTGCGGTCGGACCGACGCTGTTCCTGATGCTTCGGCTGCTGCAGGGCTTGTTCGTCGGAGGCGTCGTCGCATCGACTCACACGCTCGGCACCGAGTCGGTCCCGCAACGGTGGCGTGGCCTGCTCTCGGGGTTGATCATCAGTGCAGGCGGAATCGGAACCATGATGGCAGCCGGGATGCTGTTCCTGACGTCGGCCCTGTTTCCCGGCGACGCGTTCGCCGCGTGGGGCTGGCGGGTCATGTTCTTCAGCGGTCTGCTCGCGTCGCTGATCAGTCTAGCCATCACCCTCCGTGCGGAGGAGTCGCCGATGTGGGCAGCACAGGACGCCAACCGCTCGCAAGTGCGCGCGAAGGCCCGGGATCTTCTCGGCCGCAAGCACCGCAGGGCAACACTGACCAGCCTCGGAATGGTCTTCGGGGCTGCGGGCGTCTGGTACCTCACCATCGGTTTCCTGCCCACATTCCTCGGGCAGATCAACCAGGTCTCCGGCGCGCAAACGGCAGTGGTGCTCGTCGTCGCGGGAGCTCTCATCGTGCCCACTTCGGCACTGGTCGGACATGCCAGTGAGCGCTTCGGCCGACGTCCCGTCCTCATCGCCATGGGTGTCACCGACCTCGTCGCCATCCCTGGCCTAGTCTACCTGATCTCAAAGATCCCAGCCTCCGACTTCGGTGAGCTCGTCGCCTACTGCGCGCTCCTCTGCCTCATCGCCAACGGCACAAGCGCGCCGCTGCAGGTCTTCCTTGCCGAACGGTTCCCGACTGCCATCCGGGCTACCGGCGCGGCACTGGTGTACAACGTCGGGTTCGCGCTCGGCGGGCTGATGACAACCGCCGTCCCACTGCTCAGCCCGACGGTGTCGGACATACCCGGCAGACTAGTTGTTGGTGTGGCCCTGTGCGCAGCCGTCTTCCTGGTCTTCGCACTGCGTGGTCCGGAGACTCGCGGGGCATTGGAGGCCGGTAACGTCCCGGCGTCCCTCCCCACCGACCTGGCTCGCAACGAGTCATGACAAGCGACTGGTCAAGGACGGCGATCGCCCGCCTTCGCGCGGACGAACTGGACACGGCTGAGACGCCGCTGCGCAAGTTCCCGCTGCCAAGGGACTGGCACGTCGACCTCTACCTCAAGGACGAATCACAACAGCCAACCGGCAGCGTCAAACACCGCCTGGCTCGGTCGCTGTTTCTGGATGCCATTGTCAGCGGCCAGATCCACGAGGGAACGACTGTCGTCGAAGCCTCCGCAGGGTCCACCGCGATCAGTGAAGCCTACTTCGCCCAAGAGTTGAATCTCCCGTTCGTCGCCGTCATACCGGCATCGACGACCTCGGCAAAGCGCGAACTTCTCGAACGATCCGGCGCAACCTGCCACCTCGCGGCCAGGCTCGACCACGTCATCGACGACGCACGTCAACTCGCCAAGACTGCGGACGCGCACTTCATGGACCAATTCGTCAACGCCGAACGGGTGCTGGACTGGCGCGGCCACAACATAGCGTCCTCCATCCTCCGGCAGTTGCGGACTGAACGTTACCCAGTCCCCCGCTGGATGGTCACCAGCGCCGGCACCGGCGGAACAGCCACGGTGATCGGTCGGTACCTGCGCTACCAGGGCCACCCGACCAGCCTCTGTGTCGCCGACCCGGAAGGCTCGGCGCTGCTGGACGTGTGGCGCCACCAGGAGCCGAGATCGGTGGGCACCGGGTCGCGCATCGAGGGCATCGGACCACCTTGGACACCACCATCCTTCATGCCCAGCGTCATCGACGACATGGTGGCGGTGCCCGACGATGCCAGCATCGCCGCGATGCACGTGACGTCCGCCCTGCTCCGTCAGCCCGTTGGGGCCTCGACCGGGACCAACGTCTGGGCCGCCGTGCGGCTGGCTCGGGAAATGCGGGACATCGGCCTGCGCGGCAGCGTCGTCACTTTGATCTGCGACGGCGGGGACCGTTACGGCGACACCTACTACTCCGACGACTGGACCAGGCGACATGGTATCCAGCCACAGAAACACCGTGACGAACTCGAAGCATTGCTCACCATCGCATCAGGCGAATGAGCCGTCGGGTCGTCGAATGTCCGTCATGACGCTCTGCACCGGCTGCGCAGGCTGCACCAACAACGAGGTCTCCGCCTGGCTGCGCCTGCTGCCCAACACCGTTAAGTTCTACTTCAAGCACGCGATACGCAAGCTCGACGTGACGAACCGGGTGCAGCCGGTCAACCGAGCGCCGACGCCGTCCTGCTGCGCTGACCACCCACCTTGTTGGGGGCGGCCCCCTGCGACCGGGGCATCATCCGGCCGGGTCATCACCGCTTCACGGCCGCGCTGCCCGCTGACACGAAGGGATCCGCACATGTTCTATGACCTCGGTGACCGCGACTTCCTTGACCGCGCGGAATCGGTATACCCAGACCGCGTGGCCGTGGTGGATGAACCCGCCCAGCCTGCCGAATCGTGGCGTTCGGCCACCTACCGCGAACTCGCCCGCAGGGCCCGCGCGCAGGCGGCGAACAGATCGACGGTCACACCTGGAACGCCGTGGACCCGGCCCGCGCAGCCGACTTCGTGAAGGCGGCAAGAACACCAACCGCCGTCTGACGACCCCCCGCGCCAAGATCCGCCGGGTGAGCACATCCATCAGCGCGGCGGGGGAGCTCAGACGACAGACCCGCAGGCGCGGGCCGGCAATCCTCACCGATCGGCGCCCTGATCCGGCTTCACGGTCCGCGACTCCGCGCTCGACGATCTCATCCGCATGCGGCGGGCAATCGGGTGGCCTGAAGCCACGGACCGCTATGCGCGATACATCCCCATACGCATTAAATAGGCTATATGCGAAGATCAGGACTTAAGTGACAAGCTCAGCTTCAAGATCGCAGAGATGGCCAAAGTCGAGTTAGATTCCCTGTTTCCCACCGGGCCCCGGGCAAGGATCACGGAGTGGCCGTCTCTTGTCATGTGGATCTCACCGCTACCCGCCCATGGCTAGATCACCCGCACACCATCTCCCCGGACGTTAACTCGGACACGGACACGTCGACATCAAATGCGTCGCATGCAATCTTTAATATCCGGTATATATTCAAGGCTGGTGG
>NZ_JBQHCV010000066.1:0-19642 GCF_052068215.1 Nonomuraea sp. H19 | reverse complement strand
GGGGATCGGCGACACTCACCTGAACTTCTCCCAACCGCCCGATCGCTTTCCCGCATGGTGCCGTACGGTCCGACGCTCACCGTGGCTCAGGTCTCCGGGCCGGAGTGGTTCGATACCGACACCGGGCTGCCCGAATCGATGCTCAAAGCCAAGAACGCGCGCACCTGGCTGGAGTTCGCTCGGGCCTACATGAACGTTCGGTGGCCGCACCTGGCGGCCAAGTCCCGTCAGAACAGCGTTGAGAGCCTGGTCGCGGTGACCCTTGCACTGACGACCCACCGCAAGGGCCGACCGGACACCACGCTGCTGCGCAGGGCACTGCACAAGCATGTGTTCCTTCGGAAAAGACCGCCAGCCAGAGGCCGACCCGCAGGCCGCTGCGGCGCTGCGCTGGCTGGAGGGGGCCTCGCTACAGGTGATTGATCTTCAACAGCCCCGCCATGCCCGCGCGGTGCTTGAGGTCCTGGCAGTCCGCCTGGACGGCAGCGCAGCAGCGCCCACGACGTTCCGGCGCAAGCGGGCAGTGTTCCATCACGCCCTGGAGTACGCCGTCGCACTCGGAGAACTGACCGCCAACCCACTCGACCGGGTCAAGTGGAAACCGCCCAAGCCGAACAACGTGGTGGATCGGCGCGTCGTCGTCAACCCCCGGCAGGCCCGCGAACTCCTGACTTCCGTGACGGACCCGCCCACAGAGCGGCACTGACTGCACCGACTCCAGGCGGCCATTCGACGAGCGGGGCCTCAAACACCGCGAGGAGGACGAGGACCGCCTGGTGCCCATTCCGCCCGAACTGGTGGAAGGTCGCCTCCCCGCTGGCGGGCCGCCCTTACGACCTGAGGCACGCGGTTGTGTCGCTCTGGCTCAACGCCGGCGTGCACGCGCCCGAGGTCGCCGAGCGGGCCAGGCACAGCGTGGACGTGCTCCTGAAGGTCTACGCCAAGTGCATGGGTCAACGCGAGCTCGCCAACCAACGCATCGAGAAAGCACTGGAATCGTGATAGATAAGATGCCGCTGTGGAATCCACCCGGAATGATCATGACGCTGTCCGGCCTGCCTCGTTCTCCGTTGCAGGTCAGAGGGCCATTCCTGACGCGAAGCAACGGCGGTTCGGCGCGGGGCCGCTCTCGCGCGCCGCCGCACTCATCTACACCCTGCTGATCGTCGAGCTCCTGCTGCTGGTCACCACCCTCCCGGGGCTGGCCGCGCTGGTCCTGCTGGACCGCGACGCCAGCAACGTCCCGCTGGCCGCACTGTGCGCGCTGCCGATCGGGCCGGCGCTGTCCGCCGCGCTCTACGCGCTGCACCATCGGCGGCTGGACCTGACCGAACTCACGCCCGCGACGGCGTTCTGGCGCGGCTACAAGGCCAACGTCCGCGGGGTGCTGAAGATCTGGGTCCCGTGGCTGGCGGGGATGGCGATCGCCGGGACGAGCCTGGCCAACTTCGCCGCCACCGGACTGCCCGGATGGTGGGCGGTGCTGCTGGTCGTCATCGCGGTGGCCGCGGCCCTGTGGGTCGCGCACGCGCTGGTGATCACCTCGCTGTTCGAGTTCCGGGCCGTGGACGTGGCGCGGCTGGCCTCGTACGCGCTCGGGCGCTTCCCCCTGGCCACGCTGGGCAACGCGTGCCTGCTGATCGTGGCGGGCGGCGTCACGCTGGTCGCCTCCGAGGCGGTGCTGGCCCTGCTGGCCTTCGCCTTCGCGCTGGGGCTGCTGCGCAACTGCCGCCCGCTGATCGCCGAGGTCCGCGCGCGGTTCACGGCCTGATCAGGGGATACGCCGTCCGCGGGCATCGGGCACGCCCGACTTGCGGAAGAAGTAGGCGTTGATCTGGTCACGCCATTCCTCGGCGGAGCGCACCTGCTCGTCGAGCCGCTCCCGCACCCGGGCGTACAGCGCCGGGTCCACCAGCCCGGAGCCGCCGAGCTTGTCCCACCGCAGCCGCAGCGCGGCCGCCTCCTCGGCCCCCGCGAAATGGGTGTCGTAAATGTGCTGGATGACGGTCGACCCGTCCTGCAGCACGTGCCCGTACGGGACGTGGTGGAAGAACAGCAGCAGCTCGTCGGGGCAGTGCTCGAGGGACTCGTAGACGTCCGACCACGGCTGCGGGTATTGCCCGGTGAAGCCGGTCCCCGAGGCGCGCGTGCGGTCCACGCCGACGCCGTCGCGGTCGGCGAAGTGGTACGTGCCCCACGGCGTGTACTCGTACCCGTCCACGTCGGGACCGTAGTGGTGGCCGGGACGCACCATGAAGCCGACGCCGAGCGGCGCGGTGTAGCGCTCGTAGGTGTGCCAGGAGCCGTCCATCATCGCGTGCAGGGTGCGCCGCAGCGGCTCGGGGTCGCCGCTCGTCACGGGCGCGAAGGTGAGGTCGATCCACTCGTCGAGGATCGCGGCCGGGTCCAGCCGGGGCGCCCAGCCGAGCCGGCCGAACGCGTACAGGTTGGCCTGGGCGAGCGGGTGGCCGGTCCAGTACGGGTCGTCGCCCACGTTGGAGACCGCGACCAGGCCGCCGCCTGCCGCCACGCCGGCCACGTCCGGCCCGCCGGTGCCCCATGGGCCGAACCTGAGCACCTCGCTCCACAGCGGGGCCAGGTAGCACACGTGCTTCTGCTGGCCGGTGTACTCCTGCGTCACCTGGAACTCCACCGCCAGGCTCGTCTCCGGCATGGCCGCGATCACCGGCGACACCGGCTCGCGCGCCTGGAAGTCCATCGGGCCGTGCTTGACCTGGAGGATCGCGTTGTCGCGGAACTGCCCGTCGAGCGGGGCGAAGTGGTCGTAGGCCGCGCGGGCGCGGTCGGTCGAGCGGTCGCGCCAGTCCTGGCGGTGGTTGTAGACGAAGGCGCGCCAGTGGACGACCCCGCCGGACGGCGCGAGCGCGTCGGCGAGCATGTTGGCGCCGTCGGCGTGGCTGCGCCCGTAGGCGAACGGGCCCGGCTGCCCCTCCGAGTCGGCCTTCACCAGGTAGCCGCCGAAGTCGGGGATCGTCGCGTACACGTGCTCGGTGGCCCGCGCCCACCACACCCGCACGTCGGCGTCGAGAGGGTCCGCGGTCGGCAGGCCGCCCAGGGTGATGGGGGAGGCGAAGTTGACCGCCAGATGCACGCGGATCCCGTACGGGCGCAGCTCCGCCGCGATCGCCGCGACCTCACCCAGGCGGTCCGTCAGCAGATGGGCCTCGGTGGCGTGCACGTTCACGTTGTTCACCGCGACCGCGTTGATCCCGCACGCGGCCAGCAGCCGCCCGTAGGCGCGCACCCGGGTCAGGTCCGGGCGCAGGACGCCGTCCCGCCAGAAGATCGATCCGCCTGAGTAGCCGCGCTCGACCTGGCCCATGACCGGGTGCACGTCGATGTTGTCCCAGTGGTCGAGCATGCGCCGCCGCATCGCGGGCCGGTGGTGCTCGGCCGCCCGCGTGGCCCCGAACGCCGCCTCGCCCAGCCTGACCACGTGGAAGAGGCCGTAGAGGAGCCCGGCGGGCGCGTCGGCGAGCACCACGGTGACGCCGTCGCGGCGGGCGAGCACGTAGCCCTCTTCTCCAGTGGCGCCTGATTCGGACCGGACCGCGGCCGCGGCGTCGGGCAACGGCTCCGCCGTGGAGAGCGCGAGCACGAGATCGGCCTGCTCCGGCCGCAGGCCGTCGCCGTACCGGGCGCAGGCCTGCGCGACCTCCTCGCGGACGGTGTCGACGAGCAGGCCGTCACCGTGCACGAGGGTGCGCCGCGAGCCGATCGCGCGGAAGGCCTCCGGCGGCAGCCACGCCGCGTGGACGTCGGTCAGGTCAGGAATGGTCACGAAGCTCCTCCGGGTTTGGCGCGCCTGGAGGAGAATCTACCGAAAGGCCGTTATTCCGGTGGTCAGAGGTCATCTTGGTGCTCGAACACCAAGAGCGGCGGTCGCCTATCCGGTGATCAGCGCGTTGACGACCAGCGTCTCCTCGCCCGCCGGGCCGTCCAGCCGGATGGACAGCTCCCAGGCTCCGGTCATGGGGAACAGCTCGCCTTCGGCCACGAAGCGGCCGGGCGCCTGCTCCCGGGCGGCGACCTCGGGCATGGCGTGCCCCATGTCGGCCATCACCGCCGACAGCGCCACGGTGTCCGCATCACCGGAATTGACCAGCACCTCCACCGTGACGGGTCCCGTCGTCGGCGGGTTGACCAGGACGGTGGCGGCGTACCGCGTGCCCGTGGCGCCCAGCCGTAACGGCTCGGCCGAGATGCTGCGGCCCACGATGAAGATCGCCGCCGCGGCCACCAGGAGGGCGACGGCGATGACGACCCGCCTCATCGGAGCGCCTCCGGGGCCACGACGTCGACGGTGAACGGGGCGGTCACGATCCGGTCGGGCAGGGCGTACTGCGCCCAGGCCAGATAGCGGCCGGGAGCGGGAAAGCCGAAGGTGAAACGCAGCCGGGACCCGCCCGAGCCCATCTCGTGCACGTGCCCGAGGAACGACCCGTCCTGGCTGCGGATGATCAAGTGACCTGCCATCCCGAGCCACGGCCGCACGGGGCCGGTGGCGTCGAGCTCGATCGTCGTCGGACGGCCCGCGACGGGGACGGCGGGCTGCAACCGCGGCGTGACCGGCCGGTCTTTGGGCACCACGGCGCTGTCTCCGCCGACCGCGAACTCGCCGGTGATGAGCTGCCCGCCGGAGTCCTCCCGCTCCAGCTCGGCGTAGGCCAGGAAGCGGCCCGGCCGGTCGGCGCGCATCTTGACCTCCAGCCGCCCCGGCGCCGTGCGCAGCGGGTGCACGTGGCGGAAATAGCCCCCGTCGTCGCTGGTGACCACCACGTGGGCGAGCGCCTCGTGGTGGGCGACGAGGTCGTCCACGGGCCGCCCGGTGGAGCCGTCGACGAGATCGATACGCAAGGTGAACTCCTCTCCCATGGCCGGGATGGCCGGCACCGTCGCCACCCGCCCCTGTGCGAACGGGCGCCCTCCCGCCGCAGCGCCGGTCACCGCGGGCGCGGCGCCGTCCGGCGGGCTCGCGGGCAGCTGCGGCTCCATCACGATCATCACGGTCGCGACCGTCACCCCGGCGGCGGCGCCGGCGGCCAGCAGCATCGCCGGCCGCTGCCGGGACAGCGCCCCGGTGAGCAGGCCGCCCACCAGCAGCAGCGCGGCCACGAACAGGCCGCCGTAGATCAGCAGCTCCGCCCCGGAGCCGCGCTCCACGAGGACCCGGAACGGCACCACGGCCACCTCGCCGCCCGCCCGCAACCGGAGCTCGTGCGGGCCGGTCCGCTCCACCTTGAGCTGCGTGTACTGCGGGTCCCGTGCGGCCCGCGCCACGCCCGTCACCGTACGGCCGTCGCCGACCGACCGGACCTCCAGGCCGACCTCCAGGCCGGTGACCGGCTGGAAGGCGATCACGCCGATCCGCAACGGCCCCGGCACCCGGGTCGTCCCCTTGACCACCACCGTGACTTCCGCGCCCGCGATCGTCTGCGCGATCCGCAGGTCGGCTCCGGCGCCGACGTTGTGCGCCGCGGCCGGGGCGGCGCACACCAGCACCAGAACGACGACAAGAGACAGGAGACGGATCATGCCTCTTCGGTGTCCACCGCATTGGGCAGGAACAGCGCCCCGAGCACCAGGCCCACGAGCCCGGCCACGATCGGCGCGCCGGTCCACAGCTCCGGCACGGCCGGCAGGCCGCCGCCCGTCGCCGACGCGAACCCGATGTACAGCGACCACGTGACGAAGCCCGACAGCCCGGCGAACGCCCAGTACGCCTGCCGCCGCCCGCCCGATGGCCGCAGCCAGCGGATCAGCAGGTCGTTCGCGACGCCGGCGACCACGATGGCCAGCAGGATCGGCACGTTCTTGAACCCGGTCTGCGCGCCCGGCATCAGGACCGCCACCGCGTACATGACCGTCACGCTGCCGAACGGCAGCCGCCACCGGCGCATCAGCAGCAGCACCGGGGCGAGCAGGACGACGTTGGTGACGACCATCACGGTGGCCAACCGGTCTCCGGCCGGGTCCTGCAGGGAGGAGAACGCCTCGACGACGCTTTGCGGCCCCCACTGCATGGCGTCGCCGTAGGACAGGAACAGCGACACCAGCGTGGCGGCGAACGCCAGCCCGATGATCGCCGGCAGCAGGCGGCCCAGTGACGGCCGCGCGCCGATGTCGGGGGCGTTCCAGGCGGAGCGGAGCGGCGTGGTGATGATGAGCAGCATCGTCGTGATCAGCCCGAGGTGCGACGGGCTGAACAGGATGTCGAGGCTCTGCTCGATGCCGAGCAACGTGTGCCAGGCCATGTCCGCCATTCCGAAGGCGGCGAACGCGGGCACCGCGACGAGCCCGGCCAGATAGCCCTGCGGCACCGCCGCCAGCCCTTGACGGCCGGCCCTCACATTGCGCCACACCTGCCAGATGATCCAGCCGGAGACGGCGGCGAATCCCGAATAGAACGCCGCGTGCCAGGGCGTGAAGAACGTCTCCAATTCGGCCAGATTGCGGTGCGCCCACGCGTCGATCATCAGACCGATACCGAACCAGACGCCCAGCAGCGCCGTGACCAGGTCCGTACGGAGTGACACCCATCCGCGTGACTCGCCCGAGTCCGCCAGTAATCGCTTGATGCCGGCATTGGCCAAAGCCATTTCGAGCCTCCCTTCGCTAATATCGATCTTGGCAGAAGCGCAGGAAATCCGGGAAGCCGCCAAGTGGCATTGTTCATGGTGTAGTCGACCGGCGACAACGCGTATTTTCCCGGCTGTGCGGCATTTGACCTGCGGAGACCGGCAAATAATGCGGCGAAATACGGCGGCGGCGGTTGATATGACTCGCCGGCTGTTGACGCGCGATGACGGATTGTCAATGGATTATGTGAGCCACATCACGCGAATCGCGCCTGGGGTCAGCGGAGGCCCGAGGCGAAAGCGTGACTGCGGCGCACCAGCTCCCACACGGTTTCCAGCTCCCGCTCGTCGCGCGGCCCGTACAGCATGACCAGGGTGGGCGGGATGCGGCCCTCCAGGACCGCCGGGTGCGGCTCGCCCCAGCGCTTGGCCACGACGTCGGCGGCGTCCGGCTGCGGCAGCAGCGCGTGCAGGCTGCCGTCGAGGACTCCGTGCAGGTGGGCGAACTCGGTGCTGTCCCCGAAGAACGCCGCCTGCGGCCCGGACGCGTGCGCCGGGTCCAGGTGCAGCGCGCGCGTCTCGGGTAGCGACACGACGCTCGCCCCGGTGCGTACGTGGTCCAGGCCGCTCATCCGCCGCCACAGCTCCTCCTGCAGCTCGACCGGCGCGATCTGGTCGAGCTGCTGGTGCGGGATCTCCGGATTGGTGATGGGACGCGGGCCCGGCCGCTCGTCCAGCTCGAACGGAACGGGCATTTCACTCTCTTGTGTGCTCACACTACGTAATCGTACAACTACTACTTGACGGCGCCGCTGGTGATACCCGAGATGATCTTCCGCTGGGCGACCGCGAACACCGCGATCAGCGGCAGGCTCATCAGCACCACGTACGCGAAGATCAGATGCCAGTTATTCAGATAGAGCCCGGCGCTGGCCACCCGGAAGAGGTTGAGCGGCAGCGTGTCCACCCGGCCGCCGATGACGAAGAAGGCGTAGAAGACGTCGTTCCACACGTACAGGCAGACCAGGATGGTCGCGGTGGCCAGCACCGGCCGCAGCAGCGGCAGCACGACCAGCCAGAACACCTTCATCGGGCCCGCGCCGTCCATCTGCGCCGCCTCCTCCAGCGAGGCGGGGATCGTGCGCACGAAGCCGGTGACGAAGAAGATCACCGTGGACATGTAGATGCCCATGTAGACGCCGATCATCCCGACCGCGGTGCCGGCCAGGCCGAGCTGGCGCAGCAGCAGCACCACGGTCACCACGGCGGGCGGCAGCACGATGCCGCTGATCGCCAGCGCGTACAGCACCGCGTTGAGCCGGGTGGCGCGGCGCGCCAGGATCCACGCGGCCATCGAGCCGAACAGCAGCACCCCCAGCACGGCGGGCACGACGACGAGCAGGCTGCCCAGCGACGCCGGCAGCACCTCGCCCTCCACCCACACCTGGCGCAGGTTGTCCAGCAGATGCCACTCCGCCGGCAGCGACAGGTCCGGGTTCAGCGCTTCCCCGCGCGACTTGGCCGCCGTCACCAGCACCAGCCACAGCGGCACGCCGATGGCGGCCATCACCAGGACGGCCGTCACCACGGGCTGCAGCCGCCGCCACACCTGCGAGTCGCTCACAGGACCTCCTCGCGCTTGCGCAACACGTAGATGACCGGGAAGGCCATCAGCGCCACCAGCAGGAACAGCACCAGGCTCATCGTGGTGGCCTGCGCGAACAGGCCCTGGCCGAAGGTGCGGTAGATGAAGATGTTGAGGATCTCCGTGGTACGGGCCGGGCCGCCGCCCGTGGTGGCCTGGGCGACGTCGAAGCCGTTCATCGACCCCAGCAACGCCGTCGCCACGTTGAACGTGATCGCCGGCGCCAGCAGCGGGAAGCGCACCGTCCAGAACGTCCGCCACCGCGACGCCCCGTCGATCCGCGCGGCCTCGATGATGTCCTCCGGGATCGTCTTCAGCCCCGCCAGGTAGATGAGCATCGACAAGCCCATCCACTTCCACGCGTGGATCAGCGCCACCACCACGATCGTCCACGTGGTGTCGCCCAGCCAGGCGTAGTCGACCGTGGTCCCCAGCACCAGGCCGAGCAGCTGGTTCACGCTGCCGGTCGGCTTGAGCAGGGCCTGGAAGATGTAGCCGACGGCCAGCGCGGACATCAGCACGGGGATGAGGAAGAACACCCTGGCCACCCGGTTGAGGCGGGTGTCGCGCTCCAGGAGCACGGCCAGGCCGAAGCCGAAGGCGTTCTGGAAGATCGCCACCAGCACCGCGTACACCACCGTCACCCGCAGCGAGCGGAACAGCGTGCCGTTCGCGGCCAGGTCGGTGAAGTTCTCCAGGCCGACCGCCCGGATCTCGGCCTTGAAACCCGACCAGTCGGTGAAGGCGTAGATGAAGTTGAACAGCGTCGGCAGGAAGAAGAACAGCAGCAGGATGGCGAACGCCGGAGCCATGAACCACATGGGATGGGTTCGCCGCCGGATCGCCGGCCGGCTGCGGGTGACGGTGCGGGAGCCCGAGGTCTCCCGCGCGGTGGTCAGCACGTGGAAACTCCTCAGAAGCCGGTCGCCCCGGCCGCCTTGGCGAGCTGGGCGAACTGCTCCTGCGTGGCCGAGGCCACCTTCTCCGGCGTCAAAGTCCCGTTGATCATGTCGGCTAGGTTGAGGTAGAGGTCGGGGTTGGCCACCGCCAGCGCCTGCATCGACCCGACCGCCGTCGGCAGCGAGGCGTGCACGTCGAGCAGCGCCTGCGGCACGCCCTCCGGGCTGGGCACCGACGGCTGCAGGGAGACGGTGTTGCGGTCGGCGACGAAGTCCTTGTAGCCGGGCCCCATCCAGTACGCCAGCAGCTGCCGCGCCGCGGCCTCCCGCTTGGCGTCACCGGTCTTGAACGCCACCAGCGCGTTCGACTGGTCGGGGATGAACGTGCCCACGTTCCCCGACGGCGAGATCGGGAAGAACCCGATCTTCTTGTTCAGCGCCGCGGTGTCCGCCGTGGCCTGCAGCTGGCCGAAGAACGAGTTGACCTGCACCACCATGGCGGCCTTGCCGGACAGCAGTGCCGCCCCCTGGTCCTCGAACTTGGCGGTCTTGATGTCGGAGTTGAACAGCCCCTCGTCGATCAGCGACTTGTACGTCTTGATCGCGCCCAGCACGGTCGGCCCGCCGAACGTCTCCTTACCCGTGTTGATCTTCTCCCAGAGGCCGTCCTTGGCCGCGTCGGCGAGCTGGACCTGCACCCACCACTGGGTGGCCCACTTGTCGCCGGCCATCTCGAAGAACGGGGTGACGCCCTTGGCCTTGAGCTTGCGCGCCAGCTCCACCATCTCGCCGAAGTTCTTCGGCGGCTGCGTGACGCCGTTGGCGGCGAAGACCTCCTTGTTGTAGTAGACGCCCTCGACGGCCGGGCTGGTGATCAGCGCGGCGTACCGGGCGCCGTCCAGGAGGCCGGTGATGTCGCGCAGGTCCGGCGCCATCTGCGGCAGCCACGGCGCGTCGTTGAGCGGCTGAAGGTTCGTCTTGGCGTTGATCGCGGTCAGCATGGACGCGGTGGGCTGCCAGAAGGCCAGGTCGGGCTTGTCGCCGGTGGCGACCTTGGTCTGCACACCCTGCTCGTACGGGTCCGGGATCGTCACGACCTCGACCGTGGCGCCGGTGGCCTGCTGGAAGGACTCGATGACCTTCTTGGGCACGGTGTTGCTGTTCTGCGCGGCCCAGATCGTCAGCTTGACGCCGTCGAGCTTGGCCTGCGGGTCGGCCCAGGTCGCGGGGGCGGCCGTACCCGCCGTCGCGTCGGTGGTCTGGACGGAGGGGTCGCTGCAGGCGGTGAGCCCGAGCGCGAGCGTCGCCGCGCCGGCGAGGGCTGTCCATTTCTTGTTCATGCTGATCTCTCTCAGGGGGGTAGACATCACGGCAGGCTTCATCGGGCGGGACGGATGCAGAGGATACGTGCGGAATGCGGCTGGTCACCGTCCGGCGTCAGCGTCAGGATCCCGGCGGCGGGATCCCAGTCGCACGCCCAGGACGGCAGGTGCCGCGGGAAGCGGACGTCGATGTCGATCAGGTGGCCGGCCAGGTGCGGCAGCTCCAGCCGCACCCGCGGCTCCAGGCTGCCCGCGCCACCTCGCCGCCATGCTCCGACGTAGGTGAGCTCACCGGCGCGCAGCGCGAGTGCCAGCCACGGGTCGTCCCAGCGCGGCAGGCCGAGCGGCCACAGCGGCGTGGCGCGCGCCAGGTCGGCGCGCATCTCCCGGTGGACGCGGACGGCGTCGCGCACCGCGTCGAGCTGCCCGGCCCGCATCCCATCAAGGCGCCCGGACAGGTAGAGCCGGCCGAGCATGCCGGTGCACAGGGCGAAGGCGAGCTCCTCCTCCGACATGTCCGGCTGCGGGTAGGCCCAGCTCGCCGACTGCTCGGGCAGGATCGACATGGGCGCCGCCACCGCGACCGGCGGGTAGCGGCGGAAGTCCTGCTGGTCGCTGGTGGACTGCAGGTGCATCCGCGACAGCATCGCGTAGTCCATGCGCATGGCGCCGGACGCGCAGTTCTCCAGGATCAGCTCCGGATGGCGGGCCAGCACCCCGTCCAGCCACGCCAGGTGCGCGCGGTTGTGCGCCAGCAGCCCCGCGCCCGCGCTGCCGGCGTCCAGGTCGGTGCCCACGCCCGGGTCGATGTTGTAGTCCAGCTTGAAGTAGCCGACGCCCAGCTCCTCCACCAGCCGGTCCACGACCTGGTCCAGGTGCGCGACCGCGCGGGGATGGCGCAGGTCGAGGTGGTAGCGGCCGTGCTCGGCCAGCCGCACGCCGCCGCGCTGCAGGAACGCCTCCGGCGGCAGCTTGTCGGCCATGGGGCTGCGTACCCCGATCACCTCGGGCTCCAGCCACAGTCCCGGCACCATGCCGAGCGCGCGGATGTGGCCGAGGACCTCCTCGATGCCGCGCGGGAAGCGGCTCTGCGACGGCTGCCACTCGCCGACGCTGTCCCACCAGGCGCCGCCGTCGTCGTACCAGCCCGCGTCCACGCAGAACACCTCGGCCCCCACCGAGGCGGCGGCGTCGATCAGCGGCAGCAACTTGGCCGTGGTCGGGTCGCCCATCAGCGTGTTCATGTAGTCGTTGAACACCACGGGCAGCCGCTCCCGGTCGGGATGCGGCCGGACGAGTGCGCGCCGGTGCGCCGTGAGCGCGGCGGCGGCGCCCTCCAGCCCGTCGCCGGACACCGCGACCGACGCCGGCACCGTGGTGAACGACTCGCCCGGCGCCAGCCACTGCTGCCACTGGTGGTCGCGGTCGGTCGGCCCGAGCAGCGCGACGTAAAGGCCGTCGAGCCGCTCGCCCACCTCCCAGCGCCAGGGGCCGTTGTGCTCGATCTGCCACAACCACGCCTGCCCGCCGTCGCGATCAACGAGCCCGCCGGTGGGCAGGTGGGCGCCGGTGGACCAGGTGCCGGTGCTGACCACGGACAGCAGGCCGCGGCCGTCCTGCCCGTGCTCGGCCAGCCGCAGATCGGGTACGGCCCCCGCGCGCAGCGGCTCGCGCGCCCAGCGGCTCTCGCCGAGCCACTCGCTGTCGGCCCGCATCACGTCCGTGGACTCCACCGAGCCGCCCGCGAAGGCCGCGGCGAACGAGGTGACGCCCATCAGCAGCGCCGGGTCCTGGCCGCGGTTGGTCACCCGCGTCCAGATCTGGAACGCGGCCACCCCGTCGGCGGAGCGGAAGAACACCTCGGCGTCCAGCCCGCTCGCCGCGTCGTGCAGGTCCAGCCGCAGGACGTGCCACGCGCCCTGCCTGCTCTGCTCGCAGCCGCGATACGCCAGGCGGCAGCCGACCGCCGTCTGCGAGAACCGGTGCGAGGAGCGCGCCCGGCCCGCGCCGGGCACCAGCAGCTCCACCAGCGGCTGCGTGGTACGCGGCCGGGGCGCGGCCAGGCCGCCGCCCGACAGCGAGCGCACGCCGACCGGCCCGTCGGGCGAGACGTCCAGCACGACCCGCAGGCCCGGGTGGCCCCATACCACGCTGGTGTTGGTTGACTTCAAGCTGCTGCTCCTCGTTCTCGTGGTAGGTCAGACGACCGGTGCGGCGATCTGGATGAGGTCGATGTCGGGCGCGTAGCCGGCGGAGGCGTTGCCGAAGGTGATCGTGTTCGCGCCGGCGGCCAGCGTGACGTCGACGACCGTGGTGCGGTAGTTCGACCAGCCCAGCGTGTTGCGGAAGTAGTGCCGGGTGGCCGTCCCGCCGTTGACGGAGATGTCGGCGTAACGGTCGACGATGTTGGAGTTGTAGTTGGTCGCGCCCTCGCCCAGCTCGCCGTTGGCGTAGGTGACGACCATGCGGTAGCGGCCGGCGGACGGGACGCTGACGTTGTTGAAGCGCAGCGTGTTGGCCGCGCCCGCGCCGATGTAGCCGACGTACGCGCCGCCCGACGCCGCCGTGTTGGACGACACCCTGGCCGCACCGCTCAGCGTGTTGGCGGGGGATTCCGCCTGGTAGGAGGAAATCGTGCCGGTGGTGGCGGCGACGTCGACGTAGTCGATGTTGACCGCGTCCCGGTCGTCGGCGGCGTAGGCGCCCACGTCGACGCGGTTGATGCCGGCGGTCAGGAACACCTTGGTCGTGACGGTGTTCCAGGTGTTCCAGTCGGAGGTGCCGGGCAGCGTCACGTCGGTCAGGTCGGCGCCGTTGAGCCGCAGCCGGACCGAGCGGTTCGCCGGCGCCCCGCTGTACGGCCCCGCGGAATACCGCAGGCCGAGGTTGTAGTAGCCGTCGGATGGCGCGGTCACCACGAACTTGGTGCTCGCGTCGGTGCTGCCGCCGTACCCCTCGGAGAAGGAGGTGCCCGAGTAGCCGGTGTTCGAGCCGTAGGTGACGCGGGCGGTCCCGGCCAGGGCGGCGTACTCGGCCTCGTACCGCTGCTGGGCGCCGGCCGGCGACAGATCCTTGTTGGGCGTCACGACCACGTGGTACGCCGACGTGCCCTTCAACCCGGTCAGCGGGATCGTGATCTGCCCGCCGGAGGCCGTGTAGTCGCTCTCGCCGACCCGGTACGGGCCGGGGGAGGGGTTCAGCCCGGTGCTGTCGACGCCCCAGACGGTGGCGTGGACCGTGCCGCCCAGGTAGGAGGGGATGCCCTTGACGACGAGGTTCGTGTCGTAGGTGCCGCTCGCCGGGTTGTTGCCGCCGAAGATCACCCTGGCCTGCTTCTTGGCCGGGTCGAGCGCGGCCAGGCCCTGCAGCGAGCCGGTGGTAGCGGGCGGGGTGACCGCGACCGTGGTGCCGGTCAGCTCGCCGTACCACTTGTACAGCCACCAGCCGCCGGTCGCCTGGTTGTTCCTGGTGACCAGGTCGTTGAGCCCGCCGGCCGTCGTCCAGTACGCCAGGCAGCCGTCGACCTTGCTGCTTTCGAACTTGGCCACGAACTGCACCAGGTTGCCCGGCACGCCGAGGTCGCCGGAGAAGCGGCCGTACTCGTTGATCGTGATGGGCCGCGCGCTGATCCCCAGGCTTGACTCGATCGCCCGGTAGTCGGCGTAGTGCTCGTGCCAGCTCGTGAAGAAGTCGTCGCCCAGCTCATGCCAGGTGGTGACGTCGGGCAGCACGTTGTTGTCGCGGGCGAACCGCATGAACGTGCGCAGGTCGGCGGAGCGGTAGGAGGCGAAGTTCGGGCCGGCGACGCGGGCGCCGGGGTCGATGGAGCGGATCTTCTGGTAGACGGCCTTGTAGTCGTTGAGGAAGCCGGTCAGGTTGCCGCTGTACCAGATCTGGTCCGGCTCGTTGAACGGGACGTACACGTACGAGGTGCGGTACGGGTCGGCGACGACCTTCCGCGTCATCGTGTCCACCTTGGCCAGGTAGTCGTTGACGCCGAGGTTCTCGTACGGCCACTCTTTGTAGATGTCCTGCATGTAGATCTGGATGTCGCGGCCGCCCGCGCGCTTGAACATCGGGGCGATCTTGAGCGCGTCGCCGTTCGGATGCTGCCGGCCGTCGGGGGCCTTCTGTGCGGTGACCTGGGGTTTGAGGGCGGCGAGCATGGTCTCGTTCGGGATGCCCTCGTCGCCGAGCCCGTACAGGAAGCCGGTGGCGCCGTAGCGCAGCGCGCCGGTCTGCGTTCCGAGATCGACGACCAGCTGGGACGCGGCGGCCGCCGGGGTCGCCGGTAGCGCGCTCATCACGATGGCCGCCGCCAGGGCCGCCGACCAAGCATGGTTCCTCCTCATGACAGGGACCAACCTCCTTGCGTGCTGGGCGAATACGCCCTCGGGGGGTACATGGAGGTGCTGATGTGACCGGTCACATTCTCTTGGAGCATGAGTGTGAACGGTCACATCGAGAAGAGAAAGGGGGTGTTACCAGGTTGTTACCGGGAAATGTCGGCCATGCCACCGGCCAATACGGCAGATCCCCTTGAGAAGCACATACTGCGTATGCATACTTAGTATCCATGTCGATCAGGCACGGGCTGCTCGCCCTGCTCAGCAGGGGGCCCCGCCATGGCTACCAACTGCGGGTGGAATTCGAGGCGTCGACGGGGGCGACCTGGCCGCTCAACATCGGCCAGGTCTACACGACGCTGTCCCGCATGGAGCGCGACGGCCTGGTCAAGCCGGGCGAGTCGGACGAGCAGGGCCGGGTGGTCTACACGATCACCGCGGCCGGCCAGGCGGAAATGGCGCGATGGTTCAAGACCCCCGTCGTCCAGTCCGACCGGCCGCGGGACGAGCTGGTCATCAAGCTGGCCATGGCCGTCGCCGCCAAGGAGGTGGACGTCGCCGAGGTCATCCGCAAGCAGCGTACTGCGACCATGAGCGCCCTCCAGCGGCTGACCAGGGCCAAGCGCGCTGCCACGGAAGGCGCGGCCCAGCGGCTCGTGATCGATTCCATGATCTTCCAGGCCGAGGCCGAGCAACGGTGGCTGGACCACTGCGAGGCCGTTCTCAAGGAGGAAAGATGACGGTCGTACGGCTGGCTGAAGTGGCCAGAGTCCATGGCGAAGGGGCGACAGCCGTACACGCTCTGAAGGGCGTGAGCCTCGAGGCGGACGCGGGAGAGCTGGTCGCGGTCATGGGCCCGTCCGGGTCCGGCAAGTCGACCCTGCTCAACCTCGCGGGCGGACTCGACCGGCCCACCTCGGGGACGGTGCACCTCAACGAGCAGGACCTGGCCACCGTGCGCGACCTGGCGGCAGTGCGGCGCCGCAGCGTCGGCTACGTCTTCCAGGACCTCAACCTGATCACGTCGCTGACGGCGGCGGAGAACGTGATGCTGCCGCGCGAGCTCGACGGCGTGCGGTCACGCCTCGCCCGCGAGGAGGCCATGGCCGTGCTGGCGGAGATCGACGTGGAACACCTGGCCGACCGCTTCCCCGACGAGCTGTCCGGTGGCCAGCGCCAGCGGGTCGCGATCGCCCGCGCTTTGGTCGGCGAGCGGCGCCTGCTGCTGGCCGACGAACCGACCGGCGCCCTCGACACGCGGACCGGCGACGAGATCCTGCAATTACTACGCGCCCGCTGTGACGCGGGCGCGGCGGTCCTGCTCGTCACCCACGAGCCGCGCTACGCCGCCTGGGCCGATCGCGTGGTGTTCCTCCGCGACGGGATGATCACCGATTCCACCGACGTGTCGCTGGTGAGCGCCGGATGAGTGCCGTTCGCGCCGCGCTGCGCATCGCGCGCCGGAACGCGTGGCGCTCCCGGGGACGAAGCGCGCTCATCATGGTGATGATCGGCTTACCCGTCTTGGTGATCACGGCGATGCTCACCCTCACCGAGACCATGACCGTCACTCCGCAGGAGGGGCTGGTGGCCGAGCTCGGCGCGGCCGACGCCCGCCTCGTGCAGGCACCCGAGGGTACGGTGCTCCGCCAGGACCCGAACGGGGCGAGCTGGAACACGGGTGGCGACGGAGCGGCCGGGTCCAGGCTCAGCGCCGCCGAGGTAGCGGCACTGCTCGGACCGGGCACCCGGTTGATCCCCTTCAGCGCCGGGGTGCTCCGGCTGGGCACCGAGCGGGTCGACGCGCTGGAGACCGACCTGCGCGATCCCCTTACCAGGGGAATGCTGACGCTGAGTGCGGGCAGGTTCCCCGCCGCCCGGGAGGTCGCGGTGACACCCGCGTCCGGCCTGCGGCCCGGCGATCTCCTGCAGCCATCCGGCGCGGCGCCGCTGACGGTGGCAGGCGTGGTCGAGCACCCGCACCGGCCGTCGCTTCGCATGGTCGTGGGTCCGGATCTCCCGTTGGCGCCGGATGAATCCTGGTCTCCGGGCGGATACGGCACCGGATGGCTCGCCGACACCGCGAAGCCCTTGTCCTGGACCGACGTGCCCGCGCTGAACAGGGCCGGTCTGTACGTCACTTCCCGTGCCATGATCACGAACCTGCCGCATCGCGGCCCAGCCTTCGACGTCCAGTCCACGGTCGGAATCGGCACCATGGTGATCATGGTGGTGCTGGAGACCGTACTGCTGGCCGGCCCCGCCTTCGCGGTCGGGCTCCGGAGACGGCGCCGGGAACTGGCCGAGATCGCGGCGCAGGGCGGCTCGGCCGGGCACCTGCGGACGATCGTGCTGGCCGACGGACTGGTCCTCGGCGGAGCGGCCACCCTGGCGGCGACGGCGCTGGGCATCGGGGCCGGAGTGCTGGGCGCCCAGGTCGCGGCGCGTGGGGAAGGGCAGGTCGGCCCGCCGGGGATACCGTGGTCGCCGGTTCTGGGCGTGGCCGCGCTGGGCCTGCTCACCGGGCTCGTGGCGGCGCTGGTGCCCGCCGTGCAAGCGGCTCGGCAGAACACCGCGACCGTGCTGGCCGGCCGCGCGCCCGCGGTAGCCGATCGGCCGGGATGGCCCCTGGCAGGGGCTGTGCTGGTGCTGGCCGGACTGGGGGCGACCGTGGTGGCGCGGCGCCAGCCGGGCTCGGTGTGGGTGCTCGCCTCCGCGGTGCTGGTCCTGCTCGGGCTGGTGGTGTTGACGCCATGGCTGATCCGCTGCAC
The DNA here is from genome assembly GCF_052068215.1 of Nonomuraea sp. H19. Classification (NCBI taxonomy): domain Bacteria; kingdom Bacillati; phylum Actinomycetota; class Actinomycetes; order Streptosporangiales; family Streptosporangiaceae; genus Nonomuraea; species Nonomuraea sp. H19. The sequence goes on along the minus strand of NZ_JBQHCV010000066.1, from coordinate 2,060 downwards.
GGGACGGCTGGCCGCGCGGTTGCGGCTCCCGCTGCGGGTGTCCGTCCGCGACGCGGTCCGCCACCGATCCCGGACGGCGAGCGCCGTGGCGGCCGTCATGGCGGTCACGGCCACGGTCGTGGCGGTGGGCATCGGCGCCTACAGCGAATACATGGACCGGCGGAACGCCTATACCTCGGGGCGCCCGACCGGCATGCTGGCGATCTGGGCCGGCCACATCGGCGACGCGGCCTGGAACAACCTTCGCGCCGAAACGGCCCGTCAGCTGCCGGGCGTGCCGCTGGCCGCCGGCTATCACGCGGAGGACGCCCAGGGCCGCCGCTACGCGTTGCGGTACACGGTGCGATGGAACGGGGTACGGACGCGTCGCACGGCGGCCATCGGAGACCAGGCTCTGTTCAGGCTCCTGCAAGGGCGCCACGACCCGCAGGCGGCCGCGGCGCTGGCGAGCGGCAAGGCCGTGGTGTTCGACGCGGCCGCGCTGCGGGATGGCAAGCTCACACTGCGGGCGAGCTCCACGTCCGGCCCCCCGCGCAGGCTCGAAGTGCCCGCGGTGCTGGCCACACCCGCCGACGAGCATCAGGGCGGTGCCCTGCTGCCGCGCGCCCTGGTCGAGCAGGCCGGTTTCGCGACGGCGGAGCGCCAGCTCTACGCCATGTACCGGCTGTCGGCCGACTCGACGCTGTCGCGCGATCTCGCCAAGGTGACCTCCCGCGTCACGATCGCCTCCGAGGAGGGCTATCGCAACCTGCCCGACCCCGGCTTGTGGAGCTGGCTCGGCGGCGCTCTTGTCCTCGTCGTCGGCGGCACGCTGGCCGCCACCCGCCTGGCAGCCGCCGACATGCGGCCTGAGCGGGCGACGATGGCTGCCATCGGCGCCCCGACCGGGACGTTGCGGGTGATCGTGGCCGGCCAGGCCCTCTACATCTCCGGGCTCGGCGCGCTGGTGGGGCTGGTCGCGGGAATGGTGACGGGCGTGGCGCTGAGCCGGCCGATGACGACGCACGGCGCCGGAGATCCCGCCACGATCGCCATACCGTGGCCCTTCGTGATCGCCGTGGTGGTGGGGCTGCCCGTTCTGGCAACTGTGGCGGCGCTGATCACCCGAACCAGACTGCCCCTCGCCCGCCGGATCGTGTGACACGGATCGTGGACTGCTCGCGACCGGCGGTGGTCTCCATCAACTCATGAGACGGCTCTGACTCCGTGAAAGTTTCACCGGCAAGCCGCAGGTCGGTGCCCGGGACGCGGCGCGCCGGTTGACGGCGGTCCCTGGTCGTGCGATCAAAGCTCGAACAGGGACAGCCGCTGCCCTCACAAGGCTGTCCTCCCAACTCGCTTCCGGCCAGGGCGCCCGTCCGGCCGTTGGGAAAGCGCTTACCTCAGCAAGCGCGGAAAGGCAGGGAGAGCGGCCTTGACACTCCAATCCCCGTCCCGAGGCGGCTGGCGCCGCCTTCTCGCGACGATGGCCGCCGTGGTCATGGCCATGGCCGGCGCCGTCGCCGTGACGCCGTTACCGGCGCAGGCGGCCACTGTCGACACCAACGCCTGGTACGTCCTGGTCAACCGGCACAGCGGCAAAGCGCTCGACGTGTACAACCTGGCCACCAGCGACGGCTCACCCATCGTCCAGTGGCCCCGCAACGACGGCAACTGGCAGCAGTGGCAGTTCGTCAGCTCGGGCAGCGGGTACTACCGGCTCAAGTCCCGGCACAGCGGCAAGGTGCTGGACATCTTCGAGCACTCCACGGCAGGCGGCGCCCAGGTCGTCCAGTGGAGTGACCTGAACGGCTACAACCAGCAGTTCAGCCTGGCCGACTCCGACGGCGGCCACGTGCGGCTGATCAACCGCAACAGCGGCAAGGCCCTGGAGGTGTGGGAGTGGTCGACCGCCGACGGCGCCCGCATCTCCCAGTGGGACGACCTCAACGGCGCCAACCAGCAGTGGCAGCTCGTCAAGCTGGGCACCGGCGGCGGCTCCGGCGGTGGCGGCAGCGGTGCCTGGCCGAGCGACACCGGTAGCGTGCATCAGACGACGACGCGCAACACGGGGTCGTTCT
>NZ_JBQHCV010000065.1:0-20918 GCF_052068215.1 Nonomuraea sp. H19 | reverse complement strand
GCTGCAGACACTCGCCGGAGAGATCCCCGGCGAGAAGGCGATCCACATCGCGATCGTCCCTTGGGCCAGGCGGTAGAAAGCACAAGCGGGTGACTGCCCGGCTGATCGTGCGACGCGTCAAGAAGCTTCCTCCGCCCGCCGACGACGGCCAAGGCGAGTTGTTTCCCACCTACCGCTACTACCCGATCTTCACCGACGGCCCCTACACTCTCCTCCAGGCTGAGGAGCGGCACCGTGATCACGCGGTGCAGGAGCAGGTCAACGCCGATCTCATCGACGGTCCGCTCGCCCATCTGCCCTCCGGGGTGTTCGCCGCCAATGCCGCTTGGCTCACCTGCGCCGCGATCACTCACAACCTGCTGCGACGCTCGGCTGTCTGGCCAATCCCGCCCGCGCCAAAGCACGCGGCACGACGCTGCGCCGCAGGCTCTCACGCATACCTTAGGACGATCACACAGCGCGATCACCAGAACCCGAAATGCGCTGGAGGTGAATGCTTACGATGCTTGGTGTTGGTGGTCCGCATCCCGCCGTTGTCCCGTACGTCGCGTGCGAAGGGAGAGCGGACCATGCCGACCATGATCGGTCACGTCAGCCAGGAGCGGTACGAACAGATCATCACTCGTGCCCGGGAGCTGGTTGAGCTCCAGACCCGTTCCCAGTTCGAACTCGGGGACTTAACCGACCAGCTCAAACACTGCGTGTGACGTTTGTTGATCACCCTCTGTGAGGGATAGCGTCCGCCTTAACTGATCTCGGACGGGATGTTCGGGACGTCAGTAGCATGTCGGGGGACGCATGGCTGGTCGGCTGGTCATCGGGGATGTCCGGGCCGAGCTGCTCGGCGATCATCGCGTGCAGCCGGGCCATGCCTGCCACCCCCTCCGGCAGTCGGGCCTTGGCCAGCCGCGCGCCGGCAGCGTCCATCAGCTCCACATCGTGGTGGTCTTCGGCCCAGTCGTCTCCTCCGAACAGTCGCACCCGTCCTCCCGTGGATGTCTTCGTTTTCTCTGGTCAGCAGCCTGCGGGAGAACCATCGGCGACCTAATGAAGCAAGTGCTCACGCCACAGGCGGGCGGGCACGACATCCAGTGAGACTCAAGGGGTGGCAGCAACAGCCCTTTCCAGTGAGATGGAAGGGGCAGGAGGTGCTCCCTTTGAGGCTGACCCAACGACATCCCGGCCCCGCTGATCGGGTGCCCTGTGATGGATCTGTCGCCTCAGCCGGGAGCATCGCCGAGGGTGCGTGCCAGAGCGGTCGCGCGTGGCCTGATAGGAGCCTGGTCAAGCTGGTCCCGTCACTGGTCTGCCCGCCCGGCCGCCTGGCACGCACCGCCACCGATTCTCCCCGACGGCACAAGGACGCTCATGACCAGGAAGCCGAAGAAGGGGCGGATCGCCGGCGGGGTCGACACCCACGCCGACACCCATCACGCCGCGGTGGTGCTGATGAACGGCCGCCGCCTGGCCGATGCCGAGTTCCCGGCCACTGCCGCCGGATACGCCGAGCTGCTGGCCTGGATGTGTTCGTTCGGCAGGCTGCACGCGGTCGGGGTGGAGGGCACCGGATCCTACGGTGCCGCACTGGCCCGGCACCTACGCGGCCAGGACATACGAGTGATCGAGGTCAACCGCCCGGATCGACGGCAACGCCGCGCCAAGGGCAAGTCCGACCCGTTGGACGCCTACGCCGCGGCCGAGGCCGTGCTGGCCGGCCGGGCCACTGCGGTGCCCAAGGCCGGCGACGGGATCGTCGAGTCGATCCGTGCCCTGCACCTGGTCCGCACAGGCGCGATCAAAGCCCGCACCGCCTGCGTCAACGAAATGAAAGCGCTGGTCGTCACCGCTCCCGCCGAGCTACGCGAGCAACTGCCCGCCCGATCGGCGGTCAAGCTCGCCGACGTCTGCGCCCGGCTGCGGCCTACCGGCGATTTGGCCGACCCAGCCCAGGGCGTCAAAGTCGCGCTGCGCCGCCTGGCCATTCGTTACCGCTCGCTCACCGCCGAGATCACCGACGCCGACACTCAATTGGCCGTTTTGGTCAAACAGGCCAGGCCAGACCTGCTGGCCGTCCGCGGCGTCGGTGTCGAGACCGCCGCCCAGCTGTTGTCCACCTGCGGCGATAACCCCGATCGACTGAACTCCGAGGCGGCGTTCGCCTCCCTGTGCGGCGTCTCTCCGGTCCCGGCCTCCAGCGGCAAGACCAAACGCCACCGGCTCAACCGCGGCGGCGATCGGCAGGCCAACCGCGCCCTCTACATGATCGCCATCACGCGCATGGGCCACGACGCCGACACCCGCGCCTACGTGGCGCGCCGCACCACCGACGGGTTGTCAACCAAGGAGATCATCCGCTGCCTGAAACGCTACATCGCCCGTGAGCTCTACAAGGTTTTGACCAGCCCGGCAACCCGCGAAAACGATCTCCCAGCAGTCGCTTGACAAGACATAGGAGCATCCATCAGCGATCAACTCTCCCGACCAACCGGCAGGGGCACGGTCTTTCATCAGGACTCGACGTCCAGGACACCCGAGTGCTCACCTGCTGGCGGCCACCATCCACCACGGAGTCTGCCGGATGGCTTACTCCCAGGACTCATTAGGGCACCCTCGTGCTCGCTGCGGTTGTCGTCTGCGTGTCCGTCTTCTCGATGACTGCCCTTCTCAAGGCGGCTGCTCATCGGTGAGACCAAAGGCCCGGGCGCTTCCGCCCGGGCCTACCTGACATCCTCGCTAGTCCGCGACCAGGGACTTGTGCCGCCGTGGCGTGGACCGTGCCTGCAGGTACCAGTCGAGAATCCGCTCGCCGGTCTGAAACTCGACGTCCTCGTGGGCGCGGATGTGCTGGAGAGCTTGCTCGAAGTACTTCAGGCGATGCGGCGCACCCATGATGTACGGGTGCACGACCAGCGCCATGACCCTGGCAGACTCCGCGGAGTCCCTGTAGAGCTGGTCGAACTGGTCGGCCGCCCGCTGGAAGTACTCCCGCGCCGGATGATGCTGAATCAGCATCATGGCCACATCGTTGCACTCTTGGGTGTAGGGGATGTTCACAATGGGCGAGGTCCTGGTGGCCAGCTCCACTGGCTGGTCGTCCAGCACCCAGTCGCAGACGTACTCATAGCCCTCCTCGACCAGGATGTCCGGCGTTTCCCAGGTCTCGGTCAGCCCGGGCCCCAGCCAGCCGCGGGGGCGCACACCGGTCGCCGACTCGATCGCCCGCGTAGTGGCCCGGATGTCAGCGCGCTCGTCCTCGACCTTCTGCATGTTCTTCTGGGTAAAGCCATGGCCGATGAACTCCCATCCGCGATCTAGCGCCGCTCTCGCAATCTGCGGGTAGTGTTCGACGGCCTGGCCGTTGATCGCCAGTGAGGCGGGCACACGCTGGCGGTCCAGCGCAGCCAGGATGCGCCAGAAGCCGATGCGGTTGCCGTACTCGTGCCAGGCCCAGTTGGGAACGTCGGGGGCAGGGATGCCGCCCGCCGGAGGGGTGAGAACGGTTCTGGGCATGGGCTCGGTGTCCGACCAGGTCTCCACGTTGACGATGACCCAGACCATCATGCGCTTGCCGCCGGGCAGGCGGAGTGCGGGGCGCCCGTCAATGGGGTTGTAGCCAAGCCGTTCACTGGGACGCATGGGTCTCTCCTTCGCTGATGGTCACAGTCAGGGCGGGCAGGCCGGTGATCTCGACGTCGATGCGGTCCCCTGGCTCCACGGCGGCGACGCCCGCCGGTGTGCCCGTGTAGATCAAATCGCCGGGCATCAGCCGGTAGGAGAGAGACAGGTGGCTGATGATCTCCGGCACGTTCCAGATCATCAACTTCAGGCTGGTGCGCTGACGTTGCCGGTCGTTGACGCTCAGCCGTAGCTCGCCCGACAGAATTTCGCCGGCCTGGTCGGCGTGAACGATTGCGCCGCAGGGCGCCGAGTGGTCGAAGGACTTGCCGGCCTCCCACGGCTGCGCCAGGTCGCGACAGTCCCGCTGCCGGTCCCTGCGAGTCAGGTCGATGCCAGCGGCGAATCCGAAAATGTGCCCGGGCGCCTCGGCCACGCTGATGTCGGATCCCGCCCTGCCGACGGCGACGACCAGCTCGCCCTCGAAGTGAAGGTCGCCAGTCTGCGGCGGATAGGGGATGGAGGAGCCGTCGGTGACGACGGCGTCCGTGGGCTTCTGGAAGAAGAAGGGGTCGTCACGCTCGCTCCCCTCCTGCATCTCACGGATGTGGTCGAGGTAGTTGCGTCCGACACAATAGACGCGGCGGACGGGGAAGGACTCCAGTCTTCCGCTGATGGGGACGGTCGTGGTGGGGAGCTGCCAGAGTGTGATCATGATCGCTGATCCCGAGGTGAGAGGGTGGTGCTGAACAGGTGCGGGCGCAGGGCGAGCGCCAGGGCGGCGCCGAGCAGAGACAGACCAACGATCTGCACCATGCCTGCGGCAGTCCAGCCGATTGCCGCGATGAGCGTGCTGAAGAGGAGACCGGCCACGCCCGCCGCAACGTAGATGCAGGTCACGAACAAGCCGGCCGCCCTGCCCACCAGCTCGCCATCCACGGATTTGACCAGGTAGCTGGCCACCGTCACGTACACGCCGCTACTGGCGAAGAGCCCGAACAGGAAGGAGAAGGTCGCCTGCCAGGCCGTCGAGGACGGTCCGAGGAAGAGCGCGCACCCGCACACGGCCACCCCGATGTTGAGCGCCGGCAACACGGCCCGAGGGCTCAGCCGATCGGCTAGGTAGCCGCCGAGCGGGGAGGCGAACGCCGCCAGCCCGGACAGCCCGATGACGAAGCCTGCCCCTGCCGGGGTATAGCCGAGCTGCCCGCGCAGGTAGCTGGCGTACAGGCCAATGAAGGCAAAGTCGGCTAGACCGAACAGCGCGATAATGACAGCCAGCACGAGCGGGTTGCGTGCCAGGAGCGTGCGCGCGCCGCCGGCATGCGATGCCGAGCTCGCAGCCTGGTCGATCTCAGTGAGCTGGGGCGACACCAGCACCACGATGGCCAACGCCAGAGCGATACCGATGGCGCCGTACGCGAGCATCGGCGCTCGCCAGGTGCCGAACTGCTGCAGCAGGCTGCTGCCGAGCGCCGGGCCGATGAGTGAGCCGGCGGCGAACGCCATGTTGACGCTGCCGATGGCCACTCCACGGCGGGCGGGGAACGCGCTTGAGGCGACGGCAATGATCATCGCGAGCTGGAGTGCCTCGCCGACTCCGGACAGCACGCGCCACAGCAGCATGTCGGCGAATCCGGCCGAGGCCGCGGTCAGGGCGGTCGCCAGCGAGAACACCAGGGTGCCGATGACGATCGTCGGCTTGCGCCCAAGCCTTCGCTGCAGGTACCCGGCGGGCAGGCCGGCAAGGCCCATGCCCAGGGCGAACACGGTGGCTTGTAGACCTGCCGCTTCGAGGCTGAAGCCGTACTCGGCGCGTACCTCGACGAGCAGGATGGGGAAGACCATACGGTCCATGGCGTTGATGGTGTAGGCCAGCAGTAGCAGGCCGAACATCGCGACCGCGATTTTGGGCGCCAGGGTTTGCCTCGGCGGCGATGAGAGGGGGATGGAGGCGGCGTTCACAGCAGACTCCTTTCTTCTGTGGTCGGTGATGGGGTGGCGGCGACGCCCGCGGGCGGAGGCCAGTCGCCGGCCGCTGCGGCCCTACGCAGCAGCGCGTCGCGGTGGGACGTGGCCATGGCGATGGGGTCGATATCGTCCTCGTCGAGGATGAGCCGTCCGTGTCGCTTGAGGACCCGGCCGTCGGCGATGACGGTGTCGATGTTGTCGATCTGGCCCGTGTAGACCAGTGCGTGGGCCGGGTCGCCCGACGGAACCAGGTTGATGTCTGACGTGCGGAGAATTACCAGATCCGCGCGCTTGCCAGGGGTGATCGAGCCGATGGTGTCGTGGAGTCCGAGGTCCCTGGCGCCGTCGATGGTCGCGAGCTGCAGTAGCCTGCGCGGCGTGATCGCGGGTGAGCCGGTGCGTGCGGCCTCTACCGAGATGATCGCGCGGAGGTGGCCGAGGAGGTCCGCGCTGGTGGGCATGGCCAGCGTGTCTAGGGAGAGCGACACCTGTACTCCGGCTTCGAGTAGTTCTGTGAGGAGCGGGAAGCCCATCGTCCGCATCTCGGTGAGCGGGCTCAGGGACACTCGGGTCCGGGTGCGGGCCAGGGCGGCGATGTCGTCCTCTTCGGCATGCACCGCGTGGATGACCTGCACGTCCTCACCCAGCAGGCCGAGTTGTTCGAGCCGGACGAGCCCGCAACTCCTGCAGCCTTCCTCTCTCAGACACCGGTCGCAGTGCATGGTGATCGGCAGTCCAAGAGAGCGTGCGGTCTTCCACTCACGCTCATAAACCTCGGGAGGGGTCCGGTACGGCCCGCGCAGAGCGACGCCGAAGTCCAGCCGGCCGTCGAGGTGGTCGCTGGTCCAGCGCACCCTGAGTTTCGCCAGGTCATCGAGGTCGTTGGTGCGATCGGATGGTGCGGAGTCGGGAGGGCCGTAGGAGAAGCGGCCGCGCAAGCCGGAGTCCAGGTGCGCTTGGATGTTGGCGTCGGCGTCCCTGGGGCTGCGGACGTTGTGGTCGAAGTTGTGGACGGTGGTGATGCCGCCGTTAACGGCCTCGGCCAGCGCGAAGCGGGCCGCCCAGTAGAAGTCGTCCAGTTTGAGGTGCCGGGCGAGCGCGCGTTTGACGGTGAAGTAGTCGGTTCCCGCGCTGTCGCCGACGGTGCCGCGCAGGAGCGAGTTCCACAGGTGCCAGTGCGTGTCTACGAAGCCGGGTAGCGTGACGGTCCCCTCGGCCGCAATGACCTGGACGCCGCCGGGCTGGCGGTCACTCGCGTGCGGGCCGATGTCGATGATCTCGCCGTCGCGGACGAGGATGTCGGCGTGTGGAAGGTCCCCAATGGCGGGATCCATCGAGATCACGTGAGTGCCCGCGATGAGAAGGTCGTGTCGTTGGCGCATGATCACCTCAGGAAGAGTGCGATGGAAAGCACGAGACCGAAGCCGACGATGAACCGGCGAAGGTGGTGGGATGGCACACGCCGGGCAAGCACTACCCCGCTTCGACCGCCGGCGAGCCCGGCGAGCGACATGACAGCCACGGGGACCCATTCCACCGGGCCGAAAGCGGTGAAGCAGAGCGCGGAGACCAGGCCGACGACCAGTGACAGAGCGCTCTTGAGCGCGTTGAGCCGGTGCAGGTCTTCGCTCAGGAAGGTTCCCAGGACGGCAAGCATCATCACACCGAGCCCCGCCGCGAAGTAGCCGCCGTACAGGGAAACCACGAACTGGCCGGCCAGGAGTCCTCGCCCTCCAGCGGTCGTATTTGACTGGTCGAGACGCCGCGCCATCGTGCCCTGCGTGGCCAAGGCGATGACCGAGGCCAAGACGAGGAAGGGGACGACGGAGGCGAACTGCTCCGCGGGCGCGCTGAGCAGGATCACCGATCCGCACGCCGCGCCGGCGACGCTCACTGGGGCGAGCCGATGGGCTTTCGGGCCCACCACGGCCAGCTCGTCGCGGTAACCGGCGAGACCTCCCAGGTAACCGGGCAGCGCGGCCAGTGCGCTAGTGACGTTGGCCGCCACGGGCGAGTAGCCCATGGCCAGCAGAGCGGGGAACGAGATCAGTGATCCTCCACCTGCCACGCCGTTCACGGCACCGGCCAGGAACCCTGCGGTGGCGAGCACTGTCACTTCCACGGTGTCCAACATGCAGACAAGGTATGCATTGCATGCAGTGCATGTCAACACTCGGTCGCAGTGCTTTGCATGCAACGTATACTGATCTACATGGCGGCCTCTTACGATTCACAGCCCGGCAGCGCTCATGCAGTGTATGTGGCGCTGCGCCAGCGGTTCTCAGACGGCCAGTACGCGCCGGGCCAACGCTTGACGGAAACCACGCTGGCGGCGGATCTCGGTGTCAGCAGGACACCGGTGCGCGAGGCGATCGGCCGCCTGCTGGCCGAAGGGCTGGTCATCCCTGCCGCGCGTGGGGTCGCCGTCGCGGCGTTGAGCCCGAGCGAGGCCGCGCACCTTTTCGTGCTGCGCGCCGATCTCGAGGCCTTGGCAGCCGAGTTGGCCGCCACCAGGCAGGCCCGAGGCGAGCTGGCCCCGGCCGAAATCGACGCACTCGACCAGGCTGTGGATCAGGTGGAGGTCGCGGTGAAGGCGCGAGACGCCCGCGCATCCGCACAGGCGAACCTGGCCCTGCACCGCGCCATTGGAGCGGCGGCGGGCAACCCGTTCCTCGAGGACACTCTGCACCGGGTATGGGACCGGATTGCGGTCACGACCGTGGCCAACCTCGACGACCCGCACTGGGCGGGCGCAATCACCGACCAGCACCGCGCTATCGTGGCGGGCATTCGCGCGGGAGACCCGCAGACCGCGCGCCACGCCGCCAAGGCGCACATCGAAGCTGCGGGCCGTGCCTACAAGCCAGCCACCTGAGCCCGCGGGCGCGCCGCTATTCAGACAGGGACGCGGTGCGCTGGGTCATCGCCGCAGGTCCGCCGATAGATGTTCACCCAATTCCCGAGCGTGGTGTCATGGATGCCGAGTTCCTTGGCCACATGCGACACCAGCTGCGGGCCGTCCAGCACCATGCGGACCGCTTCGTCCTTGGACTCCTGGCTGAATCGTCGGTTGTGCACCGCCACAGCCTTCCCTTCCGGTTCTCCCCTCAACCCTAGTTGGGGACCTGTCCGGAAGAGCCGGGGCACCTCACGCGCGCAGCGCGTCGGGTTTCCCGGACACGGGAGGGCCCCGGCCGGGCGGGGTGGCCGGCCGGGGCTGCCTTGTGGGTTCCGGAGGGATTTTCGAGGGTTACCGGAGTCAGCTTTCGCGGGCGAAGGCTCGTACGAGGAAGCCGTCCAGGCTGCGGCGGGCCTCCGCCCGGTAGGCGCCGCTGAAGATCTCGGCGGCGTGCAGCTCGCCCGGCAGGACGATGACCTCGGACTGTGGGAAGTGGTCGGCCACCTCACGCAGCCGGCCCTCGTCGGCGAGCGGGTCGTCGACCGTGCCGAGCAGCAGCATCTCCCCGGTGTAGTCCATGCCGCCGTCGACCTCGGCGCCGCCGAGTGAGGCGAGCGGGCTGATGCCCGCGACCCCGGTCGGCCGGTCCTTCGCGTTCGCCGCCATGCCGAGCATGACCGTGCCGCCCATGCAGCCGCCGACCCAGGTGACCTGCTCCGCGCCCTGGTCGCGCAGCAGCGTGGTGGCCGCGGTCACCGTCTCCTCGCGGTCGGCGCCCCAGTCGAAGGTGACCACGTGATAGCCCTTGCCGGCAAGGCGCTTGGCCTCGCCGGCCCACTCGCAGGCGTCGCCCCAGGAGATCGGCGCGAAGGCGATGCCGCGCGGACCGTCCCCGAGGGTGACCATCCGGGTGTCCGAACCGCCCGCCGGTACGCGGTGGACGCTCGCCCCGGTGCCGTGGAAGCAGTCAGGGACGTCGCCCTTCCTCTGCTGCATGGAGTCACCTCGCCGTGCCACGGTCGATCCCTCCTCAGTGCGCTGCGCGGCGACTTGTTCCGTACGGGCGTCTAGTTCCGTACGGGCGTCGGGCTCGGCGGCGGTGCAGCCGGCCGTCAGCGGGAGAAGCAGCACCACACAGACCGCGAGCGTCCGGTACCACTTGGCCCCGCGCATGTCAGGAGACAACGGCTTCGAGTTCGGTCGCTGCGCGCCCGCGCAGGTGGACGTGGGTGACCTCGGCGACGCGGCGGCCCAGCACCTCGGCGGTGCACAGGTCGCTGGCGCAGGGGGTGACGTCCGGGCCCTCGTCGTTGTTCGACTGGGACATGGCGCCGAGCCAGCTGCCGAGGCGGTTGATGTCCTCGCTGCTGCCCTTGGACGTGTTCCATCCGCCGTACTCCGCGAGGCCGACCCAGATCATGCCGTGCTGGGCGGCGAAGAGGGCGATGTCGACGAGGGTGTGGAGCTTGTCGCCCGCCATGTTGCCGCTGTTGGTGAAGCCGGCGGCGATCTTGTTCTTCCACTGCATGTTGTCGCCCCAGACCTGGGACGTGGACTCGACGAAGGTGCGGAACACCGCGCTGGCGCCGCCCATGTAGGTCGGCGTGCCGAAGATGATCGCGTCGGCGTCGGCCAGCGTCTGCCACAGCTCGTCGTTCAGCTCGGCGAGCGACACCAGTTGCACGGTGGTGTCCTCCACCTTGCCCACACCCGCGGCCACCGCTTCCGCCTGCTTCGCGGTGTGGCCGTAGCCGCTGTGATACGCCACGACGATTCGAGCCTGCATACTTACTCCCAAAGATCAGTCACCAAAAAGCTGTGTGAAAAGCTTTCCTCTAAGGCGAATGTAGCGGCTTCTTGTGCGCCGGGCAACAGCCGTGGTGGGAGCGTGTTTGCGGCGGAATCCGGACGCGTCACCTCGCGAGATAGCTTTACGCTGAGCTATCCTTGGACAGGCATTACCCTGCGGGCCACGAGAACCGGGGGGAACGGAGAGGCCTGCCATGACGGAACCGGACCACGTCGACGACATCATCACGGCCTGGCACGTTCAGCTGCCCGAGATCGCGGGCCTCCCCCTGGAACTGGCCAAGCGCAGCGCGCTGCTCACCGCCGCCTTCGACGAGGTGGCGGCGCACGCACTGGAGCGGCTCGGGCTCACCCAGGCCGAGTACGGCATGCTCGCCGTGCTGCGGCGCGCGGGCGAGCCCTACCGGATGAAGCCGACCGAGCTGACCCACGCGCTGCTGCTGTCGTCCGGCGGCACCAGCAACGTCCTCAAGCGACTCGTTGCCGCGGGCCTCGTCACCCGCGAGGCCGCCCGCGACGACGGCCGCAGCTCGTGGGTGCGGCTCACGCCCCGGGGCGTCGTGGTCGCCGAGTCCGCGGTGCGCGCGGTGACCGCGGCACACGCCCGGATCGTCGCCCGGATCCCCGAGGCGGAGGCCCAGCTGCTGAACAACCTGCTGCGGGACGTGCTCGCCGCCGTGGAGGAGGGCGTGCTCGTCCGGCGCTGACGTGGGGGTCAGAGAGATTTGGAACGGAATCCGGCGTTAAGGGGTTCCCGCTGGTCAGCGAGCCCCTGTCATCTCCCGCTTGCAGAGGAGGCTCACGCCGGATTCCGGTCGATCTCACAGCGCAACTTTGATCTACGTCGCGTGACGGTTGGTAACGATTAGTAATGGTTGTGTTGCTCTGATGACGCTGTGTCTGTTGGGTCATACGTTGCGTGCATGCCTGTCGACTTCCTGGGCGACTCAGAAGCGGCGAAGTACGGCCGTTACGACGGTCCGCCCTCCCGGGCCAAGATGGAGAAGATCTTCTTCCTCGACAACGAGGACATGGCCCTCATCAAGGGGCATCGTGGCCGGCACATCAGGTGCGGTTTCGCTCTTCAGCTCGTGACCGTTCGTTACCTGGGGTGCTTCCTGGCCGACCCGCTGGAGGTGCCGAACGAGGTCCTGGCCGACACTGCTGCTGTTGCACGGCAACCCGACTTGGTCGTTTGTGTATCGCGAGGTGATCCGCGCCCTGCGGGACGAGTTCCGCTGCGTCGCCCTGGACTATCCCGGCTTCGGACTGTCGTCACCCCGCCCGGGCTACCGGTATCTGCCCGAGGACCACACCAAGGTCGTCACCGCCTTCGTCGACGCCGCGGGTTTGAGCGGGGTCACCCTGGTGGCCCAGGACTGGGGCGGCCCTATCGGCCTGGCCACCGTCGAACAGCGGCCTGCTGCCTTCGAGGGTCTGGTGCTGGCCAACACCTGGGGCTGGCCGATCACTGGTGACCTCCACTTCGAGGTCGTCTCCCACCTGATGGGCGGACCACTGGGGCGCGAGCTGGTCAGGCAGTTCAACCTGTTCGTCAACGCAATGATCCCTGCTGGACACCGGCTGCGGAAGCCGACCGCCGACGAGATGGCCCATTACCGAAAGGCTCTCGGCACCCTCAAGCGGCGCGACGCGTCGGCAGTGCTCCCCCGGCGCATCACCGCCAGCCACGCCTTTCTCGCCGGTGTCGAGGCCGGGCTCCCCGACCTCGCGTCGCTCCCGGCGCTCATCGTGTGGGGCGACGCCGACTTCGCTTTCCGGGCCAAGGAGCGACAACGATGGGAACAGATCTTCGCCAACCACCACACAGTGATCGTCGAAGGCGCCGGCCATTTCGTGCAGTCCGACGCGCCCGACCGGTTCGCGGTGGCGATCCGCGACTGGCGGTTAGCGCCCGGCGGGCGCCGCACCTCTGCGGCTCGCGGGGACGTCCGGCGGAAGACGCCAAGAGAGTCGTAGTGGCCTACGACACGCAGCTGCGGCCGACCGTCAGCTGTCCCAATGGATCGCCATTGGGACAGCCGCCGCCAGATGCGATCCCGCTACGGGAGCGCATCGATGACGTACACCCCATGCCCCGGGCGAGGCCCGGAACCTGACGCCCAGGAAGGTACTGACATGGTCCCGGCTGCGACGCACAGTGGCGCACCCGACACCCTGGCCCAGGCTCGTGCGGCGTTGCGGGAGGTTGTCCCTAGCCTCGTCGCACTTGTGCGGAGCGTCCCCGACTCCAACTCCGTTTCGGTCGGTACTTGGACCGTGGGCGATGTCGCGGCTCACCTATCTCATGTTTTTCGCTTCGACACCGACGCCGTGGCCCCGGCGCCGGAAGACCGGTCCCGGAAGCAACGGTGACGTCGGCGGGAATGGCCGAGGTCAACGCGAAGATGCTGGCCGAGGACGGCGCACGGGACCCAGCCGTACTCGCAGATCGCATCGGCACGCTTGCAAACGAGTTCGACGACGTCGCGTCGCGTTCGCGAGCAGTTGTCACCGTCGATTGGCTGCAAGGTGCCCGCCTGCCGCCCTCGGCGGTGGCCTGTCACCTGCTCGAGGAATGCTTGATCCACGGCCATGACATCGCAAGAGTCACTGGGCGCTCGTGGCCAATACAGCGTCACCACGCTCTGCTCGCGGTCGAGGGCGGCGTGCTTCCGCTTATCGCGGCTCTGCCGCCCACTGCTTTCTTGAACCAGGAGAAGGCCGGATCCTTCCGAGCTCGCTTCGAACTGCGCCCGCGTGGAGGCGGACGCGCGGTGTTTGTCTTCGACCGCGGTTCGTTGACGCTCGACGCGGAGTGCGCACGTGACGTTGACGCCCACATCTCTGCCGACCCCTCGGCTCTCATGCTGGTGTTCATCGGCCGACAAGGAATATGGAAACCGCTTTTTGGAGGGAAGCTTGCCGCTTGGGGTCGTCGGCCATGGAAGCTCGCCCGCATGTTCACCGTCATGAGCCCCCGTAGCCCGTTCGTCGTCTGCAGATGCCTGAGCCAGCTCCGCCGAGCAATGCTTGAGACCTAATAGCACTGCACGGCGCCGGATGACTCCTACTTGAGACCCGGGGCTTGACTCCTTTCCACAGACTGCGAGCTCCGGTGTCGTGTCCCTCGCAGAACCAGATGCGCCTCCGGCCCCCTGAGGGGCATGATCGTGACTCGAGCCGTCCGCACGGTGACTTCTGCTTGCAAGGCGAGCCGGTGAGCTCTGTCCATAGACGGAGGCCCGTGCGGTGAGCTGGAGCCACGAACTGCTCATCGGATGTCGGGCCGACGAGCCCTTCTATTAGGGCGCTGCGTGGCTCTGCGCAGGCTCACATGCTGGGCGAACACCGGACGTAGGAGGTTCGATTGCCGATCACTTGCGGTATCGACTGGGCGGAGAAGCACCATGACGTGGCGTTGGTCGATGAGAACGGCAAGCTGGTGGCCAAGCAGCGCATCAGTGACGGCCGTCGACCGGCACCTGGACCTGCGCGCTCTGGGCGCCACCACCTGGGACCTGTCGGCCATCCCGCCGGGCCGGATCGCCGCACTGGCCCGCTTCGCCAATGCCGCCCGCGCTCAGGCCGTCGATGCCCCGGCAGGCGATCGCAAGCTGGCCACCCTGGTGGCCTTCGCCCGGTGATGGAGCCAACCTCGGCCGATGAGGCGGTCGAGGTGTTCGACCTGGCGGTCGGCGACCTGCTGCGCACCTCGGCGTTCAAAGCGAACAAGGAGCGGATGCGCACCATCAAGGATCTGGACGGCGCGGCGATCATGTTGCGCGAGGTGTGGCTGAAGATCCGCTCGGTGGCCGAGATCCCCGACGGCGACATCCGCGCCGCCCTCGATGAGATGGATCTGGCCGCCGTCCACGCCGCCGCCGACGACCTAGCCCGCGGCATCGCCGCGGCGCAAGCCGAGGAGGCCGACCGGCTACGCCAGGCGCTGGCCGCCGAACAACAGCGGCGCGAACAAGCCGTCACCGCGGCCGCCGTGGCCGAGCAGGCCCGCGAGGCCGCCGCCCAGGCTCGAGCCGACGCCGCCGGTGAGGCCGATCGGCTTCGTACCGAGCTCACCAACGCCACCAGCGCGCTGCGCACCGCTCACCAGCAGCGCGAGGAGGCCGTCACCGCCGCCGCCGTGGCACAGGCTCTGCTGCATGAGCAGGAGACGTCACGTGTTTCCCGCAGGTCGCGATGACCATCTGCACCATGATCCATCTCACCGTCAATGGCAACCAGTCTCATACCCGCCTCCAAGGGCGACGCTAGCGAGTACGTGCACTGGGCCACCGCGTGGCTGCTGCCCCGCCTGCTGGCCGACCGCACTGCCGGGCCGGTGTTCCGAGCCAACCGGCGCGCCCCACTTCCGGATCTCGCGCGCCCACGCGCGGCGACCCTTACTGCGGCTCGGCCGGCTCGACGAAGGAGTCGGGTCCGGGGTAGACGAACTGCTCGTGGCCGTCGTCGTGGCGTACAAGGTACGGGGGCGTGCCGTCAGACCCCGGACCTCGACGATCTCGGCCTTCCTGTCCCCTGTCCGACCACGTGACCGTGGATGATCAGCAGGTCACCCACGTTCGCGTGCATGGCGGATTCCTCTCAGCCGGGCTCTGGCAACCTTGAGGTTCCCTCCCGCCTTGCACCAGACCGGCCGCCCCAGAAAGCGGACGGGTGCGGGGGAGGGTAACGTCTGTGATTATGCGCGCCTTCGTCATCACGGGTCCTGGACATGCGGAGGTCCAGGAGGTAGAGCCGCCGATGCCCGGCCCCGGCGAGGTGGTCGTCGAGGTCGAGCGGGCCGGCGTGTGCGGGACGGACATGGAGTTCTACTCAGGCGCGATGACGTACCTGCACACGGGCGAGGCCCGCTATCCCGTGCGCATCGGGCACGAGTGGGCGGGGGTCGTGCGCGAGGCCGGCGACGGCGTGGACCCAGCCTGGCTCGGCCGACATGTCACGGGCGACACGATGCTCGGCTGCGGGAGCTGCGCCCGCTGCCTCGGTGGCAGCCAGCACCTGTGCGCCGACCGGTACGAGATCGGCGTGCGCAACGGCTGGCCTGGCGCGCTCGCCGAGCGGCTTCCCGTGCCCGTCCACGCCTTGCAGCCCCTGCCCGGCACCGTCGATCCCGTGCTGGGCGCGCTGGTGGAGCCCGGCGGGAACGCGCTGCGGGCCGTGAACGCCGCCGCGCTCGACCGGGGAGACCGGCTCCTGGTCATCGGGCCGGGCACGATCGGCCTGCTGGCGGCGCTGATGGCGGCGGCGCGCGGTGTAGAGGTGCACCTGCTCGGCCTCACGGAGCCCTCGCTGGACTTCGCCCGTTCCCTCGGCTTCACCCGCACCTGGACCGGCCGCCCGGAGCCGGCGTTCGACGGGGTCATCGACGCCTCGAATGGGCGCGACTCGCCCGCGCTCGCCGTGGAGGTCGTCGAGCCGGGCCGTCGCATCGTCCTCATCGGCCTGTCGGCCGAGCCCAGCCGCATCGACACGCGCAGGCTCGTGCTCGGCGACGTCACCGCCCACGGGATACTCAGTGCGTCCGGCGGTCTGGCGGGCGCCGTCGAGCTGTACGCCTCGGGCCTGGTCGATCCCCGGCCGCTGGTCGCGGCGACGGTCTCGCTGGAGGAGGCGGCCCTGGTGTTGGCGGGCCCGCGCCGCCCAGAGTGGGGGAGCGCCCCCAAGATCCACATCGATCCGCGCCTGCCAGGCTAACGCGCCGGGCGGCCCGGGAGTCTCACCTCCGGGCTCCCAAGGAACGGAGCGTGACGTAGGGTAGGCCGCCGACGAGGTGCCAGTTGACCTGGTCCTTTTCCGACGGTCCCCTCCGAGTGAAGTCGACCGCTGGCGAGGTGCCTCTGGGAGGGCCCTTTTCTATGTAATCACCCCTGAGCCTGGATCCACGGCTTGAAATCTGATGCATGTGTTGTGAAATAAGGCGAGGTGCCCTCTGACCTGGGAAGATTGGAGTTCTTCACGCTTCAATCGGCCAGTTCGGGAAGGCACCGATGGTTATCTGGGGTAATCAAGCGAACCTGCTGGTCAGCCGCTTGAAGGCCTGTCAGTCACGTAAGGCAAGTAGGGCGGCCGCCGCTGCCGCGCCGGGTGGATCGTCGAGAGGTGACCGGTCCGCCATCGGGGGTCAACTCCAGAAGATCACCTGAAGAAGTTTTCCTCATGTAAACTTCAGGTGTGTGCCGGGATTCTGGCTCTTCCTCTGCTCGGCGAGGGGATGGTCACGGACATGGGTGACGCTGCCGATCGACGCTCCGCCTGGACGTTTCTGACCAACCACGCCCGCGTGCTGGTGGCCATCGCGGCTGATCCGCAGGTGCGGATCCGCGACATCGCCCAACGCATCGGCATCACCGAACGAGCCGCCCAGAGCATCGTGACCGACCTGCTGGAAGCCGGTCATGTGGAGCGGGTGCGGGAGGGCCGCCGCTCCCGCTATGCCATCGTTCCGGGCCGGCGCTTGCGTCATTCCAGCCAGAACACCATTCCTGTCCAGGCGCTCATCGATCTGTTCAGCGATCGGGCCTCGACCCGTCCGGCCCCCGCAACCGATCATCGAGTAAACCCGCACCAGGCAAAGGATCTTGGCGGGCAAGGCAAAGATCCGCTCTGCCCGGCGGTGACCGCCCGGATCGGCGCGGGAGACGAATCTAGACTCAGGCCAGTGAACCCATCGATAACGCTTGGTAGGTGGCTCGGGGAGCTGTCGCTGTGATCACGGTCATCGTCTTCGCCATGGCGACGCTCTGCGCAGTGTGACGAGGTCAGTCTGGACGACAGCGACGGCACCGCCCGGTTGCATCTGTTATCTCGGTGATTCTTAGTAGTCAGGCATGTGTGTTAAGTAAGGTTGGCGTGTCTTGCCAAACAGGTATCTAGGGGTCTTTAGGCATGTCAGGTGCACTGCCTCGGTGCTACCGGCCTGAGCGGGCGGTGGCCGCCGACGGGTGGATGCCAGAGCGTGGCACCGTGAACACAATCATGGGGACGATCGGCGAGTTCCTGTCGTGGTGCTGCCTGCTGAGGTCGGGGCTCCACCCCTCTGAGGGTGTGGATGCTGCCGAAA
This sequence comes from Nonomuraea sp. H19, assembly GCF_052068215.1. NCBI lineage: Bacteria > Bacillati > Actinomycetota > Actinomycetes > Streptosporangiales > Streptosporangiaceae > Nonomuraea > Nonomuraea sp. H19. Next base: position 3,540 of record NZ_JBQHCV010000065.1, on the reverse strand, counting down.
TGTTTGCGAGGACCCCGGGTCCGGACGAGCGGATCGGAGATGGCCGCCGATCCCGGACCGGCCGGGCGGCTCCAGATGGTACATAACCCGAGGCCAAAGGGACGATGTCACTCTAGCTCCGGCCCTCGCGAGGCCCAGGTTTTGATGATCTGCGACCTGGACGTGAAGTTGAGCTTGCGAAGGATGTTCTCGACGTGGCACTCCGCCGTGCGTTGCGAGATGACCAGCGCCTCGGCGATCTCCTTGTTGCTCAGGCCCTTCGCGACGTGATCGGCGATCTCCCGCTCCCTGTGGGTGAGGAGGGAGGTCGCGTTGGATTCTGGACGGCTGGCTTCCCGGCGCCGTGCGCCCTCCCCCTCCAGCGCGAAGGCGGCGGCTTGGTCGGGGGTTAGCTGTGAGCCGCGGTCGAAGGCCGACGTGAACCGCTCTTCCCGCAGGTGCGGCCGGAGGGTGGCCTCGCACCGGTCGTGAGCTGCTGCCAGGTGCCCGAGCCCGGGCAGTGACGTTCCGATCGACCGCCAGACCGCGTGAGCGGCGCCGAGCATCTGGGCGGCCTGTTCGTACTGCTCGTCGCTGGCGAGGATCCAGGCCAGCCCTTCGATGCATTGGGCGAGGCCCAGATGATCGTTGCAGTGCAGCTTCAGGCGCACGGCGTCGCGCATCATGGCCATGGCATTCCGGAGCGCGCCCTGCCGCCAGCGCGCCAGCGCCGTGACCCACAGCGCGTAGGAGACCGACCACTCGGCGTTCGCCTGCCTGGCCGTCTCCAGCACCTCATCGCAGAGCTTCGCGGCTCGTGGATCATCCATGAGCACGGCGGTCATGGCCAGCTGGAAGAGCACGACCCACGCGTGCCCCCGGTGGCCAAGGGCGCGGCGCCGGGCCAGGGCCTCTTCCAGCAGTGTGAAGGCACGGGCGAAGTCTTCGGCCAGCAACGCGGCGAACCCCGTGATATGGACGGCGCCGGCGAGCTGGGCCTCGTCGCCGAGCCGCTCCGCCAGCGTCCGGCACTCCGCCAGCAATGGCTCCGCGGCCTTGGCGTCGCCCCGCAGCAGCACGAGCCACGCGTCGACCCACAGGGCCTTGGCCCGAACGGCCTCGGCGCCGGGCTCCTGTGCGAGCGCCCGCTCCAGCCAGTGGTGTCCTTCGCTCGGGGAGCTCCAGGAGAGCCGATGGCTCCACATCGCGGCGGCGATCTCCAGTGCGGCCCACGCCTCACCCGGCTCGCTCAAACAGAACTCCAGCGCGGCCCGGACGTTGCCCTGCTCCCGGGCCAGGCGCCCGAGCCAGTCCATCTGGTGCTCGCCGAACCATTCCGCCTCCGCCCGCGCCGCCAGGCTCCGGCACCAGTCGCGGTGCCGCAGCCGCACGGCCTTGTCCTGGCCGGAGGCGACCAGCCGCTGCCAGCCGTACTGGAGCAGCGTGTCCAGCGTCTCGTAACGCACGCCGGCGCCCTGCCCGCGCCGCTGCATGATCGACTTATCCACCAGCCGATCCACCACGTCCGACGCGATCTGCCAGGTCATCTCCTTCCCGGTGCACACGTGCGCGATCCCTTCCTGGCCGCAGCCGCCGGAGAAGACCGACAGCCGTTCCCACATCGTCCGCTCCTCGGCAGAACACAGGTCGTAACTCCAGTCCAGGAGCGCGCGCAGCGTCTTCTGCCGCGGCGGTGCGGTGGTGGGCCCGGTCGTCAGCAGCCGGAAACGGTCCTCGAGACGCTGAAGGATCTGTTCGACGGACAGGACCCGCATGCGCGCCGCCGCGAGCTCGATGGCCAGGGGGATGCCGTCCAGCCGCCGGCACATCCGCGCCACCGCCAGGATGTTGGTGTCGTCGACCCGGAAGTCGGGAATGACGGCCGCGGCACGATCCTCGAACAACCGCACCGCCTCGTTCTGCAGATCGCCGTTCATGGACGTTTCCGCCGCCGTCGGCACCGTCAATGGGGGAACCCCGAGGATCTGCTCGTCCGCCAGGCCCAGCGCCTGGCGGCTGGTGACCAGGAGGCACAGCCCGGGAACCGTGGCCAGCAGTTCGACTGTCAGGGCGGCGCACTGGACGAGCAGGTGCTCACAGCTGTCCAGCACCACCAGAGTCCTCTTGTCTCGCAGGTATTCGGCAAGAGAAGCCATGTGGGGCTGCGTGCATCCGACGGTGCCGGCGACCGTCTCGATGAGCAGGTCTCCGGCCGCCAGGGGCGCCAGCTCGATGAACCAGAGGCCGTCGTGGAACTGCGGTGACATCTTGGCGGCGATCCGCCGCGCCAGCCGGGTCTTGCCCACTCCACCGACGCCGGTGAGGGTTAGCATCCTGCTAGCTGAGAGCAAGCGCTCGCCCTCAGCCAGTTCCCTCCTGCGACCGACCAAGCTCGTGAGCTCGAGTGGCAGATTCCCCGGGCACGGTCGCACTATTGCCCCCATATGGCCGCAATCTAGTTCATCCTGACGCGCAATGCCAATGAGGGCACAGTGGGTAATAATCCCTGGTCCGCGCCTTGACTTTCGCTACACCCAACAGGCCACGTCATGCCAGGGTGGACGCAAACCCCGCTCCCGTCACGACCGATGCCGCCGCGGCTGATCGCGGAGGAAGTGGCCAGGATCGGCGGCCGAGACGTCTCCATCCTGCTGCAGGACTACGCCCAAGAGCTGCTGGTGCCGCTTCCGGGCAGGAAGCTGCACGTGGGCCAGCCCGAGCCGATCGCCGGTTCCCCGCCGGCCGGGCCTTCCTCCGCGCGGATGTCGTCGAGGTGCCGCAGGCCCGCGGCGTACGGATGTACCTGCTCCTGTTGGACGGAAGCGATCAGGTGGGGGTGATGGCGCTGACCCTGGACGCCGTCGCCGACGACGACCGGCGCCTGCTGCGCCGGCTCGCCGGCCTGGTCGCCGACATGCTGGTCACCAAGAACTCCTACACCGACCAGTTCTTCCTGGCCCGGCGCCGGGAGCCGATGAGCGTGTCCGCGGAGATCTTGGAGCCTGCTGCCGTCGCTGTCGATGTGCGTGCCGCAGGTCGAGGTAGCCGGCATGCTGGAGCCCGCCTACCGCGTCGCCAGCGACAGCTTCGACTACGCCTTGAACGACAACGTCCTGCACGTGGCCGTGATCGACGCGATGGGCCACGGCCTGGACGCCGCCTCGATGGCGACCATCGCCATCGGCGCCTACCGGCATGCCCGGCGCGTGTTCGTCAGCCTGGCGGAGAAGTACGCCTTCATGGACGATGCCATCTCCCGGCAGTTCGGGCCCGACCACTTCGTCACGGCGCAACTGATGCACCTGAACATCACCACCGTCACCGGACTGACGTCGTAAATGCCCAGGTGGAAGGCGCGTGTAAGCTGGCAGCAAGATGGCTGATCAAACTGGCCGGGTACAAGAACCGGCCGGAAGCGCGACTTTCGTCGGGCGTCAACGTGAGATGTCCGATGTGCGGCGCTTGGTGTCGAAAACGCGACTGTTGACGCTGACCGGTCCGGGAGGGGTCGGCAAGACCCGGCTGGCGTTGCACGCCGCCCACGCGTTGCGGTCGCGGTTT
>NZ_JBQHCV010000064.1:0-23025 GCF_052068215.1 Nonomuraea sp. H19 | reverse complement strand
CCGCCACCGAGGCCGCCTAAGATCCACTCACGGCACCTACCTCGTCGAGCCTTTTACACCGCTCCGAGGACGCGACCGAGGTTGGATGTCCGGTCGCGTTCGTTGGCATGTGTCACCAAGATGCTCACGCTGTCGGGGCGGGTGTTATAGATGTGCGTTCAGGGTGACACACCGACCGCGGTCGAGGACATCAAGGCCGTGGTAGGCGACTACATCGCCGCCGCCACCCTGCTCGGGCCCAGCCGATGAAGCTGATAAACCGGTCACGAGCCGATGCCGTACGCCTGCGAAGCGGCCACAGCTTGTCCGTCGATCTTCATCGCGGTGGCGAAACCCTGAGGCCTGGAGTGAGGAGATGTCACGAGCTTCGCGTACGGGCCGGTCTGCGCCTTGCCCCTCGATCACCGCCAGCGTGCCCGTCCGGTGGAGCGTAGAAGGTGGATCCTTCGATACGCCCGGCCTGGATAACCGGACCGACCGAACTTGAACCGCCCCGACTTTGATGGAGACTTTGGTGTGCACTGGGTTCCGCAGGGGGCACTCATACACGCGGCTCCAGCAGCCCCGCGAGGAACTCCTGCGTCGCCGGATCGACCGAGTACACAGCGGTGCCCATCATGCCGCGAGTCAGGAGCACCTTGTAGGTGTTGCGGATCAGCCGGTCCGCCTGTTCGTCACTGACTCCTCTGCGCACCAGCGCCGGGTCTTTGCTGGCGCTGCGGACGGTGACAAGCTTGCCGTCGCGGTAGACGAGGTCCGGGCCGAATATCACGCCGTTCCAGTCGTACTCGAATCCCTGGGCGGTGTAGACGCATCCCACCTGCTCGAACCCGCCGGGAGCTGAGGCCCACAAGGCGCTGGCCGGAGCGTTCCCCACGGCTCTGTCACCCTTGACGTTCCACGGACGCGCCCAGTCACCGACCCGCACGTCCGCGACCAAGCTGTCATCCCCGTTCGGGGCACTCCACGGCCAACAGAATCCCGCCGTCATCCGAGCCGAATACCCTGCTTCCAGCCTGCTCCTCAACACGGCCTCCAACTCGTATGGCGACTCGGCGAGGGAAACAGTGAAGTGGTCGTCACCCGTCCACGCCTCCGCAGCGCCGCCGTCCAGGCCCAGCAGCCGCAGCACCCACTCCTCGTACTTGCGGCTCCCGCCACAGCGGAACTGCGCGTCCAGATCGACCTGATGTACGGCAAGTCCGAGAGAATCGGCGTAGGCCGTGATGTCCGCGACCCGCCCCATCTCCCCCGGCCGTACCACCTGATGCTCATCCAGCAGGAACACCGGCACCCGCGCGGCGGCAATCAGCTCGTCCAGCTGTGGCCGGCCCGTCCGCTCGGCCGACCTGGTGAACCGATTGGCCGAGGTCTCGCGAATACGGTGGGCCTCGTCGCAGATCAGCACATCCAGATCGTTGGGCTTGGCGGTCATGAAGTTGTTGAAGTACTTGAACACCGCCTTCATCCGAGTCGATCCCCTGGCGACAACGCGCCTCATCGTCTCGGTGAAGGAGCGCGAACCGGTGGCATGCAGAGCCGAGTAGCCGCGATCGGAGAGCTCACCCAACAGGGACAGCGCGATGACGCTCTTGCCGGAGCCGGGTCCTCCCGTGATGATCACCACCTGCTTCGAGTTGCCCGCCCGTGCCTTCTCCACCGCGTGCAGCACCATCTCGTAGGCCAGACGCTGCTCGGCCAGCAGGACGAACTGATCGCGGTTCTTGATCTCACCCGCAGCGACCTTCAGCAACTGCTTGGACGGACGGATGGCGCTGGACAACAGGCGATCGGCCACCGCGGCCCCCGACTCGGGCGCGAACTGCGCCTTGAGGTAGTCGACGAACTGACCCCTACGCGTCTTGCTGAAGAGCCGAGTGCGCTCGTCCTCGACGTGGTCATAGAGATCGTGGATGTCCGGATCGCTGGCGTTGTGCAGGTAAGCAACCCCACGCACCGCGTTCCTGTGCTGATCCAGAGCCCCGACGAAATCGGCCAGGTATTCGCAGTAGCCCCGCACCTGCACGACCGGGTGAAGCTTGGGCCGATCGCCCATGCCCGACACCAGAACAAGATCGGCGTCGTCCTCGTAGAGCTCGGCCTGGCTCCACTGCTTGAGCTCGACGATCAGATAGGAGTCGGCTCCCGTCCGCCGGTCCCGCCCGGCGAGGATGACGTCGGCCCGCTTGCTGGTTAACGGGAGTTGGTATTCGACGAGCATCTCGACGCCACCAAGTCCGGCTTCAACCAGATCCCTGGCCAGAATCGGGATGCTCCGGTCCCAGGACCTGCGTTCACCCCTACCCGGATTGATCCCTTGAGTGGCGCGCAGGCAGTCCGCAATCACATCACTGAGGACGCGCTCGGGCACCGACTCGGACACCAGCTGGACCAGACTTTCCGCCGAATGCCGGAAAACGGCCACGGATCTACCCCCAGGCAGCACGAAAGACTCGTGCGGTATGGGGGCGTGTCCGCCATCAGAGCGGAAGCCCGTCGGGCCGCATCACCGATACGTCCTGAGATTACCGGGATCTTCACTCAATCCAGTCCCGATCTGCCGATCGGGGGCCTCCGATGCACAGCGGATCGCTGGGGTGGAGGGCAGGATCGAAAGCGGCGCGATGAGAGTGATTTCTCACCAGGTACTTCCGCCAAAAACCGAACGACGCCGCTTCCTAACCGTGAGCGGGCGTAGTCTCCACGCTCTGGAGTGATGATCAGTTCAGTATGGCCTGCGCTGGCACCGCGCCGGACCGGCTACAGGTCGTACCGGCGGCTGATCTCTAGCGCCTGCTGCTCGGTGACCTCGGCTGCGGTACGCGTGATCTGCCAGCGTAGATCGTTCAGGATGGTTTCACCCGCATGCTGAACCCGCCCGTTGTGCCGATCGAGCTCTCCGTCGAAGGTCTTGGCGACCGGGCCCGTCCAGATTCTGCCGGTGTGGAAGTTCTTGGCGGGGGCGTTGAGCGCATCTCGCATCTCGTGAATCAGCGGCTCGATCGTCCGCAGCGCGTCCTGCAACGCCTCCCGCAGCGGATTGGGCACCATTTCGGGCATCGGTTCAGTTCCCCTTCTTCCGGGACGGACTGGGGGACGGTGTGTCGGTGTCGGCGAGGAGTCTCGGTGCTATTAGTTTCATGAGCGCCACCAGGTCCGCGGCGTTGTCCCGCCCTTTGACGCCCCGTACGAGCTCGACTGACAGCCGGGCTTTACCCTTGACGATCAACGCGGCCACCCGGGTCTCCTGATCAGGATCTTTTATGTACGCTCCGTAGCCACCAGGCACGATTGCGGGCAGCAGCTTCCCGCCATCTTTGAGATATTCATCAATCTGACCGCGGACGCCCCAAGAATCGAGGACGACGTACAGCAATTGGGCCCGCTCACCTGTCGGCTGGTAGGTGGCGCACGTGCCGTAACCCACGCCGTTGCGCCATTCCTTGAGAAAACCGACCACGACGGGCTTGCTCACCCCAGTCATCAGTTTGGCCGCAGCCTCCGGAATATGATCACACAGGTAAGGAGGGGCGGGCACGGACGGAAGGGGAGCCGTATCGACTGCGGGCGGCTTGTCCTCCTGGCATGCCGTTGTCAATACCAGTGCGCAGGCGAGCAGGGTGGCTACTCGGGCGATGGATTCTTTCATCGGTTTAGAAGTATGGGAAGCCGTTTTTGAAGGCTCCGTCCAAGGTTTGTTTCATTTCCAGGTCCACCCATGGGTTGTCTTTTGAGCGGGATAGCCATGCCTTGTAGGCATCGTAGGGTCGCTGGTCGGACTTCATCATCTCTTCCAGGGTCATCAGCGTCTTACCATCGTCCTTGAGGAAATTGTTCAATGCCTTGCGGGGATCTTCGCCGGGCTTCAGGTCGGTCAGCGATGCCCAGGGATGGGACTTGGCGGGCGGGTTCGCCGATCCGAACAGGCCGTGGTTGAACATGGCCTGCGCCGCGAGCAGACCGACGAGCTCGCGGGTCCGGTCAGCGGCGGAATTGGCGGACGCGATGGCATCCTTTTCTGCCGTCCCTTTGACGCTGTCCTCGATTACACCACTCCAGGAACTCACCACGCTGGCTGTGATCGGCCATGCCGCTGTCTGTGGGAAGGACAGTCCTGTGTTGATGACCGCCATAAGGATCTTCATGTTGCGTTTCTGTGCCTCGTCCAGTTCACGGCCTTCCTCGATCTTTCCGATGCCGGCCGCGTGTGCGAGCATCCCGAAACCTGCAGCGGCTTCGAGCGTGGCGGAGGCCATGGCGTTCTTGCGGTCGTTCCCGGCGGGCTGTGCGGCGGCGTGGTCGAACAGTCTGCTGCTCAGCGCCGCTTGCGCGGCCATAACCAACCCGAAGGCCTTCTCGTCCTTGGTGAAGACGTTCTTCATCACTTCACGCAGTTCTTGTCGGTCGAACTTTGCGCCCCAAGGCTCGGGCCCGGGCAGGCCGGGATGGTCTTGCTCGTAAACTCCGGGCTTTTCGATCCCTCCTTTCGCGGCCCGATTGACATCGGGAATGTACGCTGCCAGGATCCGCCCGATGGAGATGGGCACGACGAACGCTTCCTGCCGCTTGCCCGCGTGAATCTGCTCGTATTCGAGATGCATGAGGTCCGAGGCCAGCTTGGCCGACAGGTAACCGGAGGACGGCTGCGCGGCTGACCCCGCGCGGTCCCGGTAGATCATGGTGGCCGCTTCCAGCGCTTCGCCCACCGCCACGCCGCCATCCCCCAAAGGGAGCATGGTCGTGTAGTACTTGAGCCTGTCGCCGCTGGCGAAGAATCCCTGGGCGACGTATGGGTGCTTCTTCAACGCCTCCATCACGTCCACCATCGGATGTCGTTCGACACCGTGGTGCATCGCTTGCTTGCGCTCCGTAGCATCCAGCGCCTTGGCCACCTCCAGCAGGAAAGAGCTGTTGAAGGTTCCGTGTTTCAGTGCGGCGGCGATCCCGGCTTGAGTGTTGCGCGAAAGGTTGGCCGTCAGGTCCTTGCGCCACTGTGGGCTCAACTGGGCGCTGGCACTACCGAGCGCCTTGCCCAGAGCCGCTTGCAGGCGCTGGGATTTCTTGTCCTTCCCGTCGGTCTTGGCGAGGAGACGCCGGACCCGCTCCGGGCCCATGGCGTTCATCAGTTTGAGCGCGAAGCCGGCGTCTCCCGCGTGCTTCTCCAGGTGGGGGAGCGTCTTGTCGTCGACTTCCTCGCCATCCGCAGCCTCGTTGAGGGCGGCCGCCGCCGCGTAGGCGTCGGCGTCGTAGGAGACTTTCTTGTGCAGTTCCTCGTCGAATCCGAGCAGTCCATTCGACCGCTCGGGTCCCCAGGTCTTTTCCATCGCCTGGATGGCTTCGTTCCGCCGCCGGAGTTCAGGAGTCTTGGCGCGGATCCAGCCCTCCGCCTCCCGCATGGCGGCCAGCCCCGAGACATCCAGCTCGAGTTTCTCCATGACACGCCGGACCAGCGGCTCCTGCCTACGGAACAGCTCTCCGGCACGGCCAAGTGCTTTCTCGAACTGGTCCATCCACGATGGGTGGATTCCAGAGAACTCATGGTCGAACGGCTTCGACGGGAGATCGGTCGGCTGCGTCATAAGCGTTTCCGGCATCGTCGGGGAACACATCCGGATCGCCAACCAGCCTAGGACTAACCCGACATTTGTCTACGGATTCCTGCGGTACCGATATGGCGATCGCCGTTTCGCCCAGGAGTACGCGAGCCGGCGCGCTCCCGGTTCAACCGCCCGTCCGCGGGTCTCAACCCACCAGAATCTGTCGTTACTGCCACCGAGCGGGCGGAGGTCCACATACGCGCCTACATTCTCCCGCCGGGAGGCGTGGCATGTCAGCGATGTGATCTGGGAACGCCGACATGGTGAGTCCGGCGAGGAACGCGTCGAGATCAGGGAGGCGGAGACCGAGCGAGTCAGGAGCGGTTCTGGCAACTGTTCGGTGGCGGAGAGCAGTAGAGCAAGCAGTCCAACCAGGTGGAAGTGGGCCGACGCCCGGTGTAGAACCTGTCAAGACGGCTTCACAACGTCGGTCCTGCTGCATGGATCTGGGCCGTACAACGCCGTTGAGACGCTCGTCTACCCGGGACGGGATACCACATGCGACTTACACACATACCGAGTTGACTGTGCCGATCTTTCAGGAGGGAAAAACCAGATCTGTAGTAGCGCATGACCGTTCACTCGATTTGTTCGCAAACCGCTTCGAGCTGACCCGGCATGTCGTCACACGCATCAACGAGGACCCACCCCCTGAGCGGATCCTCTACCTGCACGGGCTGGGTGGCAACGGCAAGTCCTTGCTGCTGCGCCATCTGGAGAAGCGTTGCTGCCTGCGTACCGACAGGTGGGAAAGCGTTCGCGACGCCCCTGACCCTGAACTGCTGGAGCGACTGGCCGAGCACGGTCAGCAGGTGCCGGTGGCCAGGATCGACTTCGGAGCCCGGCCGGCGGGTGAGAACCGTCCGCAGGAGGCGTTCTCGGCGTTGTTCATGCTCAAGCGCCAACTTGCCCTACACGGGATCGCCACGCCCCGCTTCGACTTCGCCGCCATCACCTACCTCCACAAGCTCGGCTTCGACATCGCCCATCGGGTGCCCGAGTTGTTCCCCCGCGGCGAGGTCAACATCGCGTTGGACATCGCCGATGCCGTGTTGACGCTGCCGGTTCTGCGCGTGGGGCAGCAACTGTTCCAGATGCTCAATTCGCGCATGGACAAGGCGTTCACCCGCAGGCGGATGCAGCGCCGTCTCTCCCAAGATGACGCGGAGTACATCCTGGCTCTGGTGCCTGAGCCGGACCTCCTGCATGAGCTGCCGCGTCTGTTCGCCAAGGATCTCAACGACGCTGCTGGCGACCATGCGCGGATCGTGTTGCTCTTCGACACCCACGAGGCGTTCTTCGGCGAGGCCATTGGGGATGCCGACAGCTTGATCCACGCTGACAAGCTGATGCGCGATGAGTGGCTGCGCTGTCTGCTCGGCCACCTCGATCTGGGAGCCGGGATCGTCGCCGTCGTGGCAGGCCGCACCCGTCCGCCGTGGCCGTCCGCGCCCGTCTTGCCCATCCCGGAGCGCTATATCGATCACCGGCTGGTCGGCCACCTGACCACCGCGGATGCGACGCAGTACCTCACCCTCGCCGGCATTACCGATCCCGCCATGCAAGCAGCGCTGGTGAACTACGCCTCCACCGCTCCAGACGAGGTGCACCCCTACTTCCTGGGCTTGTGCGCCGACGTGGCGCTGGCCGCCGGGTCCTGTCTGGATCCTGCCGACTTTGTCACGTTGGTCGACAAGGAACGCGACTTGGCTCGCCGGTTGCTGCAGTGGACGCCCGCCGAGGCCGAGTACGGCATCCTGGCCGTGAGTGCCTGCCGCGCCTTCACCGCCGAAACCTTCCACCACCTCGGCCAGACGCTGGACTTCCCCTGCGACCGCAGCGCCTTCAGCAAAGTGACGGCCTTCTCCTTCATCTCGCCGCTACGGGGAGGTACGGCCAGCGGATCTGGCGCCTACACCATGCACAACATCCTGCGCCGGTCACTCCAACACGTCCGCCCGGCGGAGGTGCGCAGAGCCCATGAGGCGCTGGCCCGGCACTATGGCGGGCGCCAGGAGTTCACCGCCGAGTTGGAGGCGGCCTACCACTTGAGCCACCTCCACTCCGCCCAAGGCGTGGCCGCCTGGGTCACGCTCATGGATCGCAGCCTCGCCACCGGCCGCTTCGACCAATGCCGCGCCCTCGCAAGTCTGCTCAGCGAACTACGCATCGACCGCGACGAGGACAAAGGCCGCTGCCTGTACCGCGTGGCCCGCGCCTACCTCGGGCTCGGCCGCTGGGTCCAGGCCGAAGCCCTGCTGGACGGGCTACCTCACCGGTCAGCACATGCCGAGTTGCTCCGCGCCGAGGTGGCCTTCTGCAGAGGTGACTTCGAAAGGGCCGAGAACCTGGCCCGGGCGGCGTTGGCGCTCACGGAAGGGAACGCCCGGGAAGGCTTCCTGTTCCGGTTGGCCGAGATCGAGCTGTATAGAGGACGATTCGCAGAAGGACGTGGGCACGCCACCGAGGGCATGAACGCCACGACTGACCAGGCACCCTGGCTCAAACTTCTCGGCGAGATCGAATACTTCTCCGGCAACGTCGATCGTGCCGACGCGCTCATCAACCAGGCACTGCAGGACGTGGCTGCCCGTCCCGCCCACTTGCGCGACCAGGCCCTGTACGCCGGCCTGCTACAGGACGCAGCGCTGGTCGCCGAGGCCACCGGCACGTGGCAGATCGCGTTGGACAGCCAGAACAAGGCCCTCGACATCCGTAGAGCGTCAGAAGACGCCCGCGGAATCGCTCAGTCCCTCCACGGGCTGGGCAAGGCCCAATGCGGACTAGGTCTGATAGGAGAAGCCGCTCAGACTCTCGCCGAGGCCGGTCGCGCAGCCCGAGATCTCGGTGACGGCCTACTCGCGGCGAAGGTCACCCACAGCGAAGCCGACGTACGGCAGGCCAACGGCGACCATGGCGGCGCGCGGGAACTGACCACCCAGGCGCTGAAAGAGTTCGAGCACCACGGCACCCCCTACGACATGGCCTCTGCCTACCTTTCACTGGCACGCCTGGCACAAGGTCGCCAACGCGTCCGCTACGCCGACCGCGGGCGACGTGCCATCGAGCGGGCTGGGTTCGGCGTCCTCGCCCAGTTGTTCCCCGACCAGGCGATCCCACCTGCAGTACGCATCCTCAACGGGCTGACCGGCTTCTGCTGTGGCGACGCTCTCGGCGTCCCCTGGGAGGGAAAACCTCGCCAGGACATCCGTCTCTCCGACACGCTCACCACACGAGAAGGATGGCCGCTCGGCAGCACGTCAGACGACACCGAACAGCTCATCCTGCTTGCCCAGAATCTGATCGGCACCGGCGGCTCAGAGGCCGCCTTTCTCACCGCCCTGGCTGCGGCACTGCCGACCATGCGGGGAGCCGGCCCCACCACTCGCAGAGCGGTCGCGCGGTTTGAGGCAACCGGGTCACTGGTAGCCGATGGCGGAGCGACCAACGGAGCCATGATGCGCGTGCTGCCCATCGGCTGGGCCCTGCCCGCCACCGATACCGAACGCCGCCGCGAGCTGGCCATACGAATGACGAAAACGACCCATGCCGACCCGAAGGCCATCGCCACCGCCTGCGCTGTTGCCGCCATGGGATCTTGGGCGTTCGAGGCCTGCACCGCCGAGGACCTGATCTCTGTTGCCCGAGAAGAACTCGATCACTTCAGCGTCCCCTTCACCCCAGGATGGGAGCCCGATTCGAGCGGAGTCTCGCTGGATGTCATGGACACATTGGGGGCGATCCTGCATGTACTGCACCTTCACGACGAACCGGTTGATGCCATGCGGTATGCGGTCAGCCTTGGTGGGGACACTGACACCGTGGCTGCAATCATCGGAGGCATCCTGAGCTGCCGCCAAGACTCGGCGGACATCCCCTGGGCACCACAAGTCGCTCTCCCGGTAGGGCTGGACGTGCTTGCCGAAGGGCTGTGGGCCATGCGACGGGCGGCGTATGCCTGACTTCTGGATCATCGGCCCCATCGCCTGGGACCTCGCCCTGTACGTTGACCGCATCCCCGCGAGCGGTCACTTCGTCCAAGCCGGCGAAAGCGTCGAGCGTCCAGGCGGAACCGGCGCCAATGTCGCCGTCGCGCTCAGCCAGGCCGGGGGCCGTGTCCACATGGTGGGCTATGTGGGGGCCGATGCTGCCGGCCAGAACATGACGATGACGCTCACTGCTGCAAGGGTGGACGTCGATCATGTGCAGGTCCTGCCGGGGCACACGTCCTCTGTAGTTCTGCTCATCGAGCCTAATGGCGAACGGACCATCATCGGCATCCACGCTGACCTGCTGCACACCATCACGATCCCGGTCGAGGCGGTGGCGCCAGGAGACATCGTTTACTTCGCCGCCTGGCACGACTCCTTCACCGCCGCAGCCCAAGCCATGGCAGCCGCAGGAGCGCTGGTCACCAGCGTCCCGCCGGGCACCACCCCCGCCATGCAATACCTGATCGGATCCCGTAACGACTTCTCCGTGATCCCGGAGGAAGCCACTGTCATCGTGACCGAAGGCGCCAAAGGCGTCACCGTCTACTCATCGGGCAAGAGCGACCACTACCCGGCCATCCCAACAGATGCAGTAGACACCACCGGAGCAGGCGACGCCTTCGCTGCGGGCTTCCTCTGGGAGATCGGCAACGCAAGACCTCTGGCCGAAGGCGTGCATCTCGGTCTTGCCTGGGCCGCCACTACTGTCCAGGCAAAGTCATCCATGCCGAAAACGTCTTCAGCCCCTCAGTCGGGAGAGGACAGATCTACGCCTTAGGAAGCGCCTCATCGATTCGCTCCTGACATCTACCGCCCCGAACGGCTGCGGCCTCCGAGCGTCATCGTTCACGCACGCGTAGGCGATACCGGAAGTGGCGGAAGCCTGCAAGGATCGCGCGGTGCCGATCTTCCGTGTCGTCCTGCTCGCACTCGCGGCGCTGACCGCCACCGTCCTGGCCTTCCCTCGGGCCGTGCCGAATGGGGTTGGCTACCTCGGCAGCCTGATCGAGACCTTCCTGCCGTGGCTCGTGCTGGTCGTTCCCGTGCTGCTCGGCCTGGCCTGGTGGCGGCGCTCCGCGGTGAGCGCGCTGGCCGCGCTGCTGCCGGCCGCCGCCTGGCTTGTCCAATTCGGCGGGCATATGTTGCCCCAAGAGGAACGGCCACATCACCTGGTCGCTGTGCAGCACAACGTCAGTGACGAGAACACCGACCCGGCCAGCACAGCGCGCGAGTTGATCGCGACCCGGCCAGACCTGATCGGCCTGGAGGAGCTCGTACCAGCAGCCCTGCCGACCTGGGACGCCGCGCTGCGCGTCGAGTATCCGTATCGGACGGTGCAAGGCACGGTCGGTCTCTGGTCCCGCTACCCCCTCGCCGAGGCGGCCCCGGTCGACATCCGCCCGCACGACGTCGGCCCGGACTGGAACCGCGGGCTGCGCGCGGTCGCCCGTACCCCGCACGGCGACATCGCGATCTACGTCGCTCACCTGCCCTCGGTGCGAATCGGTCTGGGCGGATTCGACTCCGTACGCCGGGACGAGAGCGCCCGCCGACTCGGCGCGGTGCTGACCGCTGAACCAATCGACCGCATCCTTCTGCTCGGCGACCTCAACAGCACCGTCGACGACCGCGGGTTGCGCCCGGTCCTCTCGCTGATGACTGCCCCACCTCGCGATTTCGCCTTCAGTTGGCCAGCCCGCGCCCCGCTGGCACGCATCGACCAGATCTTGGCCCGTGCGATGACGGTGACCGCGATCCAATCGCTCCCCAGGACGGGCAGCGACCACCTACCGATCGCCGCCGACATCCGCCTCTGATCCCGAATGTGGTGCGTTATCCAAAGACCAGATGGCATGCACGGTTACGGAAACGGAACTCAGGACGGGAAGTCGGAAACAGTTCGTCGCACATCGCAACGATCAGCGATCCTTCTCGCTTCTTGCCCTCGTCTTCCCTATCCATACGCCTGGGCTCTTCCACACGATCAACGCGAGTCGTTGGGTTTCTGCGCAGGACCCGACGCTGAGGCGGACGCGGCACGGCGGATGTCGCTGATCGATGACGGTTCCCGGACGATGTCGCCTTATTCTTCGACACCTTGGGACTCGGCGTGGACCTCGCCGAGGGAGGAGGCGTCCGAGGCGCGGACGTGGACGTCGACGGCAAGGCGAGCGCTACGGGGCCCTCAGAGATGATCGGGCGAGACGTCGGCATCGAGGCGACCGTCGTCCGGGGTGAGTAGCCGTTCGTGCCCCATGAACTCGACCAGAAGCCGGCGCCTATGCACGCCAGGAAGCCGACGATGACCGCCGGTCGCGTTAGGCGATCCCAGCCTCGAAGAGCGGATCGTTCTGGCGGGGCCGGGGTCGAGTACCTTCTCCAGCCGAGCGAGTCAGATGAGGCGAGGAGGCGCGGCCGGTCCCGAAGCGGCAGGCCGTACGGCGGGCGCCGCACCGGACGTGACTCTCCGGTAGGGAAGGCGGAGCGGTTCTGATCACTGTTCATGGTCCTCCTCTCGCTGCCCGTGCATGCAAGAGTGACGCAACGTAACGACCTCTGGCGGGAGCGACGCGGCCTGAGGAGCGGCATTGAGTGGCATGGCCCCGGTCGCCCGGGGCCGGAGGCGGATAGACCTGCGCTATTCGTTCAAGGCATCGTTGATCTTGCCGTTGATCTGCTCTTGCTGGCCGTCGATGCACTTGGCGTAGACGCGCAGCAGGACGTCAACGCTGTGACCGGCGCGTTTGGCGACCTCTACGGCCGGGACGCCCACGTTCAGCCACAGCGAGACCGCCGCGTGACGGAGGTCGTACGGCCTGGCGGCCAGCGACGACGCGATCTGTTCCGGGGTGAGGGCGAGTTTGCGGGCTTCCTGCCAGACATAGGAGTAGGCCGAGCTGGAGTAGGAGCCGCCGGTGCCCGTGCGGAAGATTCTGCCGTCCTTGGCGGTGCCGTACGTGGCGATGTGCTCGCGGAGCATGGCGACCAGGACGGGCGGGATCGGGATCTCTCGTGTCTCCTTGTCCGCGCGGTGCTTCAGGCAGCGTGACTCGTGGGTCTCGCCGGAGTTGGTCCAGCGCTTCGTCCCCTGGGGGCGTGCCTTCTCCAGGACGATCAGACCCCAGCCTGTCTCCGGCAGCGTGCAGTTTCTCAACCGCAGGTCGGCCGCCTCCTCCGGTCGGAGGGCGGCGTAGTAGATGCAGGCGAACAGGGCCTTGAGCCGGACACCGCGCTTGCGGCCTACCTGGGGGATGGCGTCGAGGAGCTTTCGCGCTTGGGACGGGTTGACCACCGAGCGGGGGTCAACGATCGTCAGGGCCTTCGGCGCCGTCCATTTGATCCCGTCCAGCGGATTGCTGCTGAACACCTTCTCCTCCACCGCGTGCTCCAGGAGGTGATGCAGAATGGAGCGCTTCCGCCGCACCGTGTTCGCCCCTGCCGGAGCACCGGCGAAGGTGACCGATATGGCGTTCAGCGCGGTTCGAAGAACGTGCGCCTCCCCCAGTGCCGCCAATGGAAGGGACGCCCTCTCCAGCCAGCTCAACGCCGCAGCTTGAGCTGTAGTCAGCTCGGCACGCCTCTTCTCTGGCAGGAGAACGTGAATTCTGAGGACCTCACGCAGCTCCTCCGCGGAGGGACGGCGCGGTGCGTCGGCCACCAAGGCCGGGATCAGCGTCAGGAGCGCATACGCGTCGGTCTCGCGCGTCCGGGCCGCCGAGGTGTTCCAGCGGCGAAGCACGTACGCCTGGGCGAACTCGAGGAACGACGGCCCGGAGGCTTCCGGCGCGAGCATCGATACCGGCAGGCCGGTGGCGATGTCGAACTCCTCCCCCGCCTTGGCCGCCTGCCGCAGGTCGGACATGAAGGCGTTGGCCAGCCCTTTGGTGCGGAAGCTCTTCGATCTCTCCTTACCGGCGACCCGCCAGCGGGCGACGTAGACCGGTGTACCTCGATTGGAGCGCTGCTGGATCTGGCTGAACCTCACGTCGTAGGTGGTCTTCACTTCCCCTCCCGTCGCGCATCGAGCCAGGCCGTGAGGTCGCTCCGCCAGACGCGGAGTTCGAGGTTGGGCAGTTGGATGCAGACCGGCGCACGGCCGAGCTCGCGCCAGCGGTAGAAGGTGCGACGGGAGACCCCACCCAGCTCGGCAAGGACCTGCGGAACGGTCAGCAACTCGTCGCTTCTGCTCATCGAGCATCACCGCCGACGGTTGAGAGGGGGACGCCGGTGATCGCCGCTGCGAGGAGTTGTTCTCCCAGGGAGAGCCCCTGTCCGGCGTACTGCCAGTGGGCGATGACCAGGACGGTGTCCTCCTCGAAGAGGGGAAGCCGTCCGGTGGTGATCTCTTCTGTGCGCATGTGTTCTTCGCGGGCGGCGCGCAGGGCGCCCAGGGTGGTGGAGTAGCGGCGGCTCTTGGTGGAGAAGTGGCCACGGAACCCGAGCATGTGGGCCCAGTGGGTCAGCCGGAGGTCGGCCAACCCTGGCTGACTGCCCAGGCGTATGCAGGCGGCGATCAGCTGGCGGGCGTGCTCACGGACCGGTAGCCGGTTCAGGTCGTCGAGCGGTTGGATGCGCCGGTCCAGGGTGCCGACGCATTCAGCGGCCTTCGTGGCGTATTTGGCTATGTACGCGGCGACGGCCTGTTCGGTCAGTTCGCCGTCCATGGTGATGCGACGAACGTCGAGTTGTGTGCCCCAGCGGAAGGTCCGGCCCAGTGGCTTGATCTCCGCCGTCACTGCGGCAGTCGCATGTTGGACGGCTTGGCCCAGCACGTCGGCCGTCGCCCAGGCCGGGGGTGGTGAGTCGGGGCCGTCCGGTCCGTCGAGGCGGATGACCGCGTGGAAATGGACCACCCCGCGCCGCTGGTATTCGGCGACCTTGGCGAAGGCGATGCTCACGTGCTCACGCAGGGCCTTGACGGTCAGGCCGTTGAGCCTGGCGAAGCGGCGGCGCAAGGCCAGCGTGAAGCGCCGCCACAGCTCCGGACTGATGGCGTTGAACAGCACCGAGCCGTCGTAGTCGTAGCAGTCCGGGCACAGCGGCTCGCCGAGCCGTGGGTCGTCGGCGCTGTGCCGGTCGGTGCAGGACATCACCTGCCCGTGCGGGCAAGTTTCGGCGTCGCGGCGAGCGTGGCAGGGCAGGACCTTGCCGTTCTTCTCCCGCCGCACGTGCACGGCCCCGAAGGAGGGTGCGGTGAGGGTGACGAACAGACACGGGTGCGCGCTGACCGTCTCGGGGACGCCCTTGCCACCAACTAGGCCGGCGCGGACGAGTTGGTACGTGTCGGCGCGGTAGACCTCGGCGCAGGCCGGGCAGCGGGAGGCACGCCGCGTCTTGCACGCCACGCGCAGGACGCCGTCCGGCTCGTGGATGGTGCTGTAACGGTGGAGAATTTGACCGGTGAGGCGGTCGTAGTGCTCGACCTTGCCGCGCAGGTGGATGGGCTGTCGACAGCCTCCGGATCGCTTGATCTGGCGGGCCCAGCGGTCGTAGTTCGGGTGATGGAGTCGGGAGATCATCCCGGCTATGGCGTGTGGGTGGTGCAAGATGGAACCGTCCTATCCGGATGCGATCTGGTGGGATGGCCCCTCACCTGGCGCGGAACTTGGCGGTTGTGTGGCCAGGTGAGGGGATCTCGGCTATGCGCCGTGGTTGTCGATGCCGGTGCCGTCGCAGTCGCGGCAGGTGTCGCCGTCGCCGTCGAGGCCTGTGCCGTTGCAGGTGCAGCAGTGGCCGTGAGCAAGCAGGACGGCGGCGAGGATGTCGGTCCAGTCGGCTTCGAGCTCTTCGGGCTCCATGGTCAGCGGTCCTTGCGCGGGGTGATCGTGAGGTAGAGCCGGTAGTGCTGCGGCCGGTTCCGGTTCGGGAAGGCGCGCGACATGGACGTGACGGTGAAAAGCTGGCGGAGGTGGATCATGCCGAGCGTGAGTTCGGCGCGGTTGCCTTCGAGGCGGATTCGCATGGTGGTATCTCCTAGAGGTTGTCGCTCTTGATACAGCCGCGGTAGCTGTCTTCGGCTGCGTGCCGGGCACGGGCGGCGGCGAGGATGGCGATGAACTCGTAGCGGACCGGCCCGAAGTCGATGGCGGTCATGTAGTGGCCGTAGGGCAAGTGGTCGGGGTCGATCTCGGTACCGAGCAGGGCGGCGACCTTGTCGACCTCGGCGCGCATCTGGTGGTCTGGCCCGTTGGCGGAGAAGGCCCGCAGGATGACGGGTGCCAGCGAGACCGGTACCTCGGGGTTGGCCTTGAGGAAGCCGGCCAGGGCGATGAGTCCGGCGATGAGGGCGTCTCGTTCGTTCTGCATGGTGATTGCCTTTCAGCTGGTTTCCGGGGTGGTCCGCAGGGTGCGGAGCAGGTCGGAGGCGAGTTGGTTGGACACGCCCAGGCGGGCGCGGAGAACATCGCGAGTGATGGGCTTGCCGTGCCTGGCGTGGTGTTCGTCGGCGACGCGGCGGGCGTAGTCGACGAGTGCCGGGGACGGTCCTGGTTGTTCGTTCTGGCCGTCCTGGGCGGGGACGAGGGCAGGACGATCGGTGCCGGGGACGGCCTCGGGCTCGCTGGGACGGGGACGGGACGGTGAGACGTCTGCCGGGGACGTCTCGGAGACGTCCTGGGACGGTTCGGGACGAGGGCCGGACGTCCGGCGTTCGAGCATCGAGATGGCGACGAGGAAAGTTGCCGCTGGGGTGGCGGCGGTGATCCGTCCCCACACGGTTGGGTCGGCTTGCTGCAGATTGGCGGCCAGGGACAGGACGACACCGCCGCTTAGCACCAGGACGGGCCAGGAGATCAGGCCGCGCCGCCTGCGGCCGGTCTTCTTGTCGCGTTGGCGTTCGCGGGCGGCCATGACACAGGTCAGGTCGATGCAGACGGCGATCGCCCAGGCCATCCAGCCGGACTGTCCATGTTCGCTGGCGGTATCGCGGATGTGGGTGAAAGACCCGGCTCCAGCGATAATGGCCAGGACGAAGACGGGGCCGGTGTCGAGCGACCAGCGGGCGAGGCGTCGCATCGGATTTAGGCCTTTCGCGGGTCCGGGATGGAGTCGAGGAACTCGGCCAGGTCGGCGTCGCTCATCTGCGCGGCATGGCCGGAGATGACGTCCGCCCAGGCCGGTGTCTGGTCGGCGTAGGCGGTGGCGGCGTGCTCGGCGGCTTGCTCGCTGACGTAGAAGGAGCGGGCGCGGTACCACTGGCCGTCCTGTGAGGCGACGATCGCGACGCCGGGTGTCTCGGCGGGGATGGCGCGTGCCGAGGCAAGTGCGGCGGGGTCGAGGTCGCCGAGGGTCATGGTCGCGGTTTCGGGATCGTTGACGCGGTGGCAGATCCGTCCCGAGCACTGGGCGCGTAGGGCGGTGACGCCTGGGCCGAGATCGGAGCCGATGCGCTGGCCACAGCAGAACAGGTAGATGCCGAACGCCCGCCCGAGCTGGGCCACCCGTAGGAGAGCCGTCGAGGTCTTGGCGATCTCGTCCTTCTCGCTCTTGTCTGCCATCAGGTACAGCTCGGCCAACTCGTCGACGAGCACGACGACGGGCACCGGGCGTTGGTCGTCCGGTAGTTGCCAGATGTTGCGGGCGCCAGCTTCGCGGCACTGGGCCATGCGACTAGTCATCAGGCCAACGAGGTCATCCAGGAGAGCGACGCATTCGGCCCGCGTGGTGCCGAGCGCCGACAGGCGCGGGTTGTACGGGGTGAACTCCACGCCGCCCTTGAGGTCGAAGCCGACCAGTGCGACCGGTTGCGGAGCGAGCCCTTGAACCAGGGCGTTGGCGAGGTTGGATTTGCCGGACTGCGTGGCTCCGGCGTTGAGCCAGTGCGGGACGGTCTTGAAGTCGATGGTCCACGGACCGCCGGTCTCCAGACGGCCCACGATGACCTTGAGCAGCTCGGGCGACGCGGGCAGAGTCTCGACCCGGACGAGTGGATCGCGGACGGTGGCGGACAGGACGACCCGTCCGGGACGAGGGGACGAGACGCGGACGGCGTGCACGCCCCAGGAGTGGGCGAGCCGTTCGGCGGCCTCGGCGTAGTCGGCCGGGATCTGGCCCTCAAGGGTGTGCAGGGTGACCCGCCAGCCGTACCGGGTGGGCTTGGGCAGCCACATGAACGGCCTGGTGTCCACGGCGATGCGCTGCCACCTGCGCCTGACCTGGACGACACCGGTCGAGGCCACCAGGCCCGGCACGGTGGTGAACCAGAAGCGCTGCCGCTTCTTGGTCAGCCCGCAGCCGAGGGCGACCTTGCGCCAGCTGGCCCACACGCTGATCGCGGTCAGCGGGAAGGCGACCACGAGCCAGAACGAGCGGTAGTGCCAGCGGCGCCAGGCCCAGAGCCCGGCCGCCGAAGCGGCCAGGACTCCGAGCAGCAGGAGGTGCGTGTCAGACACGGAGCGGCTCCCCCGCGTCTGCCGGTAGGAGCGCCGCGGCTCGGTAGGAGATGCCCCACCGGCCGGCGATCTCCCACACGTAGCCGACCAGGCCCGTGGGGTTGACCTGCTGACCAGCACTGATCGGGGGCTCCCCCGAGGTGCCGATCTTGACGAGTTCGATCCGGCCGAACTCGTCTTCCACGGAGACGGTGACCTCGTAGACGGTGTTGCCGTTCTTGTCTGTCTTGATCTCGCCCGTGTCCTTGTTGAGCAGCCGCGGCTTGGGCGACTTGACGCAGGTGATCACGAGCTTGGAGGTGTCGACGGGGATAGGGATGGTGCGCATGAGAGCTGGTCTCCTTCTGAGGTGATGTTCCAGATACAAAGATACCTAGGTATCTAGCTCTGTAAACGCATAGAGCTGGGTTGGAGCTCCGAGATTGCTTACAGGTTGCCCAGAGACCTAGGCATCTAGAACCGCTACTGTTGAGGTATGGCAACCACTGACCGGCGCCGGCCGTACCTGAGGATTGCCGAGGACATCCGGCGCGACATCGCATCGGGCCGGTATGCAGTCGGGGAACGCCTCCCCGTGGCGCGCGAGCTGGCGGATCGGTACGGCGTTGCCATGATGACCATCGGCAACGCCCTGGCCGTCCTGCGCGATGAAGGACTCATCGAGACCCGCCAGGGAGCCGGCAGCTTCGTCAGCCGGACCCCCGACGACGAGACCGCCGGCCCTACCCCTGGCGAGCGCAGCGAAGAGTTCCGCATCATCTCCGAGCAGCTAAGCGAGATCCGTCAGCACGTGCAGAAGCTGACGGTCAGGCTGGACGAGCTAGACGCTCGGACTCGTCCTGATCAAGCCGAGAAGTGATCCTGACCGCGCGCCGCTGGAGTTCGGCCAAGTCGGCCGCGATCTCCGCCAGCTCGCGAAGCAGGATCTGTCTTTCGATCTCACTGAGACCCACGTACCACCCCATTGTGTAGGCAGGACGCCGAAGCGCCCCCGGGTTACCTGACGGGTGGGGAGCCATTGCGCGGATAGCCCTCCGTTGTCGTGCTCAGAGCAGCCGCATCACCTTGGCGAGGTTGAGAATCTCGCGCTGACGATGCAGCTTGCCGCTGTCCCTCAGGTCGCGCACGATGTTGCGGACCAGTGGACGGTTCCGGACGTGCTGAGGCGCGATCCGGTCGGCACGAAGCAGAGCGTCAGCAGCTTCGTTGTCCTTTCTGTTCATGTGGTAGCCCGCCGCGGTGCAGGTCCAGTAGTGAGCCTGACGTTCCGACGAGGCGATCTGGGCGATCTCGACGTGTTCGGCCCGGGAGATGACATCGCGCGGCCGGCCCAGCTCCATGCTGACCTCAACCGCGTGGATCGTCGTGTTCACTTGGTTGAACTGCGTCTGGAAGACGTTGCCGTCCCGCGGCAGCACTTCGGCGACCCGGCGAGCCTCCCCAAGATGGCTCTCGGCCTCTCGCTGATCCCACAGCCGCGAGTACGCCACGGCGGCCCGCAGGTGCAGCGCACCCCACATCGCCTTGATCGTGTCGTCCGTACCCACATGCGGTTCGATCTGGTCGAGCGCCGACAGAGCCGCGTCCTTGGCAGGATCGAGCTGCGCTTCGTGCAGCCACACACCGCACAGATCCCAGCTCGCCGCGGCGACCAGGTCAGGGGCACCGACGCGTTGAGCGGCGACAAGCTCACGTTGCACGGCAGTCCACCCCAGGTCGTGATGCCCCAGAAGGTTGGACGACACCCGCGCCATGTGACAGGCCCGCAGCATCAACGCTTCGGCTCGATCGCGATCGGCCGACGAGTCGTTGGTGATGGCGATGAGATCGGTAAGGATGCTGGGCAACACCTCTCCCAGCGCGGTGAACTTGGCGTCCTGGCGAAGCTGCTCGGCAAGGCGGACGTTCGCCTCAAGCTCCTGCAGCGACCGCGGCTCTCTGGTCGCTTGCAGCATCACCCCGCTGGGCAACGAAGCCTGCTGGAGCGCGAGCCGAAGCTCCGGAACCGCCGCGTGCCCGGAGTCGAGCTCCGTCGTCTCGTGCCGGTATGGCTGACCCGTGAGCTCGGCGACCTCCACCCCGAGCACCTCGGCGAGCTGGCCGACCACGCTCATGCGGTCCAGAGGCAATCGTCCGTTCTCCACCTTCGACAACCAGGAGACGGAACGGCCGATCTTCTCAGCGAGAGTGGCTTGATCCCACCCCTTACGGTGACGAGCCCGCGCGATCCGCTGGCCCTGCGTCACGTACTCTGTTGCCACGTCCCCGCCCCTCCCTCTCGCCGTCGCTTGCTTCGACGATAAGGCGGATGACCTGCGCCACTGGCAGAAAAACTGCCAGTCGAGGGCACGCGAAACCGCAGGGCGGCCTTCGACCTGCGGAAACGCCCATCACAGATCAGTTGTGCATTGTGACGCTACGTGTGCGCGGGCTGCATGGCTCGGCGCGTCGTCACCTCGCTTCCCCATTCATGAGCTGTCGCCACAGCGCCTCGGCCTGGGCGACCCTCACCCATGGGCTCTCGACGACGACCCACGGAAAAACTGACCGGTCGTACCGCCGGATGAACCCTTGCCCACCAGCCAGACACTGCTCGAAAACCAGAGACAGGCATTCGCAGGTGTAGGCCCGGACACGGGTTCGATCCGCACGCCGCTGGACCGGCGACCACCTCACTGGCACCGCATCCGGACGAGGTGATGCAGGGTGCATGCCGTGGAATTCACCGAAGTCCGCCACTGGGCTCACCGTCCTTTGTCGCGCGATCGCCAACGCGGCGCCGTCGGGGTCCACGGACCGCGATCGATGAACAGGCGCTGGTGAGCGAGTAGCCAACTCCAACCGCACCGCGCGCACTCACAGGGCGGCCAGTCGGAGCGCACGTGCGGAGCCCCACCCGGAGAGGCCCTGGACCTTCGCTCACCAACGCCATGCCTCCAAGCTAGCAAGCCTGTAAGCCCCTGTCTATCCCGTGCAATTCCATGGAGCTTCACGATCCGACATGAAGGGCCGTGAAACGCCCTCCTACTCTCATACTGTGGCCAGATATGTCGAGCACACGCGCACCTGGGAGTTCGACGAGGACCGTTCCCGCTGGGAGCAGATCCTCGAGGTCCTCGTCACGCGCATCGACTCGGGCGAGTGGGGACCCAAGTTCAAGATCTCCGAAGTCAAGCTTATGGAAGAGTTCGGAGTCGCCCGCCCCACCATACGCAAGGCCATGGAGCGCCTCAGAGGCGCCGGCAAGGTCTACACCGTCCCCAACCTGGGCAGCTTCGTGAAGGCCGACACCGAAGCCGAATAGAGCGAGGACGCCGACGCCCTCAACGACAGGCCCTCGGGCAGCGTAGGATCCGGGCGTGAGCAAGCGGATCGACTACTACAACGACCCGAGCGCGCCTGCCGCCAACAGCCTCGTCCCGTCCGTGAACGTCGTGGTCACCAACGAGGCCGGAGAGCTGCTGCTCATCCGCCGCTCCGACAACGACAACTGGGCCCTACCGGGCGGAGCCATCGACCTCGGCGAATCCATCCCGGAGGCAGCCATCAGGGAGACTCTCGAAGAGACCGGGATTACCTGTGAGATCACGGGCCTGGTCGGCACCTACAGCGACCCCGGCCACGTCATCCACTACACAAGCAACGACGAGGTCCGCCAGGAGTTCTCCCTGGTCCTCACGGCCCGGGCCGTTAACGGCCAGCCAACGCCGAGTACGGAGTCGCGGGAAGTGCGCTGGGTACCGCGGCACGAGGTCAGCAACTACGGCATGCACCGCTCCATGCGGCTCAGGATCAGCCACTACCTCCAAGGTGGCAGCCCACACATCGGCTGAGCAAGCCTGGGGCCAATGACGTCAAGCATCAACCGAGACATCGGCTGTCACTAGAGCGCATAACCGCAGCTCAGAGCCATGATAGATCGTCTGGATGAGACTTTTCTCCACGGTTTCAAGGGCAGCCCGCCTGCGGCGGCCTGCCGCGCGTCGGGCGGTCGCTGGCCGCGCTGCGGCTCTTCGGCCGGTCGCGGCCAGCGCCGCCCGCGCACTGATGGTCAGGCGAACACCTGAGTGGGGAGTCTTCCGATAGCTGCGGTGATCCGTCCGTGGGCTGGCGCACCGCTTCCGATCCTCGGGCCTTGGCGGCCCTGCGTTCGGGTCGGCGGCCATCGAATAGCCTCATGATCTCAATTGCCCGATCCTCGAGAGAACGTTAGGTGCTCGACAAGAAAGGGGCCGCCGGCACAGGTGTGACGCCAACGGCTCCAAGCGGTGGTTATAACGATCTTCGTGATCTTCTCGGAGTAACTCGCCGATCTTTGGGCGTGCGGTTCATCATGAAGCCATGACCACCGGATGGCGGATAGCGGGCGCGATAGCGCCAGGCACGGCCTTGGCGGGGCTAGGTGTACTGCTGTTCAAGGCAGGTCTTGACGACGCCGATAAGTGGGCCAGCGTGATTGGCGCGTTTGCAGGACTGCTCGGTCTGGGCATCTCCGGATACGGGGTGATGCTCGCTCGCCGAGCCATGCAGTCGGACCCGCAGGCCGCAGGAGCACAAGTGACTGCGTCCGGGCAACGATCGATTGCCGCGCAAACCATCTCCGGCACCATCTCCACCGGCGACTCCTTGCCTGGCAGCTCAGCCGACAACGAGCAGCCGACCAGGCAGGCCCCTCAGGCGGGCCCTTCCTCTTTGCCTGCGACCGAGATACCTCAGGCTGTCGTCGAGACGACCCAGGTAACCGTGACTGCGTCCGGCGAGCGATCGATTGCCGCGCAAACCATCTCTGGCACCATCTCCACCGGGGATGACTTTACGGGTAACCGCTGAGGGGCGACCGTGAGTGATGCGACATCACCACGTCACACAGAGGTCAACGCTTCTGGCGATCGGGCAGTAGCCGCCGAGGAGATCAACGGAGTGGTGTCCACTGGTGACCACTCACCGATCAACATGTACGCGCCCCGATTGACAGAGTTCCATCCTGTTTTCCCAGGTAGTAGGGGATGGCCTGGCGCGGTCGGATGTGGTCTCCGCTGGTGAGTG
>NZ_JBQHCV010000063.1:0-23625 GCF_052068215.1 Nonomuraea sp. H19 | reverse complement strand
CTGCTCCGCAGCAACGTCCTCACCTGCGAAGTCGCCGACGGCAGCCAGAGCACCCCCCGCATCCGCCGCGCCGCCGACACCGACGAAGGCGGACGCGGACTCCAGCTGGTGTCCGCGATCTCCCATCGCTGGGGCACCCGCTACACCGCCAACGGCAAATGCATCTGGACCGAACAACCTCTCGAGTGCTCATCACCTGCCCTGCTCCCCGAGCAGAGCGGCCTGGACCTGTACGACCTGCTGGGCGATGAGTGAGGCGCCCGACGAACCGGTTCGAAAGCCGACCATGGCCGGCGATGGCCTGGGGTGGCCGTGCGCCGCCCCGACCTGGTCTCGCCGCGGAGTCCTACGGGGGAACTTGGCGGTAGATGTCGCGGCGGTTGACCCACACGATCAGCTGACCGTCCTCGACGGTGTAGACGACGCGGTAGTCGCCGGCCCTGAGTCGCAGGCGGGCACTGTGCCCCTGGAGGGCGTACATGAGATGGCGAGCGGAATCTGCCGCCGTAGCCGTCCGCACATCTCACGCAGTACTACCGAGCCCATCTCGGCTGCAGCGCCCGGGCTTGCCGCGACGAGGTGAAGTCCCACGCGTACTCTATGGCCGCCGTGTCGGGAGCCATCGCGCAGGAACGGTTAGACAGCATGTCCGGCCACGTCGGCGGTCATCCGCTCCCACAACTGCTCAGCATCGCTGCGATCGTGGCAGAGCGCGGACACCGTCACCCGCCACGATCGTTCCCTCCGCCGTCCTGCTGTTGGGCGGGGCGCGGCTGGCGTTCGACCCGCCGGCCGGCTCGACCGTCCGGGTGGCCGCGCTGGCGCCGAACCGGGCAGCCGACGACGCGTCCGCGGCCGCCGGCGTCAGGCCCGGGCCGCGCAGCGCGGCGGAACGCGCTGAGCTGAGACGACGGTACTTCACCCCCACACTCGACGACCTGCTCGACCGCACGGTGACGGCGGCCCGGTCGGGCGCCAGAATCGTCACGTGGTCCGAGGCCGCGGCCTACGACTTCGTCGGGGACGGGGCAGCGGTGGTCGAACGGGCGCGGGCGGTCGCCCGGGCGGAACGGATCTATCTCCAGATCGGCGTCGTCTACCTGCTGTCCAGCAAGCCGAGCCCCAACGTCGAGATCCGCGCCATCATGATCGACCCCGGTGGCACGGTCGTCTGGAACTACCTCAAGACGTCCACGGTTTTCGATGACGGCAATGTGCGCGGCCCTGGGGTGGTGCCCACGATAGACACGCCGTACGGCCGGCTGGCGACCGCCATCTGCTTCGACGCCAACTTCATGCCGCTGATCCGGCAGGCCGGGCAGGCCGGGGCCGACATCCTGCTCCTGCCCTCCAGCGACTGGGCGCAGGTCACCGACGCGCTCGCACAGCAGGCCGTGTTGCGCGGCGTGGAGAACGGGATGAGCGTCGTCCGGCCCGCTCAGCGCGGGACCTCCATGGCCGTCGACCATCAGGGCCGGATGATCGGGTACGAGGCGAGCTGGTTCTCCAGCGACGCCCGCACCACCGACCACACGATGACCGTCACGGTGCCCATCCACGGACGGCCCACCCCGTACAGCCGGTGGGTGGGCGACGCCGTGGCCTGGCTCTGCCTCACCGGCCTGCTCACCATGGCGGCAGCGGCGGCCGTCCGCCGGTTCCGCCGGACGGCCGCCGCAGAGCCCGATATGGCCACGGAACATGCTCTGCCTGCCGTACGGAGCTGAAAGTCGAAAGCGCTACGCCGGGCTCGCGACCAAGGTATGTGGCCGTACATCGATCGATGTACGGCCAGTTTCGTCTCGTGAGACGAGGCCGACGGGGATTCTCCCCCCGAGACTTAAAGGGTGGCGAAACGAATAGACGCGTTAGATGTGCTGCGCGGTATCGCGATCATGGGCACACTCGGGACCAATATCTGGATTTTCACCGATCCCGCCGGCCCTGCCGGCTTCCTGGGATTCGACAACACCGGAGCTGTGGAGACATTCCTGCGGTTCCTGTCCAACGGGAAGTTCCTGGGCCTGCTGACGCTGCTGTTCGGCATCGGCATGGAACTGCAGTATCGGAGCGCGGTGCGCAAGGGGCTGGCCTGGCCGGGCCGTTACCTGTGGCGCGCCGCCCTGCTGCTCGTGGAGGGCACGTTACATTTCATCCTGATTTTCGAGTTCGACGTGCTCATGGGCTACGCGGTCACCTCCATGATCGTCGCTTATCTGATCGGCAGGAGCCACCGCGCCATCAAGGCTTGGATGATGGCCGCGGGTGCGGTCCACATCACCTTGGTGAGCCTGCTCACGCTGGCCCTGCTGGCCACGGACGACGAGGCCTTCGCCGGCCTCGCCGGGACCCTGTACACCCAGGGCAGCTGGCTCGACCAGGTGATCTCCCGCCTCCACAACGCCGCGGCGTACCGCGTGGAGCTGATCTTCATCATCCCCATGGGCATCGTGCTGTTCCTTCTGGGCACCCTGCTGCTGCGCGGGGGCCTGTTCGAGGAGCGCGGCGCGGCCCTGCGCAGGAGGCTCACCGTGGTGGGGCTCGGCGTCGGCGCGCCACTGAACCTCCTCACCTCGTACGCCGGGCCGGCCTGGTTCGCCGTCGACCGCTACCTCCTCGCGCCGCTGGTCGCCCTGGGCCTGCTGGGACTGATCACCTCGATCCTGCTCAAGCGCGACAGAGCACCCGGCCTGATGCTCAGAGGCGTCACCAACGTCGGACGCACCGCGCTGTCCAGCTACGTCTTCCAGAACCTGGCGGCCAGCGCACTCTGCTACGGCTGGGGTCTTGGCCTGGCGGCCCAGCTCGACACGCTGCGTCCCTGGTGGGTGCCCGCGGCGTGGGCCGCCATCTGCCTGCTGTTCATCACGCTGTCCACGCTGTGGCTGCGCCGCTACGACCGCGGCCCGCTCGAACTGGCCTGGCAATGGGCGTACCAGGCGCCCTGGCGCACGACCGCGAAAACTCCTGCCCGCCGCTGACCTCCACGCGGCGCCGCAGTGCCGTTCACCCGCCCGCCGGGGCATCGTGCGGGCTGGTCAGGCGGTGCTCCAGCAGCCGGCGTAGCTCGGCGGCGGGCTGGACGCCCGAGATTGGCGGCCTGCCGTCGATCACCAGGGAGGGGACGCCGGTGATACGGTGCTCGGCCGCGCGCCGCCGGTCGGCCCGCACCGCCTCGGCGTAGTCGTCCCCGGCGAGGACGGCGCCCACCCGGTCGGCATCCAGGCCGGCCTCGGCACCCAGGCGCTGCAGCACCTGCGGGTCGGCTACGTTGAGCCCTTCAGCGTGGTACGCGCGAAGCAGCCGCTCCATCATCTGATCGGCCTGACCGTGCTCGGCGGCCAGATGGCACAGCCGATGCGCGTCGAAGGTGTTGACCGGCCGGGCCAGGTGCAGGTTCAGCTCGAGACCTTCCGCAGCACCCAGCGCCTGAATTCGCGCCACCCGGGCCGGCGCCTGATCACCCCACCATCCGGCCATGGCCTCAGCGGCCGTGGGACCAGGGACCCGGCCTTCCTCCGGGGCGAGCTCGTAACTGCGCCAGACGATCTCCACCTTGTCCCGGTCGGTGACCATCTCCAGTGCTGTCGTCAATCGTCGTTTGCCGATGTAGCACCACGGGCACAGCACATCGGCGTAAATCTCGACCTTCATGAACGTCCTTTGATGTGATTGGCGGCCTGGGTCACAGGCGCCCGCCTCGTCCCCGCGTCGCCCCGTTCCTCAGGCTGGCGGGGGCGCCCTCTGAGCGGACGCCGGTGTGCTCAGGAGTCGAGGCGCTGCGGCCCGGGACCGACTTCCCGGACGACGGTGTAGGTGGGAACCCCGCTCATGCGCGGTTCGGCCTTGCCCGACAAGCCCTCCAGGGCCTTGCGGATGGCGGCCATCCGGCCTTCGGTGTCGGAGGTCTCGACAAAGTTGCGGTAGTCCGCCTCACTGCCCCAGTGCACGATGTTGTAGACGCGGGTGCCGTCCGTGCTCACGTGGAAACGGGCCGACCGGTAGCCGGGATAGAAACGCACCCACCGCTCCTGGATCTCCGCGAACGCCTCGACGAGCTCGTGTTGGGTGTCAGAGCCGTCAACGGTGTAGTCGATGATCGAACAGAAGCCGGAATCCGTGATCACGTAGGCGCTCCTCATGGTCGGGCGCAGGGCAGGTCCTGGTCGCTCATCCTGCAACCTCAACCACAGTTGAGATCAAGGACCTTGGGCCCGCGCGGCCACCTCCGTGGCGCCGGTCACGGCCCCTCCACCGTCGTGGCAGGACTGCGGGGACGCCGGACCTCGTCCTGCGCTGGCCGCCGCGCAGGACGAACCCGATGACCTCGCCGCTGTGGGGCATCCGTACCGTCAGCGTGCCGGTGGGGTGGAGTCCGAGAGTCAGCCGGTCTGATCACCGGATCGGACCGATCGGCGTTCCCAGGCCAGGGCCGCGACCACACCGATGGCATAGGCGACCAGGTCCCATGGGTCGGGGAACGCGCCGACCAGGACACCGCCGATGCCCGGCGGGGTCATGCCGACTATTTGGTAGAACTCGACGGCGGCGGCGATCGCGGCCGTGGCCAGGGTGCGGCGTGCGGCGGTGGTGCGCCACAGCAGCCCCAAGAACGCGTAGACCAGCATGGTGGCGCCGACGTCGCTCACGTAACCGCGGACGAACGGTTGTCCCGGGCCCCGGTAGAAGAGGGCGAACGCGCCGACGGCAAGGGCGACGCCACCCAGAAGGACCATGGCACGGCGCATGTGATTGACATCTTCTCCGAATCTCAACGATCAGGACGAACCTGATCATAGAGCTCGTCCCTTATGGCGGCATGCTGATTGCGGCAGGTCAGCGACCGCGGTGGAGTGCCATGGCGCTGGCCACTTCAGATGAACGCCTCGGCCTCCAATCCGTTCAGCTAGAACTGGCCAGTAGCAGGTCAGGGGCATCAACCGTGGTCACATCAAGGCGGAACTGACAGGTTTCACCGGGTTCATGACACCGCCGCCGGTTCGACGTCCACCGAACCGGTGAGACCCGCTACTCAGCCGAGCGAGAGTACCGAAACGGCGATCAGAATCAGCAGGAGCGCCAACCAGCCGCCCGCGATCGCCAGTAAGGCGATCATGCAGCCCTTCCCGTTCCATGGCTGAGGGGCGGGGCCGAGGGCGCCGCGGGAGTAGGCCCACATGGGGGCGCGGTATTCGAGTTCGAGCGCCGTCCCGGGCTGGAGCCAGACCGTCAGGTCCGCAGGACCGATCTTTGCGGGGAGGAAATAGGGCAGGTGGACGTGGAGATGATACTGGCCAGGAGGAAGCGGGATCGTGTTACGGCCCCATCGGCCCAGCATCTGGTGGCCGTTGAGAATGATGTTGGGCGTGATCATGGCCAGCATGACGCCAAGCCAATGCCGCTTCACATCGAGTACGAGATGCGCCTGCGCTCCGGAGGGAACGGGTTGGGGCGGCTGATTCCATGGGGTGTGGGGCGCGGGCGGATGCATGGCGGTCATGCTAGTGCCACCCGATCTCTCACGATTTCCTCTGCTACGGGCGTACGGAGCTCAACCGGATCGCGCTCATCCACCTGACTCCGAGCCGAACCAGGCGTGGTTTGGGAGGCGCGGTGGACGTGCTCGCGCAGGTGTCCGCCGCGCTGCTCTCACCAGGCCTCGCGCTGGAGAATCTGGTCGAAGATGAGTCTCTTCTGTTGGCCCCACCCCGAACTCGCCGAGGGCTTGTATGGCATTGCGCCGAGCGGGCTGTCAGGCCGGGTGGGCGACTGCCGGCGACGGTTCTACGAGCGTCAGCACGTCGGCCAGCGTGGGCAGGAACGGGCCGGGCCAGTCGTCCTCGCGCGTGTGGGCGTCGTTGTCGGTCCAGTCTCCGGCCCGGAGCATGAATGCCTGCATGCCGCAGTTGGATGCGCCGGTGAGTTCGTTCCCTCCTCCGTCACCGATGTAGAGGCAGTCTTGAGGGTCGGCGTCGAGGTGGCGTGTGATCAGCTGGACCCCGAGATCCAGGAGACACGGCCTAAGCCCTCGCCCACTTCGGGTTGAGGGGGCGGTTCGGCCTCCGCCGGGCGGCGGTCAGCCGTTGTCGTCCCCTGTGGTCTCGGGGGCGAAGTGCTGCACTCCGAACGCGATGGCCGCGGCGAGATCGTCGCCACTGGTTCCCCAGGCGGCTTGGATCGCCGGTCCCCAGGCGTGGCAGCTGCGGGTGGCGAACTCCTTTGCCTCGGGCGTGTCTTCCCAGGTCGCGGGGTCGAACGTGGCGCCGCGGAGGAACAGGTCGAGGCCGAGCAGCGTGAGATCCCAGCCGCCGCCGATACCGATCACGCCGCCGGGTCCGTAGGCGCGCACCATCTCGTCGACGATCTCGGCGGGAGAGGTGTGCTCCAACTCCACGACGGTGCCGCCGTCTTCGCCGCGCGCGAGGCGGACTTCGACCTCGGTGTTCATGCCGTCCCCGAGAGCCCAGGTCACCTTGATCAGATGGGGCTCCTCGCAGCGCAGGATCTCACCGCCGGCGTTGTCCTTGAGCTGGAACGTGCCGCCGAGCCGAAGGTCGCCGTCGATCGGGGCCAGCCATCGGCTGATCCGGTCGGGGTCGGTGCAGGCGTTCCACACGTCCTCGATCGCGGCGTCGTAAGTGCGGCGCAGCAGCAGCGACCGCCCTTGGCCGGTGGCGACCGCGAGGCTGCCGATCTCCCGGTGGGTGGCGTTGATCTGGTTGACGATGTCGATCACGTGTCTTCCTCGTTCTCCGTAGACGGTTGTCTGTCCGGGGACGATGTCCCGGCAGTGTTTTCGTGCTGTTCGCGGCGCTCGCGCTTGCCGCGCGCGAGTTCGGTGCCCAACGCGTCCAGGCGCTCGCTCCAGAACCGGCGGAAGCGCTCCAGCCAGATGTCGACCTCCTGCAGTGGCGCCGAGCCGACGGCGTACCGGCGAGGGTGCCGTTCGCGCGGACGGTCGCGAACCCGGACTCCCGCAGCACCCGCAGGTGCTGCGACACCGCCGGTTGCGAGATCCCGAACTCCGCCCGGATGATCCCGCTGACCGCGCCTGCGGTCTGCTCGCCGTCGGCGAGCAGCTCCGATATCCGGCGTCCGACCGGATCGCCGAGCACGTCGAAGGCCTGCACGGAGCGATAATGCCACCTTCAACTTATATAAGTCAATTCTTAATTAGGTCCATGGCCAGCTGTAGCCGGAAACCGCAGCCCGGGGTACCGCTTCCACGCCACACGTCAGCCAGGGGTGGCGCCTGGCGGCGAGAAGGCGGACGACGGGCTGTCGATCGGGCTACGACAACGTGATCACGCCGACGAGGAGCACTGCGGCGACGATCAAGACGACCACGATCAGAGTCGTCCGGCTGAACCTGCGTCGAATGAACTTGGGGTTGTGGGCCATTCTCAGGTTCCCTTCTGCTTCAGGGCCGCCGTCGGATCGCCAGATAGGCGACGCCGGTCAGGACGAGCGTGAGGATGAGATAGGAGGCCGTTTCGATCCACTGCGTTGGCCAGTAGGGCAGCTCAAGGTGGCCGCGCAGCGCCCGGCCGGTGAGCTGGCTGATGCCGGCCAGCAGGACGGACAGGGGCATGGTGATGCGGGTGTTCCTGGTCACGGCACCGAGCGCGGCTCCTAGTGTCAGGGCGAACAGCACTCGGATGAACGGCACCGGGCCGTGGCTTTCGTAGTACGGCCAGTTCATCGGATCGCCGCCGGTGGGGGGCAGCGCCCAGGCCAGCAGCGCAGCCAGCAGCGCCGCCGCGACCAGGGCGCCGGTGGCCGCGGTGGCCAGGATCGCGGCCAGCCAGCGGCCGCGGGTCAGGCTCTGGGTCCAAGCGAGCATGTGCGTTCCCGTCTCGAACTCGCGGGAGATCAGCGGCGCGCCCCACACCAGGCAGGCCGCCCCTGGCAGCAAGCCGGCCAGCTGTTCGGTGAGTCCGGACAGGTCCGGCTCCACGTGCTCCACGACGGCGGCCACGCCGTACATCATCACGACGGCGGCGATGGCGGCAGCCTGGGCCCGCTGTCCACGCCAGGCCACCCACAGCGGCCCCACGATGGGTCCCGTCATCGGACCGGCCCGGGGTTGCGCAGGTAGTCGAGCACGAGGTCCTCCATGGTGGTGGCCGGGTGGCAGGCCAGGAGCTCGGTGAAGCCGCCGCACAGCCGGACCTGGCCGACGCCGAGCAGGATCAGGTGATCACACACCTCGGCCAGGTCGGCGAGGATGTGCGAGGACAGCAGGACGGTGGTTTCCAGCTCGCGCACCGCGTCCATCACCTGGATGCGCGCCAGCGGATCCAGCTCGGCCAGCGGCTCGTCCAGCACCAGCAGATCGGCCCGCTTGCCCACCGCCAGAGCGAGCGCCACCAGGGTGCGCTGTCCACCTGACAGGCGATCTGCCCGCTGCTTGACGGGGACATCATGCGCGAGCAGGAACGAGGTGGCGGTTTGCTGGTCCCAGCGGGGGTTGGTCGCGGCGCCGAAACGCAGCAGATCAGCCACGCTCCACCGCCGATACAGCGGCTTGTCCTGAGCCACGAACGCGACCCTGGACACCTCCAGCGGCCTGCCGAAGACGCGCACCTGGCCGGTGGTGGGCGCCAGTAGCCCGGTCACCAGGTTGAGCAGCGTGGTCTTGCCCGCCCCGTTCGGCCCGACCAGCGCGCACCGAGCCCCGGCGGGCAGCTCGATGGTGGCCTCACGTAGCGCCCAGCGCTGCCGGTAGCGCTTGCCCAGTTCGCTGGTCTCCAGCGCGTTCATGCTTGCTCTCCACCGGCAAGCCCGCCGGTCAGCTCGCGCTTGCGGCGCAGCAACTCGGCCCGGCGAGCGTGAGCCCGCACGAGCAGCGCCAGCGCCGCCGCTACGAACACGCCCCCCACCGCCAACGCGGCGCCCAGGCCGATACCGCGCTGCACGGCGATGCCCGCCACACCCACGGTGGTGACCAGCGAGGCGACCAGGGCGATCCAGGCGGCGATCACCCGGTCGGTGGCGAACAACGGCACCCTGCGCGTCAGCAGCCAGCAGCCGTAGCCGGCCCACGCCAGGCAGAACACGGTGAACAGCGCGAACGCCCCGTGGGTACGGCCGGGCAACGGACCCGGCTCACTCCACCACAGCGCGGCCACGAACACCACACCGGCCAGCCCGGTCAGCAGCGCCGCCACGGCGCGTACACGCCGCCACGGCGACAGCGACGGCTCAAGCCGCTCGATCATCTCCTGCGCCGACAGACGCGGCTCATCCTCGATCATGGCCGGTATCCCCTTTCCTCCAGGTGCTCCCGCAGCAGCCGACGAGCCCGATTGAGCCTGGACTTGACCGTGCCGGCCGGGACGAGGCAGATCTGCGCGCACTCCTCTATCGACAGGTCCTCCAGGTAAAACAGGACGAGAATCTCCCTCTCCAGGACCGGTAGTCGTGTCAAGGCGGCGATGAGCTCGACGCGATCCGCCATGGCCTCGACGGGGTCCTCAACGATCACCTCGTCGGTCGCCAGGCCTTCCTTCTCCCTGGCGTATTCGCCACGCAGGCGGTCGGTCACCGAGCGGCGGGCGATCGTGAACAGCCAGGGTGCGAATCGGCCGGGTTCCCGCAGCCCGGGCAGGCCACGGACCACGGCCAGCCAGATCTCCTGGGTCACATCGTCGGCCCGCTCGGCATCCAGCATCCGCCGCACGTAGGTCCACACCGGCACCCGCCATCGGGCTACCAACTCGGCCCAGGCAGCCCGCTCGCCCAACTGGGCACGGACCACCAGCAGCTCATCGGTCATCTCGTCCCTTCCGTCACCTTGCACAGTCGGGCGAGAAGCCGCTCGGGTTCACGGCCGCGCACATCATTCTGCGGGTCCGCCATGCTCAGAGAGCGAGCGCAATGTGGCTCCCTCCGCACGGGGAACCGGCGAGGGCTGCGATCACGGCGGCTCCGGTGGGGAGGTTGACTCGTTTTGTAGGCCTTGCCAACTGCGCCGTGTATAGACTTCTTCTCGATCTTCCCAAGAACGGCACGTCCGGCTTCGCTCGTCCTGGCCGAAAGGATGCGGATGAAACCGCTGGAGGCGTCGGATCCGACCGCCGTCGGCCCGTATCGGGTCCTGGCCGAGCTCGGCCGGGGCGGCATGGGACGGGTGTTCCTCGGGAGCGGCTCGGACGGGCGGCTGGTCGCGGTGAAGCAGGTGCGCCAGCAGTTCGTGGAGGACGAGGGGTTTCGGGCGCGCTTCCGGCGGGAGGTGGATGCCTCCCGGCGGGTGTCGGGTGCGTACACGGCCGCGGTGATAGACGCGGATGAGCACGCGCCCCTGCCGTGGTTGGCGTCGGTGTTCGTGTCCGGGCCTTCGCTGCGTCACGCCATCGACGTCGCGGGGGCGCTCGCGGAGGAGCCGGTGCGGCGACTCGCGGCAGGGCTGGCGGCCGCCCTGGTGGAGATCCACCGTGCCGGGTTGATCCACCGGGATCTGAAACCGTCCAACGTCCTGTTGGCCGCCGACGGTCCGCGAGTGATCGACTTCGGGATCGCGCGGGCCACTGACAGCCCAGGAGGCAGCGAGATCACGCACACCGGGTGGCTGGTCGGCTCGCCCGGGTTCATGTCTCCCGAGCAGGCCGAGGGCCGGCCGCTGACCCCGGCCAGCGATGTGTTCTCGCTCGGTACGGTGCTCGTCATGGCGTGCACCGGCGTCAGCCCGTTCGCCGGGTCTTCGACGCCGCAAACCCTCTATAACGTCGTGCACAGGGAACCCGACCTCGCCGCGGTTCCTGAAACCCTGCGCGGGATCATCGAGTCGTGCCTGGCCAAGGACCCGGCTCGCCGGCCCCGCCCGGCCCAGCTCCTGGAATCCATCGGCCATCTCGCCCCGTCGGCGCAGGTCTGGCCGACCCCTGTGCACGACCTCATCACGAGCCAGCAGGCCGAGGTCGCCCGGCTCCTCGGCGTACCGCTGGAGCAGCCCGCCCCACCCCCGGCCGTTCCGCCCAACGCCACCCCACCGCACGACCCGACCCTGGCCTACACTCGGCAGAACCCCGGCCCGCCTCCCGCCGTTCCGGACGCTCGGATCCGACGGCGCGGCCCGCTCCTCGCGGTGATCGGCGCGCTCGTCGGCGTGGCGGTGCTGGCCGGCGCCGTGATCTGGGCGCTGCCGCCCTCGTCGCGACCCGCGGGCGGCGCGAGGGCGCTCATCGGTGTCACCATGCCGACCAAGTCGTCCGAGCGCTGGACCCGCGATGGCGACATCGTCAAGTCGCGGTTGAAGAAGCTCGGCTACCAGGTCGACCTGCAGTACGCCGAGGACGACATGCTCACCCAGGCCAGCCAGATCGAGAACCAGATCAACAAGGGCGCCAAGCTCCTGATCGTCGCCTCGGTCGACGACACCGCGCTGACCTCGCAGCTCCAGCAGGCCGCCGACAAGAAGATCCCGGTCATCGCCTACGACCGGCTGATCCGCAACAGCCCGAACGTCGACTACTACGTCACCTACGACAGTTTCCAGGTGGGCGTGCAGCAGGCCACCTCCCTCCTGGCCGGGCTGGGCGTCGACAAGGGTGAGAAGGGTCCGTTCAATGTCGAGCTGTTCGGCGGATCCCCTGTCGACAACAGCGCCATGATCTTCTGGGACGGCGCGATGTCGGTGCTCAAGCCGAAGATCGACAGCGGGACGCTGAAGGTCGCCAGCGGCCAGACCGACTTCAAGACCGCGGCCATCCTGAACTGGGACTCGGCCACCGCGCAGGCGCGGATGGAGGACATCCTCACCAAGACCTACGCCGGCGGCAAGAGGGTGGACGGCGTGCTGTCGCCGTACGACGGGCTGTCGATCGGCATCCTGTCGGCGCTCAAGAGCAACGGCTACGGCACCAGCGGCCGGCCGTACCCGATCGTGACCGGGCAGGACGCGGAGCTGGCCTCGGTGAAGTCGATCGTGGCGGGCGAGCAGTACTCCACGATCTTGAAGGACACCCACAAGCTGGCCGCGACCACGGTGGCGATGGCCGACGCCGTGCTCAAGGGTGGCAAGCCCGAGGTGAACAACACCAAGGACTACGACAACGGCACCAAGGTCGTCCCCTCCTACCTGCTCGATCCCGTCATCGTCGACAAGTCCAACTACGAGCAGATCCTCATCGGCGGCAATTACTACACGGCGAACCAGCTGAAGTGACCTGCACCGCTTCAAAATTGATGCGTACAGTCGGAGCTGGGGTTTCTCGGGCTCAGTCATGCGGCTCGCTCCGGGCGCGGTGACCGCGCCCGCCTCCGGAGAGCTGGACGGTGAGCCCGTTCTGCTCAGCGGCGGCGAGTCCGCCGTGACAATGGGCGCGGTGTGCTCGGATGTGAGCAGCCTGACGATATGCCGAGCCACGGCGAGAAGATCAGTGCGCAGGCTGCCGGTGTCCGGCACGTCGACGCTGAGCAGCCCGGAGTCGGCCAGCGCCGCTCACGGGCCAAAAATACAACGCACCGTTGCGTTGTGTTCGACTGGACGAGTACTGTGCAGCGCAACGGTGCGTTGTGTTTGGAGGTCCTGTGGTCCCCGTCGTGTTCGTTCATGGCATCCGCATCAGCGGTTCGGCTTGGGTCGAGCAGGTGGAGAGAGTGGGTGCGCGGCATCCCGCGAGGGCGATCGACCTACCTGGCCACGGCGCCCATCGCGGCTCGCCGTTCACGCTTTCCCATGCGGTACAAGCAGTCGTCGACGCCATCGACGAGCCGGCTCTCGTCGTGGGCCACTCGCTCGGCGGCTATGTCGCCATCGCCGCGGCCGCCCGGCACCCCGAACGCGTGGCCGGTCTGGTCGTCGCCGGTTCGAGCTTCATTCCCGGGCGGACACTGCAAACGCCATTCCGGCTGGCGCACCGCGCTTTCATGCGGCTTCCGGACCGCGGTGAGTGGATCAGCCGTTGGCAGTTCAACGCCGCTCTGCCACGACCGGTCGCGGACGCGGTCGCGGGAGGCGGGATCGCGACCGAGGTGATCCCGGATGTGACGAAGGCTTTCGACGACTTCGACGTTCTCACGGAACTCGCGCAGTATCCCGGCCCCGTCTGGCTGATCAACGGCGCCCGCGACCACTTCCGGCGCCACGAGCGCCGCTTTCTCGAGGCCTGCGTTGACGGACGGCTGCTCATCGTGCCGGGCGCCGGGCACTACCTGCCACTGACCCACACCGCCGAGTTCTCGCGACTCGTCCTCGATGCCGCTGCGGTGGTGGAGAGGGGACGTAAGTGATCTGGGTGGTTGCCCGCCGCCAGCCCTGGCAAGCGTCGGCGGCGGTGATCACTAAGAAGACGATGCGTCGCCGGCCCTCGCGCGCGGATTGGTGAGCGACTCAGTTCCGATGCGTGGGCAGTTCTGGGCGTTCGTCGGTCCAGCCGATCGCCTGGAACGAGGTGGAGAGACGCAGCTCCACCTGCCGCCCGTTCGCGAGCTTGGTGGTGTTCGTCCTCACCTCGGCAAGAAGCAGGCCGGCGCTGGGATCGACCACGAGCTGAACCTGGGTAAACAGGCCCGGCTCTATCTCCTCCTGATAGCTGAGCGTCTGCCCGCGCCGGCCCAGCGGATCTGTCATCTCCCCCTCAGCCCGTATGCCGGGCAGAGACGCAAGGATCCGGTACGCGGATGCCCGAACCTCGGGCGAGGCCGGCAGGCCACTGATGATGCCCACACAGCCTCGCAGAAGGATGTGCGCCCTCGCCTCCTCCACGTCCATCCCGGATCCGGCCAGCTCCAGCCGGCCGATGCGCTCTTCTAGGTAGCTCCGGAGCTTGCCGGGCTCGCTCGGGATCGCGCGCACCTCCTTCCAGGTCATGTCCTCCCCTGCCAGGTCACCGGCCGAGCCCTTCCACTTGCCGTGAAGCCGTTCGGCGGTTCGCTCACCTGCTGCCGCCTCTAGTGGCCTGGACGGGACGGAGAACAGGTTCTCCGTCTTCATGTTCTTGGGGTATCGCCAGCTGGTGGGCGCCCCCGCAGCCCGCCAGGCCGCCTCGTCCTGCGGGGTCGCGGGCTTGACGCCGAGATCCTGCCAGATGCGCCAGTACTGCAGATCCGGCCGCTTCGCCAGCCACGTCTCAAGGGACCGGCTGCCCTCGAGCACATAGCTGCGCGTGGGGTCGGTCAACATCCACTGGTTGACGGTCGCGGTGCGCCAGTAGTCGCCGCTCGCAGGGGCCTTCTCCACGGCGACGGCAGCAGCGAGCAGGATTTGCCGGGCGGTCGGTTCGGCGGTTGCGGACACCGACGTGCTGGGCTGAGGCGCGACAGAGATCGTGCTGTCAGACAGCATCGCAGGGCCGATAACCGCTACCGCGGCGGCGGCCGCGGCCAGGCCGAGCAGAGCGCGGCCAGGAGAGGGCAGGAGCCGCCGCCGGGCCGGAACGCGCTCCAGCGAGACGATCTCCGCCAGCAGCGCGTCCGCCCCCGCGGTGGACGCCCGGCCGGCCAGGTCCTCGTCCAGCACTCGCGCCCGGTCCTTGAAGATCTGGTCGTTGTTCACCCTGACTCCTTCTCGATGAGCGGCCGTGATGCGAAACCAGGGGCCGATGGGCGGGCCTTCTCCAGGGCCTTGGCGAAGCGCTTGCGGGCCCGGTGCAGGCGGATACGGGCGGCGTTGCGGGAGCAGTTCAGCACTGTGGCGATCTCGCCGGGGTCGAGCCCCTCCCAGAGGGTCAGGGCCAGCAGTTCACGATCGCTGTCGGCGAGCATGTCCATGGCTTCGTCCACGCCGTGCTGCTCACTGTGGTGGGAGGGGGCGGCGTAGAGGTGTTCGATCTCGTCGGTGAGTTCGGCGTGCCGGGTGAGCCTGCGCCGCTCGCTACGGCGGTGGTTGGCCAGGACCCGACGGGCCACGCCGTACAGCCATAACTTGCCGGCCTCGCCGTCGGGAAGCTCGGTTATCCGCCGCCAGGCGATCACATAGGTCTCGGCCACAACGTCGGCGGCGTCCTCGGGAAACGAACACCGCCGCACGGCATAACCGAGGATCTGCTCATAGGTTCGCCGGTACACCTCCTCAAACCGGGACCGGTCGTCTTGTTCACTCACGCGTCATCCTCGTCAGACCTTCCGAACGCTGCGGGCTTTCAATTCCTACGTGTCCGCGGCCGACGGCAGAATTTCAGGCGAGGCAGGAACGACTGAACCGATCGGAGCGGCCCCACGACCGGCGGCGTGCGAAAACCCCAGCTCGGCGCCCGCCCAGGCCGGGCCGACTCAGTGGTGTTATCTGTCACAGCCACCGGATGCTGTCGGCGATCTTCAGTGGGTGGATGGCGGGTTCTGGCAGAGTTGCTGGAAAGGGGCTGTGGGACCGGGCCGGTCTCGCTCTGGTGGTCGCGGTAAGCCGACCCATTCGGTTTGGTGGTCGTCTTGCTTCTTTGCGGCAGTAACGGGCCTCGGGGTCGTGCGGGCTGACGATCCCCAGTCCCGACCAGGGCAAATCGCGTCACCATCAGCGTCTTCGGATGTCTCCTGGCCGGCAGGTGACCGGCGCGGCCGGCCGTGACACTCTGGCGATCTCGGCTGCGTCGCCGCGCGCGACCCGCTCCGGCGGGGCAACCGCGGGCGGGCGTGAATCATGCCGAAGAACTGGAGTCCCCTGTTCCCGCCGCCAGAGAACTTGTCGTTGAGCCAGGAGTACTGGCCGTAGACCAGATCAACGGAGCGGCCGGGTGCGACGTCGAGGCGGTGGCCGCCGCCGACGCCACGGTCGCTCACCCCAATTCAAGCTCATCGTCCGTCTGGCTCCTGCGCATTACGTCAGGGACGCGAGGAGTTGGCGTTGGTAGCCACCATCCACTTAGCACGGCGCAGGGCGTACATGTGGGCGGGTTTCCCGTATCGGTCAGTAACCTCGCCAGCGAAGCTCATACCGAGCTTCGCCATGATCCGTTTCGATTGGACATTGTCACGGTGGAAGCAGGCCGTGAGCGACGAGGCGCCTGTCCGCTTGAAGGCTTCGTCCCGCACCGCCGCCGCGGCCTCGGTCGCGATACCGCGACCCCACGCGTGCGGCTCCACCCACCAGCCAATCTCCAGCACCGGCGCTTCCAGTCCCGAGGCCTCGTCGTCGCCAAGGGAAACCAAGCCGAGGAACGCTCCGTCGTCGCGCTCGGTGATGGCCCTCATCCCGAAGCCGCGCTGTTCCCACTGCCGTAGAGCAAGCTCGTGGCGCTGAAACGCGTAGTCCCGGCTCCATAGGCCGCTGCCGACAAACCTCATCACCCGTTCGTCACTGGACATCTGGATGAGGTTCTCCGCGAAGCGCTGCTGCCAGGGAATCAGCACCAGACGAGCGGTGAGCAGCTTTCGCATGGAGCCAGAGCATTCCGACCGGTCCGCTATCTCTTGGTGTTCATGCATGTCGGCGGCTGAGTCCTCCAGGTGCCAAGGCGCACATCGGGCTGACGGCCTGATGCGCCCTTGGCCGTCGGGGGTTTGGGTCTTCATCGGACTCCGGGCGGCACGTTTGAAGATGTCCCGCGACCCGGAAGGGCCTGAGAGTGAGCTGGATTAGTTCAGGTCGTGGGATGCGATGCCTCAGGTCCCGTACTGCTTGGTGTCCGGGTGCTCGATGAGCAGGACATGGGCGGGCTTGTCGGCAACGGGACGGTGCCGCATCCCCCTGGGAACGACGAACAGTTCGCCCGCCTTCAGCACCACCGGGTCGTGCCCCTCCAACTGGATCTCAAAGCTGCCGTCCCAGCACAAGAACAGCTCGTCCTCATCGTGGTAATGCCAGGGGAACTCGCCCTCCAATCGAGCCAGGCGAACGACGGTGGTGTCGTTCACCCTCGCCAAATTGTGCTGCTGGAAGGGCCCTGGGAGCGTGGCGATGGCCTCAGACACCGAGACCGCAGCAAGCTGACGCAAATCTTCGTGTTGTGTGGTCATACCGCAATCCTTGCCTTCAGAGTGGTCCTACGACAGAGCCAATTCACGCCAATTGGACCTCTTGTCGGACCAATCGACCGACGATCATGCTTATGTAGCCTGAAGCGGCGTTACTGGACGATCCTCGTCAGGGCGAGTTGGCGGATGGCCCCGCCTGCACCTTGGCGCCGAACCCACGAGTCATGTCCGGATCAGCCACGCCACCGTGCTCTTGCGCAGCACGCTCCCCGGAGTCACTAACGGGGATCAAAGACACCGTCTGAGCTTTGCTTTTAACCTTTGAAGCGGTCATCCGTACGGTGCTGAAGAGGCGTGTCTCTCACCAGGATTTGGCGTCCATCCGCCATAGTCGCAGCCTTGGTCAGCGGTCAGGACGGCGTTCGAAAGTGGGCGGGCTGGTGGTCTGTCTATGTTGGGAACCTGGGCTCAGCGTTCGCGAGCAGGGTCAAACTGCTGACGAGGCCGGCGGCCTCGGGCGAGGCGAGCTGGTAACGGACGACACGTCCGAGGCGGCGGTAGGTCACCAATCCAGCGGAACGCAGCACGGCCAGATGGTTCGACATATTCGGCTGGGTGACTCCCATGTGGCTGGTCAACTCGCCCACGGACGCATCTCCCTCGGCGAGTGTTTGCAACACGGCAAGGCGAACAGGGCAGCTCAACGCACGTCCAATCGCGAAGAGTCGGTCATCGGGTCCGCTGCCACCGTTGCTATCCATCAGGACCCGATGATACTTTCCGCTACATATCAGCCGTGACTGATGTTT
Source organism: Nonomuraea sp. H19 (assembly GCF_052068215.1). Taxonomy (NCBI): domain Bacteria; kingdom Bacillati; phylum Actinomycetota; class Actinomycetes; order Streptosporangiales; family Streptosporangiaceae; genus Nonomuraea; species Nonomuraea sp. H19. The sequence goes on along the minus strand of NZ_JBQHCV010000063.1, from coordinate 5,965 downwards.
TGGTACCACCACGCCACCCGGTGGATCCGTCGGCGTCGCAGCCTTCGGACCCTCTTTCATCCCTCGCCACCCTTCGGAAAGGCAGATCATGGCCGATAACAAAACCAAGAACGCCGTCGTCACGGGCGCCAGCAAGGGCATCGGACTGGGTCGCCACCGCACTGCGCGACCAGGGATACCAGGTCGTGGCCGGAGCACGAACTATCAGCACCGAACTCAAACAGATCACCCCATTCGCCATCTCCGTAGACCTCGGCACTCCCGACGGGCCTGGCCACCTCATCGACACAGCCATGGCTGAACTCGGCGGCATCGACCTACTGGTCAACAACGTCGCCGGCACCACCGGTCCCCACCCGGACGGGTTCCTGTCCGTCTCCGACGACGACTGGCGACACGCCCTCGACCTGACCCTGTTCAGCGCCATTCGAGCCAGCAGAGCCGCGCTGCCCAGCATCGTCGAGCGCAACGGCCACATCATCAACATCGGCTCGGTCAACTCACGACGCCCGGCGCCTCACCTGGTGGACATCTCCGCCGCCAAAGCTGCGCTGGCCAACCTCGGCAAGACCCTTGCTGGAGAATTCGGCCCCCACGGCGTCAGAGTTAACACCATCTCGCCCGGGCCGGTACGTACCGCGGTGTGGACCGAACCGGGCAGCACCGCTGATGTGCTCGCAAACCGCGCCGGCATCTCACGCGAGGAGCTCCTCGACGCTCTGCCCGCCACCATCGGGATGTCCACCGGACACCTCACCGAACCAGCTGAAATAGCCGCTCTGGTCGTGTTCCTGGTCTCCGGGAAGGCACCCAACATCAACGGCTCCGACCTCGTCATCGACGGCGGCCTGCGCAAGGAGCTCTGACCTTCACATTCAACTTGCGGCCTGGGGTCCTTCTCGGGCGGCGAGTTTCTGTGGACCTTGTTTTTCGGGGGACGGGGTGACGCGGGGCAGGGCCTGAGCGTGATCCTTTGGGGCGTCCTGGTCCGGCCCGGGTGGATTTGGGAACAGCGGCGGGGGCGCCGAGCAGGCGGTGGATGTCGCGAAATTCGCGGCGGACGCGTCCGGGGCTGAGCGGTCGATCCGGGGTGGGTGGTTTCTCCCAGGGGCGACGCAAATCTTCGGCCAGGTCGCGGGCGAGGGCGAGTTGGGTGAAGGCGGCCATGATCAGGCGGACCCAGCGGTCGGTCTGCTCGGGGGTGCGCAGCTTTGCGGCGATCAGCCCGAGAGCGCCCTTGGCGAACTTGAAGGTGTGCTCTTCGTCGAATCGGGCCAGGTAAGCCCGCCAAATTTCACCCAGGGCCAGCACGGTGGGTCCAGCGTGCCACAGCCACTGCGTCTTGTGCGGGGCGCGGCCGTCGCTGGTGCGGCCGCCGTCTCTGCCCGACGCGGTGTGGGAGGCGTTCAAGCGCGCCTGGGGTCCGCTGAACGCCTCGGGTCTGCAACGGATGGCTGCGGCGGAGGAGATCGCCAGATCCGTGGTCTCGCTGGCGACCGCCGAGTTCTCCTATATGGCCGGCTCGACGGTCCTGGTCGGCGGGGCCCCGTTCGGAGGCAGTCCGATGAACATGCCGCCCGGATTCCCCGCCGGTTAGAGGCCGGCCGCTACCCTTGGCCGGCGGGCGATGCGCTGCAGTTTGCGCCCCTCCTCCATCGACATCTGGACGAGTGACCTGTTGCGCGGTTGATGACCATGACCGTCGCACCAACCGATCGTGGAGGCGGCCGGACACGCGCTGTCGTCACCTTCTGCCGATGAGCGCGCAAGGCAGTACTTTGCAGGCATGGCGACACATTGGACGCTCGGATGCGATGCGGCCGACCCGCACAGGATTGCTGCGTTCTGGGCGATCGCGCTCGGGTATGTGGCTGAGCCGGGGTATGACGACCCAGACGGAGCATCCATCGTCGATCCGGACGGCGTGGGCCCAGCCATCGGCTTTCTCAGGGTGCCTGAGGGCAAGACAGCCAAGAACAGGATGCACATCGACATCCGGGTGGCAGGCGAGCCGCCATGGGACGTGGCCGAGCGCGAGCAGCTCATCCGTGCGAAAGCAGCCGAGCTGGTCACCGCCGGCGCTACGACTGTCCGCGAGGAGTTCTACGGTAAGCACCTTGGTCATGTCGTGATGCTCGACCCTGAAGGGAACGAGTTCTGCGTCGCGTGATGAAAGCACAGAAACCCGTGCTTCCGGCCGCCGCCACCACCGCGCATGCCGCTGATCGAGCGCTCGGACCCTGTCGTACGTGGCGTTCGCCTCACGAACGCGGACGCGAGATTGTCGGCGCCGACCGATGACTTCTTCGATCCTGTGGAGTCAGCACAGTAGAGCGATGAGCCAGGTCCGACGGAGAGGAACGGCCATGCCCGTGATCGATCTGGAGTCCGCTGCCCGCGAGGTGGTGCGCCTGTTGGATGGCGTGACCGAGGACCGCCTGGACGATCCAACGCCATGCGCTGACACCCCGGTCGCGGCACTGCTCGACCACCTCATGGGCTTGTCGCTGGCATTCACCTGGGCGGCCCGCAAGACCACCCCGCCCGAAGGCGGAGCAGGGCCGACAGCGAGTGCCGAGCATCTCGATCCACAGTGGCGCACGCTGCTTCCGCGGCGGCTCGATGAGCTGGTGGAGGCCTGGCGCGACCCGATCGCCTGGGAGGGGATGACCGAGGCCGGCGGCGTGACGATGCCCGCTGAACAGATGGGCATCGTCGCGCTGGACGAACTGGTCCTGCACGGCTGGGACCTGGCCCGCGCGACCGGCCAGCCGTTCACGTGCACCCCGGCCGACACGGCGGCCGTCCTTGCGTTCACCAGCGCGTCGGCGCGACCGGAGCAGGCAGCTGGCCGGGAAGGGCTCTTCGGACCGGTGGTCGAGGTCCCTGAGGACGCGCCAGAGCTCGACCGCGCACTCGGCTTCGCAGGTCGTGGCCCCGCGTGGACACCCAAACAGGCGTGACCATCGACGGTGGGCCGGAACGGCTCACACGTCCCTCGCAACGGCAAGGATCCGCTCATGTTGCGAGTCGCGCCCCTCTCGTCACGGCGTCAGCGTGGGCGTGACCGGAGACTTTTCGGCTGGGACATATCGCAGCGTGCATGTTCATTGGTAGTGGTCCAGCGTCACGACCAATGGGGCGTAACAAGCGGGCCAACTGAGCTGCCAGTCGACGGGCAATCGTTCACGATGCCTTGGCCGCAACACTCAACCGCGTCCGTCGATGTCGTCCGCTTCGAGGGAGGCAGATCGTAGGTCGTTCCAGCGGTAGTCGCTGTTCTCGGGGGGAAGGCCCTCGAACGTGTAAAGAGGGTCGATTTCCAGGTCGCACAGTCGCTGCTCTTGTGAAAGCGCGTGGTAGGCCAGGGCCTTGTTCATGGCGCTCATCACGTCAGGCGCCTCCACGACCCAGGTGTATGGCGCCTCTCCGTCGAACCGTTCAGTGCCGGCAATGGTTACCGTGAAGGTCTTCATCTCCTGTGGCCCCTCTCCTGGGGCGAAGATCGATGTCACCACGCCCGACCGGTCACGATCTGCAACCACAGGTCCCGAGCCGCGCGTGCGGACATCCAGGCACTCTCCACGATGGCCTCGGGAGCTTCGTCGGTGATGCGCCGGACGAACCACAGCCCGGCGGCCGTACACAGCTCGAACATCGGGTACGCGCAGGCGCACGTGTGCTCGCGAATCCGCAACCGATCGGCGCGCGGCTGGCTCCGGGCCCAGTCCACCCGTACGGCCTGCGCCTGCGCGGCCGTGACGTGCAGGCCGTGATAGTCGAAGTGCGACGGCGGACGCTTCACGACCTCACCGCCATCCGGGTCTGGTCTTCGAGCAGTGACACGAATGTCGCCACGTCCTCCGCGCTCACCGTCTGCCGCAGGCCCTTGTCGATGTCGACGTTGCGGAGTCGGACGCCGCGCCGGGTTGCGTAGAACACGCCCGCATCGCTGCGGAAGAACGACCAGGTGGGGAACGCGGCGCGCAGTGCGTCGAGGTCGTAGCCGGATGTCTGTTGCATAGCTGCAGGCTACGCCAACCTTCCTAGTCCTGCCTAGGGGTTCCTCTAGGTACCCCGAGGAAGGAAAGGGAACCTATGGGTTCCTATCGTTACCTACATGGACTTCAAGCCCGATGAGCTGCGCTGGCAGGCCGTGGCAAACGAAATCCGGCGCAGGATCGCAGAAGGGGTGTACCAGCCGGGTATGCCTGTCCCTGGTGAGCCGCGGCTGGCAGTCGAGCTGGGCGTGGCCAAGGGGACAGCCCGCAGGGCGCTGAACGCTCTGCTTGCGGACGGCACGCTCTATTCAGTCCTGGGCAAGGGCACCTTCGTTAGCCCACCCAACGACGCCAAGACCTCCGAAGGCCAGTCGCCCAGAGGTTAAGTCGGAAGCGATCCGCAACGCTCGGCTCCAGAGGCGACGGTGCTGCGCAAGCATCTTCGCCTGGATGTACATGCACACATGAGTCCTACGGCATGCGTCAGGCGGGCTGGGTGCACTTGATTCGCTGTACCCACGAGATACCGGACGGGTATTGAGGTGCCAGCGCGGCCCACGTATCAAGTCAGCGTGTTGAAGTGGGCTACCAAGCCCATGAGGACGTGCTTTCGTTACACTATCCCGCCTAATGGAGAGGGCTGGGATTCGAGTCCGGGCGATTCGTTCGTACCGCTCCGAGCAGAAACGATGTTGTCACCCATGTTCACACATTAGCCCGGCGCACCCTATAGTCACAACGGTGAGCGATCTCCGCCCGGGTATCTACGAACATCTCGTTACTCGCGAAATCGGCACCCTCCTGCGTGCTGTGCCCGACAACGAACTAATCGATCGACGTTCGCTGGATATAGCAGACTCCCACGAGACGCTGGCGCGACATCTTGCTGCATTGACCCGTCGCGCGCTGCGTGCAGTGCGAGGTGAGAGCGACACCGTACGGCTGGCCCGCCAGGTCGAGATTGTCAACCGTGTAACCAATCTCATCAGTGACCTGGTCCCAGAGGCAACAGGGCCAGAGGAACTGGTAGAGGCTGCTGAGGAGCTACTGGGCCTGGCAGAAGGCCATGATATGGCCGGCCGGGTACGGTTCCCGGCCCGTCCAACGATCCCTCTAACGGGTAGCGCATTGCTGGTCAACGGCAGGGGGCAGCCAGAGATCGGCCACGAGCTAAAGCGCGAGTTGGCTTCCGCCGATCGTGTGGATCTGATATGCGCATTTGTGAAGTGGAACGGCGTACGCGTACTCGAGGAGGCAATCGAGGAATTCTTGACTCGAGGCGGGCAGTTGCGCGTAGTAACCACTACGTACATCGGAGCCACCGACCGCCTCGCGCTAGACCGGTTGGCCACCATGGGTGCCGACATTCGTGTCTCGTACGACACGCGCATGACACGCCTGCATGCCAAAGCATGGCTATTTCACCGTGCAACCGGCTTGTCGACAGCCTACGTGGGCTCCTCGAACCTATCAAAATCAGCCCTCAGCCATGGCCTCGAGTGGAACGTGAGGCTCGCCCAGGCTGAGCAGCCGCACCTGATCGATACGTTCGCAGCAACCTTCGAGGACTATTGGGGAGACCCTTCTTTCGAGCCGTACGATCCGGCGCAGGATGCCGAACGCCTCGACCGCGCGCTATCTTCCGAACGTTCCGGCAACCGCGTCATCGCTATCGACTTCGCCTATGTCGATATCCATCCCTACACCTATCAACGAGAAATCCTCGACGAACTTGCCGCTGAACGCCAGATACATGATCGATGGCGGAACCTTGTTGTCATGGCCACAGGCACTGGCAAGACCATGGTTGCCGCCATGGACTATCGGCAGTTGCGTAGCACCGGACGGGCCAACTCGCTGCTGTTCGTCGCTCACCGTGAGGAGATCGGCACTTCCCCCTGGTTGGTGGACACGCTGATACTGGATCTTGCTTGATCCGGAGGAAGCGAGAAGACCGCCGATGG
>NZ_JBQHCV010000062.1:0-23973 GCF_052068215.1 Nonomuraea sp. H19 | reverse complement strand
CGTTTTGGCCGTACACGGTCCCCGGTTCCGACGAACCCAAGGGTGCATAACCACCCAGACCACCCCAACCGTTCGACGTCGACCCTTGGGTTCGCGGGAACTCCGGGCTTTCCTGGCACCAGGCTCCTGAAGCTGTCCCGAGCCGCAAAGTAGAAGGCTCCGCAACCGTGATGGGTTGCGGAGCCTTGTTGTCGCGTCGCCAGGGGCAGCTCGCGACACGGCTCGCTCGGTGTGCTCGGACTCGGCAGACGGGGCCGACGTCGTGCCGGTCGCCAACCGGGACGCCCTGCGGGCAACCGTCTCTGACCTGCGAGTGGTCGAGCTGGCCGGCAACCACTTCGGCGTGATGACCGACGCGAGCACCGCGGAGGCGGTCGCCGACCTGCTCACCTGACGCGATCGCCCGTGATCAGCGAACGACCTCCAGGGGACGGGAGCGGGCTATCCGACGACAGGCTACGCTACGGGGCCAGGGACTCAGGGTGGATCCGCTCGACCCGATCCCGCTTGGTGTACATGTCCCAGTAGTGCTCGGCGAGGTCGTCCGGGTCGACGACCGGGAACCCCCCAAGCAGCTCAGAGTTGGTCGCCGCCTCGCCCATCTCACTCTCGACCATCTCGCTGCGGGCGATGCCGGCCCCGATGGACAGTGTCCCAGCGTAGATACCAGTGTCGGCGAGCTCGCCGCTCAGGGAGTACAGGTAGTTGCGGGCGGCTGCCATCACCGGACCGACACCGCTGAGGTGGGGCATCGGCTGCACCGCCGTGTAGCCGGTGGTCATCAAGACGGCGCCGTCACCGCGATCGGTCATCTCCGGCAACACGGCACGGAACACCTCCACCGGGGTGAGCAGCAGCAGGCGCGAGAGCCCTTCCAGGGTGGCCGCGTCCAGTTGGGCGGCCGGGGTGAAGGACACCTCGCCGCCGATCGGCCCGTACTCGATCACATCGATCCGGCCGAATCGGTCGCGAATGGCCGCGATCAGTGCGGGCACCTCGGCGGGCTCGGACAGGTCGGCCGAGAAGGCAGCCGCCTCGATGCCTTCGCCGGCGAGCTTCTCGACGAGCGCGTCCAGACGGTCCTTGCGGCGCGCCACCAGGGCGACCCGGAAGCCTTCGCGCCCGAAGCGCTGGGCCACGGACACGCCGAGACCGGTACCAGCCCCGAGGACTGCGAGCACTTTGGACATGGGCTAATCCTCCAATTCCTACTTCTTGTGCGTAGCGCCATGATGGACCGGTATGGAAGCGTGTACAAAAGGCACATCCGTGTCCGCTTCGAAGGGAGATGTGCGCCGTGGACGCAGCCCAGCCGGCTCCCGCCCAGGTCCCGGGGCCCTGCGCGTACCTACCGGCCGAGCACGCGGACGTCATCAGGCAGGTCCTGGACCGCGTCGGCGACAAATGGACCATGCTCGTGGTCGTCACCTTGCGGGACGGTCCCCGGCGCTACACCGACCTGCAGCGCGAGATTCCCGGCATATCCCAGCGCATGCTCACCCTCACCCTGCGTCAGCTGCAGCAGGACGGGCTGGTGACGAGAACCGCCTATGCGGAAGTGCCGCCCCGCGTGGAGTACGCCCTCACCCCACTGAGTCGCAGCCTCCTCGAGATCATCACACCGCTGGTCAACTGGGCCTCCGAGCACCACGACGAGATCCGCGCGAACCAGGCCCGCGCCGCCGCACGGACCGTCGGGTCACGCGGTCAGTAGAACTCGACCGTGTTCACCACGTTGCGCAGTGGGTGGCGCACGGGCGAACTGCCAGAGATTTACTTCCGATATCAGGGAGGCTCAGTGTCGGTGCCGCCACCGGAGATCGCGCGCTGTCGCGCTCGCGCGTCGACCAGGTGCTCGCCGACTACCGGGCGGCGTTGGAGCGGGCGGATCTCTCCGACGATGCCCGCCGCGCGTATGCCTCGCGGGTGTCCGGGTTCCTGCACTGGCTGGCCGACACCGGCGAGACCGATGGCGATCCGCTCACCGACGCGCACTCCCGCGACTTCGCGGTCCGCGACTACCGCGCCCACCTCAAGACCGTGAAGCGGGCGAAGCCCAACACGATCAACGCGGCGCTCACGGCGCTGGATCACTTCTACGTGCACCATCTCGGCGTGGGCCGCCCTGTTGCCCGCCGTGAGCATCAGCCGACCACCGCGCCGGAAGCGCTCGACGAGGACGAGCAGCGCGGTTTCTGCGCGCGGTGCAGCGGCTCCCGGCAGCGCGCGACCGGGCCATTGCGCTGATGCTGCTGTACGCGGGGCTGCGCGCCGACGAGCTGGCCCAGCTCGACGTCGACGACGTGCCGATCTCTACCCGGCGGGGCAAGGTGATCGTTCGGGCCGGGAAGGGCCGCGACGGGGGCACCTACCGCGAGGTGCAACTGCACCGCGCGGCCCGCGAAGCCCTGCGTGGGTGGCTGGACGAACGATCGGACTGGCCAGGAGCGGACGACTCGGCGGCGTTGTGGCTCAACCGGCGCGGCGGTCAGCTCAGCGTGCGCAGCGTCAACAGCATCGTCCGGGAGATCGCCGTGACGGCCGGGCTTGTCCACGATGCTGGTGCCGACGCCGGGAAGGCACGGGTGCACCCGCATACGCTGCGGCACACTTTCGGCACCCAACTCCTGCGCAACGGCGTGGATGTGGTCACCGTCGCCGATCTGATGGGGCACGCCAAGCTCGATTCCACCCGCGTTTACACCCGATCCTCGGCCGCCGACCGCGCCCGCGCCATCGACACCGCGCTGGTCATCGACGAGTAGCGACCGGCAGTTCCAGGCGGGTGTCCATGTCCAGCCGGAACCGGCCGTAGAGGTTGATGTGCGACCAGAACAGCGGGCTCAGCCGCCAGTCCTCACCGACCAGCGTCCACGACCCCACCAGCTCATCCGGCTGCCATTCGCGCTGCATCCGCGAACGCTATCGATCAGCGATCAGGCCCTTGATCGGAGCACCCCGCTACCTTGCGGCTCGGGACAGCTTCAGGAGTCCAGGGGTTATTTCTTAGCTGCGCCACCCCGTTCACATGGCGTCCATCATCCCTGGGCGGAGTGGAACCGCCTCATGGTTCAGGACGTCTCGCCGGGAACGAGGGTGATGAACGACTCCGGTTGGATTCTTTGCCCGGTCTCGTCCTGGCCGGGCTCGAGCGCGGCGACGAGGAGGCGGACCAGCGCCGGCAGATCGACCGCGATGGTGGTGAGGCGCGGAGTCATGAGCTGCCCCACATCTGTGTTGTCAACTCCGACGACCGCCACCTGATCCGGTACAGACAGTCCGAACGACCTGGCGGCCGACAGTACGGCCGCCGCGACTTCGTCGTTGTAGCAGCAGACGCCCAGCGGACCCTCAGGCTTCTCCAACACTGGGCGCAGGGCCTCACGGGCTCCCTCCCGGTTCAGCGGCACACGGACCCTCGCTGGGTCCCGCGCTCCCAGGGAGGCGGCCTCCTCGGCCGCGCCCGTTGCCCGGTCGGGTCCGTAAAGGTCGAGGCGAGTGTCGGCGAGCAGCGCGTAGACGAGTCGTCGCTTCGGTTCACGCAACAGTTCACGTGCCTGGAGGCGCCCGATGGAAATCTCGATCCCGGCCGGGTCCTGGGACGAGTCGAGGGAGGGAATCACCCGGATTCCCGCTGCCTCGATCCGCTCAAGATCGGCTGCTGTGAACACGCGAAAATTGACGACGGTGGCGGGCCGCATGTCGAGGATCGCGGCGAGTGTCGAGGCAGGGTCGCTCCCCGCATAACGGACAAAGACGCTCATCCCGAACCTGGCGGACTCGCTGGCGATCTGCTCTACGGTGTCCTGAAGTTGCCTGCCGAACGTGATGTTCGGGACGGCGACGACGATGAGGTCGGTGACTCCCGTCTTGAGGGCGCGACCGGCTCGGGACGGACGGTAGTTGAGGCGCTCCGCTGCGGCGGTGACGCGGTTGCGGGTCTCCTCGTTGAATCGGTCGCCGTGGCCGTTAAGGACCTGGCTGACCGTGGAGCGGGACAGCCCTGCGAGGTCGGCCACGTCCCAGCTGGTCACCCGGCTGGAATTCTGCTTCCTCTGCGTCCTCACTCGCGGAGTTTCCCACACTCCAAGCGCCATTGACACGTAACAATGGCTTCACTACGTTTTAACACGTGTCAATGGCCGGCCGGTCTGCCGCTGACGAGATAAGGAGTCGCACGAACAGCGGGCGAGGGCGGTGGGGTTGACCAGCAACTCCGGCCGAGAACGCGGTGTCCGTCGCGGTGAAGCAGTCGCGGCGGGTCGAAGCGGGTACCGACCGGACGCCGAAGGCCGGCGACCGTGTCCGAATCGGTGAGCGTCTCGCCTACGGGCCTGCGCCGTGGGCGGCAATCACCATCGACGGCACCTCCCCGAGATGCGTCGCGATCGCCGACGTCCTCAACCGAATCCGATCCTCGTGGACGGCCACTCCCGTGCCCGACCAGCAACTCACCGCAAGGAGCAGCAGATGACCAGATCCTCGTTCAACACCGGATGGAAGGTGCGACCCAAGACGAGCCCGTTCGCCGTACTCCAAGGCGGTGGAGACGAGGGCACCTCCGTCACTCTGCCCCACGATGCGATCATCAATCTGCCCCGCAGTGCCGACGCGGCAGGGACCGGATACACGGGTTACTTCCCCGACGGTGCCTTCGAGTACGTCAAGACGATCGACGTCCCCGAGGAGTGGAGCGGCAAGCGGGTATCGGTCGAGTTCCAGGGCGTGTACCGGGACGCGATGGTCTACGTGAACGGGACCTTCGCCGGCCAACGGCCGAACGGCTACACACCGTTCCGGGTCGCACTCGACCCGTTCCTGCGCTACGGGGAGCCGAACACCATCCGCGTCGACGCCCGTGCCCACGACGACTCCCGCTGGTACTCCGGCGCGGGAATCCACCGGGACGTGGTGCTCGAGATCACCGACCTCGTGCACGTCACGTATCCCGGCGTGCGCATCACCACTCCCGACATCGACGAGGAGCGCGCTGTCGTCGCGGTCGTCACCCCGGTGACGAATGAGAGCACCGCCACGACCACGGTCCGCGTCCGCACCGAGCTGCACGGGCCCGATGGGGCAGTCGTCGCTCAGGACTCGGCCCCCGTGACCCTTCGGGCCGGCGGTTCCGCCGTGGTCCGCCAGCGTCTCTACGTGGCGGCACCCGAACTGTGGAGCGTCGACTCGCCGCATCTCTACACCGCTCAGACCGCTCTCGAGGCCTCCGGCCGCGTGCTGGACGAGACGACGACCAGCTTCGGCATCCGCTCGCTCCAGCTCGACCCGATCCACGGTCTGCGCATCAACGGGGAGACGGTCAAGCTGCGCGGCGCCTGCATCCACCACGACAACGGGCCGCTGGGCGCCGCCGCGATCGGCCGTGCCGAGGAGCGGCGCGTCGAGCTGCTCAAGGAGGCCGGGTTCAACGCGATCCGCAGCGCCCACAATCCGATCAGCCCGGCGATGCTCGACGCCTGCGATCGGCTCGGCATGCTGGTCATGGACGAGACCTCGGACGTCTGGACCGAAGGAAAGACCTCATTCGACTACGCCCTCGCCTTCCCGGAGTGGTGGGAGCGCGACCTCGAGGCACTCGTCGCGAAGGACTTCAACCACCCGAGCGTCATCTTCTACTCGATCGGCAACGAGATCTTCGAAACCGGAGACGCCCTCGGCTCGGAGTGGGGCCGCGCACTGGCCGAGAAGGTGCGGTCGCTCGACGACACCCGGCTCGTGACAAATGGCATCAACCCGTTCGTTTCCCTCCTCGGCGACGTCGTGAAGGAGATGCGTGCCCACGCCGCCGGCGCTGACGCCGACACGGAGGGCGGAGTGAACGCCTTGATGAACATGGCGGGGTTCATTGACCAACTGAGCACCACCCCGATGGCGTCCGAGCGAACTGAGGCGTCCTTCTCCGTGCTGGATGTGGCAGGCCTCAACTACAGCGACGCTCGCTACGAGCTCGACCGTGAGCAGTTCCCGAATCGAGTGATCGTGGGCACCGAGACCTACCCGCCACAGATCGCGAACAACTGGCGCCTCGTCCTCGACAACGCTCACGTGCTCGGCGACTTCACCTGGACGGGCTGGGACTACCTCGGCGAGGTCGGTATCGGCCGAACCCAGTACGCCGAGGAACCAGCGTTCTGGCCGCCGTACCCGTGGATCTCCGCCCGCGTCGGCGACCTTGACATCACCGGCCACCGGCGTCCGATCTCCTACTACCGCCAGATCGTGTTCGGGCTCCGTACCGACCCGTACATCGCCGTGCTGCCTCCCCAGAACTACGGCAGACCCGTCCTGCCCGGCAAGTGGGCATGGAGCGACTCCATCGCGAGCTGGAGCTGGGACGCCCAGAACGGCGCCCCGGTCACCGTCGAGGTGTACAGCGACGGTGACGAAGTCGAGCTGTTGCTCAACGGGCGTACGGTCGGACGCACGACGCCGGGGGGCTCCAAGCCATTCGTCGCCGAGTTCGACATCGCTTACGAGCCCGGAAAGCTGGAGGCGATCGCCTACCGCGACGGCGCCGAGTTGGGACGGACCTCGCTGCAGTCGGCAAAAGGACCGGTGCGACTGACCGTCACCCCGGACCGGACCGAAATCCGCGCCGACGACAGCGACCTGAGCTTCATCGCCATTGAGCTGCGCGACGGGAACGGGAACCTGGCGAGTGCGAGCGACGTGCTCGTCCGCGTCACCGTCGACGGGGCCGGCGTCCTGCACGCGCTCGGGAGTGCCCGTCCCGACACGGAGGAGCGCTTCGATTCCGGCGAACGCACCACCTTCGACGGCCGGGCCCTGGCCGTCGTCCGGCCGACGGGCGCCGGGCCCATCACCGTCTCGGTTTGCGCGGACGGCTTCGAGTCAGTGACCGCTTCGCTGAAGGCTGTCGCAATCACGGACGCGACGGTTCCCGTGCCCGCATGAGAGCCGTCCAGCGTACGTACGGAATGACAGTGTCATGTCCGGCATTCACAACGGAGGAGTTGTCGGAATGCAATCAACCAACCCGCGTAAACGCCGTTCGCAGCCTGTCCTGGCCCCCGAACCCGGGGCCGAGCCGTTAGCCCCACCCATCGAGCAGTCGGCGGACTCCGCTCAGATCTCGCCCCGCTATCAGCCCAAGACCCCGGCTTTCCGGCGCTACGTGAGCACATACGCACTCGCGTGCCTCGGCATCTCGCTGATGATTGGCGCGCTTTCGACCGTTCTGCTTCCCCTTCACGTCCAGTCGCTGGAGTTCGCCCGCATCTTTGGAGCGGATAGCGGAGTCGACCTCACTGCGCTCGCCAACCTGGGCAACGACGTGGCCGCTGGCACTGTTGTGCCCACCGCTGAGCAGCAGCACCAGCTTGGGCTGCTGGCCGAGTTCAACTCCTCCAAAGCCTCGAGTCTGTCTCTCGTGAACTCCGCCGGCGTCGTGCTGTTGATGATTTTGCAGCCGATCATCGGCACGCTCTCCGACCGTACTCGGTCGAGGTGGGGCCGCCGAGCGCCCTACGTCGCCAGCGGGGCGGTAGCAGGGGCCGCGTTGATCGCCCTGATGCCGGTCGCGCCCAGCATCGCGGTGCTTGTGATCGTCTGGTCGCTCATCCAGCTCGCTTCGGGTCTCGTCGGGGGGCCGCTCAGCGCAACCGTCGCAGACCGCGTCCCAGAGGAGCGGCTCGGCACCGTTTCGGCGGTGACTGGCCTCGTGGCCTACGCCGCGGCCATCGGCGGCGCCTACGTCGCCGGGATTCTGTTCAGTGTGATCGGGCTCGCGAGCTACTATGCGATCGCGATCGCGGTTGCCCTTCTCACGATCCCGTTCCTGCTGATCGCTCGCGACCGGTCCTCGCGCTCGATGCCACGCGAACCCATTCGAATCGGCACGATCTTCGCATCCTTCGTCGTGGCCCTCCGGGATCGTGACTATCGCTTGGCGTGGATCTCGAAGGTTCTGTTCTGGCTCGGAGTCGGCATCAGCAGCACCTACGGCATCTACATGTTGCAGAGTTACATCTCACCTGCCCTCAGCGCCGCGAAAGCTGCGCAGCTCGCTCCCCTGATGCTGGTTGCGGCACTCCCGGCGACGCTGTTGTCCATGGCCATCGCCGGTCGCTTCTCAGACCGGCTCCAAAGGCGCAAGCCGTTCGTCATCGCAGCGGCATTGATCCTGGCGGTCGGTCTGCTGGTGCCGTGGGTTTGGCCTACTCTTCCCGCGATGTTCATCCAGGCTGTAGTCGGCGGTCTGGGTCTCGGCGCCTTTTTCGTCGTCGACCAGGCGCTGTTCATCGACCTGCTTCCCGACGAGAATTCCTCCGCGCGCGATCTCGGCATGGCAGCCATGGCACAGAGCCTCGGTACGGCCGGGGGACCGATCATTGCCGGGGTCGTCGTGACGGTCGCCGGGGGTGCCTACGGACCGGTCTGGCCCGTCGGAGCGGTCGTCGTGATGTTCTCCGCATTGGCCATCCTGCCGATTCGACGCGCTCGCTGACGCTTCACCCTTCCCGCGCCTGGCCCGCCCAGAACGGGTGAAGTCCACGATCCCGGTCTTGAAACGCGCGGACCGCCTCCGGAAGGACCCTTGTGCCCTCTCTCAGAAGCAACTCGCGAACAAGAACCTTCACTGACCAAGGAGATTCGACAACAACAGCACCTGCTGCCCCGCCGCGATCCTGGACCACACCGGGGCGCCCGTCGCCGCGATCTCGGTCGCCGTCCTGAGCGACCGGATGCGTGGAGGCACTCAACGACCGCGACGAGCGCTGGTACAGCGGCCTCGGCATTTACCTCGACATCCACCTGCGCGTCGGCGGCCCGGCGAACGTCGCGCCGAACGGCGTCCGCGTCCCCGGTACGTACAGCAGGGAAGCGCCATGTCAGGCATTCACACAAAGGAGTTGTCTTGATGCAATCATCCAATCCGCGCAGACAGCGGCGCCCGAAGCGGAGCCTCGCCTGGCTGGGACAGGTCGCCCGCACGAATGGCGCCTTCCTAGCCGGCTTGCTCAGCCGGTGAGCCTTCAGCGATGGGCCGCGGTCGGCACCGGGATGATCTCGCGGAGTCTGGTGCCGGACTTGATGTCGTGCGACGGGGCCGAGGTCGTCGCGGTGCACAGCCGGGACGGGGAGAAGGCATCCCGCTTCGCCGAGGAGTTCGGCATCTCCGTGGCAACGGACGATTTCGCGCGGATCCTGTTGGACGACTCGATCGATGCGGTCTATCTCGCGACGCCTATTGCGACGCACTTCGAGATGACCTGTGACGCGCTGCGGGCAGGCAAACACGTGCTCGTCGAGAAGCCCATTGCCACGAGCGCCACCGAAGCGGCGGAGCTGTTCGACATCGCTGCCTCAGAACGACGGTTCCTCATGGAAGCCATGTGGATGAAGTTCAATCCGGCTTTCCGAAGGCTGCAGGAGGAAATCGCCGAGGGGACGATCGGGGAGCCTAGGAATCTGCGAGCGGGCTTCTCCATCCCGTGGCCGGCAGAGGGCGGCAGCCGGTGGCAGCCACCGGGCGGGGGAGCGCTGCTCGACCAGGGGATCTACCCGGTGACCCTCGCGCACAGCATCTTCGGTGACCCTGAGCTCATTGTGGCGCGAGGGAGCGTCCGACCCGATGGAGTGGACCTCTCGGAACAGGTGACGCTCGAGTTCAGCGATGAGCGTTTCGCGCACTTCACGACCGGGATGGTGGAGTTCACCGACTGCTCGGCGGCAGTCGCCGGCAGGAAAGGATGGATCACCCTCCCTTCCCCGTTCTGGGCGACGACGGACCTCGACATCCATGCCGGAAGCATCGGGGCGATCTTCGGGAACCCGAACCGGGTCGCGATCCAGCAGGAGGGAAACGGATACGTCCCGATGCTTCGGGAGGTGGTCGACGCGATCAACCGTGGCCTGCTCGAGCACCCGCGACATCCCGCCGCCGACACCCTGGCCGTGTTCCGCACCATCGACGCCATATTCGAGCAGCTCAGAGGCTGAGTGCCTGACGCCTCACAAGGACCCTCGTGCCCTCTGAGAAGCAACTCACGAACAAGAACATTCACCCAAGAAGGAGAACAACGTGCTGAAATCGCCATTGGAGCGCGCCGACGAGCTGCTTGCGCAGATGACGCTCGCCGAGAAGGTGGGACAAGTCACGTCGATCTTCCCTCACTCGCTGATGGGCATCAACGGCTTGGATACCGCCGCTGCTGAGCGGCACCTGGCTAACGGGATCGGCCACATCGCCAGCACCGCCACGGGGTCTGACCCGCAGCAGATCACGGGCACTGTGAATGAGATCCAACGTTATCTCGTCGAGCAGACCAGGCTCGGCATTCCGGCCATCATGCATTCCGAAGCGCTGAACGGATTCGTAGCGGCCGGTTACACCTCGTTTCCCACCGCTATCGGCCTGGCTGCGACCTGGGACCCCGAGCGCGTAGAGGCCATGGCCGAGATCATCCGTCGGCAGATGCGATCGGTCGGGGTGCTGCAGGCACTGTCGCCGGTCCTCGACGTCGCCCGCGACGCCCGTTGGGGGCGAGTGCATGAAACCTACGGCGAGGACGTCTACCTCGTCAGCGCGTTCAGCGTCGCCTTCGTGCGTGGCCTTCAGGGCGACGACCTCACCAGTGGCGTCCTCGCGACAGGAAAGCACTTCCTCGGATACGCGCTCACTGAGGCAGGGCAGAACATGGCAGCAGCGCACCTGGGTCCCCGCGAGCTGTACGACGTGTACGCGACCCCGTTCGAGGCGGCGATCAAGGTAGCTGGTCTCGGCAGCGTGATGAACTCCTATTGCGAGATCGACGGTGTCCCCGTGGGAGCGAGCCGAGCGGTACTCACCGACCTCCTCCGCGGTCGAATGGGGTTCACCGGCAGCGTGGTCTCCGATTACAGCACCGTCGAGTGGTTGCACACCCGGCAGGGCGTCGCATCCTCCCTCGCTGAGGCGGGCGAGCTTGCCCTCGCCGCCGGCCTCGACGTCGAGCTGCCCGGCGCCGCCGGGTACAAGACCCTCGAGGATTCCATCCGCGAAGGGCGCCTCGAGGAAGCCGTCCTCGACGATGCGGTGCGCCGCGTGCTCGTCGACAAGTTCAAGCTGGGGTTGTTCGAGAACCCGTACGCCAGTACCGATCCCATCACGTTGAGCGCCACTCAAAGCGAGGGGGCGGCTCTCTCCCGGAAGCTGGCCGATGAGTCGGTGACGCTGCTGAAGAACGACGGACAACTGCCCCTGCCGAAGGCGGGGCGCATCGCTGTGATCGGCCCGCACGCCGACTCCGCCATGGTCAACTTCGCGGCGTACACCTACCCGGCCATGATCGACATGATCAAGGGCCTCTTCACCGGTGAGTCCCGCATGGCCGGTCTCGAGATGTTGCAGACCTCGTCGCCTGAAGAAGCTGAGGTGGGCGCCGCGCAGTCGGCAGAGCTCATGAAGATCAACAGCGAGGACGTCGCCCGGCACGTGTACGGCACGCACACGCTCGTCGAAGCAATTCGAGCAGCAGCGCCAAGCGCCACCGTCGAGTCGGTCGAGGGTGTCGGCATCCACCCGGACGACCCGCAAAACCTAGATGCGGCAGTCGCTCTGGCGCAGGAAGCGGACGTGGTCATCCTGGCTGTCGGCGGCAAAGCCGGCTGGTTCGGGGCGCGTATCACGGAGGGCGAGGGAACGGACGCGGCACGGGTCGAGCTGTCGGATCACCAGGTCGCGCTGGTCGACGCTGTGAGTGCCACGGGGACACCGCTCGTTGCAGTCCTCTACCAGGGACGACCACTTGCACTGACCGAAGTGGAGCCGAAGCTCGACGCCATCGTGACGGGCTACTACCCGGGACCGCACGGCAGCGACGCCCTCGCCGCCGTGTTGTTCGGTGACACGAACCCCTCCGGCAAGCTCCCATACAGCATGCCCAGAGCCACCGGGCAAGTACCGCTGTACGTCTCGCAGAAACGCGGAAGTGGATATCGACGCAGCGCGGACGATATCTTCCGCGGATACATCGACCTGGACGCCACTCCACTGTTTCCGTTCGGTCACGGCCTCTCCTATACGGCTTTCGAGTACGGCGAGCTGCAACTGGCGGCCGATGAGGTGCCCGCCGAGGGGGGCACCATCGAGGCGGCCGTCGAGCTCCGCAACATCGGAGACCGCGACGGAACCGAGGTCGTCCAGCTGTACGCCGCCCAGAACGCCACCGGTGTGACCCGGCCTGCTCAGCAGCTGATCGGATTCGCGCGGGTCGCACTCGCGGCGGGTGCGAGCGCGACAGTTCACTTCACGGTTCCGACCAGCCAACTCGGATACAGCGGTGTCGACGGTCGCTTCATCCTCGAGCCGGGCGCCGTGGCCCTCGCGGCCGGGGGAAGCTCCGACGAGACACCCGCGCGGGGCACCGTCAGACTCACCGGCAAGGTGGCCGAACTCGAAGGCCGCCGCACCTACCTCAGCACGGCAGAGGTGTTGGTGCATCAGCCGTCAGCGGCTCGCGCTAGCCAGACCTGAGGAACTCATGTCCTACACGCACCCCGGTTCCCTCGCGGGCAAGGTCGTCATCGTCACCGGAAGTGGTCGCGGCGTTGGTCGCGGAATCGCCCGCACCCTCGCACGCAACGGTGCCCGGCTCCTGCTCACCGACATCCTCGCCGACGCCGTCGCCGGCGTCCGTGAGGGAGCTGATCGCGTCACCTACACGATCGACCTCACCGGCATGCAGACATTCACGGACTATCACGATCTGCTCGCGGCGATGGCCAGAGGCGAGGTCGCGGTGAACACAGCCACGACCTCGACACGGACTGGCACAGCACGCCCAACCCCGAAGACTTCAGCCTTGAGATGCGATGACGACCTACGGCTTACCCCGTGGATCGGTGACCGACCCGGATATGCGCGACATGGAAGTCCCTTTAACCGAGGCCGCGCGCGTCCCGACACCCATACGCCAGCACTGTAACGGCCTCCCACATGGCAAGAACGATCCGAGAATGCTGAGGAGCGATCATGACCGACATCGACCGGCACACTTCTGATGAACTGGCGCCCGTAAGGCGCAGTCACCCCCCAGTTCCGCGCAGCGTCAGCGAGCAAGCGCAGAGAATGCTGTCTGTACCTGCCGCAGAGGAGGCGTCACCGTACCCCGAACTCAAGGACACGGCAGCGTGGGCGGCGCACGTGGAGATGTTGGACACGGTAGTCCGGCCTTTCTGCGAGGCAGCGCTACCAGCGGCGGAGAGCTTCGAAGTCAGAGCCCAAGAGATCAACGGCGTCGCGAACTTCGTGATCCACCCCGCTCACCTTCCCCAAGCCAACGACACGCCGCTCTTCATCGAGATCCACGGCGGCGCGCTCTACCTGGGAGGCGGAGAGCTGGCGTGGATGGCAGGGGCGGCTCACGCCGTCGGCCGGAACGGGATCACATGGGCGCCCGACTATCGCATGCCGCCGCTGCATCCGTTCCCGGCTGCGCTCGATGACCTGATGGCCGTCTACCGGGCGGCGATCGAGGCCGTCGGTCCCCATCGCGTTGTTGTCAGTGGCGGCTCCGCCGGCGGAAACCTCGCGGCTGCGCTCCTGGTCCGGGCAAAGGATGAAGGACTCCCCATGCCGGCCGCCCTCGTGCTGCTCACGCCCGAAGTGGATCTCACCGAGTCTGGCGACAGTTTCGTCACCAACAACGGGATCGACAATGTGCTGGGCTCGCTCAAGACGGTCAATCTTCTGTATGCCGCAGGGGAAGATCTCACCCACCCCTACCTATCTCCCTTGTTCGCCGATCTGAGCGGTTTCCCGCCCACCTTCCTGCAGAGCGGCACTCGAGACCTGTTCCTCTCCAACACCGTGCGAATGCACCGAAAACTGCTGCACGCAGGTGTAACAGCGGAGCTTCACGTGTTCGAGGCCATGCCGCACGGCGGATTCGGTGGAGCCACCCCAGAGGACGACGAACTTCGTGCGGCTGCCCGCCGATTTGAGTCCGTCCAGCTCGCGCGAGCGGCCTCTGAGACGAACTGAGCGGCGAAAGCGCATCTCTCCGCGCACGAGCCTCTGGTGGCCGCAACAGCCAGACGGAGACCGGGGTCCTGGCGGAGCAGATGGGACGCAAGGCAGGACAACAGTCACGGAAGGTTGGCCCAAGGTTGGGCGCGAATCGGAAGGACCGGATGCAATGAGTGATGAACTGCGCTTCGATGGACGGGTTGCCCTAGTGACCGGGGCGGGAATCGGCATCGGTGCGGCGCACGCGCGATACCTCGCCGGCCGTGGCGCAGCGGTGGTGATCAATGAGCTTCCGTCCAACCTGCACCGCGCGGAGGCGATACGCGACGACATCCGCGCGGACGGCGGCGTGGCGATCGCCGTCGGAGGCAGAATCGGCGACGACGATGATGCGCGAGCCCTCGTCGCGACGACGGTCGAGGAGTTCGGGCGAATCGACATCGTGATCCATAACGCGGGCGTTCCCGCCGGCCGTGTCATGGATGGGTCCGAGCTCATCCCCTACGCTCCCGCGGCGGGGCTGGACCTCTATTTCGACATCAACGTCCGCGGCTCGCTGCAGCTGAATCGAGCGGCGTGGCCCCACATGGTCGAGCAGAAGTACGGCCGCATCCTGTTCACCTCATCAGCCGTCGGAACGGGCTTCTGGTACGGCCCGACCGGTTACGAACTTGATTACGCGGTCTCGAAGCTCGCCGTCTTCGCCGCTGCTCGACAGGTCGCAGCGGCCGGCGCAGAGCACGGAATCATCGCCAACACCCTCATGCCGTGGGCGTTCAGCGAGACGGTGGCCGCAAGCGGGGGCGGCGCGGAGACGGATCTCATCACCTTCATGAGGAACGCGCTGCAGCCGGAGAAGGTCGCCGTCGCAATCGCGCCCCTGCTCCACGAGGATGCGCCGACGAGCGGCGAAGCATTCACCGTCGGCGGCGGACGAATCGCTCGCGTCTTCCTCGCCGGCACCCGCGGGTACTTCAACCCGGACCTGACCAGCGAGGACGTCCTGGCGAACTGGGACCAGATCATGGGGTCCACCGACGCCTCAGGAGCACTGATGGACGTCTTCGAACAGAGCCAGCCCCGCGAGGAGCGGCTCTTCTTCCAGGCTCTCGAACTCGGACACATCCCCGACCTGAAGTGGATCGCCGAGCAGCCGGTGAAAGAGCCCACACGGTCGGCCGCCCGCTGAGCACTCCTCGAACAACTCCGAAAGGAACCCATGCCGTATACACACTTTGAGTCCCTCGCCGGCAAGGTCGTCATCGTCACAGGGAGCGGCCGCGGCATCGGCCGTGGAATCGCCCGCACCCTCGCGCGCAACGGTGCTCGGCTGCTGCTCACCGACATCCTCGCCGACGCCGTCGCCGACGCCCGAGACGAGCTGACCTCTCACGGCACCGAGGTGCAGAGCGTCGCCGCCGACCTGCGAGACTCCGATGCGGCTGACACCATCGTCGGCGCCGCCGTCGAGCACTTCGGCGGCGTGGACGGCCTCGTCAACAACGCCATGGCGATCAAGCCGCCCTCGCCCTTCGCCTCGCAGACGGCTGACGACTTCGACCTGGCCTCCACCACCGGGCCTCGTGCCACGTTCCTCCTCATGAAGGCCGCGTACCCGCACCTTGTCGCCGCAGGCGGTGGCTCGATCGTCAATTTCGGGTCCGGAGCAGGCACCGCAGGCGAGGCCGGCTTCGCCGCCTATGGCGCGGCGAAGGAATCGATCCGAGGCCTGTCCCGAGTTGCGGCACTGGAGTGGGGGCCCGACAACATCCGCGTGAACGTTGTCCTGCCCTTCGCCAACTCAGAGGGAGCACTGCAGTGGGAGAGCGTTGCTCCCGAAGGGTTCCGAGCAGCCATGGATGCCGTGCCACTCAAGCGGATCGGTGATACCGAAAAAGATGTCGGAGCACTGGTCTCCTTCCTGCTGAGCGATGACTCGACCTACCTGACCGCGCAGTCCATCTTCGTCGCCGGCGGCTCCGGTGTGTACCGGTGAGCTGGGGAAGTGCAGACGAGCATCTTGTCGACCGAGTCCGCTCTCGCCTGACAGCGATCGACTCGAGTACACGGAGGATCAATCAATGACGGATCAATCAATGACGATCACGCTCATGGCCGGTTTGAGCAGCGACGATCTCAGAAGCGTCGCGACGATCACGATCTGACGGGCGGCCCTGCACAGACGTGGCGCGGCGGTCATGAGCCGCCGCGCCACGGCAGGTGGCCGTCAGTAGGTGGCGCGGCCGCCGCTGATGTCGTAGACGGCGCCGGTGGAGAAGCTGACCTTGTCGGAGGCGAGCCAGGCGATGAGCTCGGCGACTTCCTCCGCCTTCCCGACGCGGCGCATGGGGATGAGGCTGGTGATGTGGGCCAGAGCCTCGGGCCCGGTGTCGGCGTTCATGGGAGTCTCGATCACGGCGGGGGTGATGACGTTGACCAGCACGCCGCTGGTGGCCAGTTCCTTGCCGAGAGACTTGGTGAGCGCGATGACGGCGGCCTTGGAGGCGGAGTACGGCGCCATGTTCGGGTTGCCGTCTTTCCCGGCCATGCTGGCGAGGTTGACGATGCGCCCCCAGCCGCGTTCGCGCATGCCGGGCACGAACGCGCGGCAGGTGTGGAAGGTGCCGCCCACGTTGACGTCGAAGGTGCGCCGCCAACCGTCGAGCGGGATCTCCCAGAGCGGGGCGTTGGGGCCGACGATCCCGGCGGAGTTGATGAGGATGTCGATCGGGCCCGCCTGTTCGGCGGCGGCCTGGACGGCGGCGGCGTCGGTGACGTCCACGACCAGGTCGGCACCGTCGGCGACATCGAGGGTGATCACGTGGACGCCGTCGGCTTCCAGGCGGATGGCGGCGGCCTTGCCCAGGCCGCTGACGCCGCCGGTGATGAGGGCGGTACGAGCGGAGGTCATGGGGGTCCTTTCAGTGGGATTCGCGCGGCACGTGGTCGCCGCTGGAACCGACGAGGAAGTCGAGGTCGGCGCCGGTGTTGGCCTGCTGGACGGTCTCGACGTAGAGGCGCTGCCAGCCGCGGTCCGGGCGGGCGAACGCTTCGACCATCGCCGGGGACGGCCGGCGGGCGGCGAGTTCTTCGGCGGACAGGTCGACGTCGAGGCGGCGGTTCTCGACGTCCAGAATGACCATGTCGCCGGTGCGCACCAGCCCAAGGGGCCCGCCGGCGGCGGCTTCGGGGGCGACGTGCAGGACGACGGTGCCGTAGGCGGTGCCGCTCATGCGGCCGTCGCAGATGCGGACCATGTCGCGCACGCCCTGGGCGAGCAGCTTGGGCGGCAGCGGCATGTTGGACACTTCGGGCATGCCGGGGTAGCCCTTGGGGCCGCAGCCGCGCAGGACCAGCACCGAATCGGGGGTGACGTCGAGGTCGTCGAGGCGGGCGTGCAGGTCCTCGACGGAGTCGAACACGACGGCGGGCCCGTGGTGCTGGAGCAGGTGCGGCGAGGCGGCGGCGGGTTTGATGACGGCGCCGTCGGGGGCGAGGTTGCCGTAGAGGACGGCGATGCCGGCGTCGTCCTGGAGTGGCTGGTGCCGGGGCCGGATGACCTCGCGGTCGTGGACCTTCGCGCCGTGGAGGTGGTCGAGCAGGGGGCGGCCGGTGACGGTGATCGCGGCCGGGTCGAGTAGGTCGCCGATCTCGTTGAGGACGGCGTGCAGGCCGCCGGCCCGGTAGAGGTCGTCCATCAGGTGGCGGCCGGCGGGCTGCAGGTCCACCAGCAGGGGGACGCGGGAGCCGGTGCGGTCGAAGTCGTCCTGGGTCAGCTCGACGCCGAGCCGGCCGGCGATGGCGAGCAGGTGGATGACGGCGTTGGTTGAGCCGCCGAGCGCGGCCAGGGCGATGATGGCGTTGAGGAACGAGCCGCGCGTCATGACCTGCGAGGGGCGGCGTCCGACGGCGGTCATCTCGACGATCAGGCGGCCGGTCTCGTGGGCGCCTTCGAGCAGGCGGCTGTCGGGAGCCGGGGTGCCGGCCAGGCCGGGCAGGGTCATGCCGAGCACTTCGGCCAGCAGGCCCATGGTGGAGGCGGTGCCCATCGTGTTGCAGTGGCCCTTGCTGCGGATCATCGACGATTCCGAGCGCAGGAAGTCGGCCCCGCTGAGCGTGCCGGCGCGGACTTCCTCGCTGAGCTTCCACACGTCGGTCCCGCAGCCCAGCGCGGCGCCGCGGAAGGTGCCGGTGAGCATCGGCCCACCCGGAACGACGACCGCGGGCAGATCGACCGAGGCGGCGGCCATGAGCAGGGCGGGAATGGTCTTGTCGCAGCCGCCCAGCAGCACCACGCCGTCGATCGGGTTGGCCCGCAGCATCTCCTCGATGGCCATCGCGGCCATGTTGCGCCAGAGCATCGCGGTGGGGCGGACGTTCGTCTCGCCCAGAGAGACCACCGGCAGGTTCAGCGGGACGCCACCCGTCTCCCACACACCGCGCTTGACATGCTCGGCGACCTCGTTCAGGTGCATGTTGCAGGGAGTGAGGTCGGAGGCGGTGTTGGCGATCGCGATGTGCGGCCGGCCGTCGAAGGCGTCGGACGGCAGCCCGCGCCGCATCCACGCGCGATGGATGTAGGCGTTGCGGTCGCTTCCGGCGTACCACAGGGCGCTCCTCGCCACGAGGTACCACTCCTTCCGATAAATGGAATATCGATCCGATTCATGAAACTTAGAGGGAAGCGTAGTCCATGCCTCGCCGCTCAGGAAGACATCTCGGCAGGAACTTCCGTTTTTCGGAACGGTGGTCTAACCTTCGGAACATGTCCGAACTGATCGACGAGCCCAGGCTCGTCGGGTCCGACCGCGTGCTGGCGGTGCTGGCCGAACTTGCCCGCCATCCCGACGGCATCGGGCTGGAGGAGATGACCCGCGCGGTCGCCAGCCCGAAACCGACCGTGCACCGGGCGCTGGCCGCGCTGCGCCGCGCCGGTTTCGCCGCGCAGCACGGCCACGGCCGCTACGTGCTGGGCGATGAGTTCCTGCGGATGGCCTTCGCCCATCACGAGGCCCGGCCCGATCATGTGCGGGTGATGCCGGTGCTGCAGGCATTGTGCGACCGGTACGGCGAGACGGTGCACTACGCGGTACTGGACGGCGACGCGGTGGTCTACCGCTCCAAGCTGGACCCGGCCGCCGGCGCGGTCCGGCTCACCTCGGTCGTCGGCGGGCGCAACCCCGCGCATTGCACGGCCGTCGGCAAGCTCCTGCTGGCTCACCACCTGCCGGACGAGGACGCGGTCCGCGGGTGGGTGGGCGACCAGGTACTGGAGCGCCGCACCGAGCGCTCCATCACCACCGTCGAGGGCCTGCACGCCGAGCTGGAGCGCGTCCGCGAGCAGGGCTACGCGACCGAGGATCAGGAGAGCGAACAGGGCGTCAACTGCCTGGCGGTGGCGGCGTACCTGAACTCTCCCACGACGCCCAGCGGCGCCATCAGCGTCAGCGGCCTGGCCTACCGGACCCCGTTGCAGACGCTCATCGACGACGTGGCCGCCATCCAAGCCATCGTCACGGGAGAGGAACCCACGTGAAGTTCACCGCGACCCCGGCCTCGGCCGACGTATACGCCCTGGGCGAGGGCCCGGTCTGGGATGCCGCCAGGCAGCGTCTGCTGTGGGTGGACATCGTCGCGGGGACCGTGCATGAGGGGAGGCTCGACAACGGCATGGTGATCGCCACCGCATGCCATGCCTTCGACTCCACGGTGGGCGCGGTCGCCGCCTCGGCGGACGGCGACCTGATCGTCGCCGAGCGGGCCACCCTCACCCGCCTCGGCGCCGACGGGAGCCGCACGGAGGTGGCTCAGGTGCTTGAGCCTGGTGTGCGCAGCAGACTGAACGACGGCGCCGTAGATCCGGCCGGCCGGTTCCTGGTCGGCAGCCTGGCCCAGGACGACCGCGAGGGGCAGGAAGTGCTGGCCCGTCTGGACGAGACCGGGATCACCTTCCTCGACACCGACCTGGTGCTGTCCAACGGCCTGGCCTGGGTCGCCGACCGGCTCTACAGCGTGGACACCATGCCCGGCACGGTGTGGGTACGCGACTACGACGCGGACACCGGCAAGGCCGGGCCCCGGCGCGAGGCGTTCACCGTCACCGAGGGTCTGCCCGACGGGATGTGCGCCGACGCCGACGGCAACCTGTGGATCGCCAACTGGGGCCTGGGCCGCGTCGAATGCCGCACCCCCACCGGGGAACTGCTGGCCATCGTCGGGACCGGCGCCCCGCACACCTCCAGCGCCGCCTTCGCCGGCCCCGACCTCGACGTCCTCGTCATCACCACCGCCGCCCACGAGCTGGACGAGCCCGGCCCAGACGACGGCCGCCTGTACACGGCCGAGGTCGCCGTCCGCGGCCTGCCCACGCCCTACTGGAACCCCTTCTGAGAGAGACACCCTTGTACCTCATGCGCATCGGCGCGCCCGGCGCCGAGAAGCCCGTCGTCCGCGTCGACGAGACCCACTACATCGACGTCTCCGACCTCACCCCCGACTTCGACGAGAAGTTCTTCGCGGCCGGAGGCGTACGACTGCTGGCCGACCGGGTCGCCCGCGGCGACGTGCGCGAGTTCGCCGGTGAACGCATCGGCGCGCCGATCGCCCGGCCGCACCAGATCCTGTGCATCGGCCTCAACTACAGCGACCACGCCGCCGAGACCGGCCAGGCCGTCCCGGCCGAGCCGATCCTGTTCACCAAGTCGCCCAACACGCTCGTCGGCCCCTACGACGACGTGCGCATCCCGCGCGGCGCCACCAAGACCGACTGGGAGGTGGAGCTGGGCATCGTCATCGGACGCCGCACCTCCTACCTGGACTCGGTGGCGGAGGCGAAGGGCGCCATCGCCGGGTACTGCGTGGTCAACGACGTCAGCGAGCGCGCCTTCCAGATGGAGCGCGGCGGCCAGTGGAGCAAGGGCAAGTCCGCCGAGACGTTCAACCCGGCCGGCCCCTGGCTGGTCACGCCTGACGAGATCGGCGACGTGACGAACCTCGGCATGTGGCTGGACGTCAACGGCGTGCGCCGCCAGACCGGCACCACCAAAACGATGATCTTCGACCCGTACGTCATCGTGCACCACCTGAGCCAGTTCATGGTCCTGGAGCCCGGCGACCTCATCAACACCGGCACCCCGCCCGGCGTCGGCATGGGTCACGACCCGCAGATCTGGCTCCAGCCCGGCGACGTCATGGAACTCGGCATCGACGGCCTGGGCACCCAGCGCCAGCACGTCGTCGGACCCCGGTAGATGCGTGCCCTGGTCCTGACCGGCCCCGAAAAAGCCGAGGTCTGCGAGGTCGAGCCGCCCGTCGCCGCGCCGGGCGAAGTGGTCGTGGACATCGAGCGGGCCGGCGTGTGCGGCACGGACGTCGAGCTGTTCACCGGCGAGATGAGCTACCTGAACACCGGCCGTTCCCGGTACCCGCTGCGTCCGGGCCACGAGTGGTGCGGGCGCGTCAGCGCGGTGGGCGAGGGCGTGGACCCTTCCTGGCTCGGGCGGCGAGTCACTGGCGACACCATGCTCGCCTGCGGTCGCTGCGACCGCTGCCGGTCCGGCCGCCATCACGTCTGCGCCGATTCGGCGGAGATCGGCATCAGCCGGGGCCGCCCGGGTGCGCTGGCCGAGCAACTCGCGGTGCCCGCCACGGCCCTGCACCACCTGCCGGACACCGTGGATCCCACGCTCGGCGCGCTCGTCGAACCAGGGGGCAATGCCCTGCGGGCCGTCCGCGCTGCGGGGCTGGCGGCCAGTGATCGGCTTCTGGTCCTGGGCACCGGCACGATCGGCCTGCTCACGGCGCTGTTCGCGCGCGCCGGCGGAGCCGAGGTTCACCTGATGGGGCGCGACGACGACGGCCTGCGTCTGGCCGGGAGCCTGGGCTTCACCCATGCCTGGACCCGGAGGTCACTGCCTTCCCTGCCTTGGGATGCCATCATCGACGCGTCCAACGCACCCCAGCTGCCCGCCCTCGCCCTCGACCTCGTCGAACCCGGCCGACGGGTTGTCTACATCGGCCTGGCCGGCACCCCGTCCACGATCGACACCCGCGACCTGGCGCTCAAGGACGTCACTGCGGTCGGCATCCTCGGCGGCTCGGCCGGCCTGGCCGGAGCCATCGCCGCCTACGCCCAAGCCTCGGTGGACGCCCGCCCCCTCGTGGCCGCGACAGTCGGCCTCGCCGAGACCGCCGACGTCCTGGCCGGAGGCCGGCCGACCGGCGCCGGGCCGGGCCCTAAGATCCACATCGACCCGCGCCGATAAGAGAGTACGAACGTGATCGATAGGGCGGACCCCGCTGTCCTGGCCGCGGTGGAAGCCGCCGTTCCGGGAATCACCCGAGCGCGCGTGAGCGACCGGCTCGGCATGGCCCACGACGCCTCGCACTACCTGCTCACCCCGCAGGCCGTCTTGGTCCCCGAGAGCGCCGAGCAGGTCGCCGCCGGATCAAGGTCCGCGTGCGCAGCGCCATGTCGGCTCAAGCTCAGATGGAGGGTCGCTTTCTGGGAGGTCGGCCACCCTACGGCTACCGGCTGGCCGACGCCGGTCCCCACCCCAACCCCGCCAAGGCGGCGGACGGCAAGCGCGCTCACCGGCTGGAGCTCGATCCAGCCGCCGCGCCTGTCGTGGAAGAGATCTTCGCCGCGTTCCTGGACGGCTACGGCCTGTTCGCCATCGCCGAGAGGCTGACCCGCAATGGAATCCCCAGCCCATCGGCTCACGACCCGGCCAGAAACCGTCACCGCTCCGGCATCGCCTGGTCCAAGAGCGCGGTGCGCGCCATCTTGACCAACCCTCGTTACACCGGCCATCAGGTGTGGAATCGCCAGCGGAAGGACGAGGTCCTCATCGATGTGGACGACGTCGGCTTGGGTCACACCACGAAACTCAGGTGGAACTCCAAGCAGGACTGGGTCTGGTCGGAGACAGTCGTTCACCCGCCGATCGTGTCCACAGATGACTTCGACGCCGTTCAGATGACGCTAACGGGACGAGAGGACCGCCACACCGACAAGACCCGCAAGCGCACCCCCAAGCCGTACCAGCTCCGGGGGCTGCTGTACTGCGGCGTCTGCGATCGCAGAATGCAGGGCCAGTGGGTGAACGACGCGGCCTACTACCGTTGCCGCTTCCCCGAGGAGTACGCCCTGGCGAATCACGTCATGCATCCCCGCAATGTCTATCTACGAGAGGACCGTGTCGTCCCGCGACTGGACCGCTGGCTCGGCCGGCTGTTCGCGCCCCATAACCTCGACCGGACTCTCGACGTTCTGACGGCGGCACAGGACCTGGTCCCGCCGGAGGCTCAAGCGTCCGCAGCGGCGCGCCGCCAGATCGCCGAGTGTGATCGAAAGCTCGCCCAGCATCGGGCCGCCCTTGAGGCGGGCGCCGACCCGGCGCTAGTCGCCGGGTGGATTCAGGAAGAGCTCGATCGCAAGACCGCGGCCGAGCAACGTCTCCACCGCGCGCACGTCCTGCCTCAGAAACGGCTGGGACGAGATCAGCTGGCAGAGATCACGCATAGGCTTGGTGACATGGTGCGAGTCCTCACCAATGCCGACCCGCTCCGGAAGGCCAAGATCTACGCGGACATCGGACTGCGGCTGATCTACCACCCGTCAAAACAGAAAGTCCTGGTCACATCTACTCGTGACCAGGACCCCATAGGCGACCGGTTTGTGTCCGAGGGGGGACTTGAACCCCCATGCCCATCACTGGGCACTAGCACCTCAAGCTAGCGCGTCTGCCTATTCCGCCACCCGGACTTTGGTGCCTGCACGCGAGACCGTCATCCCGCGTCGGCTCAGTAAGGTTAGCAAACTCTGCGGAGTGCGTCATACCAAGAATCCGTCCGCTCTTCGAAGAGGCCTCAGAAGGCGCGGATGGCGAAGCCGAGAGCTCCCAGTGACAGAGTTCCATCCTGTTTTCCCAGGTAGTAGGGGATGGCCTGGCGCGGTCGGATGTGGTCTCCGCTGGTGAGTG
>NZ_JBQHCV010000061.1:0-24507 GCF_052068215.1 Nonomuraea sp. H19 | reverse complement strand
TGGACCAAGACCGCCGAAGAGATCCTCGAATCCCTCGCTAAATATTGCCGACGAATTTCAGGCGCATGACACTAGCCCTTGACCTTCCAGCGCACTGGAAGGTCTACCGTCCAGACACAGCAAGGAACCAGGTGTGGAAGAGGTGTCCACCATGAACCAGTCCGAGACGACGCGCGTCACGGTGCTGACCGTGCCCGACTGCCCGAACGCCCCGCTCGTCCGCGAGCGGATCACCGAGGCCCTCCAAGGCCGGGCTGTGCCGGTGGAATGGATCGAGGCGCATGACGCGGACGAGGCCATCCGGCAGGGAATGACAGGCTCGCCCACCCTCCTGCTGGACGGCGTCGACCCGTTCGCCCACGACGGCGCTGTACCCAGCCTGTCCTGCAGGCTCTACCGCCACGCCGATGGCACCGCAGACGGTGCCCCTACCGTCGCCGACCTGTGCCGCATCCTGACAGCGAGCGGCTCGTCCGAGACCACCAGTTTGGGGTGAGGGCCGACTCATTCTTGACCTCGGCACCCTGGCTCCACTGCACCCGCTCGCGCAACGTCCGCGCGAACTCCTCGGCCCGCGCCAGCTGGACGCGTGCGTCTTCCACGGCGGCCGGTCAGGAGCAGGTGAATCCGTCCCGAAGGCGCCGGTCGGCGAGCGGGGTGACGCGCCGCTGCCTCTCTCCTCAGGGCTTCGTGACCGGTGCAGCACGTGCGTGCCAGCACCTGCCAAGCTCAGAAGGACGGGTCGCGGGAACCCCATCGTGGAAGTGCCATACTGCCGCCACCGGCGAGCGGGTTCCCATACGTACGCATCCAGGATTCTCGGAACCCGCGCGCCTTCGCATGCGGTAGACGCAAGCCGCCGTCCCTTGATGGCGAAGGCCATGAGGGCGCCCCTGGGTGATAGATGCGGAGCGGAAGCCGCCATTGCTGAAGCCTTTGAGTAATCGTACGCTCACAATGAGCTTTCGGCTGATGGCAGGAGATCACATGGGTGGTAAGCACGGCGGCGGCCCGAAGAAGGACGAACCTCTCAAGCCCGGAAAGCCTCACCCGGACGGCCGAGCCGGTGGAGGCAGGCACGGCGGTGGCAGAGGCAATGCCGGCGGCAACAACGGCGGCGACCCCAAGAAATGATCGACATCGCGAAGCGGACCGAGGCCCTGATCGGCGAGATCAGCGTCATCGTTTCGTGCGATGCGCGCGTCCGTGCCGCCTTCCGCGCCATCCCCCGCCACGAGTTCATCCCGCCGATCGGTCTGGCCTGCAGCGGCGCCGACGCCCGCCTCATCGACCGCGACGCCGATCCCGCCGCCTGGTGGGATGCGGTCTACAGCGACACCAGCATCGTCACCCAGCTCGACGACGGGGTCACCGACCTCGCCACCGGGTCGGGCGACTACACCTCCTCGGCATCCGCGCCCAGCACCGTGGCGAGCCTGCTGCACTTGCTCGACGTCGAGCCTGGCCACCACGTCCTGGAGATCGGCACCGGCACCGGCTGGACCGCCGCGTTGCTGCTGCACCTGGCCGGTGAGCACGGCAGCGTCACCTCCCTGGAAGTCGACCCGCACGTCGCACGCCAGGCCGCCAAGAACCTGAGCGACGTCGGCGCCAACCCGCTCCTGCTCGTCCAGGACGGTGCGGCCGGATGCCCGCAAGGAGCGCCGTACGATCGGGTGCATGTCGCCTGCGGCATTCGCCAGGTGCCGTACGCCTGGATCCAGCAGACCCGGCCCGGCGCGATCATCGTGCTGCCGTTCTGCCCGGGCTTCGGCGTCGGCCACGAGCTGCGGCTGATCGTCACGCCGGACGGCACGGCGTACGGCCGCTTCCCGGGTTTCGCCGACTACATGATGATGCGGTCTCAACGCGACCCCGAAGACCAGCCGGCGCAAGGGCCCGAGGACAAGCACTACCTCACCACCCGTATCGACCCGCGCACGATCGCCTTCGCCCCGGCCGGGGCGCATCTGACCATCGCCGCGCTGACCGGACTGACCTCCGAAGGCGCCGCCGATCGCGACGAGGACGGGGAGCTGTATCGGCTATGGGTGTCCGATCCCGCGGACCCCCATGCGTGGGCGACGGTGAAGTGGCGCCCGGACACCGTGGAATACGACGTCTACCAGGTCGGCGCCCGGCCCCTGTGGGATGAGGTGACCGACGCCTTCTTCCGGTGGGTGAGCTGGGGCTCACCCGGCCGCGACCGGTTCGGGATGACGGTCACACCCCATGGGCAGCGGATCTGGCTGGATTCCCCCGCACGCCACCTGTGACAGTGGCTCAGCGTCGAGCCCGGGATTCTTGTTGGACGACGACGTCACAGCGCCCGCCAGCCTCGTACGACGCTGTGCAGGTAGATCGCAGCCTCCTCATGCGCGCCGATCGGAAAACGGGGTGCCTCGGCACGTCCCATCGGCCGCACCAGGTACACGCGCTCTGCCCCGTCGCCGACGATCTCCACTCGTGCTCGCAACGCGCCATCCCCGCCGCGAATCTCCAGTACGGCGGGCTTGCGGTCGATGTAGCGAGGTGCCGCATTCTTCATGTCGAGGCGGATCACGTTGATCACAACGGCGGAGACGTTCAGGGACAGAAGCGCGCGACGGAGTACGCCGAGTAGAGCTGCATTTTGCTCAATTTGGCCCGCTGCTGTGGTGCTGCTGATAGTGCCACCTCACATGTACCTTTGCGGGGTTTGCTTAGAAATACGAAGAAAATGTGAGGGCAGTTCAATTTAGGCCCGGAGGCGGAGGTCGTTCGGGCGGCCACCAGTGCCGAGGCATGGGAGCGGCAAGCCGTTCAGAGGCGCCAGGTGATCTCGTCCCCCGGCCGGTAGCGGCAGGTGGATCCCGTGGAGACGGATAGGCGCAGGTGGGCGGCGAGCTCAGGGTGGGCGTGGTCGAGTTTGCGGAGCACGTCCCGGATCCGGGCCGTGACCGTCTTGCGGGCACGCTCCGCCTCGTCGCCCAGGCGGCGTGTGCGTCCGCCGAGCCCCGCCGCTGCCCGCAGCTCCTCCAGCAGCGCCGCCCGCTCCCGGTCGAACTCGGCCGCCCGCCGGTCGTCGCCGAGCTCCACGGCCCGGTCGATCTCCTCGTCCAGCCGGGCCAGGCGGCGCCGGTAGCGGCTCTTGGCCTCCTCGTCGAGCACCTCGTCGCCACCCATCCGGCGGGCCGCCACCACCAGCTCGCCGCCTTCCGGGTCGAGCAGGCGTACGGCGGGCACGTCCTGGCCGGGGAGGCTGAGCAAGGTGTGCAGATCGCGCAGGCCTTTGGCGTCGGGCATGTGTACGGACCGGCCCGCGAACGTCAGCGACCAGACCGCCCCGTCTCGCCGGAACTCACCAGCGCTCCTGACGTCCCGCCCGGTGCCGTGCGCTCCTACCAGCTCCCCGGCTGAGTCGGCGCCGATCGGCCAGTTGTCTCCCGGCAGCACCAGCGCGTTGCCCTGGTCGGAGGCGCTCGGCAGCTCGGGCCGCGGCGGGGCGGCCGGTACGGGACGCGTCGGTCGTACGGACTCCAGCACCTGACGCATGCCCAGCTCGGCCGCCTCCCGCCGGACGCCCTCCAGGAGCTCCTCCGCCGCCTCCGCGTCACCGGGCCGGGCGCGGGCGAACAGCGCCTCGGCCAAGCCGGCCCGGGCCAGCACGGACCACGGTCGTGCCCGCATCCGGTCGGCTGAGCGATAGGCGGCGCTGAAGCCGTTCACGGCCTCCTCCCACCGGGCCTCCGCCGCGTCCACCATGGCCAGCCACAAGTCGTACGGGCCGCTGACGTCCCAGCCCAGCAGCGCCACCGCCCACTGCCCCCGATGCGGCGCCAGCCCGGCCCGAGCCGCGGCACACTGCTCCGGGTCCTGGGTGGCCGCCGCCAGCTCGGCCTGGAAACGCAGCCACAGCGGCTGCGACATGCGGTCGCGCGGCTCTCCGTCGGCCCGGCGGCGCAGCGCGAGGTCGAGGTCGCCGCCCTGCAGCGCCGTCAGCGCCTCCAGCACCCCGGCGCACGGGTGCTGGGTGCCCCTGAGCTCGTCGAGCACCTTCTCCTGATCCGCCACCTTGCCCTGCAGCCACAGCAGCGCCCAGCGGTGGTGCTTGAGCATGAACTCGAAGTGCCCGTGCCGGCCGTCCAGCCGGATCTGCGGGAGCAGGGACTCCGCCTCGGCGAAGCGCCCGGCGAGAGCTGCGACGATGCTCTCGTCGATCGCCGCGGTCATGACGAAATGCGGCTGCTCGGTGCGCCGGCCCTTGGCGACGTATTCGTGGAACTGATCGAGGTAGCGGGGGTCGCCCTGCTCGATCAGGGCCACCCAGCGCAGCGCCCTGGCGAAGTGCTCCAGCTCAGGGTCGGAGGTCCGCCGCGCCAGCTCGATCAGCTCGCCCGTCAGCGACATCCGCTCCCTCGCCGTGCCCGGCCCCCAGATGATGTCGTGGTGTGCCCACAGGCTGAACGCCAGCGCGTCGTCGTCGCCTCCCCGCCTGGCCATTCTGGCGAGGTGGACGACCAGGTCGAGGGCCAGCCGCTCGTCCGGCACCGGGTGGCCGGCCAGCCTGGCGTGGGCGTCACGCAGCTCCTCCAGCGCCTTGGCCGGGCCGTAGTGGGAGTAGAGGATCAGCGCGGCACGGGCGGGCAGCTCGGGGTCGTCGAGATCGCGGGCAATGGCGGCGGCCTCCTTGAACAGCCGTAGCGCCTCGTCGCCGGCACCGCAGTGATGCAGCTCCTTGCCCAGCTCCAGGGCCACCATCGCGTGCGTGCGCGGCCCGGCGGCGGCGCTCAGGTCGTAGGCCCGGCGCAGGTGGCTCAGCTGCTCCTCGTTCGCCATGCGGCCCCGCGCGTCCCGGGCCGCCGCGAGCAGGAGGTCGCTCGCCCGGCCCGGGTCGACGCGATCGCCGGCCAGGTAGGCGTGCCGCGCCAGGTCGCCTGGGCGGATCTTGCCCGCGAGGTCCGGCGCGCGTTCCAGGGCGGTGACGACCGCGGCGTGCAGGTCGCGCGGGTCGTCCAGGGAGTCGTAGAGGGTCTCGCGCACCAGGTCGTGCGCGAAGGCGAACACGCCGCCGCCCTGGGTCGTCACCAGCCTGGCGACCACGGCCAGCTCCAGCAGCCGGTCCACGTGCGCGACCGGGGCGGCGATGGCGGCGGCGAGCACCTGCCGATGGAACTCGCGCCCCAGCACGGCCGCGGCGGGCAGCAACTCGGCCACCGGCCGCGGCAGCAGGGACAGCCGGCGCAGCAGCGCGTCACGCACGCCAGGCGCGACGGCGCCGGCCGAGCCGCCGCTGCGCCACAACCTGGCGGTCTGCTCGACGAAGAACGGGTTGCCGCCGGTGCGCAGGTGGACTTCGGCGACCAGATCGGGCGGCGGCTCGCGATCGGCGGTGCGCGCCATGAGCGCCGCCACGCCCTCCTGGTCGAGTCCGGTGAGCGTGATGGTGGTCGCCCTGGCGACCAGCGGGGCCAGCAGGTCGCGCAGCGGGTGGTCGACCGGCTCGACCTCGGCGTCGCGGTAGGTGCCGACGAACAGCAGCCGCTCGAACCAGGTCTGCTGGGCTGCGAACTCCAGCAGCCGCAGTGAGGCCGGGTCGGCCACGTGCAGGTCGTCGATGACCATCACCACGGGGCGGTGTTGCGACAGCGCGACCAGGGCGGAGGTGACGGCGTCGTAGAGCCGGAAGGTGCCGAGAGCCTGAGCGCTCTGACCGTCGATGATCGACGGCTGTCTGCCCTGGGCGTCGCCGGGCGGTGGCGGGCCGCTGCGCGTCTCGCCGAGGAGGGCGGTGAGGCTGTCACCCGCCGCTTCCTCGGCCGCCGCCCACTCCTCGCGCCCTGCGCCGCGGCGCAGGGCGCGGAAGACCTGAGTCCACGGCCAGTAACCGGGCGCGCTGCCGGAGTCCCAGCACGCGCCGCCCACCACCAGCGCGCCCTGCTGCCTGGCCTCCCTGGCCGCGCTGGTGACCAGCGTGGTCTTGCCGATGCCCGCCTCGCCGGTGACCAGCACCAGGCCGCCGTGGCTGCCGATCAGCCGGGCGATCTCGGCACGCAGCAGCGCGGCCGGGTGCTCCCTGCCGATGAGGTCGTGCGTCGCGACGTCGTTAGGCATGACGCTTGCACGTTATCCGCCGGGACCGACGAATTGGCTACCAGGCCACCTCGAGGGACGTCAGGCCGTACACCACGAAGAAGGAGCGGAACTGCGGCTCGGTGTCGGTGAGGCGCAACCCCGGGAAGCGCTGGAGCAGCGCGGGGAAGGCGATCCGCAGCTCCATGCGGGCGAGCGGGGCACCCAGGCAGTGGTGTACGCCGTGCCCGAACGCGACGTGCCCGGGCGTGCCGCGGACCAGATCCAGCGAGTCCGCGTCGGACAGCAGCGCCGGGTCGCGGTTGGCCGCGGGCAGGGCACAGATCAGCAGGTCGCCGGGCTCGATGGTACGGCCGCCGAGCTCGACCCGGGTGGTGGCGACCTTGGTGGTGCCGGAGTGGACGATGCTCAGCCAGCGCAGCAGCTCCTCCACCGCGCCGTCGATCCGCTCGGGCTCCTTCTTGAGGAGCTCGAGCTGCTCGGGATGGCGCAGCAAGGCGAGCGTGCCCAGGGCGAGCATGTTGGAGGTGGTCTCGTGCCCGGCGAACAGCAGCAGGCTGCCGATGCCGATGAGCTCGTCGGTCGTCAGGTCGTCGCCGTGCTCGCGTACGAGCATGCCGAGCAGGTCCTCGCCCGGGTCCGCCTGGATGTGCCGGACCAGGTCCTCCATGTACATGCGCGCCTCGAACTGGAGCATCATCCGCTCCTCGGCCGGCACGCTCATGTCCAGCATCCTGCTGGTGCGGTGCTGGAAGCCCGCGCGGTCGGCGTACGGGACCCCGAGCAGCTCGCAGATCACGAGCGAGGGGATCGGCAGCGCGAACGACGACACCAGGTCGGCCGGGGACCCGGCGGCCTCCATCGCGTCCAGGTGGTCGTCGATGATGCGCTTGATCCGCGGCTCCAGCCGCCGCATCCGGCGGATGGTGAACTCCGGGGTGAGCATGCGCCGCAGCCGCGTGTGCTCGGGCGGGTCGACGCCGAGGAGGTTGCCCGCGTTGAGCTTGGCGAGCTGCTCCTCGGTCATCTCCGGCGCTCCGGGCAGCCTGGCCAGGGTCTGCGGGGCGATCTTGAAACGCTCGGCGTCGCCCAGCACCTCCCGCACGTCCGCGTATCGGGTCACGAGCCAGGCGTCCGCGCCGAACACGGTTTTGACGAGCTTGACCCCTTCCTCGTCACGCGCCGCTCCCAGCTCCGGAGCCGGGTCGAACCCCACCCGCCGCATGTGCAGCGGCATCACCGAGGACTCGGTCATGGGACTCCCCTTGAAGATCGTTGTTGTGGCGTCCACCGTAACAACGCAGGAGGGTCTCCTCTAGTGCGATCTTCAATCAACAAGAGGCTCGGGCCCACTCCGCTCTACCCCGAAGAGGCCATCAACGGTCCCTACTTCCGGTTGTACAGCCGCATGGTGAGCGTCCCGAACACCGCGATGAGCACCACCGCGGACACCAGCACCCAAGTGACCTCACCCGTGTCCGGAGTGCCCGCCATCATCGACCGTACGGCGCTCACCAGGTGGGTGATCGGGCTCGCGTTCACGAACACCTGCAGCCACCCCGGCATGGTGGCCGGATCGACGTAGACGTTGCTCAGGAAGGTCAGCGGCATCAGCACCAGCATGCTGACCCCCATCACGGACTTCTCGCTGCGCAGCAGCAGTCCGAACATGGTCCACAACCAGGAGAACGCGAACGAGAACGCCAGCAGCAGCAGGATCCCGCCGGCCACCCCGCCGAGCCCGCCCTGCGGACGGAAGCCCAGGACCAGCCCGACGAGCAGGATGACGATCGAGGCCATGGTGTACCGCAGCAGGTCGCCCAGCAGGTAGCCGACCATGGTCGCGGGACGCCAGATCGGCAGCGTGCGGAAGCGGTCGAAGACACCCTTCTCGATGTCCTTGTTGACCTCCACACCGGTGTACATGGTGATCATCACGACGCTCGTCACCATGATGCCCGGCAGCAGGAACTGCAGGTACTCGGTGGGCGACCCGGCCAGCGCGCCGCCGAACAGGTACGTGAACATCAGCGTCATCATCAGCGGGAACGCGGTCACGTCGAAGAGCTGCTCGGGCACGTGCTTGATCTTCAACATCGCCCGCCAGCCGAACGTGACCGACGCCGACCACGCGCTCGGCCGCGGCGGTTTCACCCCCGGCGCCAGGACCGTGCCGAGGCTCTCGGCCGCGGGTGCGTACGTGGTGCCGCTCTCGGTGGTCGTGCTCATGCTGCCGTCTCCTCGGTGGCGCGGTGATCGGTGAGGGCCAGGAAGACCTCGTCCAGGCTGGGCTGGCCGAGGGAGAAGTCGTCGACGACGATGCCGGCGTCGGCCAGCCGCCCGAGGGCGCGCGAGGCCTGCGCCGCCTCGTTGCCGCTGCCGGTGATGCGGGCGGTCAGGGCGACCGGGTCCGCCTCCAGGTAGACGGGTGCGTCCAGCGTCTCGGCCAGCAGGCGCTCGGCGTCGGGCCGGGCGGCCGGGTCACGCAGCCGTACGTGGACCGAGCCCGCGCCGACGGACGACTTCAGCTCGCCGGGCGTGCCCTCGGCGATGACCCTGCCGTGGTCGATGACCGCGATGCGGCTCGCCAGCCGGTCGGCCTCCTCCAGGTACTGGGTGGTGAGTAGCACGGTCGTGCCGTGGGCGACGACGATGCGGACGATGTCCCAGACGTTGTTGCGGCTACGCGGGTCGAGACCGGTGGTCGGCTCGTCCAGGAACAGCAGGTCGGGCGTGTTGAGGATGCTGGCCGCGATGTCGATCCGCCGCCGCATGCCGCCCGAGTACGTCTTCACCTGCCGCCCCGCGGCCTCCGTCAGCCCGAACGCCTCCAGCAGCTGCGCCGCCCGCTCCCTGGCGGCGGGCTTGCGGTGGCCGAGCAGGCGGCCCAGCAGGATCAGGTTCTCGCTGCCGGTCATCTCCTCGTCCACGGAGGCGTACTGGCCGGTCAGGCTCACCCGGCTGCGTACGGCGTCCGCCTCCCGCACCACGTCGTGCCCGAACACGGTCGCCTGGCCGCCGTCCGGCCGCAGCAGCGTGGCCAGCATCCGCACCGCGGTCGTCTTGCCCGCGCCGTTGGGGCCGAGCACGCCGTACACGGCGCCGGTCGGCACCTTGAGGTCGAGGCCGTCGACGGCACGGGTGTCGCCGAAGGTCTTGACCAGTCCTGACGTTTCGATGGCTAGATCGCCCATGGTGTTCCTCTCACGAGACGTACGGGTGCGCGTCGCGGGCCGCGCGTAGTGCCCGCCCCCACCAGGAGAGCTGGTCGAGCAGGGCGCCGATCGCGCGCAGGCGGTGGTCGGTGTCGCGGGGCCGCCCGCATTCGTCGATCTCGTCACCGAGCAGGTCGAACCCCACCCAGCCGGGCATGGTCACGGCGTGCAGGGCGCAGAAGACCGTACGGAGCTGCTCGACCGCGTGGAGCCCGGCAGAGCCCGAGCCGTAGGCCACGAACCCGACCGGCTTGGCCCGCCACTCGTCGTAGGCGAAGTCGATCGCCTGCTTGAGCGAGGCGGGGAAGCTGCGGTTGTACTCGGGGGTGACCACGACGAACGCCTGCGCGCCGCCGATCGCCGCGGCGAAGCGCCGCATGTCCGGCGTCGCCTCATCCGGATAGCGGCCAGGGAAGGCGTAGCCGGCCAGGTCGAGCACCTCCACGGCGAGGTCGTCGCGGCGGCCTGCCCGCTCGGCGAACCACTGCCCGACCGTGTCGCAGACGCGGCCGACCCGGGTGCTGCCGACGATGACCGCCACCCGCAACGCGCCGTACGCCATGGCGTGCCCCCCTTCCTCACCTCCAAGGCGCGAGAAAGCCCGCTAGATCGGATCTAGCGGGCTTTCTGGGTGTGAGCCCCGCCGGGACCGGCCATGGGGAGGGGACCTTGGGTCGGTGCTCGGCGGGGTGGCTTACGGAATCGCCGGCCGGCTGCTACTTGCCGTCGTGGCGGCGGTCGTCGCGCTGGTCGCGGCCGCCGACCACGGTGAAGGAGTCGGTGGCGACCTTGTTGCCGACCTTGACGGTCACGGTCTTGTTGCCGGACTTGGCATTGGACGGCACGGTCAGGGTCTTGGTGGCGCGGCCTCCGGAGAGGGCGACGCGGTAACTCTTGCCCTCGGGGCTCGTGATCGTGGCCGTGCCCGAGGAGACGCCCTTGGCGACGATCGTCACGCCGTAGGAGCCGCCGGCGCGCACATGGCTCGGGTCAACGGACACCGTGAGCGAGACCCTCTTACGCGCGTCGTCCTTGCGGTCGATCTCCTTCTCCCGCACGATCTTGGTCTCGGTGGGGTGCGAACGCGCCGGCTGCGGGGTCTTGAGCACCGTCGGCTTCCCGGTCGCGAGGCTGGCGGTGGACTCCGGCGCGGGGGCGGCGGCGAAGGCCGCGCCGGAGAGCGGCAGGGCCATCAGGGCGGCGGCGGTGAGGGCCACGGTGAGGGGCTTGGCGAAGCGCACTGGTCGTGGATCCAATCCGGGATGAACCTGGCCGAACACCTGCGTTCAGCTCCCGAAGGTCATCCCCACGCCGAAGACTCTGCTCGCCGAATCTAAGAGCAGCATGTCACGATCTTTTGGATTGGATGAGTGCGGACAAGCCCCTGACCTGGGGTCAGTGACCTGCACCACTGGATTTCTCTTACGTGATTCTCAGTCTTTCGCCGGGTGCTTTCTCAGGATCCGGGCGCGCGCCCCGGCTGAAGCTCTCACGCCGGAGCGGTGCTGGAGCGGACGACGAGGGTCGTGGCCAGCTCCGTCCGCGCCGGCGGGTCACCGGAGAGCAGCGCGGACAGGGCGGCGGCGCCCAGCTCGGGCCACGGCTGGCGGACCGTCGTCAGCGCGGGCGTGGCGTTCGCCGCCGCCCATGAGTCGTCGTAGCCGACGACGCTCACGTCGTCGGGCACGCGCAGGCCGCGCTCGCCGAGTGCCTGGCAGACCCCGACGGCCATCGGGTCCGAGCAGGCGAAGACGGCGGTCGGCGGCTCGGGGAGCGCGGCCAGCAGCTCGCGCGTCGCCCGCAGGGCGCCCTCGCTCTGGAAGTAGCCGCACCCCTCCCACCGCGGATCGATCCGCAGCCCGGCCGCGGCCATGGCGTCGCGGTAGCCGGCCAGCCGCTCGGCGGCGCACGGCACCCCGGGGCGGCCTGTGACGATGGCGACGCGCTCGTGCCCCAGGCCGATGAGGTGCTCGATGGCGGTTCTGGCGCCGGCCCGGTTGGCCGAGACGACGACGGGAACGCCGCGCGGGGGCTTGCGCCGCGGGTCCACGATCACCGCGGGGATCCCGTGGTCGGCCAGCCACGCCCGCTGCGTGGCGGTCGGCGGCGTGCGCACCAGCAGCACGCCGGCGCTGTCGCGGGCGCTGAGCCGGTCCAGCCAGGCGGGCGGCGGCTGGCCGTTCTTGGTCCGGGCGACCACGGCCGAGACCACCAGGTCCACGCCCATCCGCCAGGCCGCCTCTTCCACGCCGCCGAGGATCGCCAGCGCGTACACCGAGTCCAGCCGCTGCAGCATGACGTCGACCAGGCTGCCCCGCGCGGGCTTGATCCGCTGCCGGGGATAGCCGCGCCGTTCCAGGACCTCGCCGACCAGGCGGCGGGTGTGGGCGGAGACGTCGGACCTGCCGTTCAGCGTTTTGGAAACGGTTGCAACCGACACGCCCGCCTCGCGGGCGATGACTGCCAGCTTCGGCAGCGGCTGGGGCGGGTCCTCGGCCGTCATGTCTTCACTTTCCTCCGCATCGCCCGCATAAGGCCAGGCCAAAGCAGCGAAAATTTCGAGATTTCGGCGTTTGCGCTGATGGAGGGACCGGGCGCGGTCTGTGCCATTGACGTTACGTACGTGCTGACGCAGGGTTTCCTGCAACCGATTGCAAGCCCCCGGCGCCCCCGCGAAGGAGTCAAGACACGTGGCCGTCGCCCCCCATCCAAGACCACGGCGAGCAGGGGCGCTCACACCCTATGTGCTGATCGCCCCATCGGTGATCGCGATGCTCGGGTTCCTCGTCTACCCGATGGGCAGCGTGGTCTATTACAGCCTCCAGCGCTACAACGTGACCAAGCCCTGGGACAACGGCTTCGCCGGGCTGGACAACTTCCGGACGCTGCTGTTCGAGGATCCGATCTTCTGGCAGAGCCTCGGTTTCAGCCTCAAATGGGTGGTCGTCGAGGTCACGCTGCAGTTCCTGCTCGGGCTCGCGCTCGCGCTGATCGTCAATGAGAGCTTCGTCGGCCGCGCGCTGTCGCGGGCGCTGGTCTTCTCGCCGTGGGCGGTCTCCGGCGTGCTCACCACCGCCATCTGGGTCCTGCTCTACAACCCCTTCACCGGCATGTCGCGCTACCTGGCCGACATGGGCCTGATGGAGTATGGGGCCGCGCCGCTGGCCAACCCCGGCACCGTGTTCTGGGCCGCGGTGCTGGCCGAGCTGTGGCGCGGGGTGCCGTTCTTCGCCATCCTGCTCCTGGCCGACCTGCAGTCGGTGTCGAAGGACCTGTACGAGGCCGCCGCCGTGGACGGCGCGAGCCGCATGCGCAGGTTCCGCCACATCACCCTGCCACATCTGAGGGACGCGATCATCCTGTCCACACTGCTGCGCTCGGTCTGGGAGTTCAACAACGTCGATCTGCTCTACACGCTGACCGGCGGCGGCCCCGCCCACCAGACCACCACGCTCCCGCTGTACGTGGCCTCGCTGGCCGCCCAGTCCCACGACTTCGGCTACGCCACCGCGCTGACCACGGTCGCCTTCCTGATCCTGACCTTCTTCTCCATCGCCTACCTGCGCCTGAGCAAGTTCGGAGCCAAGTCATGACGGCGCGGGGCAGCCGGGTGTCGCGGTGGCAGATCTACGTCCCGCTGGCGCTGTACCTGCTGTTCACGCTGGTGCCGTTCTACTGGATGCTGGTCTTCGCGTTCCGGCCGAGGGGCTCCATGTCGATGCTCCCGTGGCCGATCACGTTCGAGCATTTCGACACGGTCTGGAATGGGATGGGGTTCGCCGTCTTCTTCCAGAACAGCCTGCTCGTCGGCCTCGCTTCCTTGGTCGCCACCACGGTCGTCGCCCTGGCCGGCGGGTACGCCCTGGCCCGCTACGCCTTCCGCGGCCGGGCCGCGTTCATGGTCGGCATGCTGTGCACGCAGTTCATCCCCGGCGCCCTGATGATCATCCCGCTGTTCGAGATCTTCCGGACGCTGTCGCTGACCAACTCGCTGTGGAGCCTCGTCATCGCGGAGACGGTCTTCCAGCTCCCGCTCTCCCTGATCCTCATCAGCGGCTTCATCAGGAACATCCCGCAGGAGCTGGAGCAGGCGGCCTGGGTGGACGGCTGCTCGCGGCTGCGTGGCTTCCTGGCCATCGTGCTGCCGCTGCTGCGCCCCGCGCTGGTGGCGGTCGGCTCGTTCGCCTTCATCCACAGCTGGAACAACTTCCTTTTCGCCCTCATGTTCATCAACGATCAGGAGAAATTCACCGTGCCCGTGGGCCTGGCCTACAACCTCGGCGAGAACAGCGTCGACTTCGGCGCACTCGCCGCCGGCGGCGTGGTCGCCGCACTGCCCGTCGTGATCGTCTTCGCCTTCATCCAGCGCTACCTCGTCCAGGGGCTGTCCGCCGGGGCGGTGAAGGGATGACCGCCACCTACCGCAACCCCGTGCTCAACGCCGACTGGTCCGACCCCGACGTCATCCGCGTGGGGAAGGACTTCTACCTGACGGCCTCCACCTTCACCAAGGTGCCGGGGCTGCCGATCCTGCACTCGCGCGACCTGGTCAACTGGACGATCATCGGGCATGCCGTGACCAGCGGCTACGACGACGTACGACCCGGCTGCGGGGTGTGGGCGCCGGCGCTGCGCCACCACGACGGCCGGTTCTGGATCTTCTACGGCGACCCCGACGTGGGGATCTACGTGGTGAGCGCCGAGGATCCCCGGGGGCCGTGGACCCAACCGCACGTGATCAAGGAGGGCCTGGGCCTCATCGACCCGTGCCCGCTGTGGGACGACGACGGGCAGGCGTACCTGGTGCACGCCTGGGCGAAGAGCCGCGCCGGCGTGAAGAACCGGCTCACGCTGCACCGCATGTCGCCGGACGCGGGGAAGGTGCTCGACGAGGGCACCCTGATCATCGACGCCGACCTGCTGCCGGGCTACAGCACGCTGGAGGGTCCCAAGCTGTACAAGCGCGACGGCGCGTACTGGATCTTCGCGCCGGCGGGCGGTGTGGAGCAGGGCTGGCAGTCGGTGTTCCGGGCGGAATCGATCTTCGGCCCGTACGAGGACCGCATCGTGCTGGAGCAGGGCAGCACCGACGTCAACGGCCCGCACCAGGGCGGCTGGGTGGACACCCCGTCGGGCGAGCACTGGTTCATGCACTTCCAGGACCGCGGCCCCTACGGCAGGTTCGTGCACCTGCAGCCCATGACGTGGAACGACGGCTGGCCGGTCATGGGCGCGGACGGCGAGCCGGTGTCCGGCGGCCGCGTGCCGGTTCCCGGCGGCACGCCGAGCGCGCCCGCGACCTCCGACGACTTCGCCGGACCCGAGCTGGGGCTGCAGTGGAGCTGGCAGGCCAATCCCG
The DNA here is from genome assembly GCF_052068215.1 of Nonomuraea sp. H19. Taxonomy (NCBI): domain Bacteria; kingdom Bacillati; phylum Actinomycetota; class Actinomycetes; order Streptosporangiales; family Streptosporangiaceae; genus Nonomuraea; species Nonomuraea sp. H19. The sequence goes on along the minus strand of NZ_JBQHCV010000061.1, from coordinate 9,861 downwards.
GCCCGTCCGCGTGGGAGCTGCGCGACGGGAGGCTGCGCCTGGCCTGCGTGCCGGGACCGGAGGACCTCAGGCAGCGTCCTGACGTGCTCGGGCAGCGGCTGCCCGGCGATCCCTGCGCCGTCACCACCACGTTCACCCTCGACGGCGAGGGCCGGGCGGGCCTGGTCGTGCTCGGCGACACCTACGCCTACGTCGGGCTGGAGAGCACCCCGGACGGGCCGGTCCTCGTGTGCGGGGACGCCACGCCCGTGCCCGTCGAAAGCGCTCCCGTCACCGTCGGCGCGCGCGTCGGCGACGGCGCGCTCGTCACGTTCCTGGCCGACACCGGGGCGGGCCTGCGCGAGGTGGGCACGCCCTTCCAGGCCACGCAGGGCCGGTGGGTCGGCGCCGTCATCGGCCTGTTCGCCGCGGGCGACGGGACCGGTCAGGCGATCTTCGACGCGTTCACTGTGGACATCGAGAAGAGGTAGAGGGCTATGACACGACGTCTGCCGGCCGCCGCGGCCGTGGCGCTCCTGGCCGCGGCCGTGCTGGCCGGATGCGGCTCCGACGCGGGCTCCGGCGGCAAGACCGAGATCACCTTCTGGGACACCAACGCCGGGCCCGCCCGCACGCCGATCTGGCAGCACGCGATCGCCGAGTTCGAGAAGGCCAACCCCGGGATCGACGTCAACTACGTGGGCATCCCGATCGCGCAGGCCCCGCAGAAGATCGACACGGCGATCGCCGGCGGCGGCACGCCCGACGTGGCCGACATCGCGACCTCCGGGCTGGGCAACCTCGTCGCCCAGAAGGCCCTCGAACCGGTGGACACGCGCATCGCCGCCAACCCGGCGCTGAACGGCAAGTTCAACCCGGCGCTTATGACGACCGTCAAGAACGTCGTGCCGGACGGCAAGGCGTACATCATCCCGATCTCCACGAACGCGGGCGCGTTCTGGTACCGCAAGGACTGGTTCACGGAGGCTGGGCTGGAGCCGCCGAAGACGTGGCAGGAGTTCTTTACCGTTGTGGAGAAGCTGACCAAGCCCGGAGAGAACCGGTTCGGCTTCACCATCCGCGGCGGGTCGGGCTCCATCGCCCAGATGCTGGAGGCGGTGTACGGCCAGTCCGGGGTCACGGAGTTCTTCGACGCCGCGGGCAAGGCCACGATCAACGATCCGCGCAACGTGACGGCGCTGGAGAAGTACGCCGGGCTCTACAAGAAGAACACGCCCGAGGGCGACCTGCAGAACGACTACGTCAAGATGGTCGCCCAGTTCGACACCGCCGGCAGCATCGCCATCATGCAGCACAACCTGGGCTCCTACCAGGACCACATCAAGGCGCTCGGCCCGGACAAGGTGGCCTCCGTCTCCGTGCCCAAGTCCGACTCCGGCGTCCAGGCGGTGCTGTCCAACCCGGTCAGCGGCGTCGGCGTGTTCTCGGCGAGCGAGAACAAGGAGGCCGCGTTCAAGCTCGCCGAGTTCTTCGCCGCCAAGGACATGGCCGGCTACATCGCCGAGAAGAGCGGCGTCATCCCGGCCAACACCGACGTGCCGCCCAGCCAGGCCGAGCACATCAAGGAGGCGCAGCGGGTGATGAACGACCCGGCGACGAAGGTCATCCAGATGCCCTACCACCTGCCGGAGTTCAATGAGATCACCAAGACGTGGGCGGAGCCGCTGTTCCAGAAGGTGCTGCTCGGCCAGCTGAGCGCCAAGGACTTCCTGGAGCAGTTCGCCGCCCGGCTCACCGAGGCGCAGGTCGCGTACAAGAAGCGGCACGGCTGAACCCGGCAAAAGTAGCTTTACCCCGTCCACCGCCCAGTCTCTCAGTAATCATGCCAACACACATAGTTACCATGTGTCAGTTCGTGCATGAATGCATCGTGCGGGCCCCTCACCCGGCCGCCCGCACGTTCGCAAAACCAGGGGGCTGGAATGACCGATGAGATCCGGGCAGACCGGACAGAGACCGCCGAGGTAGGCACTGCGGCCGAGGAGCCGTTGCTGCACGCCCAGGACGACCCGGTGGCCGCCGCGGCGGTGGATCTGGCCGTCGAGACCGAACTGCTGGAGGAGGACCACCTCGCCACCCGCGCGGCCGTCGAGGCGGAGTGGCTGGCGGCCAAGCGGGAGAGCGAGCGGCAGATCGCCGCCCTCGACGCCAAGGACGCCGATCGCGTCCGCAAGCTCCAGGCCGAGCTGCGGGCACTGGACGCCGACGTCTGGCCGGTCTCCCGGTGGTGGGGGTTCGAGATCCACCTCAACGAGACCGCCGCGGTGCAGGCAGCCGAGATCTCGGTGCTGATCGGCGAGATCACCGGCGTCGTGCTGGGCGCCTGGCTGACGCCGATCGTCGAGGGGTCGGCCAAGAACAACGCCCGCTGGATCGGTCAGATCGCCCGGCCGTACGGGGTCAAGCTGGTCTCGCCGTGGACCGCGCCCGCCACGCTGGCCCCCGCCCGCTTGGCCGCGTCCGCGAACGCGGCCAAGCTGCGCTGGACGGTCCACGAGCCGGGCGAGGGATGGAGCGAGGACCAGCGGTTCGTGTTCTCGGGCTCAGGCCCGGCCGTCGCGGAGTACAAGGACCGCCTGTACCTCGCCCACCGCGGCGACGCCGACGATGCCGGCCTGTGGTGGACGGTCTACGACGTGGAGGAGGGCTGGAGCGCGGGCCAGAGGTTCCCCGGCCACGTCAGCGACGCCGGCCCGGCTCTGGCGGCGTACGACGGGCAGCTTTACTGCGTGCACCGGGGCAGCGGGGACGACAGCCTGTTCTGGACCCGGTGGGACGGCGCGGATTGGACGCCGGACGCCAAGCTGCCCGGCCACGTCAGTGCGAGCAGCCCGGCGCTGGCCGCCTACGACGGGCAGCTTTACTGCGTGCACCGGGGCAGCGGCGACGACAACCTGTGGTGGACCCGGTGGGACGGCGCCAATTGGAGCCCTGACCAGCGCTTCCCGAACCACACCACCCGCTCCAACCCGGCGCTCGCGGTGTTCCGTGGCCACCTTTACTGCGTGCACCGGGGCGGCGGCCAGGACACCTCGCTGTGGTGGACCCGCTGGGACGGCACGAACTGGAGCGCCGACCAGCGGCTGCCCGGCCACTTCGCCGCGGAGGGCCCGGCCCTGGCCGTCTACCGGGACCGGCTCTACTGCGTCCACCGCGGCGCGTCGGACCAGAGCCTGTGGTGCACCACCTTCGACGGCTCCAACTGGAGCGACAACGAGCGGCTGCCCGCGCACCACAGCGCCGAGGCTCCCGCCGCGATCGCCTTCCGCGACCGGAACGCCGCCCGCGACCAGCTCCTGATCGTGCACCGGGGATAGCCGCTGAGGCGACGAGTGCCGGCTCGGCCGCGCGAGCCGGCACTCTCTCGCTCACCAGCCGGCCAGTTGCCTGACGAACCACTCCGCGAGGGCCTTGGAGACGCCGCCATGCGGGTGGTTGCCGGTGTCGCAGCAGAACGCGTCCAGGAACGTCTCGTCCTTGGGCAGCCGGCGCAGGTCGGCGTACAGGTCGGACTGCCACTGGAGCGGGTCCCTGGCCAGCGCGATCGCGCTGATGGACGGGACGAAGCAGCCGGCGCGGAAGCGGTCCTCGATCGGGATCCCCATCGCGTCGGCGACCATGCCGAACGTGTCCAGCGTGCCGCCCGGCGCCCCGTCGAACGCGGCCACGTACGAGGTCGCGCTGGTCCACACCGGCTCGCCGAAGCCGATCGCGCCGATGTTCCGCAGCTCGCCCAGCTCCGGCTGGATGCGGGCGACGAGCTGCAGCGGCCCTTTGCCCAGGTCGAGGACCGGCGTGCCGGGCGGCAGGTCGGGCCCGCGGCCGTCGCCGGTCCCGTTGGCCAGGCCCAGTTTGTACGGGCGCATCGGGAACCAGCCGACCTTGCGCAGATCGTGCAGGAAGTCCCTGCGCAGCGGGCTGGCGGTGACCAGGCCGGAGTGGCAGGCACTCTCGACCCAGCCCCACAGGAGCTGCTGCGCGGCGGGGCTGCGGATCAGCTCGGCCTGCCCGGCCCCGTCGCGCCGGGGATGGAGCGATTCGTGGAGGTAGGCCAGCTGCTGCAACACCAGCGGGATCCAGGCGCCGAGGTGCGGGGTGTCGTAGGAGAAGTATTTGACGGTCTGGTGGTCGACGCGCTCGCTCTCCATGCGGGCGAGGGCGTACCGGGTGATCAGGCCGCCCAGGCTGACCCCGCCGACGACCAGCGGGCAGGCGCCGCGCCGCGCCGCCAAGGCGCGCAGCACGCAGGCGACCGCGACGGCGGCGTTGGCCTGGATGTACGTCTGCCGCTGGTCGAAGCCGAGCAGCACGACGTCGATGCCCATCGTCCGGAGCTGGTCCAGGAGGCCGGGGACGCCCGTGTCGTAGGGGGCGTTGCCGCGCCGCCAGAACGCGTCCAGGTCGCTCGGCCCGTAGCCGAATCCGTCAGCGAAGATCAGCGGCCTGACCAGCGTGGAGTGTCCCTGCGCCAGGTAGACGTTGGCCCGGCCGGTGGCGAGGTGACCCAGATGCGGCTTGTCGCCCACCAGCTCCCACCGGTCGTCCGGGGTGGCCGCCTCGCCCTCGCGGACCGGCGGGGTCGCGAACCACACCCGCTGCTCGCCGAACGCGCTCGCGATCCGCTGGACCTGCTCCTGCGTCAGGTTGCTCGCGACCGTCCGCGATTTGATCTCGACGTCGATCGTCGGTTCCTGCGCCATGCGCGATCCCTCCCTTTCTGTCACTCAGAGTAATCGAGAGGGTGTGATGGGTGGCGGCGACGCGCGTACTCCGGCGCGGGCGGATCGCAGCGCTCGCCGGCGTACGTTTGCGGGCAGACGCGGGGGTAGTGGCGCGGTGAGTCGCACGAGGGGGAACACTTCGCGTCCCTCGCGTCATGAAGATCGAAGGCTGACGGCATCGAGCGAGGCCGGGGCTTCGGGGGAAGCGCATGGCAAGCACGCAGGCGTTCTGGATCGACGCCGCGCACGAAGGCACGCAGGCCCGGTACGGAGAGCAACTGCGCAGGTGGCGGCATGCGTTCGCGGCCGGTGAGGGGGAACCTGCCGCGAACGGCGTCACACTGGACCCGCTGCACTTCGCGCTGAGCGCATGGGAGGTGGCCACCCGGCCGGTGGCCGAATCGCCGTACGTATTGAGCCATCCGCGGGTGCTGGACGCGACCTGTCACCGTCCGGAGGAGGCGCCGGGCCCGCTCGCCGTGGTCGAGCTCGCCGCCCCGGCCCCGGTCCGGCTCCCCGAGGGATGGTCGGGCTGGCAGCGGCAGGACGGGGACGGGCCGGCGTACGTGACGCCGCCGTACGAGCGGCGGACCGCGCTGAGCACTCTTGAGCTGCGCGTGCCGCTGGCAGCGGACGGGCTGCCGACGCCCACCCGGGCGCGGGCGGAAGGGCTGCCCAACCTCGACGACGCCCAGGCCTCGCTCGAAGCGCTCGTGGCAGAGCTCAACGCCGCGGTCACACCCTTCCTGCGCGAGCTGGACGGCCTCGGAAGGTGAAGGCGATGAACAGGCGAAACAGCGACGATTCCGATGATGAGTTCTTCGCTCCCGTGCTGCGCGAGCCGCCGCCTCCCGAGGAGGTCAGCCGCTCCGGAGTGGTGAGCGAGACCGGCGTGCCGGACGTGGCCGGCGGCGGCAAGGGGGAGTGGGCACAGTCGCCGCAGCCGTCGAACGCGCTCAGCGTGCGCCTGCTGGCGGTCGGGCTCACGCTGCTCGCCGGGGTGCTCCTGGCCGTGCTGGCGCTGCTGGCCGGACGGCCGCTGCTGGCGATCCCGCCCGCCGCCGTGGCGCTGGCGGCGGCCACGTACCTGGTGGTGTTCGGCGTGCGCCGGTCGCGCTCGAACGGCGGCCCGCCGACGTTCGGGTGAATGCCGGTTTCACCTCCGCGACCTGGGTAAACGCCCTGCTTGGAGGCGCTCCCGCCGGGGGCGCCCGCGAAAACCAGCGAGGAGCCACACATGAAGCAGCACCAGCCAGGAGCCGTGACGTCGCTCATCGACCGCGAATGCGTACGCCGGCTGCTGACCTCCGAAGACCCCGACGCCACGCTGGTCTTCGTCCGGGGCGACTGCGTCGTCCTGCCCGGCGCCGAGGTGGACGACGCCCACAAGGGGCTCGTCATCGCGCGTCGTGAGGACCTCGTGGCGCGGGTTCCCGAGAGCGGCCTGACCGACCAGCTCCTCGACAACCTGGCACATCGGCTGGACAACATCGTCAGAGACCTGGGCGCCTGAGCGGGCAAGGCTCCGGAGGGGGAGTTCGTGGTATGGCGATCGCCAGCCTTTGCTAACTGCCAGGAGACTCTACCTAAAGTACCTGTCTGATTACTTTCGGTAGCGAAGCCTTCACCCTCCAGACCTCGCGAGGACATATGCCCACGGAGCCGACGGAAACGCGGTTGAGCCTGGACACCCGCGCCGCACGCAACCTGGCCGCCACCACCAAGACCCGGCCGCAGATGCAGGCCATCAGCTCCCGCTGGCTGCTGCGCATGCTGCCCTGGGTCGACGTGCGCGGCGGCACGTACCGGGTGAACCGCAGGCTGACCCACAAGGTCGGGCGCGGGCGCGTGAGCGTGGCGCAGAGCGGGGCCGACGATGTGCGGATCATCCCCGAGACGCTCACGGAGCTGCCCGCGCTGCGCGGCTTCCCCGGCCGTGACGTGCTGGCGGCCATCGCCGCGACGTTCACGCCGCGCGAGGTCCGGGCCGGCGAGGTGATCGTCGAGGCCGGCGCCCCGGTCACCGAGCTGTACGTCATCGCCCACGGCCGTCTCGAACGGCTGTCCCCCGGCAAGTACGGGACCACGGGGTCCCTCGGCGTCATCGCGGACGGTGACCAGTTCGGCGACGACGCGTTCGCGCGGCAGGACGCCCGATGGCCGTACACGATCAAGGCCGCCACCGCCGGGACGATCCTGGTGTCGCCGTGGGCGGAGCTCCGGCGGATCGAGCAAGGGGCTCCCGCCCTGCGCGAGCACGTCGAGCGGTATCTGGAGAGCACCCGCAGGCCGGTCAACAGGCGCGGCGAGGCGGCGGTGGACATCGCGTCCGGGCACGTGGGGGAGCCGGCGATCAACGGCACGTTCGTGGACTACGACCTCGAGCCACGCGAATACGGCCTCAGCGTCTCCCAGACCATCCTGCGCGTTCACACGCGCGTGGCCGACCTCTACAACGAGCCCATGAACCAGCTCGAGCAGCAGCTGCGCCTGACCATCGAGGAGATCCGCGAGCAACAGGAGTGGGAGCTGCTCAACAACCGCGAGTTCGGGCTGCTGCACAACGCGGACTACGGCAGCCGGATCTACCCCCGGTCAGGCCCGCCCACCCCGGACGATCTGGACGACCTGATCAGCAGGCGCCGCAAGACCCGCATGCTGCTCGCCCATCCCCGAGCGATCGCGGCGTTCTCCAGGGAGTGCAACAAGCGCGGGCTGGTCCCGGGCAGCGCCGAGGTCAACGGCCACGAGGTCCTGGCCTGGCGTGGCATCCCGATCTTCCCCTGCGGCAAGATCCCGGTCACGAAGGAGCACACCAGCTCCATCGTGGCCCTCCGCACGGGCGAGGACGACCAAGGGGTCGTCGGCCTCTACCAGACCGGCATCCCCGAGGAGCACAAGCCGGGGCTGAACGTCCGGTTCGTGGGCATCAACGCCCAGGCCGTGATGTCGTACCTGGTCAGCGCCTACTACTCGGTGGCGATCCTGGTCCCCGACGCGATCGGGATCCTGGAGGACGTCGACGTGACGGCACCCTAGGCCCCGCATACACGGCCCGGCGCTACTTCTTCTCCTCCATGGTGATGGTCACGGTGTCCTCCTTGCCGTCCCGCAGGTAGGTGACCACGACCTGCTGGCCGACCTTGAACCCGCGCACCTGGCCGACGACCGTGTCGCCGCCGTCCACCTGCACGTCGCCGATCTTGGTGATGAGATCGCCCTGCTGCAGCCCGGCCTTCTCCGCCGGGCTGCCCGCGGTCACCTGACGGACCAGCGCGCCGGGCGTGTCGCCCGTGGCGTCGGCGACGCTCACGCCGAGGTAGGCGTGGCTCACCTTGCCCTGGCTGATGAGCTGCTCGGACACCTGCTTGGCGGTGTTCACGGGGATCGCGAAGCCCAGGTTGACGCCCTGAGCGGACACCGCGCTGTTGATGCCGATCAGCTCGCCGGCCGCGTTCACGAGGGCGCCGCCGGAGTTGCCGGGGTTGATCGCCGCGTCGGTCTGGATCATGCCGCCGAGCGTGGTCGTATGGCTCTCGGTTTGCTGCTGGCTCCAGCCGGGCGGGAGCTGCTGGTCGTCCTGGCCGCTCCCGGCGGTGACCGTCCGGTCCAGCGCGCTGACGATGCCCGACGTCACCGTCCCGTCCAGGCCGAGCGGGCTGCCGACGGCGAGCACTTCGTCGCCGACCTTGAGCTGGTCGCTGTCCCCGAGCGTGACCTTGGCCAGCCCGCTCACGCCTTCGGCCCGGATGACGGCGAGGTCGGTCGCCGGGTCGGTGCCGACCACGCTCGCCTTGGCGGTCTTGCCGTCGCTGAACTTCACCGTCAGGCCGTTCTGCCCCGCCACGACGTGGTTGTTGGTGAGGATCAGGCCGTCCTCCGACAGCACGACGCCGGAGCCCTCGGCATTCTGCCCCTGGATCATCACGACCGACGGCTGCACCTTCTCCGCTACCTGGGCGATCGTGAGCTGGTCGGAAACCGTGCGGAAGACCGGGCTCACGCTGGTCGAAGGGGCGGTCGCGACCGGCTGGGCGGTGCCGCCGGCGAGGTAGGCACCTACGGCGCCGCCGCCGAGCGCCGTCGCGCCCAGGATCGTCACGGCCGCCAGCGCGAGGCCGGCGACCGCCTTCCTGGTGAACGCGAATCCCGGCCGCCGCGGCGGCGGGGGCGGCGGCAGCTGGGACGTCACCGGGCTGGGCCGCGTGAAGCCTCCAGGGGAGGGCGGGGTCTCACCGAACTGGCTCCAGCCGCCGGCGTTGTTCTCGCGAGGCTCGTTCGCGTCCATGTCATCTCCTAGCGTCCCGTTGACACAAGAGTGATCAATGGCGGGTAAGTCCTGCTTAAGCCTAAGATCCCGGCAACCCGCGCCCCCTGATGCCGGCCTTATCGCCGCTGGCAGCGCATGATCGCCGCGGCCGGTATTAAGGAGAAATTCATGCGCCCGCACGGGATCGGGGCCGGGCGTGGACGTTTCGGGCGCGTCAACGGCTCTTGCGGGGGCGCATGATGAGCGCGGCGACGTAGTACGTACAGGGTGTCGTGCCGGGGTTGGCGTAGGCGTGTTCGACGTCGGCGGCGAAGTAGAGGGAGTCGCCCGCGTCCAGATCGATGCTCCTGTCCCCGAGAGTCAGCCGGAGGCTGCCTGATTCGACGGCGATGTACTCGTGGGACCCGGCCGCGTAGGCCGGGAACCATCCCGCGTCGCAGTGCGGCGGCAGGGTGGTGCGGATCCATTCGAAGTTCACGCCGGGCACCACTGGGGTGAGGACGGCGCGGTGCCATCCGCCGGGCTCGTCGATGCTCTCCTGCTCGGCTGCGCGCCGCACGATGACGCGGCGGTCCTCGGGCTGTGCGACCAGCTCGGCGAGGGGCACGCCCAGTCCGTCGGCGATGCGGGCCAGCACGACGATGGTCGGGGCCTTGTGCCCGCGCTCGACCGAGGACAGCATGCTCACGCTCACGTCGGCCGCGTCGGCGAGCTGCTGGAGCGTCATGCCCCGGTCGTGCCGGAGCTGCTGGACGTGCCTGCCCAAGGCCGCTAGATCCACCGTTTCACTATAGAGAGAGCGCCATCCTGTTTCCGCAGGTAGATGAGGCTGGTGTGGTGGCGGTCGGATGTGAACGTCGTGGTAGCGGG
>NZ_JBQHCV010000060.1:0-27608 GCF_052068215.1 Nonomuraea sp. H19 | reverse complement strand
ACTGAGCCGGTCGGCGCCCGTCGTCGTGGGATCGGTGCCGGCGAGGGTGTTCAGGACGGTCATCGCCGCAGGCATGGTGGCGGGGTCTTCGAGGGTGACGTCGAGGCGGCGCCATGCTCGCCGCCAATGTCATCAGTGGCCAGGTGGACCACGCCCTCGGATACACCCACAACGACATGGGCCCGCTGCGCCTGCACCGCCCGCTGATCCGGGCGACCCGGGCGCAGACCCTGGCCATCAGTTGCACGCTTATGATCGGTCTGTCTCTGCTGATGGCCACCCTGGTCATGGTGGGCGCGGTCGGCATCATGGGCATGGACGCCTCCCACCTGCCGCTGCTGTGGCTGTACTCGGTGTGCGCCATCGCGGTCTCCGGGATTGGTGCGCTCGCGCTCCTTGCCGTGTTCGGCACGCCCGGCATGCTGGTGGTCACATTGGTCTATATCGCGATGGCGGTGCCGACGGCCGGTGCCACCACCCCCATCGAGGCGCTGCCCGGCTTCTACCGCTTCCTCGCGGAGTTCGAGCCGCTGCGGCAGATCACCGGCGGTATCCGCTCGATCCTCTACTACGGCGCACAGGGTGACGCGGCCCTGACCCGGGGCTGGGTGATGATGGCCGTCGGTCTCCTGGTGGCCGCGCTGTTCGGGTTCGGCGTGACGGGCTGGTACGACCGCAAGGGGCTGCACCGCATCCCCGCGGAGACGAAACCTGAGGAGACCGCCGTGCCGGCGTAGCAGAACGCAACTCACCTCGGACGCGGCCATGGTGCGGAGGATCCCGGTGTGTGTCGCCCCGTGAAGGGAACGGGAGGGGTCACACATCAGGGCTCGGCGACGGTCTTCCCCCCGTGGTCGTCGCCGAGCCTCTGTGCGGACTTCGGGTGTCCGCTCGGTTGTGCGCGGCGTCGGATATCGCCGCGGCACACCGTGGAAACCGATCGGTTTTCATTTCGTCGGAATGGAGTTAACCTCGCAGCATGACCACCGAAGTGAGGCTAAGTCCCCGAGAGCGGCTGCTGGAGGCGGCGGCCACGCTCACCTACCGAGACGGTGTCGGCATCGGCGTCGAGGCGCTGTGCAAGGCGGCGGGGGTGTCGAAGCGCTCCATGTACCAGCTGTTCGAGAGCAAGGACGAACTGCTGGCGGCGAGCCTGGAGGAGCGCTCGTCTGCCTTCGTGGCGAGTCTCCTGCCTGGGACGGACGATGGCCGTTCACCCCGCGAGCGGATCATGCACGTCTTCCAGCAGGTGGAGTTGCAGGCGGGCGCGCCCGAGTTCCGAGGCTGCCAGTACCTCGCTGTGCAGATCGAGCTCAAGGACCAGAGCCACCCTGCGAGCCGGGTGGCGCACCGGGTCAAGGCGAACCTGATGGCCTTTTTCCGTGCCGAGGCCGAACAGGGTGGCGCGAGCGACCCGGACCTGCTGGCCCGGCAGCTCAGCCTGGTCTTCGACGGCGCCAGCGCCCGTGCGGGGATCGGAGCCGACAACCTGACAGGGCTCATCGCACCTACCGTGGTCACCCTGCTCGATGCGGCAGGCATGCGCTGACGCATCGCCTTTTCGAGCAGGTTCGGTGACTGATGTGCGCTACGAGGGGATGCCAGTCCCGGGCAGCCGGAGCAGCTCCCGTGGCTTCACGCCTTCCGGTGCTCGGGAGGAAGCCCGAGGGCCGTAACAGTGTGGCAGCATGCCGGGCGCGAGGAATGGTCTCGTTGGCATCGGCCCCCAGTGACAGGTGCACGGTTTCCCAGAGGCTCATCCAGCCGGCCGGGAAGCGCTTGCTGATCTGGTCATCGCTTTGTACCTCGGCGGCTGCCGCGATGGCGTATCCCTGCGCGTCAGCATTCACATTGGACGGAGGGCCCGCCCGCTGCCCTTCCAACCTTCGGCGCCCACTCGAAGACCAGCGGGTGTCTTCCACGCTCCAGTAGGCGCCGCGGAGCTCCACGCCGTACGGCGCAGCTTAGGAGCGGACGCCTCTGGCCCCGACGACGGCCGACCGCTGACCCTCTGCTGGCGGATCAACCTGAACGAAGCGCGACGTGGCCGGGATCAGTTTCCTGCTTGAGCTTGCACATGGAAACCGATCGGTTTACAGTGATGGAAACCGATCGGTTTCATGAATGAGCTAGGGAGTCCAGGATGGCGACAAATCGGCCGGTGGCACTCGTGACGGGTGCGTCATCCGGCATCGGAAAGGCGGCCGCGCTCGCGCTGGTTGAAGCGGGTTTCGACGTGGTCGGCACAAGCCGTGGCACCTCACGCGCCACCCCGCTCGACGGCGTGACGTTCCTCGACCTCGACGTGGTCAGTGACAAGTCGGTCACCGCCGCGGTCCAGCAGGTGATCGAGCGGTTCGGGCGGATCGACGTCCTGGTCAACAACGCCGGCATCGGCTCGATAGGTGCGGCCGAGGAAACCTCCGTCACGCAGGCCCAGGGCGTCTTCGACATCAACGTCTTCGGGGTCATGCGCATGGTGAAGGAGGTCCTGCCGCACATGCGCGCCCGGGGACGCGGGCGCATCATCAACCTCTCGTCCGTCCAGGGGTTCATCCCCGCTCCCTACATGGCCGTCTACGGCGCGTCCAAGCATGCGGTCGAGGGCTACACCGAGTCCCTGGACCACGAGGTCCGGGAGTACGGCGTCCGGGCGCTTCTCGTCGAACCCGCCTACACCAGGACCGGATTCGAGGCCAACAGCGCGAAGCCCGACACCCCCCTGCAGGCCTACGCGGGTCAGCGGCACGTCTTCGACCGTCTGATGGCGGAGGCGATCAAGGACGGCGACGACCCCGCCGTTGTCGCCAAGGCGATCGTCGCGGCAGCGACCGACGCGAAGCCGAAACTGCGCTACACCGCCGGCCCCATGGCCGGACGCGCGCGCGTACTCCGCTTTGTTCCTGCCTGGGCCTTCGACAGGCAGATCCGCAAGATGAACAAGCTGGCCGGCTGACACTCGCCACCCGCAAACCCAATCGCGCCGTTGATACCGGGAGAGACCCATGTCCGAGACCCCGCACTCCGCCGCCGCTACCGTCGCGAGTTGGCGCGCCGCCGCGGAACGCGGTGACGTCGACGCCGCGGTCGCGTGCCTGAGCCGGGACGTCGTGCTGAGCTCGCCGCTCACCGAGCAGTTCCGCCTCGAGGGACCTGACCAGCTGCGCGACTTCCTGACCTCGGCGTTCACGGCGGTCGAGGACATCCGCTTCCACACTCAGACCGGCGAGGGCGACGCGTACGCGCTGTTCTACCGGGCGCGGGTGGGATCCCAGCCGTTCGAGGAGGCGCAACTGCTGCGGCTCGACGACGAGGCACACATCAAGGAGATCACGCTCTTCGGGCGTCCGATGCCGGCCCTCACCGCCCTGATGATCGCCCTGGGGCCGGAGCTCGCCCGCCGGCAGGGCCGCCGGGGTCTCGCGGCGCTCATGCGCGCCAGCGCCGCGCCCGTGCACGCGATGGTCACCTTCGGGGACCGCCGCGTGGTCCCGCTGACCCGGCCGGCAGCCCGGCGGACCTGAGAGCCAAGGGCGTCACTTAATATGGCAATTCTCCGCGCGCCTGGCTGATGCCGGCAGCGCCACCCTGTTCCGCGCTGACGCGGCCGCCCACTACGGGTCCATCGACGCCCTGGTCCGCAGCCGGGTCAACATCAAGCTGATCAACAACTTCTGGGATGATCTGCTACGGGTGGCTGGATCGCTGCTCACCGGCGCGGTCAAGGCCAGCGAGCTGTTTCGCTACTTCGCCGGCGGCGGCACTCCCACCCCATCGGGCGCGTCCTGATGGAGCTGGGCAAGCTCGATCGCTCCACCAACCTGGCCAGCTACTACGACCACGAGCTGCTGCGCCGCCGGGTCAACACCCAGCTCCATCGTCAAGAATCCCGCCACACCCTGGCCCGCAGGATCTTCCACGGCCAGAAAGGCGAACTCCGGCAGAAGTACAAAGAAGGCCAGGAAGATCAACTTGGCGCACTGGGATTTATAACCAACGTCTGCATTCTGTGGAACACGGTCTATACGGCTCGCGCCCTGGAAGAAATGCGAGCCGAGGGTAAGAAAATCTCCGCCGCCGACATCGCACGGCTATCACCTCTGGGCTTTGAGCATTTCAACATGCTAGGCCGCTACAGTTTCTCCCTGCCCGAGCTGGTCCGCGACGGGCAGCTGCGGCCGTTGCGCACACCCCCGCCCGCCGAGTAAACCCCTCCCGGCAAAAACGATCAACATTGTGCTGATGGACATCCGGATGCCCGGAGTCGACGGCGTCGAGGCGACCCGCCGCATCTGCACCGGCACCAGCCGGGTCCGGGTGCTGATCCTGACGACCTTCGACCTCGACGAGTACGTCTACGCCGCCCTCCACGCCGGCGCCAGCGGATTCCTCCTCAAGGACACCCTCGCGCCCGATCTGCTCTCGGCCATCCGCGTGGTCGCACGCGGCGACGCGGTCGTCGCGCCCAGCGTGACGCGCCGGCTCCTCGAACGATACGTCGGCATCGGCGCCGCCCCCGTCACCCCCAGAGCCGACCTCGACGTCCTGACCGAACGCGAACGCGAGGTGCTGAGCCTCATCGCCCGCGGCCTGTCCAACACCGAGATCGCCGAGTGCTTCTTCCTGTCCGAGGGCACCGTCAAAACCCACGTCAGCCGCGTGCTGGCCAAACTCGGCCTGCGTGACCGTGTCCAAGCCGTGGTCTTCGCCTACGAAAGCGGCCTGGTACGCACCGGAGCCACCTAACGATCTCGGGTCGCGAAGTTCTGGGCGTATGCGACCGGCCCAGCCGGTCAAGCCGCCACACCACCAACGTGTCCCTGGGCCGCAGATACTCCAAGATGACCGCGTCAGGTCCGGCCGCTCAGACAGTTTTGCCCGACGCGGTATCCGCGAAGATCTTCTCGCAGCCCGCCGCGTTCAGCGCGTCGGTCCGCCCATCCAGGTTCTGCGACGCGCTGGAGATCCGGGCGTAGCTCTTCGTGATGGCCTTCATGCCGTCTCCTTCGCTCGTGAATCCGCTCGTGTCGAGCGGGTTACAGGAGTGAAGTGCGGAGGGTCACATCAACCGACGAACACGCCCTCTACCCTGCGGCTCGGCACCCACTGCCCCTTCCTCCCGTACTTTTTGACACCTCTAGCGGATCGCCCGACGCTCCGGCTCATTCCCGCGCAGCGGGAGCCATGGAGATGTTCCAGAAGTCGGCGTAGCGGCCGCCGTGGTCGAGCAGTTCGTCGTGGCTGCCTGCCTCCGCGATCCGGCCGCCGTCCAGGAAGATGACGCGGTCGGCGCGTTGGACGGTGCGCATGCGATGGGCCACCATCACCACCGTCCGGCCGGCCATCAGGCGTTCGATGCCCTCGTGGACGGCCGCCTCGTTGACCGGGTCCAGCGCCGAGGTCACCTCGTCGAGCAGCACGATGGGGGCGTTCTTCAGCAGCGCCCGCGCGATCGAGACCCGCTGGCGCTCACCACCGGACAGCAGCGCGCCGCCCTCGCCGACGTTTGTCGCCCATCCGCCGGGCAGGCGCTCGATCACCTCGTCCAGCTGTGCCGCGGCCGCCGCGGCCCGTACGTCGGCCTCGTCGGCGTCGGGACGGCCCAGGCGCACGTTCTCCTCGATGGTCCCGTCGAAGAGGTAGACGTCCTGGAAGACGATGGCGATCCGCGCCATCAACGCCTCGGTGCTGATCGCGCGTACGTCCACGCCTCCCACGCGCACCGCGCCGGCGTCCACGTCGTAGAAGCGCGCCAGCAGCTGCAGCAGCGTGCTCTTGCCCGCGCCGGACGGCCCGACGACCGCGAGCCGCTGTCCCTCGGGGACGGTGAGCGACACCTCGTCGAACACCGTGCGCTCGCCGTGCCGGAAGGTGACGGCGTCGAACTCCAGGCCGTGGTGCGCCGGCTGGATCGGCTCGCGAGGTTCCCGCAGCGGCTCGGTGCGCAGCACCGTCTCGAGTCTGGCCAGCTCCGAACGGGCGCCGCGGAGTTTGCCGCCGATGTCCGACAGCGACAGCAGCGGGTCGGCGCAGCGGGCGGCCAGCACCAGGATCGCCAGGATCTCCGCCGCGCCGATGTTCCCGCCGAGCGCGAGGTAGGCGCCCAGGACCAGTAGCCCGGTGAAAATCGCCTGCACGGTGAGCGTCAGCCCCACGGCGCTGGGCAGCGTCGCCAGCACGGTGCGGCGGGAGGCGCGCTGGGCATCCATCAGCGAGTCGTCGAGCAGCTGGAAGCGTTCGCCGGTCCGGCCGCCGGCCCGCAGCACCGGCTGGGCCTGGAGGAATTCGATGACGCGCCCGCTGGCCTCCTGGTCGCGTTGGTGACGCTCGGCGTCGGTGGCGGCCGTAGCGCGTGCCGTCCAGGCCTGGATCGCCGCCACGACGGGTGCGGCGAGCAACGCGGCCAGCCCCATCCGCCAGTTGAAGGCGGTCATCACGGCCACGATGGTCAGGGGCGTGACCAGGGCGGAGATGAACGGTGCCAGCAGATGCGCGGCCACGCCCATGGCTTGCAGGAGGCCGCGGCCGGCCAGGACGGACACCTCGCCGATGCGACCGGCGTTGTACCAGCCGAGGGGGAGGCGGGCCAGGTGCTCGCCGAGCCGGTGATACATGCCGCGCAACATGGTGGTCCCGACCCGCATGCCGGACAAGTCGCTGATGTAGCGCAGCACGGCGTAGAGGGCGACCGCGGCCCCGAACGCGACCAGCCAGGGCACGGCGTCCGCGGGCGTGCTGCCGAGCAGCGCCCGCAGCACCGGGACCAGCAGCGCGTAGGACAAACCTTCGACCACCGCGGTGATCGTCATCAGGATCACGGTGCGGCGCATCGCCCGGGCGTACTCGTCTCCGAGCACGCGCAGCAGCATTCGGATCATCGGGGCTCGTCTCCTCGCAGTACGCCACCGTGGGTTTCGATCTCGGCGGATTGATGGGATCGCCAGAACGCGGCGAACCTTCCGCCTCGTGTCAGCAGGTCGGCGGGCCTGCCGCGGTCGACGATCGCTCCGTCCTCCAGAACCACGACGGTGTCGGCGTCGGCGACCGTCTCCAGCCGGTGGGCGATGACGACGATCGTGCGGTCGCCCCTCAGCGTCGCCAGGGCCCGGCGGACCGCCTGTTCGGTCTGCGGGTCGGCGAAGGAGGTCGCCTCGTCCAGCACCAGAACGGGCGCGTCGGCCAGCAGCGCGCGGGCGATCGAGATCCGCTGCGCCTCGCCTCCGGACAGCTTGGCTTCTTCACCGAGCACCGTGTCGTATCCGCGCGGCAGTTGAAGGATGCGGTCGTGGATGCCGGCCAGCTGGGCGGCGCGGACCACGTCGTCGCGGCCGGCCCGCGGCACCGCCAGCGCGATGTTGTCGGCGACCGAGACGCGCAGCAGACGGACGTCCTGGAAGACGAAGGACACCTGCCGATACAGCTCCCGGCTGCCGATCTCGCGCAGATCGACGCCGCCAAGAAGGACCGAGCCGTGGGTGGGGTCGAAGAACCGCGGCAGCAGCTGGACCAGCGTGGACTTGCCGCTTCCCGACGGCCCGACGACCGCGGTGACCGTCCCCGGCTCCAGCACCAGGTCGATGCCGCGCAGCACCTCGTGGTCGGCGTCGTGCTCCTCGCGCCTGCGGCGCTCGTCGACAAGCTCGATCGGCTCGGGAGTACGAGCGAGCTCGCACTCCTCTCGCCTCACTCGCTTGTAGGCGAAGCGGACGTCACGCAGTTCCACCCGGTGCCCCTGCGGCGGACGCGGGTGGGCGGGCTCGGGCAGTGGCCGGACCGCGAGCACGTCTTTGATCCGGCCGACCGCGCGGCCGGCGCTCTGCAGATCGTCGAAGCCGTGGCCGAGCGCCGCCACCGGAGCGGTCAGTCCCAGCCCGAGCAGCAGGAACGGCAGCAGATCCGCCGAGGCCAGACCACCAGACGTGATCAGCGCCGCGCCACCGATCAGCACGATGAGCAGCACGAACGGCGGCGACAGCGCCAGCTGCATCCCGGCGGCGATCACAGACATGCCGCGCACCCAGCGGGAGAAGATGCTGACGAAGTCGTCGGCGGCCGTCAGGAACGTGCGGTGAGCGCGCTCGCCTCCGCCGAACGCCTTGACCACCGAGATGCCTTGCACGAACTCGACGACGGAACTGGCGATCCGTCCCATGGCCGCGTCGTAGGCCTCCTGCTCGCGCGTCCTGGCGGGCAGCATCAGCAGCGGGACCAGCGCTATCGCCAGCACCACCGGGATCAGCGTGATCAGCGTGAGCCGCCAGTCGACGGTGAACAGGTAGATCAGCGACACCAGCGGCACCACGAACGCGGAGACGAGCTCGCCGGGGGTGTGGGCGATGAACGGGTGCACGGCACTCACGTCCTCCCCCACCACCTTGGCCAGCTCGCCGGTCCGGCGCCGGGAGAACCAGCCGATCGGTACACGCCCCAGCCGCGCGGCCAGTTGCCGGCGGAACGACAGCTGCACCCGGCCGTCGAGAAGATGCCCGAGTCCGGACGACGCAGCGGTGAACAGCAGCCGGACGAACAAGCCGACCGCACCCGCGATCACCACGGTCCAGACGTGAGCGTGGTCGACCGGGCCGGGCGCCAACAGCGTACGACCCAGTTCGACGACCGCCAGCAGCGGCGCCAGACCCGCGAGTGCGCCGATCACCTGCAGGATCACCACGGCCGCGAAACTCCGCAGATGAGGGCGCAACAGCCGTGTCATGCTCTGTCCCGCCGCGGAATCGGCATCCGGTTGCTCGATCGTCTGAGCGAGGTCGGTGGTGGTGGTCATCGTTCTCCGGTCTTCGTCGATCTCGTCACGACCCGGCCCGTGGCCGAGCCGATGGTGGATGAGGGGGCGGTGCATGAAGAGGCAGGGTGCGAGCGGGCTGGCCTGGGCTTCTAGGCTCCGGTCCGCATCTCCAGGCGGCGGCCTCGCGGCAGGGTGACGGCCATGATGTTGCTGGGGATGTCCAGCTCGATGCGGTGCCACCGTCCGCGCGGGACGATGGCCGCGGTGCCGGCCACCAGCCTGATCTCTTCCTCCTGCTGTCCCGGCTGCTCCGGACGGAGGTAGAGGCGGATCTTCCCGATGAGGCAGGACACGATCTCCTCGGCCTCGGGGTGGACTTCCCAGCGGTCGGCGTGGACGTCGGCGTCGGTCTTCGCGTGGAAGGCCATCAGCTGCCAGCCGTCCTGGTCGGAGTCCATTGCTCTTTTCCCGGCGTGAATCTCGCCGCCTTGGCGCAGGTGGATGGAGGACTCGAAGAGATCGATCGGGGTGACGGTCATGCCGCGACGACCTTCCTGCGATGAGTTTTCAGCCGGCGGGTTGGGATCGCCTGCGACCCGTGGAAGGTGCCGGGCCGCACTCGCCCTTGGCGCAGGTCGTGCGCATGCTGAACATCGTGGCGTCCGGGCCGGTCCCCGATCGCCACTTCCGAGGTCATCCGCCATCCGCCGGACGTTCTGTCGAAGAGGCGGCGTGGATCTCGGCGAAGGCCAGCAGGGGTGTGGCGGTCCGCTGCGGATCCTCCAGGATGGGCGAGTGTCCGAGACCGGGCAGCAGCTCGACCCTCGTGCCGGGAACGGCGCGGTAATCGGCGGCGGACGAGGAGCGCCACCTCCGGTCGTCCTCGCCGAAGATCACCAGCAGCGGCTTGCCGAGGACCGCCAGCCGCTCCGGGAGCGCCTGCTGCTTCAGGTAGTCGCTGGTGGCCTGCATCGTCATGGTGAGCGTGTGGTAGGTCATGGCGCGTACCTCGTCCAGGAGCTGTTGCGGGATCTGGTAGCCGGCGCGGCTGAAACCGGTGCTCGCGAACTGGCGGATCTGCTCGTCGGTCGGCGGCCACTGCGTGGGGCCGATGGCGGCGGACCCCGCCGCGATGAAGGCGTCCAGGCTGGGTCCGGTGTTGATGAGCACGAGCGCGGTCACCAGGTCGAGTCGTCGCTCGGCGAGGGCGGTGGCGACCACGCCGCCGCTGGAATGGCCGACGAATATGGCCTGCTTGACGCCGAGCCGGTCCAGGACCTGTCCGACCCGGCGTGCCTGGTCCGGGGTCGCGTACCTGTGGCCGTCCGGTTTGGCCGATCGACCGTGCCCGAGCAGGTCGATCCGGATGACGCGATGGGATCCGGTCAGCATCGGAACCAGCGCGTCCCAGGAGCGTGCCGAGGAGGCGGACCCGTGGATGAGGACGAGTGCGGGGGCATCGTGGGGGCCGTCCTGGCACACGTAGACGTCGCCGTCGTCCAGGGCCAGGGTCGAACTCTCCGTGGTGCCGTCAGGAATGGTCATGAGCCCACTGTCGCCGCCGGTGCGCGCCGGTGGATTGGACAAATGTTCCCCTCGCTCGGTCCCCTAGCATGGGAGCATGCCGTCCACTGTGCGCGA
This sequence comes from Nonomuraea sp. H19, assembly GCF_052068215.1. Lineage (NCBI taxonomy): Bacteria > Bacillati > Actinomycetota > Actinomycetes > Streptosporangiales > Streptosporangiaceae > Nonomuraea > Nonomuraea sp. H19. The sequence goes on along the minus strand of NZ_JBQHCV010000060.1, from coordinate 17,224 downwards.
ACGTGACGATGCCGTTGCGTGGGACGTCGCATCCTCAGCGCGGCGCAGCCGGGTGGCGGGTGTCACTATGGCCGGCTTCCGTGACCGGGGCATGGCTCCGGAGGGTCACCGGCTGATTCCCCACCCGGCCGTGACGCTGGCTCTGGACTTGGGGGCCGGCCCGCCCGTCGTTGAGGACGTCGCCGGGCGGCAGCACCGGGGAAGTCTTGTCGCCGGGGTCGGGCTCGGCGGCGCGGTGTGGGTGCGAGGCCAGGACATCGCGTGTGTTCAGGTGCGCCTGTCCCCCGTGGTCGCCCGCGCGATTCTGGGCGTTGGCCCGGCCGAGCTGGACGGCTGCGTGGTGACGCTGGACGACCTGTGGGGCAGGCAGGCGTCACGGATTGGCGAGCAACTGGGCGAGGTCTCCTCCTGGCAGGATCGCTTCGCGTTGATCGAGGCGTTGCTCGCCCGTCGGCGTGAGGCGGGGTCGCCGGTCGAGCCGGAGGTGGCCTGGGCCTGGCACCGGATCGTGGTCAGCCGCGGTCTGGTTCGGGTGGAGCGGCTGGCGGCCGAGCTCGGATGGAGCCGCAAGCGCCTGTGGTCGCGATTCCACGCGCAGATCGGTCTGCCGCCCAAGCGCGCCGCGAAGCTGGTCCGCTTCGACCATGCCGTCCACCGCCTGGCCGCGGGGCACGACGCGGCCGGGGTCGCGGCGGACGGCGGCTACGCCGACCAGTCCCACCTGCATCGGGACGTCATGGAGTTCGCCGGGGTGACCCCCGCGGCCGTGGCCCACGAGCCATTTCTGGCGGTTGACGACGTCGCCTGGCCCAGCCACGGAACACCCGACCAGCCCGGCGCTCCCGATCGAGCGCACGTGGCGTGACCGCCCTGCGCGAGGGGACGGACGTCGGCCGCGGATCTACGGCGGCGGGGTGGATGGTCAAGCGAGTGAGCCGGTACGCCTCGTTCGAGGAGATGCTCGACGCCGAGGGCCCGGCCAACGTCAACCCCGACAGCCCCCGAGAACAGCAACTGGCCAACATCTGCCGCATCTACGGCCCCGAAAAAGAGGCACTCGGCGTGCTGGCCATCGAGATCGAACTCCTCCAGGCCGCCACCACCTGAGAACAAACCCAGACCCGCCACGACCACGATGGCCCCGCGCACCGCGTCGGGGGCCATCGTCACCTCCGGAGCATGCCATCTTGCCATGGATCTCTGGGCGCGAGGTTGCATCCAAGCGTGGGTCAGCCGGTGACCCAGTCCATGTGTTCGATCCAGTGGTCGAGCAGCGCCCGATCCCCCTGCAATTCCAGCGTAGGAGCCGCATCCAGTGGGCGACGCCTGCTGATCACGAGCAGGAGCTCGACGGCTGGGCCGCGCACCACGACGTCCGCCTTGGTGTGCGTGCGCTCCAGCACGACCATGTCCGGTTCCCGGCGTGCCACCCACTCCCCCGGCGCGTCGGTTGCGTGGAAATGCAGAGTCTGCCCGCCCCCGCGCATCGCATCGGCGAAGCCCGCCCTGTTCTCCCAATAGCCGCGGGAAGTCATCGTGTCCAGCCAGTCCTCGATGGCCGCAACGGCAAGCTCCGGCGCCAACTCGTACCGCATGCCGAGCGCCGCGGCCGCGTCCGCGCGATGCACGCAAGCCTCGCCGAACAGCCGACGTGACCAGAACGGCACGCCTGCGGCGCCGCCCGACGGATCCCACACCGGCGTGTCATCGGTGACCGATGCGAACGCCTGTCTCGCCTCGGCCGCGCCGTCGCTCAGCCAGGCGCGCCACTCGCCCGAATCGGTCGGACCCGGAACGTAGCCGGCGAACGCCCTGCTCGGCTCGGTCATCTGCTCGCCCACGAGCATTGCCACCATGCGCTGTGTCCCGCCGACATGGTCGACAAGATCGGCCAGAGTCCACTTCGGAGTTGTCGGCGCCGGGGCCGCCGCATCCCTGCCGTGCACCCAATCAGCAAACGTGCTCGTCTGCTCGACAACGGCCTTCAAATACGCGGATGTGTCCATCGCTGCACCTCCAAGTGCTTTGTGATCTACCCGAAGTTCGCGGGCCAGATCACTCAATGCCGACCGCCAGTCGGTATCGATGATCAGGGGCTACCCGTGGTATCCGCACCTCGGGGGTTGGGTTGTTGTGATGGGTGGGTCAGGTCGTCTTGCTTTGGCCTCCGCCGATGACGTAGTCGGCACCGTTGATGTTGCGGGCTGTGCCGGCGACGAGGAAACTCCCCAGCACTCCCGTCCACGCCTCGACGATCTGCGCGGGACTCAACGCGACAGGCTCACCGCCGTTGAGGCTGATGTAGTCCAACGCCACCTGTTCAGCGAACACCTCCACCAGACGTTCCCATTCGCGCCGGTCGGCGTGCCATCCCATCCGCGTGCAGGTCTCGATGATGTCCAGCCGGTCTTCGAGCAGGCTCAAGTCTCATATCCTTCGTCTGATTTCGTACGCGCGCTGCGGGAAACCGCGGCGCACGCAGTGTGGGTCGACACTACTATCGAATTTGCCGCAATTCGGATAAAGAATGCCTCTACAGCAATTGGTGCGCCGGATTCACCGGTCGGGGGTGACATGGAGCGGCATGAGATCGAGACTGGCACCGGAAGTTCCGCCTACCTCTGATGCTAATCAACCGGAATGGTATTTCCAGGGTCTTAAGAGGGCGTTTGCCGGACATCAGCTACGACAGGCCTGGCGAAGCCTGGCCAGACCTACAGTGTCAACGGATGTGACGCTAAGCCCGGTTTGCCGTTCCACTCCTACTGGCAGGCCGATGCCCACCGAAGGGCGCAGCGGCGGCCCGTACCTGGTCACGGGTGGAGTCCAGGGCTTGCCAATGCCGGGGTATTCCCCGACGGGGATGGGCTGGACGCCTTCGCGCATGTGACCGGTGTACGGGCGGCTGCCCATCTCCCGGCCGGGGTGGCCGCCTGGCCTGCTCGCCCGCCACGACCGCCGCCTGCTGCGTGTCGAAGGCCGGCATGCCTACCGGGAGCACGTGCATGGTCCACGGCGACGGCCGCCGCTGACCCGGGGCTCGCGCCACCGGGACGACGAGAGCCCACGGGGCGTTGACTTTGTCGCAAGGTATGACGCACCATGTTGCTACAAAGCTTGCGACAATGGAGACGCTATGACGCGTGAACCGTTACCGGACGGCGGCCCGCCGGCGCGTGCGGCCGATCTGCGACTGGCGGGCGAGTGGCTGGCCCAGCACGACCTGGCCGGCGCCCGGCCGACCCCGCTGCTGGCCAGCCGGCTGGCGGTCCGGAGACGCGCCCGCCTCGCCGCTCAGGTCATCCTGACCGTGCTGATCCTCGCGAGCGCAGCCGCCGCGGCCTTCGGCGGCTTCCCGCCGCATCGCCCGCTGCCGCTGCTGGCCCTGACCGCGCTGGTGGCCGGGCTGCTGCTGGCACAGTCGCTGCTCGACTGGTGGGTGCGACGCGTCGACCAGCGGGCGAGCACGACGCTGTCCCGCAGGGCCGCCCATCTGATCCAGCCCGGCTGGCGGGCCGTGCTCGGCCAGCCGTACGCCGTCTTCACGGTCGCCACATTCGCCGGTGCGATGGCGCTGGCCGGCAGTGCCCTGGCCGTTCCCGACCCCACCGTGCGGCAGCTGGCCGTCATCCTGCTCATCGGCCTGCTCGGCGTGACAGCCATCATCGCCCTGCAGCTGCGCCACCTGCTCACGCGCCCGGTCGTGGCGGAGGACCAGGAGTCGCTGACCGCCGACGTCATCATGCGCGTCGAGGACGCCCGCGACCTCACCACGCCGAACGTGCAGTGGTCGCTGCCCATGGTGCTGCTGTTCGGCACCGCGCCCGGCTGGTTGAGCGCCGCTTCGGTCGCCTACCTGATCCTGGGCCTGGTCGCGTGCGTCGCGCTCCATGCCAGGACGCCGTCGAGCGCGACGGTGGCCCGGCGGGCCATGAGCGTCCGATGATCGTCATCGACGCGGCCTCGCCGGTGCCGCCGTTCGAGCAGCTGCGGGCCCAGCTCGCCCGGCAGATCCAGGACCGCACGCTGGCCGTGGGCGCCCGGCTGCCGACCATCCGCCACCTCGCGGCCGACCTCGGCCTGGCCGTCAACACGGTCGGCCGGGCCTACCGGGAGCTGGAGGAGGCGGGGCTGATCGAGACGCGCGGGCGGGCGGGCTCGTTCGTGTCGGCCGCCGGTGAGGAGGGCCGGGAGCGGGCCCGCCGGGCCGCCGCCGACTACGCGGCCGTGATCGCCAGCGTCGGCATCGACGCGGGCGAGGCGATCCGCATCGTGCAGGCGGCCCTGGCGTCCGGCGCGGCAGCACCGGCCTCGTCATGATCGCGACCCGGCCGCGGGGTCACGTCGCCGGGCGCACGACGCCAGGCCGCCGCGAAATCGGGCTCGGCACGGACGGCCAGGGCCGAGCCCACTTCGGCCCAACTCCGATAGCACCAAGCGGTTCGACATGCTCGCGCAAGCTGGCCGAGGGACCCTGGCGCACGTGGTTCCCCTACGCCGACATGGGGCGACGGGAAGACCGTCGCCGCGGACGGCTCGCAGATCGACACGGGGAGAACAACCTCCTGGCGGAAACGTCGAAACCGGTCAACACACCACCGGCTCTGAGCCGAGCGTAGCGACCGGCGTCTCTCCACCCGTTGGATGACGCGCAGCCGCGACAGCACTTGCTCGGCCGTACTCAGCCGTTCCGACAGCTCGGCGATCTGCTCACGCAGCCGGTCGGCGTCTTCGGCTGAGCGGCCTCATGGGGTCTGCTCGTCGATCTCACACTTGGTGAAGACCCATTGGTGGCCTCCGCTGTTCTTCAGTGACCAGTACATCCACCCCATTCCGGTCAGGTCGACGCTGACGGTGAAGTCGAGCGTGATGGCGCCACCGGAGACGTTTGCAGTCTGCGTGCCGCCGCCGTTCGGCGTGATGAGCTGGTACTGCGTGCTGGTGGCGTTGGTGTTGAGGTGGAAGCGCAGCCGGTAGGTGTGCGGGTTGCCGTCGGGCACCCGCACGTACGGCACCACCAGCTGGCCCACCGAAGCCGGGATCACGTCCGGGTTGAAGGCGACGTTGTTCGGGGTGAAGGCGTGCACCCCGTAGAGCACGAGCTGGGTGTCGGCCGAGGTGACGTGCTGGGGGTCCACGGTGCCGATCGGCGTCCAGCCGAATGCCGCGCCGCTCCGCGCACCCGCGCTGGGCGCGAGCCCAGCCCAGAGCAGCACGGCCGCCAGGACCGCCAGTGCTGACCTTCTTGCGGTGGTACCCATTGAGCGCTCCCTTGCGATCGTCGTCGTGTCGCGGGACGTGCCCAACCGATGCTGCGCGCGATGCAGGCGCAGGGAAACTGTCCCGTGAGGGACAACTGCGGGCGGCCGGCTGCCGTACCTCTGGGCCCCCACCCGGGTCCGCGCGACCAGCCCCAAAAAGCCTGCACGCCCTACGCCGCGACTTGCACTACGCCCAGCAGGGCGCCATCGAGGGTGCCTCACCCTCCTCACCAACGCCGTGATCACCCGGACCACCGAGTACTACGGCAAGGCGATCGGCGAGCTCCGCGACCAGAGCCGCGACGTCGGCGACGAGCTGCTGTCGTTCATCGCCCCGGCCACCGCCTACGGCTGGCCTGCACCCTGGGCAGCGAGCGCGAGGACCGAACGATCGTGGCGCGGGCCCGATCGGTCAACGCGGCCCGTGACCGCTCCGTTTCATTAGACTTTGGTCGCGTGGGAGTCGACTATCGACGGATACGCGGCGCCCTGGGCCGTGACAGGCTTCGCAGAAATGAACTCCCATCAACGTCCGACTTCCCCCACGCCCGACGCCACCCTGATCGTTAACTCTCCGCTGGTCACCATGCTGGTGTGCGCCGTGGGCGGGACGGTCATCGGCGGACTCGCCGAACTGGTCTGGGAATGGATGACGACCCAATCCTGGGGGCCACGGATAGGACCGACCAAGCTCCTGACCGTGCTCCCGAGCCCTTGGCCCACCATCGTCGCCGCCGCTGTGGGGGCTGGGGCTGGGCACGCCAGGACTGTGATCTGAACCCGCGACGGGTATGCAGCGCGTTCGTCCGGCACGGCTACTCGTGGGCGGAAGGCGCACCCGACAGCACTACCTGACGCAGTGGCATCACCCCGGACGACACCAGACCGAAGGTGAACCGCCATCGCCACCATGAGCCGGAAGCCTCCTTAGCCCGGCAGGAACCGCATCGCGGGAGCTTCATCGCGATGGCAAGCCAACAGATGAACGAGAAGGTAAGCCTGGGAATGACGACGCCACCCGATCCACCAGCCGACACGGGCCGCGCTCAGCTCAGCACCAGTGGCCGCCGGCACCAGGTGGCTGCGGTGCTGACGCTGTTTCTCCTGTCTCCCCTGCTGGGTGAGGTGGTGGGCGCGGCGTTGCGCCTGAGCAACTTCGTGGAGCCCCTGCGGGTGGTCTCGATTCTGTGCTTCTACGGTGCCGGCGTCGTCTTGATACGCGAGATCGCGCAACGCGTGCGGCTCAACGGGTGGGGGATCGTCCTGCTCGGTCTCGCCTACGCGCTGATCGAGGAGGGCCTCGCCCTGCAGACGATCTTCAACCCGAATGGGGTGGGCGAGGATACGGTGTACGGGCGCGCCGCCGGGGTGAACTGGTTCTGGGCCGTGCTCGTGTGCGGATACCACGTCGTCTGGAGCGTGCTTGTTCCCATCGGCGTGGTGCACATCCTGTTCCCTCGGCAGAGCCGGTCCCCGTGGCTGTCGCGACGGATGCTGCCGGTCTTCGGCGGGGTGTTCGCCGTCGGTACGGCGCTCTTCACGCTGGTCTCCCTCCTGCGGTCGGATTTCCGCCCCTCCGTGACCCAAATCGGCGCGGTGCTCGCGATCGTGGGACTGCTGATCTGGGCCGCCTCGCGCTGCCGGGTCCGGGACACACCACGTGTACCGGGGCGGCTGCCCGGGACGACGCGCGCCGGGTGGACCGGGCTGGGCTTCGGACTGGTCTGGTTCGCCTTCCACCTGATGGCGTTCATCGGCAGCGGCACGTCGTTCGTGTGGTGGGTACTCGCAGCCGTGCTGGTCGCCGTCGCCGCCGCGGCAATCGTGGCACGCTGGATGCGGCGCGGCTGGACGGCGCAGCACCAGCTCGCGGCATCCTTCGGCGCGGTACTGGCCGCCGGACTGTTCGGACTGCTGCTGGTATCTCTGACCAACCGGCTGGTGGACGTGGTCTTCGAGGTGATCGTGATCGGCGGGATCGTCGCCGGCTACGTCTGGACACGTCGGCGAGTCGGCCGCGCTTTACCCGCCGGCCCCGTCACGCTTCGCCGCGTTCGCCCGCACAGCTGGACCCATCTCAGCCCGGCTGGACGTGCTCACCGACGACCAGCGCCGCGCCTTGGCCGACAACGTCCGCCCCAACGCGCCAGGCGACACCCACGCGTCGCAGGACGACTCACAGGCCGTCCGCCCGCTTGGTCATCTCCTGGAGCATGAACAAGCTCGACTCGCGCGCCTTGTCCTCCCAGGCGAAGACGCACGCGGTCATGATGCCGTCGAAGCCGACGCGGCCGAGGGTGCCGAAGAACTCGTCCCAGTCGACCTCGCCCTGGCCGATGTTCAGGTGCTGGTGAACACGGGCGGCCGACCCCGGCGGGTTGACGATGTAGCGCAGCCCGGACGAGGCGCGATGGTCGAAGGAGTCGGCGACGTGCAGGTGGGTGAGCAGGTCGCCGGCGTACTCCATGATCTCGGTCATGTTGCCGCCCTGGTGGAAGGTGTGCGGCGCGCAGTACAGGAACGACACGAGCGGGGAGTTGACCCCGCGCACCATGTCGACGGCGGTCTTGCCGTCCTCGACGAAGTCGTCGGGGTGCGGCTCCAGGCGCAGCTCCACCCCCTCGCGCTCGAAGACGGGCAGCAGCTCCTCCATAGACCGCCAGAACATGGCCTCGCTCCGGGACGCCTGCTCGGGACGGCCGTTGAACTCCGAGTTCATGACGGTGCAGCCGAGGTCGACCGTGATCTCGATGGCCCGCTTCCAGTAGCGCACGGCCGCCTGGCGCTCCTCCTCGTCGGGGCCGGACCAGCGATACAGCGGCAGCACCGAGCAGATCTTGACATCCGCTGCGGCGAGGGCGGATTTGAAGGCCACGACGGTGTCCCGATCGGCCCTCGGGTGCAGGAAGAAGGGCAGGAAGTCCTCGCGCGGCGACAACTCGATGTATTCGTAGCCCAGCTCTGCGACGAGCGCGGGCAACTCGAGCAGCGGCGTGCGGCGCAACATGTACGGGTCAAGAGCGATCTTCATTGTGGTTTCCTCTCAGGCGTAGAGACCGGGCCGCTCGACCAGGCCGACCGGGACGGGCTCGCCCGTCCCGAGCGAGGCGACGGCGCTCTCCGCGACGGCGGTGGCCGCGTAGCCGTCCCACGCGCTCGGCCCGCCGACGACGCCGGCGCGCAGCCCGGTGATCCACTCCTGCAGTTCCGCCAGGTACGTCCCGCCGAACCGGACCCGCCAGTCGGCCGGTACCGCCTGGATCCGCCGCCCGCCGGTGACCAGCGCGTTGGCGCTCGGGTTCTCCAGCGCCACGACGCCCGTGGACCCGACGACCTCGCAGCGCACGTCGTAGCCGTACTGGCAGTTGACGAACACCTCGACGGTGACCACGCCGCCGCCGGCCAGCTCCAGCAGCACGATCTGCGGGTCGCGCACGTGGGCCGCGGCCAGCGGGCTCGGTTTCGTGGCGACGACGGTGGCGCGCACGATCTCCTGGCCGAACAGCCAGCGGGTGGTGTCGATCTCGTGGATGACCGAGTCGGTCATCGCCATCGCGCTGGTGAAGGAGTCGGGTACGGCCGCGTTGCGGTGCACCATGTGGGCGAGGAGCGCCTCGCCGACCGTGCCGTCGTCGATGGCGTTCTTGACGACCTGGTAGCCCGGGTCGTAGCGGCGCATGAAGCCGACCTGGATCCATCGGCGGCCGGAGGCGACCTCGGCGTCGAGGACCTTGAGGCAGTCCGCCGCCGTGGTGGCCAGCGGCTTCTCGCAGAGCACGGGCTTGCCCGCGGCGATGCAGGCCAGCACCTGCTCGGCGTGGAGGTCGCCCGGCGAGGCGATGACCACGGCGTCGACGGCGGGGTCCTCGACGACGTCGAGCGCGCTCGCGCGCGTCACGGCGCCCGCCCCGGCTGCGATCTGCTCCGCGCGGGCGCTGTCGACGTCGAACACGGCGACGACCGTCGATCCGACGACCTGGGATGCCAGCCGTGTCACGTGGTCGGCCCCGATGTTGCCGGTCCCGATGACACCGACGTTGATGGTCACAGGGATTCCTCTCTTTCAGGGACGCAGGCCGCAGCCGTTGAAGTACTTGCGGGTGCGGGTGGCGATGGGCAGTGGAGTGTCGGTCGGGCACGGGTAGAGGTCCTGCTCGACGATCGCGAACAGGTCGGCGTCCAGCCGGCCGAGCTCGGCCAGCAGCGGCTCCATGGCGGGGATGCCGGAGGGCGGCTCGATCATGGCGCCGCGCCGTACGGCCTCGGCGAAGCACAGGTTCTCTTCGCGGACCTGCCGGACGATCTCGGGGTCCACCTGCTTGAGATGCACGTAGCCGATCCGCTCGGGGAACGCCCGGATGATCTCGATGTTGTCCCCGCCGCAGTAGGAGATGTGGCCGGTGTCGAGGCAGAGCGAGACGACCTCGGGGTCGGTGTCCTCCAGGAACCGCAGGACGCGTTCCTGGGTGTCGACGTGGCTGTCGGCGTGGGGGTGGAAGACCAGCTCGACGCCGGACTCCTCGCGCAGGACGCGGGCCAGCTCCGACATGCCCAAGGTGAGGTCCTTCCACTGCTCGGGCGTCAGGTCGACCGGCTGGGTGAGGTTCCCGTCGAGGTCGGTGTACCCCTCGGGCAGCGAGACCAGGTATTTCGCGCCGAGCGCGGTGAGCAGCCTGGCCTCCGCGCGGCACTCCTCGACGGCCTCCTTCAGGGCGTCCCGGCCGCGGTGCAGGCCGGAGAAGACCGCGCCGCCGGACAGCCGCAGCCCGCGCCGGCCGAGCTCGTCACGCAGGTGCTCGGGGTCGGTGGGCAGGTAGCCGTACGGGCCGAGCTCGATCCATTGGTAGCCGGCCGCGGCGACCTCGTCGAGGAAGCGGTCCCAGGGGACCTGGCCGGGGTCGTCGGGGAACCATACGCCCCAGGAGTCGGGGGCCGTGCCCAGCCGGATCCGGGGCAGGGTGCCGGTGTTCGACAACATGATCTCCTAGCTGGTGGTCAGGGACTGGCGGTGGCGCTGCAGGCCGATCTCCCCTTCGACCACGGCCGCGGTGAGCTCCTTGACGGAGGTCTGCTCGCGCGTGGTGTCGAGGATCTTGCGGCCGTGGTTCATCACGATGTGCCGGTCGCACACCTGGTACGCATGGTGCAGGTTGTGCGTGACCAGCACGGAGCTGACGCCCTCGCCCTTGAGCCGGGTGAGGTACGCCAGCAGGGCCTCGGTGGCGCGAACGGCCAGGGCGCTCGTCGGCTCGTCGAGAATGAGCAGGCTGCGCTTGAAGTGCACGGCGCGGGCGATCGCCACCGCCTGCTGCTGGCCGCCGGACAGCGAGCTCACGAGCTGGCGAGGGCTCTTGATGCCCTCGATCGTCACGACGCTGTCGAGGATGTCCGCGGCGATGCGGTCCATCTCGCGCAGCCTCAGCAGGCCGAGCGGGCTGGTGAGCTCGCGGCCCATGAAGATGTTGCGGGTGATGGTGAGCGACGGGACCAGCGCGGAGTCCTGGAAGATCGTCTCGATGCCGAGCTTCTCGGTGTCCTGGCGGGTCGGCGCGGTCAGCTTCCTGCCTCGCCAGGCGTACTGCCCCGCGTCCGCGCGGACGACGCCCGACATGATCTTGACGAGGGTGGACTTGCCGGCGCCGTTGTCGCCGAGCAGGCCGACGACCTCGCCCTGGCGGATCTGGAAGCCGACGTCGTTCAGGCAGATGTTCGGTCCGTAGCGCTTGGTGATGCCCGCCAGCTCCAGGAGGACCTCGCCGGCGCCGTTCGAGCTCATTCGGCTTTCCCTTCGATGAGGCGGTTGAAGACGGCGGCGAAGACGATGATCACGCCGATGAAGAGGTTGAGGTAGAAGCCCGGAGCTCCGGAGAGCAGCAGGATGTCCTGCAGCACGAGGATGAGCGCGGCACCGAGCACCATGCCGAGGACGCTGCCCTTGCCGCCGCGCAGCGCCACACCGCCGACCACGGCCGCCGCGATGGCCTGCAGCTCCATGCCGCGGCCGGTGCCGGGCTGGACGGACTGCGTCCGCACCGCGACGAGGATCGCGGCGAGCGCCACGCACAGCCCGAGGATGCCGAAGGCGATCAGCTTGATGCGCGTCGGGTTGATGGAGATCGCCCGGGCCGCGGACTCGTTCCCGCCGACGGCGAAGATGTGGTTGCCGAGCTTGTGGCGGTGCATGAGCACCCAGAAGAACACCGCTACCAGGACCAGCCACACGACCTGGCCCCGGAACGGGCCCACCTGCCCGGCGAAGACGGTCTGCAGGGTCTCGCCCCGCTGCATGCGCGCGGCGGAGGTGCCGTTGTAGAACAGCGCGGCGCCGTCCCAGAACAGCATCATGCCGAGCGTGACGATGAAAGACGGGATCTTGAACCGGGTCACGATCACGCCGTTGAGCAGCGCGATGCCGATGCCCATCGCGAAGGTCACGACGAACGCGCCGGCCACGTTCCCGTCGGAGTACCAGTGGATGAACACCAACGCGCAGAAGGTGTAGTTCATCCCCAGAGACAGGTCGAACTCCCCCGCGATCATCAGCACGCCCGCGCCGATCGCGAGGATCGCCAGCACCGGGATCGACTGGCTCAGGACGTTGAAATTGGCTTCTGAGAGGTAGGGGAAGCTGTCCGGCGCCACCAGATAGGCGACGACACAACCGATCTGCACCAGCGCGAAGATGATGCCGATCTCGAGCGCGCCGCGGCCGCGCACCAGCCGCAGCCACCCGCCGAACGGCCCAGGGGCAGATGCCTCCGGGGTGCGCTTCGCCGGAGCCGCCTGCGCCATCAGCGGATGATCCTGCATGGTGGGTGACGGAGCTCCGTCGCTGGTCGGTGTGCTCATTGCTCCTTGGCTCTCCCTGTCCGTGGCTGGATGGGACCGGTGGGGCGGGCCCGGCAACCCGTGAAGGCCCGCCCCGCTGCCAGTCCGATCAGCGGATCGTGCCTGCCAGTTGCTCGACGACCGCGACGTTGGACTTGTCCACCAGACCGCCGCCGCCGGAGTTGATGGTCGCGGCGCTGAGGCCGAAGTCGAGGTGCATCGCCAGTTGCGCCACGGTCTGGAAGCCCTGGACGTAGGGCTGCTGGTCCGCTGCGGCGAGGATGGTCCCGCTCTTGATGCCGTCGATGACCGGCTTGGACAGGTCGAAGCCGACCACCGGGATCTTGACGCCGACGTCCGTCATCGCCGCCTCGACGTTGCGGTGCGGGGTGCCGCCCAGCGGCACGATCGCCGCGGTGTCCTTGTGGCCGAGCAGGTACTGACTCATCTTGTCCAGCGCTCCCGCGTCGTCGATGCCGGTCGCGACCATCTCGGTCTTCGCGCCGATGGCGTCGAGAGCCTTCTGGACCCCGGCGTTGCGCTGGATGGCGTACACCTGGTCGGGGAACTCGACCGGGGTGAAGACCTTGGCGCCCTGCGGCAGCTTGGCCTCGGCGATCAGGCGCTGGCCGAGCAGGAAGCCCGCCTCCTCGAAGTTCTGGCCGACGAAGCCCAGGGTGCACTTGGCGACGTCACCCTCCTGCGTGATGTTGTACGCGAGCACCGAGATGCCGGCCTTCGAAGCGGCGCAGACGTTCTCGGTGTAGCGCTTCGGGTCGTCGATCACCACGGCGACGGCGGCGGGCTTGTCGGCCACGGCGCTGCCGATCAGGTCGTTGTACTTCGCCGAGTCGCCCTGGCTGGTCTGCAGGTTCAGCTCGACGTTGAACAGCTCGGCCGCGTCCTTGGCGCCCTGCGAGATGGTGCCCCAGAAAGAGTCACCAGGATCCTGGGAGAGCAGGAACGTGATCTTACGGTTCTCGGCCCGGCTCCCGAGCCCGGACTGCAGCCCCGCCCCCGAGGCGGCCGCGGCGGGCTCCGTGGGCAGTGCGCTCTGACCGGCGCTCGAGCCGTTCGAACAGCCGGCGAGGGTGAGCACGAGAAGGGGCACGACTACTAGAGCGCGCCAGTCGTTGCGAATGGAGTACGGCACTGGTTCTACCTCTCCCTGGGAGCGGTCACGGGCCTTTTGGATCAGGGGAACACCGAGAGGTTCTCGGGCGGCGAGGGGCCTGGGAAGGCCCGTCGGTGCGTCGGGTCAGCTTCGTTTCGACGATGTAACCTGCAGGAGAAGCCGCCTGTCAATACATTGTCTTAACAAAGTTTGTCCTGACATAACGACTTGCTGACGTCATAGCTATTGAGCGTTCAGTGACTTGTTTTCCTGGGGAAACGTGCTGGAGGGCGCGGCGCACCTCCGACCGGTTGCGCGGCTGAGTACATACGCCGCATCCCGCTGTCCGGGGGGGCGCCGCACTCCGCTGCCCGGGAGCGGCGTCTCTTCGGATGTCGTTCTGCGACTGCGGCACACGGCCGGCGTCGGCCTCTCATGGATGCTCCATGTGTCCGTCCGGCTTCCGCATCTTGAGCGCGCTTCTAGCGCGCTCTAGTCGCTGTTACTATGAGCCAGGTCACATGGAATGTCAACAGCCTGCGACAAGCTGCGCACATCGGAAAAGGGTTGATGTTGGAGCAAGGTGCGGAATCCGAGTCGTCCGCGACCAGGGCCTCGGCGCGGGCCAAGCGCCCCACCATGGCGGATGTCGCGGCACGCGTGGGCGTGTCACGGGCGCTGGTGTCGCTCGTGTTCCGCAACGAGCCGGGAGCGAGCGAGGAGACGCGCGACCGGGTCTTCCGCGCCGCCGACGAGCTCGGCTACCGTCCGGACAACGCCGCCCGGCTCCTCGCCCGCAACCGCAGCATGGTCCTCGGCGTGATGATCAACATCCGCAACGCCTTCCACGCCGATCTCGTCGAGGCGATCTACGCCGAGGCCGAGCGGCTCGGCTATGAGGTCCTGCTCAGCGCGCTCGGCCCCACGCGGGACGAACGGAAGGTCGTCGAGGCCCTGCTCGGCCACCGCTGCGAGGCGTTGATCCTGCTCGGCCCGAACGCCGAGACCCCATACCTCGCCGAGCTGGGAGCCCATACCCCCACCGTGGTCGTGGGGCGGCGCGTGCCGGCGAGCGGCGTCGACACCGTGCACACCGCCGAGAACAAGGGCATGCGACAGGCCGTGGATCATCTGGTGGGCCTCGGCCACCGCGCCATCGTCCACATCGACGGGGGCAACGGCCCCGGTTCCGCCGAACGCCGCCGCGCGTACCGCGCCGCCATGCGCGACCACGGGCTACAGGAAGAGATCCGAGTCCTCGCGGGAGATCACACCGAGGAATCCGGCGAGAAGGCCGGCGAGGCGCTGGTCCACGACGACCGGTTGCCGACCGCCGTGCTGGCCGGCAACGACCGGTGCGCCATGGGGCTCATGCACGCGCTGAGCCGCGCGGGCGTCAGCATCCCGACAGACATCTCGGTGGTCGGGTACGACGACAGCCACATAGCACACCTGTCCCACATCAACCTCACCACCGTGCGTCAAGATGCCGAGCAGATGGCCCAGCTCGCCGTGCGCTCCGCGGTGGAACGCCTGGACGACCACCGGCTGCCCTCCCGCGAGCTCATCCTCGACGCCCGCCTCGTCGTCCGAGGCACCACCGCGCCACCACGCGCATGACCGATTCGTGGACCGGCACCGGTGGCACGCCCAGCTTGGCGATCCCGTGTGCCGCTCTGCCTCGGCCGGCATCCAGCCCCCGCCGATGAACCGGGCGGAGGTCGGGACACCGGGCTCTGGATCGGTGACGACGGGCTCAGCCTGCGCGGATGTGGATGCCGGGTCGCCATCCGAGCTGCCGCGAGATCCCCAGGCCACTCGCCAGGACCGACGGCAGTGCGGCCTGGTGCTTGACCGAGCCCGCCCGGAGCACCACCGACAGCGCCGCGACGACCCGGCCGTGGCCGTCGACGATGCGCGTGGCCACCGAGTCGGCCCCCTCGGTCAGTTCACCACGAACGGCGGCGGTTCCGGTCCGGCGGCACGCCGCGATCTCGTGGCGCAGCTCCGCCGAATCGACCACCGTCCGCGAGGTGTAGCGGCGAAGCCCTCCGTTCAGGACACTCTCGATCAGCTCCGGGCCGCCATGGCTCAGCAGCACCTTCCCCACGCCGGAGCAATGCAGCGGCAGCCTCCCACCGACCTGCGACACCAGGCCCAGAGCGCGTGGTGCCGACAACCGCTCAATGATCACCGCCTCGTGTCCTTCCAGGACGGCCAGTTGCACATGCTGGTGAAGCGCGCTGTGCAGGTCCTCCATGAACGGCTGAGCCAGGCTCCGCAAGGACTCGGTCAGCGGTGCCAGCGTCCCGAGCTGCCACAACCGCAGCCCGACGGTGAATCGCCCGTCCTCCCGGCGATCGAGGGCGCCCGCCGCGACCAGTTCCATGACCAGGCGGCGCACGGTGGGGTGCGGAATACCGGTCATGCGCACCAGATCGGCCAGACTCAGGTCGGGGTGGTCAGGCTGGAAGGCGAAGAGGATTTCCAGGAGGCGAGAGCTCACCGTTCTCCCCGGCTCACGCGTACGAGGCATGCAGTACGCGACCTCCTCGCTCATCGGGTAGCGGCACCTTAACAGGCATGTTCATTGGATGAACACGCACACCCGCTGGAGCGACGCAGCGGGGCACCATGACGCCATCAGACGGGCCATCCAGGCGCAAGGACCTACGGCGGAAGCGGAGAGCGAGCAGATGGTCGACACAGGGGCGAAGAACCCGCGGATCGCGATCCTGGGAGGCGGGATCGGCGGACTCGCCGCCGGTGCCTTCCTCCGTCGCGAAGGGATCTCCGCCACCGTCTACGAACAAGCCTCAGAGCTGAAGGAGGTGGGTGCGGGGCTGGTGGTGGCGCCGAACGCCGCCCGGCTGCTCCGCCGGCTCGCCGTCCTCGACGACTTCCTGCACCGTGCCGTGCGACTCGAGATCGGCTGGGAGTTCCGCCGCTGGCAGGACGGCACGGTGCTGTCCGCCGAGGACCTCGCCTCGGCGTGCGAGCAGTTGTACGGCGAGCACACCTACACCGCGCATCGTGCCGATCTCCTGAAGCTCCTGAGATCAGCCGTCCCCGACAGCAGCGTTCGCCTCGGCAAACGGTGCGTCGATCTCACCACCCGAGGCGACGGCCGGCCGGTGCTGCGCTTCGCCGACGGCGAGATCGTCGAGCCCGACGTCGTGATCGGAGCGGACGGGATCCACTCCGTCGTGCGGAGCGCGATCGCGGAATCCGCGCCGGCCGTCTACTCCGGCATCTGCGCCTTCCGCGCCCTCGTGCCGTCCGAGCGGGCCCCGGCCTTCGCCCGGCGCAACGCCCAGACACTCTGGCTCGGGCCCGGCCACCATCTGGTGCACTACCCCGTCTCGGCCGGCCGGTTCGTGAACCTCGTCGCCTTCGCTCCCGCGGGGGACGATGCCGTCGAGTCCTGGACCGCGACCGCGACGGTGGAGGAGTTCCTGTCCGAGTTCGAAGGCTGGGATCCGCGGCTGACCGAGCTCATCCGGGCTGCTGGGACACCCGGACGGTGGGCGCTCCTGGACCGGGCACCGCTGCGGCGATGGAGCAAGGGCCCGGTGACCCTCCTCGGCGACGCGGCCCACCCGATGTTCCCCTTCTTCGCTCAAGGGGCGGCCCAGGCCATCGAGGACGCCGCCGTGCTCGCCCGCTGCCTCGCCGACGACCTGGCTGATCCCTCCCGGGCTCTGCGGCGCTACGAGACGCTGCGGATCCCCCGGACCAGCCGGTTGCAGGAGGTCAGCCACGCCCGGGCGCTCATCAACCACCTGCCCGACGGGCCAGAACAACAGGCCCGCGACAAGTCCTTCGCCGATGCGGACCCCTTGGTGGCGAACGGCTGGATTTACGCCTACGACCCCGGCCAAGCGCTGGAAGAGACCGCCGACACGCCATGACCGCACCCAACTCCTCCACGGCCGCGCTCCCACTAAGAAATAACCCCTGGGTTCCTGAGCGCCTCTCCAGGTCCTCCCGCCCCAGGACCAGGGCGTTCTCTGTGCAGAGC
>NZ_JBQHCV010000059.1:0-28961 GCF_052068215.1 Nonomuraea sp. H19 | reverse complement strand
GCTGCTGCTCGGCAGCACGTCGGATCGGGTGCTGCACCACGCCCACCGCCCGGTCCTGGTGGTGCCCGCCCCGAAGAACAGCGAGTGAATTCCCGGCCCTGAAGCCTTCTCCGCCGTCGATGGATTCGACGGTCGGGTGAGGCCCTGCCCAGGTATGGCGGGCCGGGCCGCGTCGCGATGTGCCGTTCACCTCGGATGTGAGCGGGTTCCGGTGCGCCGGTGGCATGCGGCAGAGTGGGTGCCTGCTGAAGCAGGGAGAAAGGGGCGGGGACGTGCCCGAGGAACTGGCGCGACGGCTCGGCACCTTCGACGCGGTCGTCGTGGGGCTGAGTGCGATGATCGGCGCGGGGGTGTTCGCCGCCTTCGCGCCCGCCGCCGGGGCCGCGGGCGACTGGCTGCTGGTCGCGCTCGCCATCGCCGCCGTCGTGGCCTACTGCAACGCCACCTCCTCCGCCCGTCTGGCGGCCCGCTACCCCGAGTCGGGCGGCACCTATGTGTACGGCAGGCGCCGGCTCAGCCCGCTGTGGGGCTACCTGGCGGGCTGGGGCTTCACCATCGGCAAGACCGCCTCCTGCGCGGCGATGGCGCTCACGTTCGGCTCCTACGTCGCGCCCGGTCTGGCCAGGCCCCTGGCGATCGCCGCGGTCGCGGCGCTGACCCTGCTCAACCTCTACGGCGTGCAGCGCTCGGCTGGAGCGGCCAGGGCGATGGTGGCCTTCGTCCTGGCCGTGCTCGTCGCGGTGATCGTCGCCGGGCTGTCCGGCGATGGGACGGTCACGTTCGGCTGGTTCGCCTACGCGCCCTTGCCGGAATCCGCCATCAACAGTCCGTTAGCCCCCGGCGGGGTGGACGCGTGGGGCGTCCTGCAGGCGGCCGGGCTGCTGTTCTTCGCGTTCGCCGGATACGCCAGGATCGCCACCCTCGGCGAGGAGGTCCGCGACCCGGCCCGCACCATCCCCCGGGCGGTGACCATCGCGCTGGGCATCACGCTGCTCGTCTACACGCTGGTGGCGGTGGCGGCGCTGCGGTCGCTGCAGCCGATCCTGCTGGCCAGGTCCGAGGCGCCGCTGGCCGACCTCGTCAGAGAGGCCGGCGCCGGATGGCTGGTGCCGTTCGTGGGGGTGGCGGCAGCGGTGGCCGCGCTCGGGGCGCTACTGGCGTTGCTGCTCGGTGTCTCCCGCACGGTGCTGGCCATGGCCCGCGAGCGGGACCTGCCCGGCGTGCTGGCCGCCGTGGACCCCGTGCGGCAGGTGCCCCGGCGGGCGGAGGTGGCGGTCGGAGTCGCGGTGATCGTGCTGCTGCTGGTGGCCGACCTGCGGGGCGCGATCGGCTTCTCGTCGTTCGGCGTGCTCGTCTACTACGCCATCGCCAACGCCTCCGCGTTCACGCTGACGCGCGACGAGGGCGCGCCGCCCAAGATCGTGCCCGTGCTCGGGCTCGGGCTGTGCCTACTGCTGGCGGCCACGCTCCCGCTGGTGTCCGTGGTGTCCGGGCTGGCGGTGTTCGCGGCCGGTCTGGTCATCTGGCTGATACGGCACCGGAACCGGCAGCGCGGTCGCTAGTATGGGGGCATGACGATCTCGCTGGTGATGATGAGCCCCTAGGGGGCTTTCATCGGCGACGTCCTGCTGAGGCCCTGCTAGCCGGGGCCTCTCGTCGTGTCCGGGGCCCCTTGGAGGCATCCGATGTACATCACGACGACCATCCCCTACGTCAACGCCCGCCCGCACCTCGGGCACGTCCTGGAGCTGGTCCAGGGCGACGTGCTGGCCAGGCATCACCGGCGGCGCGGCGAGCCCGTGCGGTTCCAGACGGGGACCGACGACAATTCGCTGAAGAACGTGCTGGCCGCCGAGGCGGAGGGCGTGCCGGTGCGGGAGCTGGTGGACAGGAACGCGGCCGCGTTCGAGGGGCTGAGACGGCCACTGGACCTGTCTTTCGACTCGTTCATCAGGACAAGCAGCCATCCGGGGCACCGCGCCGGAGTCGAGCGGATCTGGCAGGCCGTCGCGCATGACCTCTACCAGCGGCATTACGAGGGCCTTTACTGCGTGGGCTGCGAGCAGTTCTACGCCGAGGGCCCCTGTCCCGAGGGGCACGCGGCGCCGCTGCAGCGCGTGTCCGAGGAGAACTGGTTCTTCCGGCTCTCCCGCTACCAGGACGCCCTGAGCGAGCTGATCCGCGGCGGGCGGCTCAGGATCGAGCCGGTCGCCCGGCGCAACGAGGTGCTGGCGTTCATCGAGGCGGGGCTGGCCGACATCAGCGTCTCGCGGTCCGCCGCCCGCGCCCGCGGGTGGGGGATCCCGGTGCCCGGCGACCCGGCGCAGGTGGTCTACGTGTGGTGGGACGCACTGGCCAACTACATCACCGCGCTCGACGGCGACGACTACGACCGCTGGTGGGTCACCGAGGACCACAAGATCCACCTGATGGGCAAGGGCGTGATCCGGTTCCACGCGGTCTACTGGCCCGCGATGCTGCTGTCCGCGGGACTGCCGCTGCCCACGGAGATCTTCGTCCACGACTACCTCACGGTGGACGGGCGCAAGATCAGCAAATCGGCGGGCGGCGCGGTCGATCCGGTGGCGCTCGTGGACGCGTACGGGGTGGACGCCGTGCGGTGGTGGCTGCTGCGCGAGGTGCCGCGCGTGGGCGATGCCGACTTCACCGCCGAACGCCTGATCGGCAGAGCCGATGAGGACCTGGCCAACGGGCTGGGCAACCTGGTCAACCGGGTCGTCACCATGGTTCATCGGTTCCTGGGCGGCCACGTACCCGGCGACGGTGGCGGGCTCGCCGAGACGTGCGCGCGGGTGCCGGGCGCGGTGCACGAGGCGCTGGCGGACTTCGACTTTCGGCGCGCCGCGGCGGCCGTCTGGACGATCGTCGAGGAGGCCAACAAGTACGTCGAGCGCACCAGGCCGTGGCAGCAGGACCGGGCCGCGCAGGAGGCGTCGCTGGGCACACTGGTGCATGCGTGCCGGGCGCTGGCCGTACAGCTCGAACCCTTTCTGCCCACGGCGGCGGCGCGGGTGGCGGCGGCGGTCGGCGGGCAGCGGCTGGCCCGGCCCGAGCCGCTCTACCGGCGGCTGGCCGGCTCGGGAGTCGCTGGTTGACGGGGGCTACGGGGCCGCCTAGGTTTGCGATCACAGACCAGCCGGTATGGAGGCGTCCTATGCCTACCGTCAACACCGTCCACGGCCCCGTCGACGTCGACGATCTCGGTCAGACCCTGATGCACGAGCACGTCTTCGTCGTCGCCACCGAGCATCTGGACAACTACGGCAAGGGTTCCTGGTGGGACGAGGAGTTCCGGGTCGCGGACGCGATTGCCAAGCTCAACGCGGCGACCGCGAAGGGCGTGCGGACCATCGTCGACCCGACAGTGTGGGGGCTGGGCCGGTACATCCCGCGCATCCAGCGCATCGCCGCCCAGGTGCCCGGCCTGCACATCGTCGTCGCGACCGGCATCTACTCCTTCGAGGAACTGCCCCACCAGTACGAGCACCGCGGCCCCGGCCTGCTCCTCGACATGCCGGACCCGATGATCGACGACTTCGTCCGCGACCTCACCGAGGGCATCGCCGACACCGGCGTCAAGGCGGCCTTCCTCAAGTGCGTGGTCGAGCAGCAGGGGCTGACGCCCGGCGTCGAGCGCATCTGCCGGGCCGTGGCGCAGGCGCACGTGCGCACGGGCGCGCCGATCACCGTCCACACGAACCCGTTCGCGCAGAGCGGGCTGATCGCGCTGGACCTGTTCGCCAAAGAAGGGGTGGACCTGACGAAGGTGGTCGTCGGGCACTCCGGCGACAGCAATGACCTGGACTATCTCATGCGGCTGGCCGACACCGGAGCGACGCTCGGGATGGACCGGTTCGGCCTGGACCTGTACAACCCGACCGCGCAACGGGTGGCCACGATCGCGGCGCTGTGCGAGCGCGGGTACGCCGACCGCATGGTTCTCAGCCACGACGCCGCCTGCTTCATGGACTACTTCGGCGGCGCGTGGGACGAGGCCCTCAGCACGCTCGCACCCAACTGGCGCTACGATCACATTCACGACGTTGTATTGGCCGCACTGCTCGACGCGGGTGTGACCGACGACCAGATTGAGCAGATGCTGGTGTTCAACCCGAAGCGCTACTTCTCGTAAAGTAGTTGGATCGGGAGAGCAAAGCGGGTAGGTGGAGCTGGGTGACTTCGGAGCAGGCCTTGTCGATAAGCCTCGGCCTCCAGGGACCCTGCGTCATCGCGCGGCTGACGGGGGACTTCGATTTCGGGTCCGCGGCAGAGGTTCGAGACCGCGTCACCAAGGCCCTCGATCTGACCCAGCCTCCGCTCCTCGTCATCGACATGCAGGCCGTCAGCGTCTGCGACTCCTCCGGCCTGTCCGTGCTGGTCTACCTGCACAAGGCCGTCACCGCCTCCGGGGGGCGGCTGCTGCTGTCAGGGCTCAACGGCCGGTGCAAGCACCTGTTCGCGATCACCGCGCTGGACAAGTTCTTCGATATTCGCAGCACGGCCGAGCTGGCCATCGCCGAACTCAACGAAGCCGGGAATTCGCCGCCGTTTACCGGGTAGTTCCCATGCATGTCGGCCGAAGAGCCCGACCTGCTCGGCTTATACCTGGAGCAGATCGGAAAGACCCCCTTGCTCTCCGCCGCGGACGAGGTCGACCTCGCCCGGCGGATCGAGGCTGGCCTGTACGCGGGCCAGCTGATCGAGCGTGGTGCGGGCACGCCAGAGCTCGAACTCGTCGTACTCGACGGACAGCGCGCCAAGGACCTTCTGATCAGGTCCAACCTCCGGCTGGTGGTCGCGGCCGCCAGGCGCTACGCGCACCGGGGGCTGCCGCTGCTCGACCTCATCCAGGAGGGCAATCTGGGCCTGATCAGGGCTGTGGAGAAGTTCGACTACCGGCGGGGCTACAAGTTCTCGACGTACGGCATGTGGTGGATCAGGCAGGCCATCGAGCGCGGCATCCATGACAAGAGCCGCACCGTCCGGCTGCCGGTCCACGTGGCGGAGGAGCTGTCGCGGCTGATCAGGGTCGAGCGGCAGCTCGCCACGGAGCTGGGCAGGGAGCCGGCGGACGCCGAGCTGGCCATGGCGGCCGAGCGCTCGCCCGCGCAGGTCTCCGCGTTGCGCAGGCTCGGGCAGGAGATGGTCAGCCTCGACGTCCCGGTCGGGGAGTTCGGCGAGGGCAGGATCGGCGACATGATCGCCGACGATGACGGGCTGCAGGTCCAGGAGCTCACCGAGCACCGCGCCCTGAGCGCCGAGCTCGACCAGGTGGTCACGGCGCTGCCGCCGCGCGAGGCCCTCATCATCAGGCTCAGGTACGGCCTGAGCGGCCACGAGATCCAGACCTACACCGAGATCGGTGCGCAGCTCGGGCTGACCCGGGAACGCATCCGCCAACTGGAGAAACAGGCGCTGAAACGGCTCAGGCGGGGAGGACCGCTACTGGCGTGGGCATCGTAGACGCGACCCGATAAGCCCGACATAAGCGGATAACCGTTTCGCATCAGATCGCGCGGCTTAAAGGTTGGTATGTTCCCTTTCCTGATAGTAGTCGGACAAGTACGGGTCGCTGCCAACAGGGGGGAGCGGCCGTCTCTGCACAGGGGGCAGTATGATCAAGAGTCTTGCCGGCACGGTCTTAGTGGCGGCTGCCGCGACCACACTGATGGCGGCACCCGCCAGTGCATCGTCGTCCGCCGCGGCCACCTCCGCGAGCACCGCGACGGTGTCGGAGACGACCACCACGGCCAAGCCTCAGCTGATCCGCACCAGGGTCTACTTCGGCAGGTGCAAGGACACCTGCCGGGTCAAGGTCCGGGTCAAGAACATCTCCGGCAAGCGCCTGTTCAACGTACGGCTCAACGCCAGCCTCAAGGTCAACGGCAGGAAGGCGGGGTCGTGCTACGACTACGTCGGCACCATCAACCCCTATAGGGTCAAGTGGGCGTACTGCACGGTGCGCAGCGGCGTCCTGGTCGACGAATGGAACGACTATCTGGACGGCTACGGCAGCTTCAGGTATCGCGCCAGCACGTACGTGTCGTACAGGTACTACAACTGAGTGATCGTCGGGGGCCGGCCGGCGGCTCGGCCCCCTTCTGGCTCAAGCGGTGACGAGGAGTGCCAGCCCGATCAGCACGACGACCGGGACGAGCCACATGACGGCCTCGACAGCGAACTCCTTGTACATCGCGTAAGTCTCCCTCGAAACGCCCGCTCAGGGCACCGCTGAAAGGTCTCAGCGCAGCATAGCCGCCGCTGGACGGTGACCGCGCCCAGGGAGCCGGCGCTCAGACGGTGACAACGCCGCCGGAGCCGGTGCTCCGGCGGCGTCCGCGCCGTCCGAGGGTGGCGCTCAGACGGTGACCGCGCCGTCCGAGGCGGAGCCGACCGTGGCCACGTACTTGGCCAGCACCCCCCGCTCCACCGCCCGCTCGGGCCGCCGCCAGGAGGACCGGCGCTCGGCCAGCTCGGATTCCGGCACCATCAGGTCGAGCGTCCCCGCCGCGCTGTCGATCACCACCGGGTCGCCGTCCAGCACCAGCGCGATCGGCCCGCCGTGGTACGCCTCCGGCGTCACGTGCCCGATCACCAGGCCGTGCGACACTCCACTGAACCTGCCGTCGGTCACCAGCGCCACCGACGCCCCGAGGCCGCGGCCGACGAGCGGGCCGGTGATCGAGAGCATCTCGCGCATGCCGGGACCGCCCGCCGGGCCCTCGTACCGGACGACGATCACGTCGCCGGCCACGATCCGGCCCTCCTGGATGGCGGCGTAGCACTCGTCCTCCGAGTCGAACACCTTCGCCGGGCCCTCGAACCGGAAGTCGTCCTTGCCGCCCAGCTTGAGCACGCAGCCATCGGGCGCCAGCGAGCCCCGCAGGATGGCCAGCGCGCCCCGCGCCTTGGCGGGCTTGTCCACGCTCGCCACGACCTGCTGCCCCGGCGTCTCCCGGGCGTCCGCGGCGACGGCGGCGAGCGTCCGGCCGTCCACCAGCGTGACGTCCTCGCGCAGCAGCCCGGCCTCCAGCAGCCGGCGCACCACCAGCGACGTGCCGCCGGCCCGCCACAGGTCGGCGGCCGTGTGGTCGCCGCCGCTCGGCTTGAGCCCGGTGATGATCGGGACCCGGCGGCAGACCTCGCCGATCTCGTCGATCTCCAGCGGCAACCCGGCCTCGCGCGCGATGGCGAGCAGGTGCAGCACGGCGTTGGTGGAGCCCCCCATGGCCGCCACCGAGACGATCGCGTTGTGCAGGGCGTCCGCGGTCAGGACGCGCGAGGGGCGCGCGTCACGGGCGAGGGCGTCCATGGCGATCTCGCCGACCCGCCGCGCCGCGGCGTTCTTCTCCTCCGCCACCGCAGGGATGTCGCCGATCCCGAACGGTGCCAGGCCGAGGAAGTCGGCGACGCTGCCCATGGTGTTGGCGGTGTACTGGGCGGCGCAGGTGCCGGCGCCCGGGCAGGCGTGCCTGGCCAGGTCGTCCAGCTCCGACTGGTCCATGCGGCCGACGGCGCGCTCGCCGAGCGCCTCCCACATGTCCTGGATGGTGACGTCACGCCCGCGCCAGCGGCCCGGCATCATGCTGCCGCTGTAGAGGACCACGGACGGCACGTCCAGCCGGGCCAGCGCCATGATCGCGGCGGGTACGGTCTTGTCACAGCCCACGATCGCCACCACGGCGTCGAAGCCGTGCGCGCGGCCCATCAGCTCGATCGAGTCGGCGATGACCTCCCGGCTGATCAGCGAGGTACGCATGCCGGGCGTGTGCATGGTGAGGTTGTCGGAGACCGCGATGGTGTTGAACTCCATCGGCATGCCGCCCGCCGCCCGCACCCCCTCGGCCACGTGAGCGGCCAGCTCGCGGTGGGTCAGGTTGCACGGCATGGTGCCGGTCCAGGTGGAGGCGATGCCGACCACGGGGCGGCGCATCTCCTCCTCCGACATGCCCATGGCGTACAGGTGGGAGCGGGCGGGTGCGCGGTCGGGATCGTCGGCGATGCTCACGGCTTCCTCCGGTGTTGCTCGATGGTGCTGCACACCATGATCCCGGGCTCGCTCATGACCGCGCCGACCGGCCCCTCACTGCTCGCGGATCCCCCACGGTGAGCCGTACTCCACCAGCAGATCCAGGTATGGTCGCGGCTCGAACGCCTCGGGCCCCAGCACGCCCGTGCCCTTCCAGACGCCGTTCGCCAGCAGCTCCAGCGCGATCACCGGGTTGACGGCGGTCTGCCACACCACGGCCTGGGAACCGTACTCGCGCATCGACCACTCGTTGTCCACCACGTGGTACAGGTACACCTCGCGCGGCCGGCCGTCCTTGGCGCCCTTCACCCAGGTGCCCGCGCAGGTCTTGCCGCGCATGCGGTCGCCGAGCGCGGCCGGGTCCGGCAGCACGGCCGCGACCACGTCGCGCGGTGACACCCTGGCCGGGCCGCGGTCGGTCCTGACCGGGACCGGCTCGGTGCTGTCCACGCCGAGCGCGTGCAGGGTCCTGAGGGTGCCGATGAAGTCCTCGCCGAGGCCGTACTTGAAGGTGACCCGGCCGGCGTCCACCCAGCGGGGCACCAGCAGCACCTCCTCGTGCTCGACGTTCACGCACTCCACCGGGCCGATGCCCTCGGGGAAGTCGAAGACCTCGGGCTCGCTGAACGGCTCGGTCGTGTACCAGCCGCGCTCCCTCTCGTAGATGACGGGCGGGTTGAGGCACTCCTCGATCGTGGTCCAGATGGAGAACGACGGGGCGAACTCGTACCCCTCGACAGTGAGGTTGGCGCCGTCCCTGATGCCGATCTCCTCGATCTCGTCGAACAGCTCGTCGGCGGCGTACCGGGCGAACACGTCGGCGAGGCCGGGCTCCACGCCCATGCCGACCAGCGCCAGCCTGCCTGCGGCGGACCACTGCTCGTGGCGGGCGAACTGCTCGTCGCCCAGCTTGACGCCGACCTCCTCGTACGGGCGCTCGGGGTGCGGCTTGGACATCGACATCGCCATGTCGAGATAGTCGACGCCCCTGGCCAGCGCCGCCTCGAACAGCGGCAGCACGAAACGCGGGTCGGTGGCGTTGAGCAGCACGTCGCACCGGTGCTCGGCGAGCAGCGCGGCGACGGCGGCGGAGTCGGAGGCGTCGACCCTGGCGGGGGTGAACCTGCTCGCGCGCTCGCCCAGCGCGGCGACGGCCGCCTTGGCGCGGGGGAGGTCATAGTCGGCGACCACCAGGTGCTCGAAGAACGGACGGCGGGCGGCGATCCGCGTGATGGCGGTTCCCACCCCGCCGGCTCCAACTAGAAGGATGCGCATGACGATAAATCCCCTTTAAAGGCTTTTGGGGGGCTGTGTCGTTCATCCAACTCGGCTACGCTCATCAACGTCAATGGCGTTGGCATAAGGGCGGTGTTCGTGGCGAAGCGGGTGGTGCCGGAAGCCGCGCGCAGGCGGCGGCGGCCCACCAAACAGGGGCAGGTCCTGACCCACCAGCTCATCCTGGAGACCGCGCTGCGGATGCTGCGCGAGCACGGCGCGGCCGGCCTGACCGCCCGCCGCCTCGGACTCGCGCTCGGCGCCGACGCCAGCACGGTCTACCGCTACTTCCGCGGCATGGACGACCTGATCCTGGCCATCGCGGACGAGCTGTTCGGCCACGCGATGGCCGGCTGGCGGCCCACCGGCGACTGGCGGGCCGACCTGCGCGACCTCGGGCTGCGCATCCACCACGCCTACCTGGCCCACCCGCAGGCCGCCGTCCTGACCGCCAGCCGCGTCACGGGCCGGTCGAACGAGGTGGCGACCGACGAGACGATCCTCGGCATCCTGCGCGGCGCCGGCTTCCCGGACGCCGACGCGGTGCGGATCTACCACGCGTTCATCGACCAGAGCCTGGCCTTCTCCATCCTGGACGCGGCCACGCTGGCCCTGCCGAAAGTCGCGCGGGAGACCGACGAGGAGGTGTGGCGGGAGACGTACGCGCGCCTGCCCGCCCGTACTCACCCCCACATCGCCGCCACGGCGCCGCTGCTGGTGGCCTGTATGAACGACAGCGCTTACCCGACGGCGCTCGACATGCTGTTGTCCAGCGCGTCGGCCCAGCTGCGCGGCGGGGAGAGGCCTTGACGCCATGAAGGAAATGCCGGTTCGGACAACGGCGATCAAGGGCCGCGATACGCTCGGGCGTGTCCGAAAACGCCACCGCGCAGCCGCCTCCGTTACCGGCGCTCACCAGGGTCTTGATCGGTCCCCCGGGGAGGGTGTTGATCCCCTTCGTCGCCCTGGTCGGGCTGATCATCTTGTACAACAGGAGCCTGCCGGGCGGGGGCTCTTTCTCCCTGTGGATGCTGGGCCTCATGCTGACGCCTGGCGTGGTCATCGTCTGGGCCGCCCGTTTCGGGGTGGGCCTCCTGCGCTCCGACGGTCGGCCGGGGCTGCGGGAACACTGGGTACGCTGGGCGGTCGCGCCTGTGATGGGGGTGGCGGTGATCGGGGCGGTGTACGTGGATCTGCCCTTCACCGCTCGATTCGCGATCTCCGAGGCGAGCCTGGAGCACCTCGCCCAGGCGGTCGCGTCGGGAGCGGAGTCAGCCGAGCACGATGACCAGTGGGTGGGGCTCTATCCGCTGACGTCGATCGAGCGCATCGAGGGTGGGGCGCGGTTCCTGGTGAGCGACACCGGGTTCCTGGACCACTACGGTTTCGCATGGAGCCCGAAGGGCCGGCCCGCGGAGGAGTCCCACACGGGATACACGCATATCCGAGGTCCTTGGTACGTGTGGGAGAGCCGGTGGTGAGGGTTCCCGGAGGACCTGACCTGTGGGTCTTCTTGGCCGCCGCGACCGTGATCCCCCTCTGGTACGTGCCGGGGGGCATGGCCTGGCTCGCGATGCCCGTCATTGCGCTGGTGGCCATGATCGCCGCCGTGACCAGGGCATACCAGGACGCGGCACGGCTCCGCACCGTGGAAGAGCCTGTACCCCCTGGACACGACGGTGCTGACGGATGGGGCGAAGCCTCATCAGGGGCGGTCTAGTGCCCCAGATCCGAGTGCGAACGCAGGCGGGTCAGCGGCGGTTCTGGGCGATGCGTTTGCCGACGCCCCACAGGGAGTCGTCGGCCATGAGGGCGGGCAGGCGGGGCGCGTCCGCGTCGATCTGGCGCAGCACCGCGGGCTGATCGCCGGAGAAGCGGCTCCAGGCGCGGACCACCTCCGGCATCGCCGCGATCGCCTCGTCGCTCAGGATGGCCTCCCGGGGCAGCCACGAGGTCAGAAACTGCGACACCCGGGCCGGGCTCCACCACAAGGGCCGATCTCCGACGAACTCCCCAAGCTGCTCGAACGCCTCCCGCGCCCCCGGCACGTCCGGCAGGTCGGCGAACCTGGACACGGTGTCGTCGGCCGCCCCGCGCACGAGACCCGGCACGGTGCGGGCGCGGGTGATCGCGAATGGCCGTACCTCGGCCAGCGTGTCGGCGACCAGCGCCCCCATGATGCGATCGCCCAGCTCGAACGCGTCCAGGACGCGCCCCGCGACCACCCCCGGATCGGCCGCGACCAGGCCCAGGTCGTCGAGGAACTTCACCTCCTCGACCAGCGCGTCGACCGCCAGCCCGCCGTTGGGCTGATCGATCCCGACCACCAGGATGTGCGGCTCCTTGCCGTTCTCGTAGCGGAACGACAGGACGGCCAGGGCCTGCTCGCCGTACGGGTCGGCCTTGCCGTACCAGGCGCCCTCGCACGTCACCCGGCCCATCCGGCGTACCCACCCGGGAAGCGTGTCCGCCAGTCCTTTGGCCGCCGCCGCGTAGGCTCCGGGCGCGACTTCGCCCGGCGGCTCGTCCGGGACATCCGCGTCCTCTGAGCCGCCGTCGCCGCTGTAGCCGGCCGGGGCGTCCGCGTTGACCGCCGCCAGGGCGACGAGCGTGAGACGTGACTCCGCGCTGCCGTCCTCGGCCAGTTCGCGCAGGAAGGGGCCCACCTGGTCCGGCTCCAGACCGGCCGTGAGCCGCGCCGCCCAGAGCTCCGTCCGCAAGGGGGAGCGCCACCTGAGCAGGTCACGGGCCTGCACGATCGCCGTGTCGAACGCTGTAGTGCTCACCCTTAGACCGTATCGCCATGGCGGGCTCCCGCCGCGCCGCCGGATCAGGCGGAGCAGCATGAACGCGTCCGCGGTCTGCCCGCTGAACGCCGGATCGCCCGCTGCCGCGTCCGGAACACGCGCAGGTCCGGCGCCTTCGCCGATGGTGCGCCGACTTGGACACCCGTGCACGACGGCCCGCCGTCCGGCGGACCGTCGTCGCGGTCGGGTGCCCTTCGCTCAGCGCTTGTCGGGGTCGGGTCCCCTTCGCTCAGCGCTTGTCGTCGGTCAGCCCCGCCTTGCGGAGGGCTTCGGCCATGGCGCCCATGGGAGCCGGGCGGTCCTGGCGGCGCTGCCCGTCACCCCGGCCGCGCTGCCCACCGTCGCCGTTGCCCCGCTGGCCTCCGTCGCCCCGGCCGCCGCGCTGGCCATCGCCGCGACCGCCTTGACCGCGCCCGTCCTGACCGCGGCCACCCTGGCCCCGGCCACGCTGGCCACCATCGCCACGGCCACCGTCGGCGCGGCCGCCATCACCCCGGCCGCCACCCTGACCTTGGCGGGCGGATGCCTTGCGGGGGCCGTCGCCGGACGGCTGGGCGGCGGTGGTCTCGTCCTCCAGACGCAAGGTCAGGGAGATGCGCTTGCGGGGGATGTCGACCTCGAGCACCTTGACCCGGACGATGTCGCCGGGCTTGACCACGTCACGCGGGTCCTTGACGTAGTTGTGCGACATGGCCGACACGTGCACCAGGCCGTCCTGGTGGACGCCGACGTCCACGAACGCCCCGAACGCGGCCACGTTGGTGACCACGCCCTCCAGGATCATGCCGGAGGCCAGGTCGGAGATCTTCTCGACTCCTTCCTTGAACGTGGCGGTCTTGAAGGCGGGACGCGGGTCGCGGCCCGGCTTTTCCAGCTCGCGCAGGATGTCGGTGACGGTCGGCAGGCCGAACTTGTCGTCGGTGAAGTCCTCGGGCTTGATCGTCCGCAGCGCCGCCGTGTTGCCGATCAGCGACCTGAGGTCCGTCTTGGCCGAGCCGAGGATGCGGCGCACCACCGGATAGGCCTCCGGGTGCACGCTGGACACGTCGAGCGGGTCGTCGCCGTCCCGGATGCGCAGGAAGCCCGCGCACTGCTCGAACGCCTTGGGCCCGAGCCGCGGCACCTCCTTCAGCGCCGTGCGGGTCCTGAAGGGGCCGTTGGAGTCGCGGTGGCGGACGATGCTCTCGGCCAGTGTGGAGCCGATGCCCGACACCCGCGTGAGCAGCGGCGCCGACGCGGTGTTGACGTCCACCCCCACGGCGTTGACGCAGTCCTCGACCACCGCGTCCAGCGAGCGGGACAGCTTGGACTCGGCGAGGTCGTGCTGGTATTGGCCGACGCCGATGGACTTGGGGTCGATCTTGACCAGCTCGGCCAGCGGGTCCTGCAGCCTGCGCGCGATGGAGACCGCGCCGCGCAGCGACACGTCCAACTCGGGCAGCTCCTGCGAGGCGTACGGCGAAGCGGAGTAAACCGAGGCGCCGGCCTCCGACACCACGATCTTCGTCAGCGACGGCACGAGCTTGATCAGATCACCGGCCAGCTTGTCGGTCTCGCGGGAGGCCGTGCCGTTGCCGATGGCGATCAGCTCGACTCCGTGCCGCTGCGCGAGCGCGGCCAGCACGGCCAGCGACTGGTCCCACTGCCGCTTGGGCTCATGTGGGTAGATGGTGGCGGTTTCGACCACCTTGCCGGTGGCGTCGACCACGGCCACCTTCACACCCGTACGAAGCCCCGGGTCGAGGCCCATCGTCGTACGGGTGCCGGCGGGCGCGGCGAGCAGCAGGTCGCGCAGGTTGGCCGCGAACACCCGCACCGCCTCCTCCTCGGCCGCCTGCCACAGCCGCATTCGCAGGTCGATGCCCAGATGCACGAGGATGCGGGTGCGCCAGGCCCAGCGCACGGTCTCGGTGAGCCACTTGTCCGCCGGGCGGCCCTGGTCGGAGATGCCGAACCTGGAGGCGATGCGCAGCTCGTAGTCGGGGCTGTCGTCGGGCTCCAGCGTGACGCTGAGGATCTCTTCCTTCTCGCCCCTGAACATCGCCAGGATCCGGTGCGAGGGCAGCTTCGTGAACGGCTCGCCGAACTCGAAGTAGTCGGAGAACTTGGCCCCCGCCTCCTCCTTGCCCTCCCGGACCTTCGACACCAGCCGCCCGCGCTTCCACAGCTGCTCGCGCAGGCCGCCGATGAGGTCGGCGTCCTCGGCGAACCGCTCGATCAGGATCGCCCTGGCGCCCTCCAGCGCCGCGCCCGCGTCGGCCACGCCCTCGGTGACGAAGCCCGCGGTCGTCGCGGCCGGGTCCAGCGCCGGGTCGGCGAGCAGCTGGTCGGCCAGCGGCTCCAGCCCCAGCTCGCGGGCGATCTGCGCCTTCGTGCGCCGCTTGGGCTTGTAGGGGAGGTAGATGTCCTCGAGCCTGGCCTTGGTCTCGGCCGCCATGATCTGCTCGCGGAGCTGGTCGTCGAGCTTGCCCTGGGACTCGATCGACTCCAGGATCGCCGTCCTGCGCTCCTCCAGCTCGCGCAGATAGCGCAGCCGCTCCTCCAATGTGCGCAGCTGCACGTCGTCGAGAGCGCCGGTGGCCTCTTTCCGGTATCGCGCGATGAACGGCACGGTCGCGCCGCCGTCGAGGAGCTCGACGGCCGCCTGCACCTGCCCGTCGCGTACGCCGAGCTCTGCCGCGATCCGCTGGTGAATAGAGAGCACTTGCCTGCCTTTCGATGGTCCCGCCGGTCAATTGTGCAGGACTACGCCGTCTTTCATGACCAGACTGCGCGCAGGGTGAACGACCACCGCCTCCGCCGCGCCGCCGCACGGCACGACGATCAGGTTCGCCCGGTCGCCCGCGGCCAGGCCATAACCGTCCAGCCCGAGCGCGCGGGCGCCGCCGTAGGTGGCGGCCTCCAACGCCAGCTCGATGTCCTCGTCCCTGCGGAAAGTGCTGCGATAGGCCACGTGCATTGCCCGCTCCAGCATGTCGCCGCTGCCGTAGGGACCCCACAGGTCGCGGATGCCGTCGTGGCCGCAGGCGACGGTGACGCCCGCGGCCCGCAGCTTCTTGACCGGCGGCACCGGGAAGCTGTAGACGGCCGCGGTCACCAGCGCGACGCCCGCCTCGGCGAAGCCCTGGACCAGGCGGTCCTGGTAGGCCTCGTCGAGCTGGCCGAGCGCGTAGGCGTGGCTGATCGTCACGCGGCCGCCCAGGCCGAGCGCCCTGGTGCGCTCGATGATGAGCTCCAGCTCCCACCCGCCCAGCGAGCCGCCGTCGTGCAGATGGATGTCCAGGTGCGCGCCGTAGCGCTCGGCCAGGCCGAAGATCACATCGAGGTGGCGGACCGGGTCGCGGTCGACGCCCGCCGGGTCCAGGCCGCCCACCGCCTCGACGCCGCTCTTCAACGCCTCCTCCAGCAACTCGGCCGTGCCCGGGTTGGTGAGCAGGCCGTGCTGCGGGAAGGCGACCTGGCGCACCTCGACGGGGGAGCCGGCGGCGGCCTCGTGAACGGCCTCCACACCGCGCAGCCCCACCTGCGGGTCGATGTCCGTGTGCGTCCGCACATGGGTGGTGCCCGCCTCGCTCATGCGGCCGAGCAGCGCGCCGATCCGCGCCACGCTGGGGACGCCCAGCTCGGCGCGCCGGTCGAGGTCGTTGGCGATGCGCCCGGCCAGCGTGTCGTCGGCCGAGTGGGGGATCCACGGCCCGCCGTGGAGGGTCTTGTCGAGGTGGCAGTGCGCCTCGACGAGGCCGGGCAAAACGAACTGCCCCGCGATGTCGATCATTTGGGCACCGGGTGCGTCGATGCCCTGGGCGACGCGGTCGATCCGCCCGCCGCGGACCAGGATGTCGGCAGGCGCCCCGAGCCCCCAGGGGAGCCCGCCGCGCAGCAGCACGTCCGTCATGCTCAGCACCCTAGACGGCTGAGCCGACGATTTCCCTGCCTCTGACGTGACCGTTGTGGGTCAGGCCGGGCGGGTGGCGAAAAGCTCCAGGTGGTGGCAGTAGGGGCAGCGATAGGCGTCGATCTCCCACTTCGGCCGGCCCATCAGTTTGGCCCCGCCGAAGAACCCACGCTCGAGAGCGCCCTCGACCCACCTGGCGAAACCCTTGGCGTGCTCGCCCGAGTCCATGATGAACCCGGCCTCCAGCCCGCCCTCGCCGCAATGCGTGCAGTGCAAGTCCGACATGCCGGAGATCGTAATCAGATCTCGTCCAGGTGAGCCACGTTCGCCACGTCGGCGGCGTCCGTGCTCGGCAGGCCCTCCAGCCAGGCGTCGAGGATCTCGTCCAGCACCACGTCCGACGTGAGGCGGAGGCTGAGGGCCAGCACGTTGGCGTCGTTCCACTTGCGGGCACCGTCGGCGGTGTAGGCGTCGACGCACAGCGCCGCGCGCACGCCGGGCACCTTGTTCGCCGCGATCGACGCGCCGGTGCCGGTCCAGCAGCACACGACCGCCTGGTCGGCCCGCCCTTCGCTCACGTCCCTGGCGGCCAGCTCCGAAGCCCACGCCCAGTCGTCGCGCTCCCCGTCGTTGAGCGCGCCGTGCGCCACCACCTCGTGCCCACGCCTGCGCAGCTCCGTCACGACCCGCTCGGCCACCCCGTCCTTGCTGTCGGCGGCCACCGAAATCCGCATGCGACCTCCCTCCCTGCACTCCACATCTATCAGTGCCCCGGGCCGGAATCGAACCAGCGACGGCCACGGAGGCGGAGTAGCGGGTGCGGGAATCGAACCCGCCCTGTGCGGCTTATGAAACCGTCGGGCACACCAGCGCCCTCACCCGCCTGGTGGACGACGGGCCGGTTCCTGGGGTCAGCTCTTCCAGGACGTGCCCGTACGGCGCCGCATGCGCATTCGCCGGGTGTCCATGGGAAGTCCTTTCAACGAGATCGCCGGAATCGAGCATGGCGGCCGGGCACAGGACGGCGCAACGCGTTTTCTCCCCACAGCCATGGGACTGGCGCATTGAGGTGCCATGTGGTTGGTTGTGTCGCCAATGAGCATTGATGTGAGCGATATTCCGGCGCTGGCCCGAGGCTGCGCCATTTTGGGCACCGGGGGCGGGGGAGACGTGCGTACCGGCTCGTTGTCCGCGGTCCGGGCCATCCGCGAGTACGGCGAGGTGCCGCTGGTCAGGCTGGGCGAGCTCCCCGGCGACGCGCTGGTCGTGCCGCTGTCCGGGGTCGGCGCGCCGACCGTCAGCCACGAGATGATCCACAGCGAGGACGAGCCCAAGCGCATCGCCGAGGAGGTCGAGCGGATCTTCGGCCGCCCGCCGAGTGCGATCATGTCCTCTGAGATCGGCGGCTCCAACGGGGTCGCTCCCGTCGCCTGGGCCGCACAGCTCGGGCTGCCGCTGCTCGACGCCGACGGGATGGGGCGGGCGTTCCCCGAGGTCCAGATGGTGTCGATGTACGTGGCCGGGCTGCCCGCCGACCTGGTGATCATGTCCGATGTCGCGGGCAACGTGGTGACCATCCGCCCGATCGACGGCCTCTGGTCGGAACGGCTGGCCAGGGCGGTGTGCGTGGCGGCGGGTTCGAGCGCCCTGATGGCCGAC
This sequence comes from Nonomuraea sp. H19, assembly GCF_052068215.1. NCBI lineage: Bacteria > Bacillati > Actinomycetota > Actinomycetes > Streptosporangiales > Streptosporangiaceae > Nonomuraea > Nonomuraea sp. H19. Next base: position 11,275 of record NZ_JBQHCV010000059.1, on the reverse strand, counting down.
TACGTGCTCCCGGCCGCGCGGGCGCGGGGCGCGGTCATCGAGGGCACGGTCACCCGCGCGCTCGAGATCGGCCGGGCCACCGAGGGCGCGCCCGACCCGCTGCGCGCGCTCCAGGACCGGCTCGGAGCGGCCAGGCTGATCACCGGCAAGCTGACCGACGTGGCGCGGCGCACCACGGGCGGGTTCGTACGGGGCACCGCCACGATCGAGGGCACCGGCGACGACCGGGGCCGCACCCTGACCATCGAGCTGCAGAACGAGAACCTGGTCGCTTCCGAGAACGGCCAGGTCAAGGCCATGGTCCCGGACCTCGTGACGGTCGTCGACACCGAGACCGCCGCCGCCATACAGACCGAGAGCCTCAGGTACGGCCAGCGCGTCACGGTCCTCGCCTGGCCGTGCGACCCCCTCTGGCGCACCCCCAAGGGGCTGGAGACGGCCGGGCCGCGGGCGTTCGGGTACGAGCTGGACTACGTTCCGGTCGAGGAGCTGACGGCACATGGCTGACCTGCGCATCGGGATCGACGTCGGCGGCACGAACACCGACGCGGTCGTGCTCGACGCCGAGGGCCAGGTGATCGCCAAGGCCAAGCGGCCGACGACCCCGGAGGTGACCGAGGGGTTACGGGCGGCCCTGGACGCGGTGCTGGCCGAGCTGGAACCAGCCCCTGCCGGTGATTTATCCGGACACGCCGCGGGCGGCCACGGTCACCCGCATGACCGGATCACCCGGGTCATGCTGGGCACCACGCACGCGACCAACGCCATCCTGGAACGGCGGAACCTCGGCCGGGTGGCCGTGCTGCGGCTCGGCGCGCCCGCCACCACCGCCGTCCCTCCGCTCTCCGACTGGCCCGCCGGCCTGCGCGAGGCCGTCTCGGCGGGCGAGGCGATCGTGCCCGGCGGCCACTACGTCGACGGCCGCGAGATCAGCCCGCTCGACCTCGGCGCGATCCGCCGCTTCCTGGACACCACCGAGGCCGACGCCGTCGCCGTCACCAGCGTGTTCAGCCCGGCGAGCAGCGAGCACGAGCGGCTCGTCGCGGAGCTGATCCGGGCCGAGTACGGCCTGCCGGTCTCGGTGAGCCACGAGATCGGCTCTCTCGGGCTGCTCGAACGCGAGAACGCCACCGTGCTCAACGCCGCCCTGTACGGGGTCGCCGCCCACGTCACCGACGCCCTGGTGACCGCCCTGGCGGAACGAGGGCTGAAAGCGCGCCCGTACCTGGCCCAGAACGACGGCACGCTCATGACGCTGGAGCACGCCGCGCGGCTGCCGGTGTCGACGATCGGCTCGGGCCCGGCGAACTCGCTGCGCGGGGCCGCGTACCTGTCGGGCGTGGCGGACGCGATCGTGCTGGACGTGGGCGGGACGTCCACGGATCTGGGCGTGCTCGTCGGGGGTTTCCCGCGGGAGTCGGCGGCGGCGGTCGAGATCGGCGGGGTGCTCACCAACTTCCGCATGCCGGACATCCTGGCCATCGCGCTCGGCGGCGGCACGATGGTGAGAAGCCACGGCATCGGCCCCGAGTCGGTCGGCTACCGGATCGTCAAGGAGGCGCTGGTCTTCGGCGGGACCACGATGACCATGACCGACGCGGCCGTGGCCGCCGGCCGCGTCCCGCCCGGCGCGACCGACTGGCGAGACCGGCTCCAGGAAGCCATGGGTGACAGGTCGGCAACAATCGCCGACACCCTGGAAAGGGCGGTGGCCGTCGCGGACGAGATGGTCGTCGACGCCGTGGACAGGATGGCACTCGGCAAATCCGACAGACCGCTGGTCGCGGTGGGTGGCGGCGCGTTCCTGCTGCCGAGCGCGATCCCCGGCGCGACCCAGGTGATCCGCCCCCGCCACGCCGAGGTGGCCAACGCCGTCGGCGCCGCGATCGCACTCGCGAGCGGCAGAGTCGATACGATCTTGCCTGCGGGAGATAGCCGGTCAGAAGCCATCGAAAGGGTCAAGGAGCAGGCGGCGGCGCGGGCCGTGGCCGCGGGCGCCGATCCCTCCGGCGTCGAGATCGTCGACCTTCTCGAGGTGCCGCTGAGCTACCTCTCCGAGCCCGCCGTGCGGGTACACGTCAAAGCAGCCGGACCCCTCGCCCGGTGAATGATCGAAAGGATCCCCCCACCATGCGCTGGCACAAGCGTCTGCTCGTCGCCGGTGTCACCGGTGCCCTGGCCTTGACCGCATCCGCATGCGCGGGCGGTCAGGTGCGCGGCGCCGGCGGAACACCCCAGCCGCAGGCGAGCAGCAGCGGCAGTCCGACGACGGCCGCGCAGGCCAACGACGGCACGTTCGTCTACGCGCCGAACCTCGACGTGGTCACCGACTGGGACCCGGCGACCTCCTACTCCAACGAGATCATCGCCCTGTCCAACATCTACGAGGGCCTGACCAGGTACAACTCCGAGTCCCGCAAGGCCGAGCCGCGCCTGGCCACCGAGTGGACCTCGGCGAACGGCGGCAAGGAGTGGACGTTCAAGCTGCGGCAGGGCGTGAAGTTCCACTCCGGAGCCACGCTCGACGCCGAGGCGGCCAAGAAGGCCATCGAGCGGACGATCGAGAAGAAGGGCGGCGCCGCCTACATCTGGGACTCGGTCGACAAGATCGAGGCCGTGGACGCGGCCACGCTGAAGTTCACGCTCGAGTACGCCACCCCGCTCGACCTCGTCGCCTCCTCCGGCTACGCCGCCTACATCTACGACGTGGACGCCGTTGACGCGGACGGCAAGAAGGACGCCGGCACCGGCCCGTACACGATCGACTCCTGGCAGAAGGGCAAGGAGACCGAGCTGACGCTGAAGGCGTTCGAGGGCTACTGGGGCGGGTGGAAGCCGGAGCAGTACAAGAAGGTGGCCTTCCGGGTCACGCCGGAGATCACCACGGCCTGGCAGCTGCTGCAGAAGGGCGAGGTGAACTTCGTGCAGCGGCTGAACCCGCAGCTCTTCGAGCAGGCCGGCATGACGCCGGGCGTGAAGACGTCGCGGTCGCCGTCGTTCCAGAACCTGCTGGTCCTGTTCAACACCGCCTCCGGGCCCATGAAGAACGTGAAGATCAGGCAGGCGCTGCAGCTCGCGATCGACTACGACGGCCTCGTGGGCGCGCTCAAGGGCTCGGCGCAGAAGGCCAGCGGGCTGGTGCCGCAGGGGCTGCTCGGTCACGCCGGCGGCATGGAGCCCAAGATGGACCTGCCCAGGGCGCAGGAGCTGCTCGGCGAGGCGGGGTACGGCCCCGACAACCCCGAGCTCAAGCTCAGCCTCACCTACGCCCAGGGCGACGAGGACCAGAAGCTGCTGGTCACGCTGCTCAGCTCGGCGCTGAAGAGGGTCAACGTGAACCTGCAGGCCAAGCCGATGAGCTGGAACGCGCAGTGGGACCTGGGCAAGAAGCAGGGGCAGGACATCTTCGTCATGTACTGGTATCCGGACTACCCGGACGCCTACTCCTGGTTCCTCAACGTCTTCAAGAGCGCGGACAAGCCGCAGTTCAACCTGTCCTACCTGAAGGACGCCCAGATCGACGCGAAGATCGACGAGCTGCCCCAGCTCACGGCGACCGACCAGGTCAACGCCGACCAGGCGTACCAGGACCTGCAGAAGAAGATCATCGGTGAAGAGGCGGCGGCGGCGGTGCCGTACGTGCAGACCTACCAGCGCGCGCTGACCACCGACGTCTCGGGATATGTGGACAATCCCGCTTATCCCAACGTGGTCTTCTTCTACGACCTCACGCGCGCGCCCTAGCCCATGCTGCGCTATCTGGCCCGCCGGCTCGCCCAGGCCCTCCTGGTCGTGGCCGGCGTGGTCGTGCTCACGTTCGCGGTCATGCGGCTGGTGCCGGGGGATCCGGCGGTGGCGTTCGCCGGGCCGAAGGCCACGCCGGAGCAGCTCGCCGCGGCGCGGGAGCGGTTCGGGCTCGACGACCCGATCCCGATGCAGCTCGTGCACTACGTACGCGACCTGCTCACCGGCGACTGGGGCACCAGCCTGCGGACCCGGCAGCCGGTGCGCGACGACCTGTATCTGGCGTTCCCGGCCTCGCTGGAGCTGGTGGGCGCGGCGCTGGTGCTCGCGATCGTCGTGGGCATCCCGGTCGGGGTGCTCGCCGCCCGCTACAAGCGGAAATTTCCGGACTTCGGGGTGCGGTTCACGAGCATGCTGGCGGTCTCCGTACCGGTCTTCTGGCTGGCACTGACGCTGCAACTCGTGTTCGCCGGCAACCTCGGCTGGTTCCCGGTGGCCGGCGAGTACGACTCCGCGCTCGACACCACGAGCCCGCTCACCCTCTGGACGAACATCACCATCGTCGACGCCCTCATCACCGGCAACTGGCCGATCTTCACCAGCACCCTCGAACACCTGGTGCTGCCCGCCCTCGTCGTGGCCGCCTACCCCACGGGCGTGATCGCCCAGATGACCAGGGCGGCCCTCATCGAGGAGTCCGGCCAGGACCACGTCCGGCTGGAGCGGGCGCTCGGTTTCGGCGAGACGTCCATCCTGACCAGGTTCGCCCTCAGACCGGCGCTGACCCCCGTCCTGTCGCTGATCGCCCTGGTCTTCGCCTATTCGATGGTGAACGGCTTCCTGGTCGAGGCCGTCTTCAACTGGCCGGGCCTGGGCCGTTACGCCGCAGAGTCGATCCGCTCCTTGGACACCCCCGCCATCGCGGGCGTCACCCTCGTGGTCGCCCTGGTGTATGTGCTGGCCAACCTGGTCGTGGACCTCCTGCAGGGCTTCGTCGACCCGCGGGCGAGAGCGCGATGACGGCCACCCAGGCGCCGCTGCGCCGCACGCTCCCCAGGATCCCCGACCGGTTCGCCGCGTTCGGCGCCGTGCTCATCGTGCTGATCGTGCTGGCCGCCGTCCTGGCGCCGTGGCTCGCGCCGTACCCGCTGGACGAGCCGAAGCCGCTGGAGAGCATGCTGCCGCCGAGCGGCGCCCACTGGTTCGGCACCGACCAGGCCGGGCGGGACGTGTTCACGAGGGTCCTGTACGGCGGCCGCACCTCGCTGTTCATCGCCGTGTCCGTGCTGGCCGTCTCGGCGCTGGCCGGGGTGACGCTCGGCGTGGTGGCCGGGTACGCGGGCGGCTGGGTCAGAGACGTGATCATGCGGGTCACGGACGTGTTCCTGGCCTTCCCCGCGCTGCTGCTCTCGCTGACGCTGGCGGTCGTGCTGCAGCCCAGCGTGACCACGGTCGTGCTGGCCATCGCGGTGACCTGGTGGCCCTGGTACACCCGGCTGGCCGCCTCGGTGGCCGCGTCCATCACCACCCGCGGCTACGTGGACGCCGCGCGCTGCCTCGGCGTGCCGGCGCCGTTGATCATCCTCAGGCACGTGCTGCCGAACTCGCTCACGCCCGTCCTGGTCCAGCTCTCCCTGGACGCGGGCGGGGTGATCCTCACCGCCGCGGCGCTGTCGTACCTGGGGCTGGGGGCGCAGGAGCCGACGGCGGAGTGGGGGCTGATGGTGCAGCAGGGGCAGACGTACTTCACCACGAACTGGTGGGTGGTGACCTTCCCGGGGCTGGCGATCCTGGTGACGGCGTTCGCGTTCAACGTGCTGGGCGAGGGGCTGCGTAACGCGCTGGATCCACACAGGGCGGTGAAATGATCGAGGTACGCGATCTCCAGGTCCGGTACGGCGGGCGGCTCGTGGCCGACGTGCCCGAACTCGACGTGGGCGCGGGCGAGTGCGTGGCGATCGTGGGGGAGAGCGGCTCGGGCAAGTCCACGACGCTGCTCACGCTCTTGGGCCTCACCCCGGATGCTGAAATTTCGGGACATGTCAGTGTCTGCGGCGTCGACGTCCTGACCGCCCCGCCCCGCCGCCTCCGCGAGATCCGCGGGGCCAGGGTGGCGCTGGTGATGCAGTCCCCGCAGGCCGCGCTCAGCCCCGCCACCCGCCTGGGCGTGCTGATGCGCCGAGCGCTCAAGCTCCACGGCCGGGTCCGTACGGACGAGGCCATGGCGGACGCCGTGACGGCCGTCATGCTCGACCCCGCGATCCTGCGCCGCTACCCCCACGAGATCTCCGGCGGCCAGGCCCAGCGCTTCGCCATCGCGCTGGCCATCGCCCTGGGCGCCGAGGTGATCCTCGCCGACGAGCCCACGAGCGCCCTCGACGTGACCGTGCAGGCCGAGGTCGTCGGCGTGCTGCGCAGTCTGAGGTCGGAGCGCGGCCTGGCGCTCCTGCTCGTCTCCCACGACCTGGCCCAGGTGTCCACGATCGCCGACCGGGTGCTCGTCATGAAGGACGGGGCGGTGGTGGAGTCCGGATCCGCGGCGCAGGTGCTGGCCGCGCCGTCCCACCCGTACACGCGCGAGCTGCTGGAGGCGGTGCCGTGACCATGCTCAGGGCCGATGGCGTGACCCTCGGGTACGGCAGGCGCCCCGTCGTGCACGACGTGACCCTGGACATCACGGAGGGCGGGGTCGGGCTGATCGGGGAGAGCGGCTCGGGCAAGACGACGCTGGCCCGCGCGTTCCTGGGCCTGCTGAGGCCCATGTCCGGAAATATCTGGTACGGGGACCGAACGCTGAAAAATGCGGACATGCGGAAGTTCCGCAGGGACGTCCAGCCCGTCTTCCAGGCCGAGGCCCTCGACCCCAGGATGCGCATCGGCAGCTCCATAGCCGAGGCCCTTCCGCGAAGCGCCAGAGCCAGGGTCGCGGAGCTGCTCGAACAGGTCGGCCTGGACCCGGGCCTGGCCACCCGCAGGCCGCACCAGCTCTCCGGCGGCCAGCGCCAGCGCGTCGTGATCGCCAGGGCCCTGGCCGTCGGCCCCCGCCTGCTCGTCCTGGACGAGCCCACGAGTGCCCTGGACGTGACCGTCCAGGCCAAGATCCTCGACCTGCTGGCGGGCCTGGACACCGAGCGCCTGCTCATCACCCACAACCTCGCCGTCGTGGAACGGCTCTGCCGCACCTCGCACGTGCTGTTCGCGGGCCGGATCGTCGAGTCGGGACCCACGGGCGACCTGCTGGCCAAGCCCGCCCACCCCTACACCAGAGCACTGCGCGACGCCGTGCCCAAGCTCGGCGGCACCCCGCCGGAGGCCAGGGGCCGGACGGAGGCGGTGCCGGCGGCGACGGGCTGCCCGTACCGGCTGCGCTGCCCGCTGGCCGTACCGGAATGCGAGCGGCCCCCCACGCTCAGAGACGTGGAGGGCCGCCAGGTCGCCTGCCATCGCGCGGAGTGAGGCCATGTGCAGGCTCAGAGCGCCTTCAGGCCGCTGATCACCTCCAGCAGCACCGTGGCGTCCGGGGCGGGCGGCGGGTGCTCGACCTGGACGAGCTCCTGCGCGTGCAGGTCGCCGACCAGCACCCTGACCACGCCGATGGGCAGGTTGAGCTCGGCGGCCACGTCCACGAGCCGGGTCGGTTTGGTGCATTTCTGCAGGATGATCAGATGCTCGGGGCCCAGGCCCACGGGCGGCGTCAGGCCGCCGGCCGTGATGATCACCGCGATGAGGTCGATGGCCTCGCTCGCGGGTACCGTACGGCCCCTGGTCAGCAGGTAGGCGGGGACGATCGGACCGGCGTCCTCGTCCAGCCAGCGCTCATCAGTCACTTCGCACCACCCGCATGGGACGCGGTGCGGGCTCCTGCACGGGAGCCTCGGGTTCGGGCTCGGCCACGTGCTCTTCCGGGATCAACACGATCGCGGTGGTCCCTCCATATGGTGAACCGCGCAACGTCACGCGGATGTCATGCCTGGCGGCCAGGCGGGAGACGACGAAAAGGCCGAGCCGGTCACTGTCGGCCAGGTCGAACTCCGGTGGGCTGGCCAGCCGCTCGTTGATTTCGGCCAGCTCGGCCGGCTCCATTCCGAGTCCGCGGTCCTCGACCTCGAAGACGAAGCCGCGTGCCGCCTTCTCACCGCGCACGATGACCGGCGTGTGCGCGGGGGAGTAGACGGTGGCGTTCTCGATGAGCTCGGCGATCAGGTGGATCACGTCGCCGACGACGGGGCCCGCGAGACGCTGGCCCGGCATCGGCTCGACGGTGACCCGCTGGTAGTCCTCCACCTCGGCCGACGCGCCGCGGGCCACGTCGAGCAGCGGCACCGGCCTGCTCCAGCCGCGGCCCGGGGTGGCGCCGGACAAGATGATCAGCCCCTCCGCGTGGCGGCGCATGCGCGTCGTCAGGTGGTCGAGCTTGAACAGGTCCTCCAGGGCTTCCGGCTCGGTCGCCCGGTGCTGCATGTCCTGGAGCTGGATGCGCTGGCGGTGCAGCAGGGTCTGGCTGCGCCGGGCCAGGTTGCGGAACACGTGGCCGACGCCCTCGCTGAGCTGCGCCTGCCCGACGGCGGCCTCCACGGCCGTCTGCTGCACGGTGGAGAAGGCCTGCCCCACGTCGTCGATCTCGACCGTGGTGCTCGCCACCGACAGCTCCGGCATCTCGACCTTCTCGCCCTTGCGCAGCTTGGCGACCACGTGCGGCAGCCGTTCCTGGGCCACCTCCAGCGCGGCCAGCCGCAGCGCGCCCAGCTCCTTCGACAGCCGGTCGCCCATCCGCAGCGAGAACGCGATCGACACCACCACCAGCGCCAGGCACATGCCCGCCAGCATCAGCGCCCGTTGGAGCACCTGGTCGGCCACCGGCTCGGCGCGATCGTTCAGCACCTCGCCGGCCTGCATCTGCGCGGCCTGGAACGACTTGGCCAGCCCCTCCGTCGTGCTGAGCCAGCCCTGCGGCGTGCCGCCGGCGATGATCTGGTCCTCCATCAGCCGCATCCGCTGGTAGGCGGCTGAGGCGATCAGGGCCACCTGCGTGTCGCGCAGTGCCGGGTCCAGCTCGCCGAGCGCCTGGTCGATCAGGAAGCGCCGGTTGCCGGCGATTTCGGTGAACAGCCTGCGCTCGCCGCGCGTGGTCGGCCCGAGCGCGATGGCCTGCTCCCTGGTCAGCAGCTCCTTGGCGTACCCCATGTCGATGACCACGCGGGACTGCTCGTAGATCGGGATGTCGTCGATGAGCGCGACGCGGCGGTGCAGGCCGAAGATCGTATCGATGATCGAGTTGTACGCCTCCACGGTGCGCAGACGGTCAGATAGGCCCGTGTCGATCTCTCCCCTGATCGCATCGAGCCTGTCGAGCTGCGTGTACACCGCGTCCACCTGTGTGCGGATCTCTTCCGATCGGTCTTTGGAGTTGCTGGAGAGCTGCTTGAACGTGTCCCTTGCGGTGTCGGTACGGGTGCGTTGCGCGGCCACGGCGGCCGAGGTGTTCGGCGTGCGCCGCAGGAACTTGGCCGAGACCAGGCGCTCCTGCTGCATTTCGCTGATCAGTTTGTACGCGGGAAGGCGGAGGTTCGTCCAGACTGTCTTATATTCGCGAAGCTCCAAACCTTCAGAAGCGGTGACAGCGGTGATGACCCCCCAAAGCACCACCATGGAGGTCAGCGGCACTAGCAGCAGCCCGATGATCTTCATCCGGATCGTTCGGCTACGACCCATGGCACCTCACTCCGGTCGGTCCCCTGCTGGCAACCCCGGACGGGACAGGCCCCGAGGATAGCAATCCGATCACCAAAATGCCCAATTTTTCGGGACTTTTGGACACGCGTCCCCGGTTTCTCTGATCTTGGAGTAGGTTGCCCGGGTATATCGCTGACAAAGGGAGATGCGTTGCGCCGTCGTCTCGCAGCGGCCGCCGCGCTGGTGCTCCTCGCGGCCTGCTCGGCGCCCCCGGAGGCGCCGCGGGCCCCGGCAGGCGAAGCGCCGTTCGTCTACCTCAAGAACCTCGACATCATCACGGAGTGGGACCCCAGCAAGTCCTACTCCAACGAGATCGTCGCCTTCCAGAACATCTACGAGACCCTCACGCTCTGGAACCCCGTCACCAAGAAGTCGATGCCCCGCCTGGCCACGTCGTGGCGGGCCTCGCCGGACGGCCGGACGTGGACGTTCAACCTGCGGCACGACGTGACCTTCCACACCGGCCGGCCGCTCGACGCCGCGGCGGTCAAGGCGTCGATCGAGCGCACCATGGCGGCCAATACGGGCGCGTCCTACATCTGGGACGCCGTCTCCTCGATCAGGGCCGAGGACCACGTGACGGTGACGTTCACGCTGAAGTACCCGGTCCCGCTGGATCTGGTGGCCTCCTCCGGGTACGCGGCCTACATCTACGACACGAAGGCGGCCCCCGACCTGGGCAAGTGGTTCAGCACGGGCAGGGACGCGGGCTCTGGGCCGTACACGGTGACGCGCTGGCAGAAGGGCAAGGAAGAGGAGCTCACGCTCACGGCGTACGACAAATACTGGGGCGGCTGGCGGAGCCCGCACTACAGCACGGTGAAGTACCGCGTCGTGCCCGACCCCGACAACGCGTGGCGGATGCTGCTGCGCGGCGAGGCGAGCTTCGTGCAGCGGCTCAACCCCCGCCTGTTCGCCAAGGCCGCGGTCACGCCGGGCGTGCGCACGTCGGAACGGCCGTCGTTCCAGACGGCGATGCTGCTGTTCAACACCGCCACCGGGCCGATGAAGGACGTGCGGGTGCGCCGCGCGATCCAGAAGGCCATCGACTACCGGGGCCTGATCAAGGACCTGAAGGGAGCCGGCTCACCGGCCAGCGGCATCATCCCCGAAGGCCTGCTGGGCCACGTCCCCGGCCGCGCTCCCCGCCAGAACCTGAACGCCGCCGTACGGCTGCTGCAAAGGGCGGGGTACGGGCCGGGCGGCAGGCCGCTGCGGCTGCGGCTGACGTACGGGCAGGGCGACACCGACTGGCGGCTGCTCGCCACGACGCTGGAGGCGACGCTGAAGCCGCTCAACGTCACGATCGAGGCCAGGTCGATGCCCTGGAACACACAGTGGGAGCAGGGCAGGAAGCGCGGCCAGGACATCTTCGCGATGTACTGGTGGCCCGACTACGCCGACGGCTACTCCTACTTCGGCACCGTCTTCCGCAGCGCGGACCCGCCCGTGTTCAACCTGGCCTACCTGCGCGACCAGGATCTGGACGAGCTGCTCGAGCCGGTGCCCGAGCTGACGGTGACCGACAAGACCGCGGCGCAGCGGGCGTACGAGCAGGCCACCAAGCGGGTGCTGGACCAGCGGGCGGCCGTCGCGCTGCCCTGGGTGGTCAACTACCAGCGTGCCTACCAGGGCGGCATCCAGGGCTACGTCGACAACCCGGCCTACCCGGATGTGGTGTTCGCCTACGACCTGCGACCTTCCGGCTGAGCCTGCTCATTGCCTCACTCCGTTCGGCGGGCTCGGTCGCCCTATGCCGCCGCCTTCCCCCGCTCTGGTCGCTACGCTCCCGCCGCTC
>NZ_JBQHCV010000058.1:0-29079 GCF_052068215.1 Nonomuraea sp. H19 | reverse complement strand
GTACTTTGTGGCGAGTGCGGGCGCGGTCAGCGCGGGCACGGTCCAGCGCTACATCGAGACCCAGTACGAGCGCGCCCTCAAGGCCAAGAGCGGGGGCGAGGGTGCGTAGGTCGTTCAAGTTCCTGCTGCGGCCGACCCGGCACCAGGAGATCGCGCTGACGGCGATGCTGGACGATCACCGGGCGTTGTACAACGCCGCGCTGGAGGAACGACGGGAAGCGTGGCGGCGGTCCAAGGTCTCGATCCGGTACGGCGATCAGTCCGCCCAGTTGAAGGAGATCCGTGACGCTGACCCCGAGGGGCAGAGTCGCTGGTGAACAAGTGGTCCAGGACTGCTCCATCGCTCGCTCGCAGGCCACAGGACCCCGGCGGATCGTCCGGGTCTGCGGGTTTTGTCGCACAGCGTTGGTGCTAATGGTAGTTTTGTGCGCTTTGGGGCTGTAGTTCGTGAGGTGTGTGGAGTGCGGCGGTTTGGGCGGGTGGTCGGTGGCGTGCTGACCGGGTGCTTGGTGGCGGGGTGCTCCGCTCTGCCGGGGCTGAGCGCAAAACAGGCGGCGCCACCTGCCACGAGTAGCACGCCGAAGCCTTCGGCGCCCATGTCGGCCCAGGAGACGGCCTCGGTTGTCGAGGACTACGTCAAACGCAACAACGCGGCCAACGAGGTCATGAGTGACAAGCTGCTGGCGGCCTACGAGGGCGGCTCCAGTCTCGTCATCGACAAGGCGTCCTATGCCTCCAGCCGGAAGCTGGGCGGTGACGACGACTACCAGCCGTTCAGCTACACCAGGCCCACGTTCCACGTGCCGGCCTCCCGCCAGCAATGGTTCCTGACCACTGCGTACTGGAAGCGCGAGAGCGAGACCGCCGAGGAGCCGACCTACCTGCTGTTCGCCCGAAACGGGGACGGCTGGCGGCAGATGTACTCCCCCGACCCCTTCAAGGGCAACACCTCCAAGGAACTGCCTCAGATCCTGAAGGACGCCTCGGGGACGGCCACAGAGGTGGGGCAGGCGGACGCGGCCGGGCTACTGATGTCGCCTGCCGCGTTCGCCAAAGGCTATGCCGCCCACTTGGCGGGGAAGGACACCGCGGCGGAGAAGAGCCGCTATGCCGCCGACAAGCTCACCACCGGCGCCGCGTCGAACCGGGTCAAGATGGACCAGTACGCCCGGCTCGCCGAGAGCGTCCGGCCGGCCGCCGCGTACCCCTCGTACGCCCTGCGCACGACCGACGGCGGCGCGCTCGCTTTCACGACCATCGAGCGGACCAGGCGCTACGACGTACGTCAGGGGCCGGAGCGCAACCACGTCTTCCAGGAGAACAACGGGCTCCTGCGCGGCAAGTACTACACGTACATGAAGGTGAATGAGCTGATCCAAGTGGTCGCGCACATCCCGCCGAAGGCCGCCGAGCCCGGCCAGGTCAAAGTGGTGGGCTCGTACGGCGGCATCATCTCCGGCAGCGGGCGCTGACACCTTCGGATGCGGGCCGTCGGGGACGTCGAGGCGTTGCCCTATGACGATTTATGGCAGGTGCCGACGCGACATCCCCGCGGGGCGACAGAAAACCGAGAAGGTGTCTCTGATCCCAGACCATCGCGAATCGCAGAAGACGCGAACTCGCGACGGTCTGATATTTGTGGCGAGCGAAGCACAGGGCTGAGGGCCCATGGCTCGCGCGCTGTTGACGGCCTCCATGCGGTTGCGGCTGCCGAGCTTGCACATGACACTGCATAGATTGGCCTTCACCGTGCCGGGCGACAGACCCATCAGCTCGGCGATCTCCGCGTTGGCCGACCCACTGCGGCATCTTCCCGTCGTCCGCGCGGCACTTCAGGCGGCTCCGCCGCTGACCGCATGGGCGCCTCCGGCACCAGGTAGCAGACCAGGAGCTTGAGGAAGAAGAAGGCGGTGAACCACTCGAGGGTATCGGGCACCGGCAGGACCGTCAGGTTGACCAGCACCGCCGCCATGTAGGCGGCCATGGCCGCGGGCCGTTTGGCCTCCAGTCTGGCTGTCTCGATCAGCAGGGCGCCCGCCAGCAGAAGGGCGGTGTTGACCAGGAACCACCCCCATGCCGCGTCCAGCACCACGAAGGCCATCGCCGCCAGGTAGGTCACGTGTGCCGCGACGAACCCCAGCCGCGAGCGGGATGGCTTGCGGTGGTACCACCTCTTGGCCGCGTTGGTCGCGTTGGTCATGACGCCGCCCACGAGGTCGAGGCCGATGACCACCGTGATCGCCCACTGCGGCCATCCGCCCTGGATCGGCGCCGCGAGCAGGTGCCAGCCGAGTAACGCCATGCATACGAGCGATCCGGCGATCTCCATCTGCTGCTCGGCCCTGGTCTTGCCCGGGCCCATGAACCGCTCGAGCGCACCCCTCCACCCCGGCGGTGTGGCCGGGATGTCCCAGTCGATCTCAGCTCTCATCGGGCTTCCTCCACAGTCCTTCGAGCAAACTCCACGTCACGTCACGAACGGCCGCGCCTTCGCGCAGCCGCATGGCCAGCCAGACGTCGGCGGCGCGCAGGACAGCGGCGGTCGCGGCAAGCATGAGCTCACGGTCCACGTCGGCCCTGATCACGCCGAGCGCCCGCCCGTTGTCGATCACGGGGGCCAGCCAGGGCGCGGGGTCCTGGGCCGTGCTCGCATCGAGCAGCGCCAGGTCCTCGGGATGCGCTAGCCCGTGCGCGACCAGCCGCTCGGACGCCTGCCGCAACTGCTCCCAGAACTGCTCGGCCGAACTTGCATTCCGCCAGTCCCCGAGCGCCTGGAGTATCCGCGTGTGCACATCCTCGATCACCCCCGCGAACAGGTCCTCCTTGCCGTCGAAGTACTGGTAGGCGGAGGTTTTGGAGATCCCGAGCTCCGCGATGATCTTGTTGTAGGAAGCCCGGTCGGCGCCGTCCCGAGCGAAGTGTGCACGGGCGACCCGCAGGATCGACTCCCGCCGATCGACGGGCAGCCGGTAGAAACGTGGAAGCGGCATGTACCGATGGTACACCCCACCGGTCTAGCGATGAGATCGACTACGCCGCAGGCCGCACACCCGTGACCGCTTGCTCACCTAAGGTCGAGCACTGAGCACCATGGCGCGTGTCCTCGATGAGGAGACGGATCTCCTGGCATTCACTGCTTGCCCCGGTTTCGGTTCTGGGCAGCGCGAGATGAGTCAGGCACCGCGCAAGCGATGAGCCTGCCGTCTGCCGCTGCCGCAGGTCACCGCGCCTGGCCTTGTCCTGAGAACGCTCTTATGGCAAGCCGTCCGGGAACTCCCGGTCACTCGCAGCTACTTCGCGCCTGATCGCGCGGACCCGAGCGGGGAGCCGTGACGGCTGGACGGCAGGGGCGGAGCCGGTGGCGGTCTGGGCAACATGATCAGCCCGCCCACGATCTAGAACACACCGAGCGTCTCTCCGACCAGCCCCCAGGCCACCACCGCCCCGCCGATGACCTCCAGCGACGCCACGGTGGCGCCCACGGCGGCCGAGAGCCGCCGCACGGCGTTCACCCCCAGGATGTACGCCACCACGGTCGCGACCAGCGCCATCCACAGGTACGCCACCAGCACAGGCAACGTCCGGCCACCCGCGGCGGGCGTGACGGACACCGTGAACGCGTCCCAAGGGATGTCCCAGGGCCGCGCGAACGGGATCAGCACCACGGCCGCCCCCGTCATGCCCCAGGCGATGAGCCCGAGCGGGTCCACGACGTCCCCGAGGCTATCGTTCATCAGGAAATATCCGGCGGAGCACGCCCCGGCCAGCAACCCCAGCACCAGGCCCAGCGCGTCCAGCCGTACCTCCTGCCACGCCTCGACGACGATCCCCGAGGCCCACGACCGCGACGACCGCCCCGACGTACGCGGCCCGCGCGAGCCGTACCCTCCGTACGAGCCGCACCCACGCCACCACCATCACCGGCGACATGGACACCAGCAGCAACGCGATCCCCACCGGCAAGCGCGTGATCGCGACGAAGTACAGCGACTGCACCCGGCCACCGCCATGACCGCATACAGAGATAAGTTCGAGCTTGGCTCGCCACCCCGGTTCAGTGCCTGCTTGGGGGCGCCGGTCCGCCGCGGTCTCGGTGGCGTGGTCAGGCCGCCCGACTGCTCCTGGCCCGCGAGGATGCTGACCACCGTGCCGGCGCCCACCTTTGTTTCGACCAGCCCGTCGTCGCGGCGAGTGGCCATCACTCTGGTCGCGGTCGCGACCGCGATGCCCCATCGCTGGGCGATCTGCCGGTATGGCGGTTCCGGTCGCCGCGGTGACGACGGCATAGAAGGAGTCTCCGATCTGCCGGTGAAGTCGCTGTCCGCCATGAATGTACTAGTTCAATCTCCTCGTACTAGTTCACTTCATTTCGCCAAATCCCTACAAATACGCATGTTCCCTAACTGCCCCAATACGATGTACGCATGACAGTTGATACGCCGTACGCATCCGTGTGGCGGGCGGATGACGCAGACCAGCAGGCGGTGTTGGACATCCTGACCGAGGCGTTCATGAAAGATCCACTCGCCTGCTGGCTCTTCCCCGAGGTGGGCGAACGAGAACGTCTCCAGCCGCACTTCCACCGCCCTCTGCTCACCCATCCCGCCGCCGAGGCGTATCTGGCCGGCCGTCGCGAGGGCGCATCGGTATGGCTGACGGTTGCCGCAGGCCAGACGCCCCATGAGGAGCAACCGGACCCGCCAGAGGGTGGCTCGGACTCGGTCTTCGGTGAGAACGGTGCGCGGTTGCTGGCCCTGGGTCAGGCACTGGCCCCACGGCACCCCGATCGCGAACCGCACCTCTATCTCCCCTGCATGGGGGTGATCGGCGGGCGGCAGGGCGCCGGACTCGGCTCGGCGATGCTACGGCACCGGCTGGAGCGAGCGGACGCCGACGGGCTCGCAGCGTATCTGGAGGCGAGTTCGCCCCGGAGTCGCGCCCTTTACCTGCGGCACGGATTCGAGGATCTCGGCGAACCGGTTCGCGTGGCGGACAGCCCTCCCCTGTGGCCGATGTGGCGCCCACCGCACCGTTGACCGCCGACCCATACCCACCCGTCCAACAGACAAAAGAGAGAACGTCAATGACAACGAACCATGAAGCCGAGGCCCGCGACGCCGATCGGCGACCGCCGACCCTGGTGTTCATCCACGGCACCAACTCCTCCTCCGCCTGGGCTTCGGGGCTGACCGGCGAACTCACCCTGCGCGGGCACCGGTGCGTGGCCGTCGACCTTCCGGGACACGGCCGCGAGGCGTTCTACCCCCGTTCGTACCAGGCCCCGCAGGACCTCGAGGCGCTGGCAACCGAACCGTCGCCGCTCTCCAAGATCACCATCGACGACTATGTCGAGCGCGTTGTGAATGTGGTACGCCGCGCCCGCCGCCACGGGCCCGTGATCCTTGTCGGCATGAGCCAGGGCGGCGTCACCCTGAGCAGAGTCGGCAACGCCATCCCCCACCTGCTCGAACGAGTCGTCTACGTCGCGGCGTACTGCTGCGTGGACCTGCCGAACGTGGCCGCTTATCTCGAAACGCAGGAGAACCGCGACAGCCTGCTCCCCCAAGTGACCGCGGCGATGGTTGCCGATCCAGCGGTCCTCGGGGTGAGCCGGCTCAACTGGCGCTCGGCCGACCCGGCGGTGTTCCAAGGCGTCAAGAATGCCCTTGCTGCAGACTTCACCGACGAAGAGGTGAGCCGGCTGCTCAACATGCTCGAGCCGGACGAGACGGCCGGCATTCCCCTGGCTGAAGCCCGGGGTGAAGCACACACCTGGGGCCGGATTCCCCGGACTTATGTGCGCCTCACCCTCGACCGGCTGATTCCGCCGGCGCTGCAGGACCGATTCATCAAAGAGGCCGACCGCCTCACTCCGGACAACCCGACCGACGTCCGAAGCGTCGCGGCACCCCATGTCGGCCCGTTCGACCGGCCTGAGCTGATGGAGATCTTCGCCGAGCTCGCCAGCCGCTGACCCGGCTGGGGCAGGCCCTCGGCTCCACGCCGACCCCGACGCCGACCCGGCCGGCCGCCACCGTGGCGCTGCGGCCGCACACCGGCACGGGCGCCGTCAAGGCCGTGCAGGACGCGCCGGCGCTGGACCGGATCGCCGTCGGGGCGGCTCGTCGCCCCCCGAACCCGTGAACATCGGTGCTGCTCGAAGCACAAGGAAGGTGCTTCAGACACCTCACAGGGTTTACGGTCGCCAGAAAATCATGGGCGAATTGTCCGAATTTCGTGACAAATTGATAACGGGGCCGCCAGAATGTGGGACCACGAGCGTCGCCACCACTGGAGGAACCCCATGCGTAGAGCCCTTGGGGTACTCGCCGCCGTAGTCTGCCTCACCGCCTGCGCCCCGTCCACCGGCGGGGCGCAGGGCGACGCCGCGACACCCGAGGTGACCGCACCGGCCGACGGCGCGGCGCCGCCCCTGACCCCGGCCCCGACGCCGACCGAGGAGCCGGCTGCCGAATCGGACGAGTGTCGCGTGAGCGTGACCCGGCCGGGCGTCTCCGCGCTCAGGATCCAGACCTCGGCCGCCCGCCGGGGCTGCGTGCACCCGGCGCTGCTGCGCATCCGCATCAAGCGGGCCGTCCCCGGCGACGACCCGGTGGTCAAGAGCGGCGCCACCAGGAGAGGCCGCATCGCCCTGAAACTGCCCTGCGAGCCGGGGACGTACTACGCGGTCGCCACCGACTACCGGGGCCGCGCCGTCAAGTCCAAGGCCGTACGGCTGACCTGCGTCACGCCCACCCCCACGACGCAGGCCCCGGCCCCCGACAGGAGGGCGCCCGTCACGTCCGTCGGCACGGCCCTGGAGAACGAGGTCGTCCGCCTGACCAACGTCGAGCGTGCCAAGGGCGGTTGCGGCCCGCTCAAGCACGACGCGCGGCTGCGCACGGCCGCCCACGGGCACTCCGCCGACATGGCGGAGAACGACTACTTCGACCACGACTCCCAGGACGGCCGCGACATGACCGACCGCATCAGCGCGACCGGCTTCACCGGCTCGGCCTGGGCCGAGAACATCGCCATGGGGCAACCGTCGGCGAACGCGGTGGTCCGGGCCTGGATGGACAGCGACGGCCACCGGAAGAACATCATGAACTGCTCGTTCACCCTCATCGGGGTGGGCGCGGCCAAGAACGCTCAGGGACGGATCTACTGGACGCAGGACTTCGCCGCCCGCTGATCGCCGGCCTGTGCGGCCCGTCTCCATCACGTGATGTGATCGGCTGGCGATGTCAGGAGATGGTCATGCCACCGGCGCCGGAGAGCGGCTCCCGCGCGGCCCGGTCGTCGGCATAGCCGCGACCTCGGCATAGATCAATACAGAGAAGGTCGACGCGGCCGTGGCCCCGAGGGGTGTCACTAAGGTCGGTGGCCCGGAGGGGTTTCACCTCCGGGCCACCGACCTTAGTGACTGCTGACGACCTGCAGACGCCAGGGCGCGTGCTGGTACGGGTCCGTCTGCACGGCCGGCGGGGCGAACGTCGTGTCCATCGCATCGGACCGCCCGTCGTCGCTTCCGCAGCCGGCCAGTGCCAGCGCCGCCGCGACGACGATCACCGCACCCTTGGGTCGGCTTGCCTTGAGCACCTTGTCTCCGTTCTGCATCCAGGAAGTGTTCATAGGGGTGTGAGGCTGGCCGTAGGGCAGGCCGAGACACACAGGTGCGTCACAGGGGGTGGTCTGCCCTACGGCTGTGGCCCGGGGATGGCCGAGAGCGCCGATCCTCTGGATAGGCGTGGTCTCGCGCCGGAGTGCCCTGGGTCAGACTCCGAACGCCGCCGGGTAGCGGATGGTGCCGGTCGGCACGGGCAGGGTGGGGTCGAAGACGAGCGCCATCATGTACTTGTCCTCGACGTCGAAGGGTGGCCGGATGGAGTGGCCGGAGGCCGGGGTGAAGCCGAACCGCGGGTAGTACTCGGCGTGGCCGAGCACGAGCACGAGGTTCTCGCCTTGCTCGCGGGCGGCTCGCAGGGCGGCGTGGATGGCGGCCGAACCGGCGCCCCGACGCTGGTGCTCGGGGCTGACGGCGCACGGTCCCAGGGTGAGCGCCGGAGAGCCGTCGACGTGGCAGCGGGTGAGCAGCGCGAACCCGGCGATGGAGCCGTCGGGCGCCTCGGTGACCCAGGACAGGCCGGGAATCCACGCCTGCGGGTCGGCGCGCAGGGCCTCGACCAGGTCGGCCTCGTGAGAGGTGGGGAAGGCGGCGAGGTTGACCTCGCGGATCTGGGCGAGGTCGGCGGCGGTCTCGGGGCGGGTGATCCAGGAAGTGGTCATGGGAGGATTCGAGTCCGTTTCTGTGCTCGCCCACGGGCGCAGGACGTAGCCGGTGTACTGGTAGTCCATGCCGTGCTCGTGGCGCATGGTGATCTCTTGCAAGGTGGCCGCGACCGCTTCGCGCATCCCGGCCACGGTCAGGTCGGCGGCGCGGGCTCGTTCCGACAGCGGCGTGTAGCACTCCTCGAACCAGTCGCTGTCGGGGAGCGGGTGCCGCGCGGCGACGGCATATCCGGCAGCGCGCGCCGCGGCGGCGTTCTGGTCTT
This sequence comes from Nonomuraea sp. H19, assembly GCF_052068215.1. Lineage (NCBI taxonomy): Bacteria > Bacillati > Actinomycetota > Actinomycetes > Streptosporangiales > Streptosporangiaceae > Nonomuraea > Nonomuraea sp. H19. Next base: position 20,524 of record NZ_JBQHCV010000058.1, on the reverse strand, counting down.
GGGTGCGCAGCCGGTAGTGCCGGTCCCAGAACGCCCGTGCTTCGGCGGACGGGGAATCGGTGGTCCATTCGCATTCGGTGACGACCAGCGTGCCGCCGGGGGCGAGCAGCCGCCGCCAGGAGCGCAGCGCGGTGTCGAAGCCGATGTGGTAGGCGGATCCTTCTGCCCAGATCAGGTCGAAGCTCTCATCGGGGAAGGGCAGGTCCGCCATCGACGCTCGGACCGTGCGGATGGCGTGGCCGACGCCGCGGGCGGCGGCGGCTCGCGTCAGCTCGTCGAGGAACGGCTGGTGCAGGTCGAGCGCGGTGACATCGGCGGCGGCCTCCTCGGCCAGCACCAGGCAGGAGCGGCCTGGCCCGCAGCCGACGTCCAGCACGCGCGGACGCGGCGGAAGCGGTCCGGCCAGGGCGAGCAGGCGGCGGGTGGTCGCGTCGGAGCCGGGACCCTGGCGGGGCAGGCCGTGGTGCAGGGCGAAGAAGGCCGCCACGACGGGGTCGGCGCTCGCGGCGGTGGCTGTCTCCTGCGGGTAATGATCCGGCTCAGAGCCGTGCGCGGCCGACGGATGGGTCTGCGGTGAGGGTGGGATGCGGTCGGTCATGACTGCTGGTCCCTGAACTTGTAGGTGGCGCGCAGATGGCTGGTGATGGTCTTCTGCCGATCGGTACGTTCGCCGCGGAGCCGGGCATCGGTGCGCGAGGCCGCCCACGCGTTCTCGCGTTGTAGCTTGCGGTAGCTGCCCAGGCGGCGCTCGGTCAGCTTGCCCGCCTGGATGGCGGCTTGGACGGCGCAACCCGGTTCGGTGTCGTGGGCGCAGTCGCCGAAGCGGCAGTCCCTGGCTAGGCGTTCGATCTCGGCGAAGACCTGTTCGAGGCCGTCGGCGGCGTCGTGGAGGCTGATCGCGCGCAGGCCGGGCGTGTCGATGAGGACACCGCCACCGGGGAGGGGAACCAGCTCGCGGCGGACGGTGGTGTGGCGGCCCTTGCCGTCCTGCGCCCGTACCTCGCCGGTGGCCAGAAGCTCCTCGCCGAGCAGCGCGTTGCCGAGCCTGGACTTGCCCGCGCCGGAGGATCCGAGCAGGACCGTGGTGCCGCTCAGCAGGGCGGTCAGCACGTCGATGTTCTGACCGGTGGCCGCGCTGGTGACCAGGATGTCCACGCCCGGCGCCAGCGAGCTCGCTTCGGCCTGCACGGCGGCGGCGTCGGTGGCCAGATCCGCCTTGGTCAAGACGATCAGCGGCCTGGCGCCGCTGTCCCATGCCAGGGCCAGTAGCCGCTCCAGCCGGGCCGCGTCCAGCGGAGCGGCCAGTGAGAGGGCGACGACGACGGTGTCGATGTTGGCGGCCAGCACCTGCCCGTGGGAGGTGCGTGACGCCGACGAGCGCACGATCGCGCTGCGACGCGGCAGCAGGGCCACCAGTCCCGGTTCGCGGCCCGGGCGCAGCGCGGCCCAGTCGCCGGTGCAGGGCGCCAGGAGCGGGTCGGGCGAGTACAGCGCCGCGAGAGCGGCCCGCACCGGGCCGGACTCGGTGACCGCGTCACACAGGCCGCGATCCACCCGTGCGATCCGGGCCGGTACCAGGCCGGCCTCGCGGTGTTCTGCGAAGGCGTTGTCGAGTGTTTCGGTCCATCCGTACCGGGACAGGCCGACGTCGGAAGGATCCGTGAAGAGGTTTGGCAACGTGAGACACCTTGCGGGAAGGGGCCCCGACGAGACGCAGACATCACCCCCGCCTCGTAAGCCGGACGGCTACGGCGAGGGGAGTAAGTGGGTCAGACCGGGGCCCGGAACGTGAGGAATGTCCGGGCGCTGCACACGGCAGCGGTCTTCACCGCGGTCATCAAACCTCACCTCCCTCTCATCCGGAAACCAACACCAAACGATCATCAGCCTAGCACTCCCAGCAGAACACCTGTCACAAGGTTCCCGCGCCGGAGGTCAGGAACCTCGTCTTCCGGCTCTTGTCGTAGGCCATCACGGGGCGAGCTCGCCAGTGGAGGCCGGCCCAATTCTCGGCAGTGCCGGTGGAATCCAGAGCGTCATCCGGCGAGGGAACGTGTGACGCGCTGCTGGGCGGGGCAGGACGGTGATTCCCTCACCGCGCACGAGGCCGCTCCGACTCCGCCGGTGGGGTGGGGCGGCCGGCCGCCACGGCGCGCTGCCGTCGGCCGCGATACCACAGCGCCCAGCAGACCAACAGTGCGATGGTGCCGACGTGCAGCGCCAGCGACCAGCTTGCTATGACGTCGATGGGCAGGAGGTAGATGAGCAAGAGCCGGGTGATGGACTCGGTGAGCAGCACACCTCCGAAGACCGCGCTCAGAAGGGCAAAGTGCCGTCGAAAGGAGGGCTGGGTCCGCCACCGCTCGTCCAATTGCGCCAGCAGTTCGTCTTTGCCGGCGTTGAGGCGCCGGACAAGGGCGTACAGGACTGGTCGTCCAATCACGCACGAGCCCACCAGGAGGAGACCCGCCGCGCCGGACAGGATCGACTCCCTGGCCAGCAGGATTCGGGGATCCCCGGTGAGCAGCGACACGACGAGCAGCAGTACGAAGGTGACTGCGACGAGTGCTGCGAGACCGTCCAGCCGATGCCGGACCGCGGCGACACAGCCCACTCGAATGAGAGCCGTCAACCCGCCGGCGGCCAGAGCGAGCAAGATGTCGGACCCGAGGGCCCGGCACACGTAGAAGACGACGGCCGGCAGGCCGAAATCCCACAGCAGCCCCACGAGGAGTGCGCGTTTATCCATGATGAAGCCTCTCTGGCCGGCGAGCCCGTGATCTTGAATATAAGATACTGCCAGTAGCTTACATCGCTCTTCTGCTCGGCAAGTCGTCGAGGTATGGGATACTTCTGGTATCCAATCGGGAGGGTCCATGACTGTTGATCGCGACGGCGGATCCGATGACGACCCCAGGGCCGTGATCGAGGAGGGGACATCCAAGGCGACCCGCCGGCGCGGCGCCGCGTTGGAACAGGCGATCTTGCAGGCAGCGATCGAGGAACTGGCCGAGGTCGGCTACCAGAACCTGACCATGGACAGCGTCGCCGCGCGCGCCGGCACCGCCAAGAACGTCATCTACCGGCGCTGGCCGAGCCGCGCGGCACTGTGCGTCGCCGCCTATCGGCGGATGCTCCCGGCCGACCCCGAGGACACCCCTGACACCGGCGATCTTCGCTCGGATGCGCTCGCCCTGCTCACCCGTGTCAACGACCGGATGTCATCGCCGGTGGGAAAGATCCTGCGCGAACTGCTGGCCGATATCCAGGCCGACCCCGAGCGGATGCGGGAACTACGCGAACAACTCGGCCGCGCGGGCGTCGGGCCCTGGCTGACCGTCCTGGCACGCGCCACCGCCCGCGGTGACGTCGGCCCCGCAGCGCTGACGCCACGGGTGGCCACCGTCGCGGTCGACCTGCTCCGCAACGAATATGCGCTCAATGGCGTGACCACCGTCCCGGACAGCGTCCTGGTCGAGATCGTCGACCAGGTGTTCCTTCCCCTGGTACGAGCACACGGCTGACTCACCGCCCGGCCCCGGCACCTGCTCCGGCGCTGCCCCCAACCGCATGACTTCGCAAGGTCACAGACGCTCGCGGCGTCTGATTCGGCGTCGGGATCGAGCTCGGCCCGTAGCCGGCCTTGCGCGGTGCGTCGGCGTACACGCCAGTTCGTACGCCAAGACGTCGGCGTCGGCGCAGGCGACCGGGCTTCGACGACTTCCGTGGGCTCCCCGACATCGTCGGGAAGCCCACGGTCGTCAGCCGTAGCGATTCTGGTCGTCGAAGTTGCGGATGACCCATGCGCCGCCGTTTCCTTATTGACCTGTCAGCCTGGGCGGCGGAGGGTGCGGCGCACGGCCAGGCCGCCGAGGGCCGCCGACGCGAGCGCCAGGATCCCCGCCTCGGTCCACTGGAAGCGCCAGAACCTGGACGGCGGATGGAGGTACACCGCGTACCGGTAGCCCTTGCCGAACAGGCACGCCTGCCACGCCTCGGCGTTCTTGTTGCTCTGCCCCACGTCCACCCGACGCGGGCAGCCGCTGTCCGACGGCTCGGCGACCTCCCTTCCGGACGGCTCCACCCAGGCGGCGCTCACCAGCCGGACGTCGGGATCGTCCAGCAGCACGGTGCCGGAGAGCTCGGTACGCGCGGGCTCGGCGTAGTGGTCGCTCAGCTGGAACAGCGTGAGCATCGTCACCGCCACCCCGGCCACGACCAGCGCCATCGCGGGCAGCGTACGCCGGAACAGGGTGCCGGCCACCGTGCCCAGCGCGAACGCATACAGCCACCACGCCGCCGGCGCCACCCCGACCATGTTGAACACGCCGATATTGCCGAACGTGGAGTCGACGCCCGTCCTGAACACCGGCCGCCACAGGCTCACCATGAGCGACAGCAGCAGCCCTCCGGCCACGACCGCCCCGCCCAGGACCGACAGCTTGACCGCCAGCCACCGCCACACGGGCACGGACTGGGTCCAGGCCAGGCGGTGGGTGCCGCGTTCGTACTCGCGGCCGAGCAGCGGCGCGCCCCAGAACGCCCCGATCAACGCCGGCGCCACCAGCGGCATCCAGCCGAACACCGAGTAGACCGCGTCGTAGCGCTGCCCGAGCGCCACCGCCAGGTCTCCGCACGCCACGGCGGGCCCCGGGCAGCCCGGCGGGGCGTGTTCGGCCACGTACCGGCTCGCCTCCACCGCCGAACCCAGCAGCAGTACTCCCAGCAGCGCCAGGAAACCCGCCGTCACGAGGATCTGCGCCCGGTGCTGGCGCCACGTCACCCAGATCACGCGCCCACCCTCGTCAGTCCCGGCAGCGCCGCCGACTCGGGGCTGCGCAGGTAGCCCATGACGAGCTCCTCCAGCCCGGGGCGCCGCGCCTGCCAGCGCGGATCGAGCGGGGGCGCGCCCCTGACCAGCATGCTGACCTGCCTGCCGGTACGGCTCGCGCCCACCACCTGCGTCCCCGCCGCCGACGCCTCGTCCGGCCCGGTGAGTACGAGATGCCCGTCGAGCAGCTCCTCGATGTCACCACTGACCTGCAGCCGCCCGCCGTTCAGCACGACCAGCCAGTCGCACGTCTCCTCCAGGTCGGAGACGACGTGCGAGGACAGCAGCACGGTGAGCTCCCTCCCGGCCACCTCCGCCATGATCGAGCGCATCACGTCGTGGCGGGCCAAGGGGTCGAGATTGGCCAGCGGTTCGTCCAGCACGAGCAGGTCGGGCCGGCAGGCCAGCGCCAGCGTGACCGCCACCTGCGCCTGCTGCCCGCCCGACAGCCCGCTCACCTTCCGCTCCAGCGGGATGCGCAGCCCGGCGAGCCGGTCGGCAGCGGCGGCGGCGTCCCAGCGGGTGTTCATGCGGCGGCCGAAGGCGAGCATCTCGGCGACGGTGAAGCTCTCGTACAGCGGCTTGTCCTGCGCCACGAACGCCGCCTCGCCTGCCACGCGGACGCTTCCCAGCGCGGGCCGCAGCAGGCCGACGGCCGTGTGCATGAGCGTGGTCTTGCCTGCGCCGTTGGGCCCGACGAGCGCCGCCACGCGCCCGGTGAGCACGGACAGCGAGCAGTCGCGCAACGCCCACGTACGGCGATAGCGGACCCCCAGCCCGGTCACCTCCAGCGCGGGGCTCATGCCACGCCCTCCTTCGCGGTGTCGGCCAGGACCACGGTGAACAGCGCCCGCAGGTCCTCCTGATCGAGCCCGGCCGCGCGGGCGTCGCGCACCCACGCCTCCAGACCGCGCCGCAGCCGCGTGTGCTCGGCCAGCGTTGCACCCGCGATGCCCTGCTGGACGAACGTCCCCATCCCCGGCCGCCCCTCGACCAGCCCTTCGCGCTCCAGCTCCCGGTACGCCTTGAGCACGGTGTTGGGGTTGATGGCCAGGCTCTCGACCACCTCGCGGGCGGTCGGCAACTGGTCGCCGGGCCGCAGCGTACCGAGCCGGAGCGCCTGTTTGACCTGATGAACGAGCTGCAGGTACGTCGCAACCCCCGAGCTGCGGTCCAGGTTGAACTCGATCAACCGAAAACACCCTTTCACTAATTGAGTAGTGAAAGGGTGTTGGATTCGGCCGCCCGTTGTCAAGCCATGATCGTCAGGCGACGCCATGTTCGGCAGGGCGACGGGTCCGGAGACGGCCGAGCAGACCGGCGCGCGCGTGTGGCACCGGCCGCCGATGTGGAGCCCCATACCGGGTAGGCCCACCTGCGGAAACAGCGAAGATCACGTTATCGCGCCGGGCTCATCCCACCCTGCTCGAGCCATAACCTGTCCACACGTGCAGCCAGCGGCCGGGACGGCGCCGTGTGTCACGAACTCGCCCGCATCCGATCACGCGCTCCCCCATCACGAAGGAGTTCCGCTGGCTCCGAGACGAGGAATCCGCGAACTTGCGCAACGCGCGCCGCTCTGCCCCTTGATGATCAGACGTCGCCGAACATCCGGTCTTTGTCGCTTTCCGGAGCATCAAGAGCATGGAGTGCCTGGTTCAGAGAGTGTTCCTCATCGCCGAAGTGGGCCTTCATGACGGCCTTGATGTTGTTGATCTGCTGGAGAAGCTGCTGCGGTGATGATTCCGGGGAGTCCAGGCTCCGCTGAAAGTCGGCGAGGAGCTGGGCGAGGACTTGATGATCGCGACGCAGACGTGTGATCACGGGCTCGAGCTCCGGCATCTGCTTCAGCAAGGTCGGGAAGAAGTCGGTGTCCTCACTGCCGTGATGGCTCCCCAGCGCAGAGCAGAAGGTGTAGCAGAAGCTGCGGAGTTCGGGTTTGAGAGTTTGGGCGCGCTTGCCGGAGCGGATTGACCTTCGAGCCTCCTCCAGGGCTTTCTCCAGGCGATGATGAACGCTTTGCAACTCCAGGTGCCAGGAGAAGATGCGGTTACGTCGCATGATGAGTTGTTCCTCCTGCGGGGTCAACCGCGTTGATGAGCTGTGAAGGATTCCCGCTGGCGGCGCTGTGTCCGGTTCGCCGCTGCTGCGCTTGGGCAGCGCGATCACGAGAGACGACAATTGCGAAGACAACGCTGGCGGTCATGGGGAACGTGGCGCTTCGGGTGAGGAGCAGGCCGGCGGGATCACCGGTGGGGATGCCGATGGTGCTCCAACCCGTTGCATGGTGCCGATGCTCCCGCTGGCCGCCCCGGCTTCGCGAGCTCGATCTGGACATAAGCGACCGGTCACCAGGAGCCGGCAGGCTCAGCGGAAGTCGACGGCGTGCTCATCGGCCCACTGGGCGAGCTGCAGGCAAGGCGCCCGGTGAGCTGGTCGACGGTGGGTGACACGGTGGCGGGCACTCCGATGGTGGCGGCCCACATGGTCAGGAGCTCATCGATGGTGGGAGATCACCGCTCACCACCTCCACGCCGGAAGGCAGATCCGCGGTCTCGGGATGCCGGCTGAGCGCACGTACCTCGGCGCCGCCGTCGCGTGTCAGGGTGACGAGTTGCCGCTCGACCAGACCGGTCGCTCCGGTCACCAGAATCATCCCTGTCGTCCTTCCGCTGTCGGCGATTCGCCGCGGTCGCTCCCGGCGAGCATTTTCGGTAGCTGCTCCAACAAGCTCTCGTGCCAGGCGATCTCGGCCTGCAGTCGTGCCGTGGTGTGGTCGAAGGTCATAGGCTCCAGCCCGTGCAGGTACGGCTCGGCCTGCTCGCGCTGGTGCCGCCAGGCCGTAAGCCGGGCGACCAGCACGTCGCGCCGATCGCTGATCATCGCCCGCAGTTCCTCTTCGGCGAGATCCCCGGCGTAGTGCAGCGCGAGATCCACTGGGTCAGGCCGCAACCGGACCTCACGCAGCATCTGGTCGCGCAGCGCGATGAACTCCTCATGTCCCGCCGCGGTGAGGGCGTACACGGTCCGTGCTGGGCCTCCGGCCTGTTCGGTGCGGACCACCTCGATCGCGCCCTCGGCGACCAACCGGTGCAATGCCCCATACAGCGAGCCCACCTTGATGTCGGTCCACAACTCGGTGCGGTCCAGTTGCGCCTGCCGGCGGATCTGGTGCCCGTGCATCGGGCCCCGTACCAGGGCTCCGAGCACGAACATTCGTACGTCACTCACCCCAGCTACTCAAGCACGAGTAGTGTCGGCTAGTCAAACACGAGTAGTGAGGGTCGGAGGATGGCCACGCGCAGCGCATTGGTGGCGCTCGCGGCAGCTGCGCCCTGTGCCTGCATGGGCCAGGAGGCAGCGGCCGGCGACGGACTCGACGACCTGGCAGTCGGCGCTCTACCTCTCCCTACCTCTCCGGCGTGCTGCCGGCGTGGGGCGCGCTGTGACTGCCCGGACTGGACGACCCGGCCTGGAGTGAGGGGGCACGCCGATGACCTGGCTCGGAGAACAGCTCGGCCGCATCGCGGACGACATGCCGGAGCGCGACCTGGGCGCCAGGGCGATCGAGATCCATCACCGCAGGCGGCGCAATTTCATGGCGCTCGCCGCCGCCGCGGTGGTCGTCGTCACCGTGCTCGCCGCCACGATCGGGGTACGGGCACTGCCCGCGGAGCCGCGCGCCGCCGCCCGCCCGTCCAGCCCGCCCGAGCAGTCCACCATCAAGGTCGGGGTGGTGCCGAATGTGGAGTCGGCGCCCGTGTTCGTGGCCTTGGCCAAGAACTATTTCGAGGAGGAAGGACTGACGGTGGAACCGGTGATCGTCACCGGCGCGGCGGCCGCGGCGCCCCAGGTCGAACATGGCGCACTGGACCTGGCGCAGACCGACTACGCCACGGTCTTCCACCTGAACGAGGTGGGTCGCGAATTCAAGATTGTCTCCCCCCTGTACCAGGCCGCGCCAGGAAGTTTCGCGGTCGTCGTGAACGCCAAGTCGAAGATCAGGACGGCGACCGACCTCAAGCGCAAGAAGATCGCGATCACGAACCTCGCGGGGCTCGGGCCGCTGGCGCTGACAGCCGTGCTGAAGCGGGCTGGGCTGACGTTGAGGGACGTCGTGCTGATCGAGAGGCCCTATCCCGACATGCTCTACGCGGTGGACAGGGGGCAGGCCGATGCCGCCCTGCTGGCCGAGCCGTTCGTCACCATGGCCCGCGAGACGAAGCACACGCGGATCGTGGAGGACGCGATGACGCGGGAGTTCGCGAACCTGTACACCGCGGGCATGACCGCCACCGACGAGTGGATCCGGCGAAATCCTCGCACGTTGGCGGCCTTCCAGCGTGCACTGGCCAAGGCGCAGCGCCTGATCGCGAGCGATCCCCAGCAGGTGCGCGACGCACTGCCCACCTACACGAGGATCCCCAGGGCGGTGGCCGCAGGCTTTGCGCTCGGCTCCTATCCTGCCAAGCTGGACCTGACAGAACTCCAGCGGGTCGCCGATCTGGCCCGCGCGTACAAGTTGCTCAAACGCCCGGCAGACCTCGGGAGCGCCGTGGTGAAGGGTGGGTGAGCCCGGCCGCTTCCAGGGGTTCCGGGTGATCTTGCGATGATCTGATCTCCGCCCCGGCCGGAGGACGCGGGCATGGACCGGCTGCACGACGCGCAGGACCCGCTGGCGATCAACTCCGCCTCCACTCCACGGACCTCCACCACCGACGCCGCCTTCGCCGACGAATGGCCGCCGGGCGGGCGGCGTCCGCGTGGCCATCCCCGGTCCTCCGGGCACGTAGGAAGATCCGAGCAGCCTGGTAGCAGTTCGGCGGGCTTGCTGGGCCTCCGGGAGCAGTGAACCCAACTTGATAGGCAAGTAGCGACTTGCCTATCGTGAGGGTCATGGTGGATGATGTCTTCAAGGCCCTGGCCGACCCCACCCGCCGGCGCATCCTCGATGAGCTGGTGGAACGGGACGGCCAGACCCTGTTCGAGATTTGCACACGGCTGGTGACCAAGCATGGTCTGGGACTGTCCCGCCAGGCGATCAGTCAGCATTTGGCTGTATTGGAATCCGCAGGTCTGGTCCATTCGCGGCGCCAGGGCCGCTACAAGTTCCACGAGCTGAACACCGAACCCCTTGAGCGCATCATCACCCGATGGCTCAAGCGCGATACACCGGAGGCACCATCGTGAAGATCCACCTGTCCAGCGTCTTCGTCGATGACCAGGACAAGGCCCTGCGCTTCTACACCGACGTGCTCGGCTTCGTGAAGAAGACGGAGATCCCGCTGGGCAAGGACCGCTGGCTCACCGTGGTCTCACCGGAAGACCTCGACGGGACCGAACTGCTGCTGGAGCCCGACGGCCATCCCGCCGTGAAGCCGTACAAGGAGGCGCTGGTCGAGGACGGAATCCCGGCCGCCTCCTTCGCCGTGGAGGACGTCACTGCGGAGTTCAACCGGCTGCGCGAGCTCGGGGTCCGCTTCACTCAAGAGCCGCTGGAGATGGGCCCCGTCACCACAGCGGTCCTGGACGACACCTGCGGCAACCTGCTCCAAATCGTGCACAGCAAGTAAGGACCCTGCGCCGCCGGCATCACGCCGGGCAGCGGGGTGGATCGGAGGCGCGCCGCCCCCGGGTCTGGTCACGCTATCGGGGGGTCAACACACAGAACTCATTGCCATCGGGATCGGCCATCACCACCCAGCTGACCTCGCCCTGACCGATGTCGAGGCGCGTTGCCCCCAGGGAGATGAGACGGTCGACCTCCGCTTGCTGATCACCGTCGACGGGTGGCGCGAGGTCGAAGTGCAGCCAGTTCTTCCCGGTCTTCGGCGCCACTGGCGGACCGCCCCACGTGATCTTCGGACCGCCGTGCGGCGAGCGGATCGCGGTCTCTTGGTCCTGGTCCCAGACCAACGGCCAGCCCAGCGCTTCGCTCCAGAAGTAGCCGACCTCCTGCGAACCGTCGCTCGCAAGCGCTCCGATGAATCCGCAGTCAGCAAGGAACTTGTTGTCCGGCTCGATGACGCAGAACTCGTTGCCTTCGGGGTCGGCGAGCACCACATGACCCTCCTCCGGGCGTTGCCCGACGTCGATGTGCCGGGCGCCGAGTTCGAGCGCCCTCGCCACCGTCTGCTGCTGGTCCTCGAGGGACGTGCTCGTCAGATCGAAGTGCATCTGGTTCAGGCCGGTCTTCTTCTCCTGGGTCGGAAGACATCGGATCCGGAACCCGGTGTCATCGCTCGGCAGGAGCGCGATGCCATCGTGGGGGTCGTCGGCCGTCTCCCAGCCCAGGACTCCGGCCCAGAAGCGTGCGAGACCGAGCGGGTCGTTCGCATCGAAGCAGAGCGCGACGAGCTGAGAAGGCATTCCGCATCTCCAATCTGCTGACTCACAGGCGCGGCCAGGGCACGTCCTCCTGGCGCATGACGGCAGCAACGCTAGCCCGCTCGAGGACTGCGGCGCCAACGCTTTTCCAGTCAGAGGGTGACGCTTCCGGCGTACGATCCGCGATCAGGACAGTGGACGATTGACTCAGGCGCCTTCGACGCCGTCAACGAACAGGAGGCGCCGGGCCGGCGCGGGCGGCAAGGTGCGCACCGTCATCCCCGCCACCGGCACCGCGGCCATGACCGGCGACCATGGTGTCCCGGTCGACCTCTCCGTGCAAACTTCCGCGATTACGAAGCGCGGTCCGGGCGCCCGCCGGCGCCGTCGGCACGAACGGCGCCAGCAACGTCGCGCCGGTGGCGATCTCCCCGGCGGCAGGCGGCACTGGCAGGCGTTGGCGGGAATGGACAAAACCGCCCCTGCCGGTCCGTCCGGCGGGGGCGGTCGTGTGGGCGTCTACAGCTCGCAGCTGATCTCGACTTCGCCGTCGCAGCGGTCGGTGTCGGCGCCGCCGTTGAGCGTGTCGTTGCCGATACCGCCGCTCAGACGGTCGTTGCCCCCTCCGCCGTTGAGGGTGTCGTCACCGAAACCGCCGAACAGGATGTCGGCGCCGGAGCCACCGTTGACGGTGTCGATGCCGTTGTCGCCAGAGAGCGTGCTCGGCAGCTTCGTGTTGTTGCGGATGGCGTCGCCACCGGCCCCCGCGAACACGTCGACGCGATCGATCCCACCGGTCGGGCACTGCGCCGCGGGCCCCACCTGCGTGCATCCAGAACCGGCCGCGACCGGGCCGAGCGTGTTGCTGATGGTCGCCACGGTGCCCGTCGTGTTGAGCTTGATATCGATCCCGTCGGCCACCGTGCTGCCGTTGACGAGGATCCTGCCGCTGTCGAGTTGCGCGGTGACGGTGCCCGCCGACGCCGGTCCGGCCAGCGCCACGGCGCCGGTGAACAGGACGGTGACGAATCCCAGGGTCATACCCGCGCTTTTGAGCATGCGACGATCCGTGTTGGTGCTGAACATCCGTTAGTTCCCCTCGATGATGTGCCGGTCCGGGCCCCGGAACACTGTGCTGGAGCCTCATCCCTGGCTCATCGCAAAAAGGCGCACTGGTGAGGCGTATTAGTTCGTTGACTCGCCTTCCTCGTACACCGGTCAGAATTGTTTCCTGGGGTGTCGATCCGCGACCCGGTGAACTCGTCGTAGAGGTAGGCGGGGCCCGCCCCGGGCTCCACATGATGGGACTTACGACATGGCGAAGTACATGATCCTCATTTTCGGCGACGACCAGCAGTGGGCCGCGGCGTCCCCATCGGAGCGGCAGAAGATCGACGAGGGTCACCAGGCCTTCCGCGCCGCGGCGGGACCGGCGGTCCTCGCCGGCGAGGAGTTGGAGCCGGCGCCGATGGCGACCAGCCTGCGCGCGGATGCCACCGGCCGGGTCACCACCACGGACGGACCGTTCCTGGAGACGAAGGAGGCGCTCGGCGGCTACTACCTGGTGGAGGCCGACGACCTCGACCAGGTGATCGCGCTCGCCTCGCGGTTGCACGAGGTCTCCGCCGGTCACAGCGGGGTCGAGATCCGTCCGGTGGTGGATCACGGATGAGTGCCGAGGTCACCGCGGCGGTCGCGCGGGCGCACCGCCGCGAGTGGGCCCGGGTGTTCGCGGCCACCGCCCAGCTGACCCGGGACCTCGATCTCGCGGAAGACTGTACCCAGGACGCGTATGCGCAGGCGCTGCAGACTTGGACGCGGATCGGCATCCCTGATCGGCCCGGCGCCTGGCTGACCACCATCGCGCGGAACCGGGCCCTGGATGTGCTGCGCCGGGAGTCGGTACTGCGCCGGGCCCTGCCGCTGCTGGTGCCGGACGGGTCGGTGCCCGGGCCGGAGGACGGCCTTGATGACGACCGCCTGCGGCTGATCTTCACCTGCTGCCACCCTGCCCTGTCCCGTGACGCCCAGGTCGCTCTGACCCTGCGGCTGGTGTGCGGGCTGTCGACGGCCGAGGTGGCTCGGGCGTTCCTGGTGCAGGAGGCCACCATGGCCGCGCGGATCACCCGGGCCAAGAAGAAGATCGCCGTTGCGCGGATCCCGTACCGCGTGCCGTCATCGGATCAGCTCGCCGAGCGGGTCAGCGCCGTCCTGGAGGTCGTCCATCTGATCTTCACCACGGGGCACACGGCGCCGATCGGCGCCGATCTTGTCCGGCGGGACCTAGTGGACGGCGCGATCGGCCTCGCACGCATGCTGCACCTGCTCATGCCGAACGACGCCGAGATCAGTGCTTTGCTCGCCCTGCTGCTGCTCATCGACGCGCGCGCCGATACCCGGCTGTCCGCCGGCGGGCGGCTGCTGCTGCTCTCGGAGCAGGACCGTACGCGCTGGGACACCCGCTTGATCGGCGAGGGTGTCGGCCTGCTGACCGACGCTTTGCGCCGGCGGCCGCCGACACGCTACGCGGTCGAGGCCGCGATCGCCGCCGTGCACGCCGAGGCGCCGACGTGGCAGGACACCGACTGGTCGGAGATCGTCGCGCTGTACGGTGTTCTGCTCCAGCTGTGGCCTTCGCCGGTGGTCGAGCTCAATCGTGCTGTCGCGATCGGGCTCCGGGACGGCCCGGGGGCCGGTCTGGACGCGCTGGCACCGCTGCTCGCCGATCCGGCGCTGGCCACCTACGGCTATCTCAGCGCCGCCCGTGCCGACTTCCTGCGGCAACAGCACCGGTGGAGCGAGGCGGCCGTGGCGTACGAGGAGGCCTTGACGCTCACCGACAACGACGTCGAACGCGCCTTCCTCACCGGACGGCTCGGCGAGGTCCAGGCCCGCTTGTCCCTCGTCGCGGTGTCCCTGCGGATCGCCGCGCCGGCGGCGGGCATCTTCCGGATCCTTGCCGATCCGAGGCGGCACACCGACCTCGACGGCTCCGGGATGTTGCGGGGCGCCGTGTCGGACGGGGTGGTATCCGCCGTCGGCGACGTGTTCGTGATGAAGATGTACTACCCGCCGTACGGCGACTACGAGATGACCAACCACGTCGTCGAGTACGAGGTGAACCGACGCATCGGCTGGGAGCCGGAAGCGGGCCGGGGGCACCCGGACACCGTGCCCGGCAGCACGGCACAAGCGCGCTGGGGGCACCGCTGGACCTACGAGCTGACCCCCGATGGCCCGGATGCGACCATCGTGACCGAGACCTATGACTGTTCCCGGATACCGGAAGACGAGCGGGCGGCGATGGACGGTGGCCGTGTCTGGATCAAGAGCATGACCGAGACGCTGGAACGGCTGGCCGTGCTCTGTGCCGGACAACGTGGTTAGATCCAGATCTCTGCACGGCTTACTTGCGGCTCGCCGGAGCCTCGGGATTCCTGGGCCTTCAAGGGAACCTGGTGCCCTCGGCCTGTGCGTGGCGTTCCTGGGGTAGTGATTTACGTGCGCGAGTTGCGGATGGTCAGGCGGCCGTAGGTGAGCTCTCCGGTGAGGTGAACGTGCAGCTTGCCGGGACGTGCATAGGTGGCTGCCTTGCAGGTCACGCTGCCCCATCCGGTTCGCACCCCGTCGGGATTCGCGCTCGCGCCGACGGGCAGGACGATCACGGCGGAGCCGTAGGTGAGCCAGAGCTCGATGTCCACCTGGGGATGTCTGATGAGGGCGTGGGACAGGTCGAGGCGTACCTTGCCGTATTCGGAGTCGATCCGTAGCAGGCGTGGGACCCGCCAGTCGCCCTCTCTCCTGATGCGTCCGCTTCTGGGCGTCAGGTGGACCATGTCGACCGTCAGGTCGGAGGTCATCGCGAGCAGGTCGTCGTGAGACTGCGCGGTGAGCGCCACTTCGAGTCGCCGTTCCAGCTCACTGGCGGTGAGGCGTCCGTCGGCGAAGCTGTCCTGCAGCAGTTGGACGGACTTGTCGCGATCGTCGTCGGAGACTC
Source organism: Nonomuraea sp. H19 (assembly GCF_052068215.1). Taxonomy (NCBI): domain Bacteria; kingdom Bacillati; phylum Actinomycetota; class Actinomycetes; order Streptosporangiales; family Streptosporangiaceae; genus Nonomuraea; species Nonomuraea sp. H19. The sequence goes on along the minus strand of NZ_JBQHCV010000058.1, from coordinate 5,369 downwards.
GTGCCGGTGGTGCCACGCCCGCCGCCGCTTCGCGCGGATTCACTGACTGACGGCTCTCTTGTACAGCCGCGTGGCCAGCGGCACGAACACGACCAGGAGCACGAGCGACCACAGTATCGACGCCGGCACCGCGTGCTGCAGCGGCCAGGCGCTCGGCACGGGCATGGCCGCGCTGGTGTTGCCGAACAGCTCGCGCGTGCCCTGGATGAGCGTGGAGACCGGGCTCCATTCGGCGATCACCTTCAGCGGTCCGGGCAGGCGCGCACTGTCGACGAAGGCGTTGGACAGGAAGACCAGCGGAAGCGACACGATGGTGGCCACGTTGTTGAACACCTCGGGCGTGCGCAGGGCCAGCGCGACCGTCGCCGTCACCCAGGAGAAGGCGTACGCGAACAGCAGCAGCACCAGGAATCCCAGGGCCGCTTCGAGCGGCGAGGTGTGGATGCGCCATCCGACGAGCAGCCCGACGAGGGCCATGGTCACGATGCTGGTCACATTCGTGATCAGGTCGCTGAAGGTCTGGCCGGTCAGCACCGCCGAGGGCGACATCGGCAGGGTGCGGAACCGGTCGAAGATACCTTTCTGCAGGTCCTGTGTGAGGGTGTACCCGGTGATTTGCGCGCTGGTGGTGATCGTCATGACGAAGATGCCGGGGAGCAGGTATTCCGTGTACGACATGCCGGGCAGTTCGATCATGCTGCCGAAGACGTAGGCGAACAGCAGCACGAACACGATCGGCAGCAGGACCACGCCGCCCAGCAGATCGGGTGCTCGCTTGATCTTCAACGCGTTGCGCTTGGTGATCGTCATGCCGTCGGCGATCGCCATCTGCAGGGTGTTCATCGCACGGTCTCCTTGATCTTCTCGTCGGCCTCGTGTCCCGTGAGGGTCAGGAACACGTCGTCCAGGGTCGGCCGGCGCAGTCCGGCATCGCGTACGGTGATCCGTTCGGTGGTCAGGTGGCCGAGGGCCGTGGTCAGCGCGGCGGCGCCGCTGGTGACCGGGATCGTGACCTGCAGGGCGGTGGCGTCGATCTGTATGTCCCCGACGGCCAGCGGCGCCAGCGTCCGCCTGACGGCTTCCAGGTCCGCCGCGCTCGTCACCGACAGCTCGATCCGGTCGCCGCCCACCTGGTCCTTGAGCTCGTCGGCGGTGCCGAGCGCGATCACGTGGCCGTGGTCGACCACCCCGATGCGGTCGGCGAGCCGGTCGGCCTCCTCCATGTACTGGGTGGTGAGCAGCACCGTCGTGCCCGCCGTGACGAGTTCGGAGATGACGTCCCACAGGCTTGCCCGGGCCCGCGGGTCGAGACCGGTCGTGGGCTCGTCGAGGAACAGCACTGGCGGGCTGACGACCAGCGCGCCGGCCAGGTCGAGCCGGCGTCGCATGCCTCCTGAGTAGCCCTGCACCGGGCGGTCGCCCGCCTCCGTCAGGTCGAAGCGCTCCAGCAGCTCGCGGGCACGCTGCTTGGCGCGCTTGACGCCCAGGTGGTAGAGGCGGCCGACCATCTCCAGGTTCTCGGCGCCGGTGAGGTGGTCGTCGACGGCGGCGTACTGGCCGGACGCCCCGATGTGGGCGCGCAGCCGGCGCGCGTCGCGGACGACGTCGAGCCCGGCCACCTTGGCGTGCCCGGCGTCCGGTTTCAGCAGCGTGGTCAAGATTCGCACGGTGGTCGTCTTGCCGGCTCCGTTCGGGCCGAGGAGCCCGAACACCGTCCCTTCAGGGACGGTCAGCTCCATTCCGTCGAGGGCCACCACGTCGCCGTACTTCTTGGCCAGGCCCTCGGCCACGATCGCGTCTGGCACGGGAATCTCCTTCGGTTGTCAGGAACGATGGATGACGATGTCGCCGTAGGCGGTGTGCGCCCGCACCTCGACGACCTGATCGGACGGACCGGGATCGTCCGTGGGGTCCAGGGAGACGTCCACGGTGCCGTACTTCGAGCTCACGTCCAGCCACGCGGCGGAGCCCTCACGGATGCCGAGCTCCAGCCCGCCGCCGGTGGTCTCCATGACGACCGAGCCGGACACCACCTCACCGATCCGGACGCTGCCGTAGGCGGTCTTGACGGCGACGTCGGCCAGGGCGCGATCGACGATGCTGTCGCCGTGGGCGGAGTTCAGGCGCAGGTCGCCGGTCACCTCGCGCAGGCGGATCTCGCCGTGCGAGGTCTTGACCACCGCCGTGCCGTCGATCTTGCCGATGCGGATGTCGCCGTTGGTCGTGGTGACCTCGGCATGCCCGGTCGAGCGGGTGACCGAGATGTCGCCATGGGTGGAGTTCAGTCGCAGCCGTCGGGCCTGCTCGACCTGGATGTCGCCGTAGGAGGTGGTGAAGCTCACCTCGCCGAGCGGGCCCCGGCAGCGGAGGCTCGCCGCCGTCTTGGCGTCGATGCGGGAGCCCGCCGGAAGGTCGACCGTCACGTCGACCGAGCCATCCCAGCCGAGCAGCAGTGAACGCGCCCAGTTCGAGGGCGACTCCACCAGCTTGTCGAATGAAAAGCCCCAGCCGGACGTCGAAGTGGCCCGATCCTTGGCCGCGCGCACCAGGAGCCGGCCGTCGGCGTACTCGACCTGGGTGTGCTCGGCGGCCTGCACGTCGGCGTCGCTGAGCTCGTCGCTCGGGCGGATCTCGACGACGGTGTCGGCGCGGTCGCTCGCGTTGATCCGGACATTGGCGGTCGCCACGTCGATGATGGCGAGAATCGGTTCTGGGCTTTCGAAGGTCGGCATTGCCGTCCCCTCCTTACGAGTTGGCGTGGCCATCAGCGCACCCAGCCGCTGTAGCGATTGCCGGTCTGCTGGGTCGCGCGCCGGGCGGAGCGGCGGCCGGCGTCGCCCGGGTCGAGCGCGGCGGCGACGGCGCGGACCAGCCAGGCGTTGACCGATAGCCCGTCTCGGGCGGCCGCCTCCTCGATGCGCGGCTTGAGGTGCTCGGGGACCCGGAGCGAGATCCGGGAGGTCCCGCCCTCGTCGGCGTCCGCGGGCGGTGGCAGGGCGGGCGGCCGCTCGTACCGCTCGATCTCGTCCTCCCCCTCGAACGACCGTCCGGCTCGTGGCGTCACGACGAAGCCGGGGTCGCGTCCGCGCAGGCGTACCTCGACCGAGCCGGGTGCGAGCTCCTGGGTGATCTCGTCCGCGGCGGCGGACAGGGCCTCCAGCAGGGCGAGCCGGGTGGCCGACTCGAGCGTTGCGGCGAGGCGCTCGGCCAGCGCGCGAGCTTCCTCGCCGCCCGCTCCCGCGGCGATGGCGAGTTCGCGGCGGAGGTGATCGACATACGGCGAAAGGTCCATGACGTCACTATGACATCATGGTGATGTCATAGCAAGGCGCTCTACTGATGTCGCGAATGACGTCACTTGATCAATGATGATGAGGAGGACGGGAATCGGTCCTCGTCACAGGTCTCACTCTGGTGGTCGCGGTAGCCGACCCATTCGGTCTTGGTGGTCCGTCTTGCCTTCTTTGCGGCAGTAGCGGGCCTCAGGGTCGTGCGGGCTGACGATCTCCAGTCCCGACCAGGGCAGATCGCGTCACCATCAGCGTCTTCGGATGTCTCCCGGCCGGCAGGTGACCGGCACGGCAGAATCGAGGCCTCGGCGATGGCGTCGTCTTCGCTGAGGCCGACCTGGTCGAGCCGGACGAAGAAGTCCCGCAGGTCGTAGGCGCAGCCCTGCATCGTGTTCGGCGACGCGCCGGTGGCTGCCATCCATGCCAGGAACGCCTCCACCGGTTCGATGGGAGGTCCGTCCGCGGCTACCACCGTGTACGACACCGGGCCACCGTCTGGGGACCGAAGCCGCGGTACGGCGAACCCACCAACTCCGGGCCTCCATCGACGTGGACACGGCAACACGGCGTGTCCATGAAGGACCAAGAGTGAGATCGCGCCATCGAGCTGGACGTCATGGACACCAACTCGCTCGCTCTACATAATGCCGGGTGATGGCGATTCATTCGCTGCCCACGCAGCCGCAGGCGGAGCCGTACCAGATGATCACCCGCCTCCCCCCGCCGCACCTGCGTCCGTACGTGCTGGGGTGGGCCGGCTTTCGCACCCGGGCGGGAGAGCCCGCCCACCCCAGCCGGATGCTGCCGCTCAACGCGGCCACCCTGATCATCGACTTCACCGGCATGGGCCCGATCATCACCGGTCCCCGCGCCACCGCGACGTTCTCGGCCCATACGCCGTGGCGTCACGGGGTGGCGGTCGGGCTCACCCCCGCCGGGATGTCGGCGCTGACGGGGACGCCCATACGCGAGGTGGCCGGCACGACCGCGCATCTGGAAGACCTTCTCGGCACCCGTGCCGCGGAGCTGACCGGCCGGCTGATCGCGTCGGCCAGCTGGGCGGACCGCTTCAGCCTCCTGGAGGAGCGGCTGACGGCGTGGCTGCGCCCCGACGCCGGCCCCAACGGCCTGATCATGCGCGCCTGGTGGCGGCTGCAGGAGCCGGCCGGCCCGCCCACCATCGGGTCCCTCGCCGGTGAGCTGGGCGTCAGCCGTCGTTATGTCGAGCTCGGATTCCGCCGGGTGGTGGGCTTGTCGCCCAAGACGGTAGCCCGGATCGCCCGATTCCAGCGGACCGTGGACACGTGGAGACGGCCCTCGGCCACGCTGGACGCGGCCGTCGCCTGCGGTTACGCCGACCAGCCTCACCTCACCCGCGAGATCCGGGCGATGGCGCAGATGACACCGAAGCAGCTGTTCGCATTCGTTCAATACACCGATCGGCTCACCGGCTAGCGTGACCTTCCGCTCCGGACCGAACGCGTGCCGGAGGGAGAGGAAGGGGCAACACGTCATGGCAGGCGTTCTCGCGGCCGATCCCACCCTCGCCGATTTCGGCAAGGACCCGCTGTGGATCACCATCGTCAAGGCGGTGATGCTGTTCCTCTTTCTGGCGCTGGGAGTCGTCTTCGGGGTCTGGTTCGAGCGCAAGCTGATCTCGCGGATGCAGCACCGCTACGGGCCCAACAGGGCCGGCACGTTCGGCATCCTGCAGTCGGTCGCCGACGCGATCAAGATGGGCTTGAAGGAGGACATCCTCCCGCGCACGGTGGACCGGGTGCTCTACCTGCTGGCGCCGGTCATCATGGTGGTGCCGGCGTTCCTGGCCTTCTCCATCGTGCCGTTCGGGCCGGTCGTGAACCTGTTCGGCGTGCAGACGCCGCTGCAGCTGGTCGACCTGCCGGTGGCGGTGCTGTTCATGCTCGCGATGGGCGCCGTGTCGGTCTACGGGGTGGTGCTGGCCGGTTGGTCGTCGCGCTCGCCGTACGCGCTGCTCGGCGGGCTGCGGTCGGCGGCCCAGGTGGTGTCGTACGAGATCGCCATGGGCCTGTCGTTCGTCGCGGTCTTCATCTTCGCCGG
>NZ_JBQHCV010000057.1:0-29962 GCF_052068215.1 Nonomuraea sp. H19 | reverse complement strand
CTTCGTATCCCTGCGCGCCCGAACGGTAGACCAGGCGGGCAATACCGCCGAGCAGACGATCATCCACGCCTACCGGATCCGGCCGTGGTGACCCGGTAACGTCACCCATTGGGGCGGCCGGCCCAGGCCGGCCGCCCCTGCTGCCGGGCGTGCCAACATACCCAGACCCTTGGCTGCCACCGTCACTCAACGGGACGGCTTGGCCGTGCGTCAGAAAGACCGTCCCGCTCAGCTCGTGGACAGCGGCAGCGGCCTTGACGAGGGTGTGGCCGGAATGCGGCTCTGTCGCAGATTTGGTGGTGACGGGACGTGCTGTAGCGTCACGCTGAGCCGTGCTTGTAGACGATCTTGTGGGTACGGTGTTTTCGGGGTTATCGCCGCTGGTCGTGGAGGACGTGGCGGACGAGGGCGAGCAGATCAGCCCGGCCGACGCGCGCGCCAGCACGAACCCTGCCAGAACGTCCGTTTCGAAGGCGACAAGGGTACATCACCGACGACACCGACCTGGAACGCATCACAACCGCGATCACAGCGGCGGCCGCAGCCGGCTGACCCGCCCGCAGCAGGAGACCTTCATGAGGGCGCTCATCGTCACCGGCACGAGCACCGAAATCGGCTAGACAGTGGTCACCGCCGCGATCGCTTAGCTGGCGACCGCGGCAGGACCGCCACCGCGACTTTTCCGAGCCCGTCGGCACGACGCCGATCGGCCCCCCACGTTCGCGCTCGCCAACGTCCAGGCATGCCTGACCGTCACCGCCTCACCCCAGCCGCAACCGCCGCGCACCCGCCGCGCACCCGTGACCACGCCCACCGGCATCGCTGATCATGGCTCGACCGGCCACGCTGCCTGATCCTGAAAGCCTGGCAGTAGATCCTCGGCAAACCTGACACCGGTCCCCGAGGCGGTTGCGTCTGTTGATTTCGGCCTCATGACGGGTCGGTGCGCAGAATGGTACGTGGTTGCCTCAGCAGCGGGGCGAAGGCTCTTTCGGCTGCGCCCACGAGAGTGGCATGTCGAAGGTCGCCTGTGACGATGTCGATCTGGCCGGCGCGAGCGACGGCGGAGGACGCCATCAGCCCATCGCGCACGAAGTCCTTGGCGGCTCGATACAGGTCGGCCAGAAAGCCCATGAGTACCACGCGCTCCGGGGCGAGCGTATTGACGAGACTGGTCAACCCCGTCACCAGATGGCCGGCGGTGAGGCGGATCGCCTCCTGTGCGGCACGGTCACCGGCCGCGGCGTCATCGAAGATCTCGGTGACGGTGTCTTCATGGCCGGGGTGACGGCGCCGACCAGCGGCATGTAGCAGCGCACGTGAGTCGGCGTACATTTCCAGGCAGCCGCGCGCACCGCACGGGCATTGCAGCCCCCCTGGCTCGACGATGATGTGGCCGGCTTCCAAGGCGTGGCCGCCCCCGGTGAGCGGTATGCCCGCGTCGATGAACCCGCCGCCGACGCCGACGCGCTCGCTGCTCAGGGCCAGCATGCTCGCGGCGCCGCGTCCAGCCCCGTAACGGAACTCGGCCAGGGCGGCCAGCGTGGCGGCCCGCCCCACGGCGACGGGGACGCCGATCGGCGACATGCTGCCCAGTTGCTGTGCGAGTGGCACTTCGTTCCAGCCCAGATGCAAGGCGGACCGGACGAAGCCGTCAGATTCCCTGATGAAGCCAGGCATCGCAACGCATACCCCGACGCATCGACGCTCGGTCCGCAGTACCGCATCGGAGACCGCGTCCGCCAGTGCCGGTATGAGGGTGGCGGGGTCCGTCTCAGAGCTGTCCAGAACGTGCTTGCGAACGTGACTGATCCTGCGATCCAGACCGACGAGGCTGACCGTTACTCGGTCCACACTCAACTGGACGGCGACGGCCACGGGCCCGTCGGGGTGCACCTCGACGACAGGAGACGGCCTGCCGCGCCCGGTCGGGGCGCCGGAGGAGTCGCGTGGCGGTTCACCGATGCGGACCAGATCCAGCGCCGTCAGGTCCCCCAAGGCGGTGCCCACCGCGCTCGCAGCCAGGCCGAGTTCGGCCGTGACCGCCGCGCGGGTCAGCGGGCCACGCCGATGCAACAGCGTAAGGACGCGTCCCGCCGCCGACCCGCCGTCGTCACCGGCACCCGGCACACCGATCGCAACCAAGAGTCCTTGTCTCCATGCTAGATTTTTTTCTCATTGCGAAAATAATATGTGCTGATCACTTCAGCGATGTCCACGCCCGGCAAAGGAGCCTGATGGTCATGATCCTCGCCAACGCCCGAGTAGTGACACCCGACCGGCTGCTGGATCCCGGCTGGGTCGCTCTGGACGGTCACCGGATCTCGGCCGTGGGAGACGGGGAGCCGCCCCGGTCGGCCGACGCCGAGATTCATGATCTCGGATCGGACTACGTGCTGCCCGGGTTCGTGGATCTGCACATGCACGGCGGCGACGGCGCTCAGGTCACCACGGAAGATCCACAGGAGATCCTGCGCGCGATCGCGTTTCACCGCCGTCACGGAACCACACGGACACTGGCCAGCCTCGTCACCTCACCGGTCGAGGAGATGGCGGCCGCGGCCCGCACGGTGGCCGCCCTCATGCGGTCACCCGACCCGCTGCACCGGTCGATCGCCGGAATCCACCTCGAAGGGCCGTTCCTCAACCCGAACCACCGGGGCGCCCATCACAATGACTACGTCCTCGCACCGGACGTCAACGCCTTGCGGCACCTGCTCGCCAGCGGCGACGGCGCCGTCCGCACCGTTACCCTCGCCCCCGAACTGGACGGCGGGATGGACCTCGTCCGCGAAGTCGTCGCCTCCGGCGCGGTCGTGGCGGTAGGGCACACCGACGCCAGCTACGACGAAGCACACCAGGCGTTCGAGGCCGGCGCCAGCATGGCCACCCACCTGTTCAACGCCATGCGACCGTTCCACCATCGAGAGCCAGGTCCGGCCGGCGCCGCACTCACCCACGACAACGTCACTTGCGAGCTCATCAACGACGGTGTCCACTTGCACAGCGCGGCCATACGTCTTGCGTTCGCCGCCGCCGGCGCCGAACGCATCGCGTTGGTCACCGATGCCACTCCGGCGGCCGGGGTTGACGACGGGCGGTTCAACCTGGGCCCGTTGCCCGTACTCGCCCGCGGCGGCAAAGTCACTCTGCTCGACGGGATCACCAACGCGGGCAGCACCCTCACCATGGACCGCGCGCTACGGCACGCCGTGCAGTGCGTCGGAGTCCCCATCACCCAAGCCGCCGTCGCCGCCGCCACCACGCCGGCGCGCATGCTCGGGCTGGGAGAACGAACCGGGAGCATCGAGCCCGGCAAGGACGCCGACCTCGTCGTCCTAACGGACAACCTGTGGGTTCGCACGGTCATTGCTGACGGCGCGGTTGTCCACGGAACACTGGCAACGAGCGCCGACGTCGCCCCGGGCGGAGCGGCGTAGCGCCCGGCGGGCGGTGTGTCGCCTCCTGATCGCCCTCCACCGCGATCCCGATGTCCGGATCTGACCAGTCAAATCACAAACGCGCGCGCGAGCGTCCGTCCGGCCCAACGGATCCCACGAAACCCCAACACCTGGAGCCCTTCTCCCGGACGCGGCCGCCACGCCTGGAGAGTTCAGGTGTGTGGCCGCGCCGAGCTCGCCGAGGCGAAACGGGGCGCCGGGACTCTACTGACCGGTAGTAACGCTAGGACTGATCCGTAGGCTGGAACGGCCGGTATCGACCAGGTCGGAGTGACGGTCTGGGATGGCGGCGTCGAGTGGGGGCCTTGCTGGGCCTTCGTCGCGTTCGTCTAACGGTCGTTTAATGAACGCGGACCGGAGCACCCCCGGGACTGGCTGCCGGGTCCGGTTCCCCATCATCTCCCTAGCGTCGTGCACCACCACGCGACGCGGGGTGTTCACGTGGCAGCGGACGTACGCGGCGCGCGGCCAGTGGGCAGTCACGTCGTTGACAAGCGCTTACCGCGTGGCTTTGTCAGCGGAGTGTGTGAACGAGGTGCTCGGCGAGTGCGACGACCGGAAGGTTGGTGGTGGCTCGTGGGATCATGGGCATGATCGAGGCGTCGATGACCCAGAGGTTGTCGGTGCCGTGCACGCGCCCGCTGTCGTCGACCACGGCGCCCGCGGAGGGGTCAGAGCCGATTGCACAGGTGCCCACCGGGTGCCAATAGTGTGCGGCGGAAGCGCGCATCGCGGCCTCGCCCGCCCGCCGATCGGCACTGAACTCGTCCAGCGGCGCTTTGAGCAGGGGAGCAAGCGCGGCTGAGGCCGCCATGCGCCGGCACACGTCGATGCCGTCCTGCAGCACCGCGAGGTCGGCTCCTTCGGGGTCCGTCAGGTAGGCATGGTCGATCACCGGCGCGGACCTCGGGTCGCCTGAGGCGAGCCGGAGCGTGCCCCGGGAGCGTGGGGTGAGGCAGGCTGCGGGCAGCACGCAGGCCCAGCCATCGGCGGTGCGGGTGGTCCACGGCAGGAGATGCAGGTCGTATGGTTCTTGGCCGTCGGCCGATAGCGCCTTGCCGATGACTTGCTCGTCAGGCAGTGGGCGCAGGCGTTCGTATCCGGTAAGCCGTCGTACCAGTTCGTCGCTTGCCGCGAAGCGCAATTCGAGTGTGAGGTGGTCGTGGAGGCGCCGCCCAGCAGGCTTGGGCGATGCCGCCGCACCTGAAGTCGACCCGGCCCGCCTCGCGGTAGTGATCGGCACCGGCATCGGTGGCATCAACAACCTCCTGAACCGGGATGATTTATAGAGGAGAAAGGGCCAAACCGGATCTCTCCTCTTGCCCTCCCCATGCTGATGCCACACGGGTCAGCCGCCTGGCTCAGCCTGGAGTATGGCGCCCGCGCCGGCGTCTACACACCAGTCTCCGCGTGTGCATCGGGGGCCGAGGCCCTCGCCCTCGCCGCCCAGCTGATCCGATCCGGCGAGGCCGACGTCGTCATTGTCGGCGGTGCGGAGGCTGCCATCGCGCCGCTGACCATTGCCGGGTTCGCCCAGGCACGCACATTGTCAAAGCGTGACGACGACCCCGAGCGTGCCTCACGGCCATTCGATGTCGGCCGCGACGGTTTCGTGCTTGGCGAGGGCGCTGGCATCATGATCCTGGAGCGTGCAGGCTTCGCGCCGGGCTGGGCGCTCGCCCGATTGGCCGGCTGGCTGGCTTCGGCATCACCTCGGACGCCCACCACATCACCGGCCCAGACCCGACAGGCGCCGGCCAGATCCGGGCGATCCTCAAGGCTATCTCGGCCGCAGGACTCGAGCCTGCGGACGTTGACCACGTCAACTGCCACGCGACGTCCAGCGTCGTGGGCGACGTAGGGGAAGAAGTCGCCATCCAGCGGGCACTCGGAAACGACGTCGTTCTCACCGCGTCCAAATCCAGCATCGGCCACCTCGTCGGCGCCGCCGGCGCGCTCGAGGCCATCATCACCCTTCTGTCGGTCACCTACAGTGTCATCCCGCCCACCCTCAACCTCGAACAGAAGGCACCCGAGGTCGAGCTGGACATCGTCAGCGGCGAGCCTTGTAAGCAGCGCCTTGGGGCAGCGCTCTGCAACTCCTTCGGGTTCGGCGGGCAGAACGTCTCGCTGCTTTCACCGCTCCCTGACAACCCCTGACCGACGGGAAGCCCTCAGGCCAGTCGTTCCTCGACCTGACGCGCCAAGCGGCCGACGCCACATGTGACCGTCGGCCGGCGTTCAGGCCGCTGGCCTCACCGGGCGAGCATGGACCCCGTGGCGGCACGCTCGCCCGCCCGATAAACCGTCGCGCGGGCGACGCCGAACAGCTCCGCGAGTCGGAGATCCCTTCAGCGCCTGCTGTCGCCAGGGGCGAGCAGGCTGGTGACCTCCGCGATCGCCTCGGGAAATTTGAAGTACCGCGTCGAGACGCAGCGGCTGTGGAAGGCGCAGCGGACGCCGCACAGGATCCGGCTCGCGAGACCTTAACGCGTGTCCTCTTCGGGGCCGCTTGTGACCACTGTGTCGGCGTACTTCTCGACCAGGGACAGGTCGTGCGAGGCGAACACCACGGCTACGCTCCGGTCGCGGCATAGCCGGGCCAGTAGCTCCATCACCGCCACCGCCGTGTCGCCGTCCAGGGCGGAGGTTATCTCGTCGCAGATCAGCACGTCGGGCTCGGCAGCCAGGGCGCGGGCAATGGAGACCCGCTGCCGCTGGCCGCCCGACAGCTCGCGTGGGTACCGGCTCGCGTGCTCGGGCCCCAGGCCCACTCGCTTCAGCAGGTCGGCCACGCGGTCGGGCACGGCGGAGCGGGAGCAGCGGCGGTGCAGGCGCAGCGGCCGGGCCAGGGTCGCGGACACGGTGGTCGAGGGGTTCAACGCGCCCATGGGGTTCTGCGGTACGAACTGCACCCTGCGGCGCTGGTCGCGTTCGCGCTTGCGGACGTTCGGATGGAGGGCGGCGCCGTCGAGCGTGACCGTACCGGCGGAGAACGGGTGCAGGCCCGCCAGCGCGCGCAGAAGCGTGGTCTTGCCTGAACCGGACGGGCCCACCACGGCGACGGCCGTGCCGGACGGCACGTCGAGGTCCACACCGTGCAGGACCGGCATCCGTTGCATGCCTACTTCGGCATGCAGCCCGCGCGCCCGCAGCCCCGACTCCTCGGCCGGCTCGGCGGCGGGAGCTAGGGGCGCACAGTGCATCGGCTGCGGGAGCGCCACGCCGGGCAGCTCGAGCACCTGGTCGGCCAACCGGCTGACCAGCTCCCTGTCGTGGCAGGACAGCACCACGGCGACCCCGCGCTCGACGGCCAGATGCCGGAGGAGGTCGCTGATCTCGTCGCGCAGCGACGGGTCGAGCCCGGCCGTGGGCTCGTCCAGCAGGAGCAGGTCAGGACGGCGGGCCAGCGCCCTGGCCAGCGCGACGCGGCGCTGCTGGCCGCCGGACAGCTCGCCCGCCCGGCGTCTGAGCAGTCCTGGGATGCCGGTCAGGCGCACCTCTTCGAGCAGCGCGGCCGCCTCTCCACGCGAGCCGGTCTCGGTGACCAGCTTGTCCACACGCATCCACGGGTTGAGGGCCGAGCCCGGATCCTGGCCGACATAGGCCACGCGGGTACGGCGCAGCGTGCGCAGCTCCGCCGCCCCGCAGCCGAGCACGTCCACGCCCAGCACCTCGACCGTGCCGGCGCGGCGTGCTGAGCCCGCCGGAAGGTCACCGATCATGGCCCGCAGCAGCGTGGTCTTGCCTGAACCCGAGGGACCCACGAGCGCCACGACCCGCCCGGCGCGGGCGGTGAGGCTGGCACCGGACACCAGTTCGCGCCCGTCCGGCGAGGCCACGGTCAACGCTTCGACGACGGCGTGGATGGTCATGTGCGCTCCGCCTTGGGGTTGAGGGCACCGGCCGCCAGGTTGACGCTCATGGCGAGCAGGCCGATCGCGATGCAGGGCGCCAGCACGGCCCAGGGGTTGAGGACGATGCCCGGGCTGTTCTCGCGGATCATCAGCGCCCAGTCGGCGGCGGGCGGCTGGGGGCCGATCTGCAGGAACGCGGCCGTGGCCACCACGTAGACCGCCGCGACGAAGCGCAGGCCGAACAGGGCGAGCACGGTGGAGCGCAGGTTGGGCAGCACGTCCCGGAGGATCAGGTGCCAGGTACGTTCGCCGCCCGCGACCGCCGCCTCGACGTAGCCGGTGACCACGATGGGCGCCGCCGCGGCGACCATGAAGCGCACCGCGTACGGGACGGCGAGCGCCACTGCCGCGACCACGATCGCGAGCCGGCCACCGCCCGGCCAGGAGAGCGTGACGAGCAGGATGCCCAGCACGGCAGGCAGCAGCATGAACACGTCCGCCACCCGCTCGACGAACCGCCCGAACCCGGGCCGCAGCGCTCCGGCCACCCCGAGGACGGCGGCGATCGCGGTCACCAGCGCCGCCACGATGAGGGAGGAGAAGACCAGATCGCGCCCGCCGTGCAGGAGCCTGCTCAGCACGTCCCGGCCGAGCTGGTCGCCGCCGAGCAGCGTCCCGTCCGCCCCAGGCAGGCCGTACGGAATCGTGACCGGCTGGTCCATCGGCTGCGGCGCCAGCAGCGGGCCCGCGACGGAGAGCAGCAGCAACAACAGCGCCGGCACAATGCGCAGCACCGGCGGGATTCGGCCGCTCCTGCCCTGGTCACGACGCTTCACCGGAGGGATTCCGAATCTCATGCCCCAGTCGCGGCGCTTCACCGGCGCACTCCCGCGGCCCACGCCCGGATCGCGTCCGCCGCCAGCAGCACGCACGTGATCGCCACCCCGGTCAGCGCTACCACGCCCGCGATGAGCGGGGCGTCCCGATCGGCCACCGCGCCCGCCAGCAGCGCCCCTACGCCTGGATAGTTGAAGATCGTCTCCACCGCGACCGCGCCGCCGAGCAGCATGCCCGTGGAGGTCGCCACGCCCATCGCGATCGCGGGCAGCGCGCCCGGCAGCAGGTGGTGGGTGAGGATCCGGCGTGATGGCAGCCCGTCCAGCACGGCAGCGGCGACATGGGGAGCCTTGGCCTCGTCGGCGAGAGCGCCTCGAACGATCCGGGCGTTCCACCCGACCTGCGGAATCGCCAGTGCCAGCACGGGCAGCACCAGCATCGTCCACGACGCGGGCGCGCCGTCCGGACCGGCCATCGTGGCAGCGGGCAGGACACCTGCCCACAGGGCGAAGACCAGCACCAGCGCCACCGCGATCACGAACTCCGGCAGCGCCAGCACCGCGGTCGCCGACGCCGAGATCACCCGATCGGTCACCGACCCCGGCCGCAGCGCCGCCCAGCAACCGAGCCCGAGCGCGGCGACGACGGTGACCGCCAGCGCCAGCCCACCCAGTAGCAGGGTGTTCGGCAACGGCCCGGCCAGCAGGCTCAGCACCGGCTCGCCGCGCGCGGAGACGCCGAGGTCGCCGGTCGGCAGCCCGGCCATCCAGTGCAGGAACCGCACCGCGACCGGCTGGTCCAGCCCCAGCAGCACGCGCCGCCGCTCGACGTCCGCAGCGCTCTCCCCGCGCTCGGACGTCGCGTCGGCGGCGTCGCCGGGAAGCGCCTCGACGACGGCGAAGACCAGCGCCAGCAGCGCGGCGCACAGGGCGATCCTGCGGGTGAGCAGCCAGGCCAGGCGCGTGACCGCCGCTATGCTCGAGTCAGCCATACCCGCTCGAGCTGTACTCGTCCGTACCCGGGCAGCTTGGGTAGATCGCGGACGTTCGCCGCGGCCAGGTCGATGCCGTCGGCCATGCCCCACAGCAGGTAGCCGGACCGCTCGTGCTGGATCTCCTGGAGCTTGCGCAGCGCCTGCGTCCTCGTGGCCTCGTCCAGCGTGCCCACGGCCTGCTTGTACGTCTCGTCGAACTCGGCGTCGCTCCACCCCGACTCGTTCTGCCCTGCCCCGGTTGTCAGCAGCTTGCTGGCGAAGAACACCACGGAGTCGTTGGTGCCCCAGTAGGTGGTGTAGAGGTCGCCCTTGAGCCAGGTCTTGTCCCAGAACGTTCCCGAGTCCTCCTTGACGACCTCGATCTGCACGCCGGCCTCGCGGACCTGCGTGGCGAACAGCGCCGCGGACTCGGCCAGCCCGGCAATGTCCTCGGTGGTCTTGAGCTGGTACGTCTTCGACAGGTCGAACCCGGCCTCCTGCAGCAGCTGCTTGGCCTTGGCCAGGTCGCGGGCGCGCTGCGGCAGGTCCTTGGCGTAGGCGGGGTCGCCGGTGCCGAGCACGTCGTTGGCGACCTTGCCGTAGTCGCTGAGCACCTGCTTGACCATGGCGTCGCGGTCGACGGCCAATCGCAGCGCCTCGCGTACCTTGGGGTCGGCGAACGGGCTGCCCTCCGCCGTACGCATGACGATCGGCATCGCCATGTCGTCGGGCCTGCGCAGCACCTGGACGTCCGGCCGAGAGGCCGCGGTCCTGGCGGCGACCGCGCCGACGTTGGAGGCCACGTCGATCTGGCCGCCCAGCAGGGCGTTGGCCATGGCCTGCGGGCTTTCGAAGATCTTCACCTCGATCGCGTCGAGGTACGGCTTGCCGCCGTGCCAGGCGTCGTTGCGTACCAGGCGGGCGTTGCCGTCGCGGTACCACTCCAGCTTGAACGGCCCGGTGCCCGGTGCGTCAGCGACCTCCTTGGTGTCCTTCTTCAGCACGAACGTGGTCAGCCGCAGCAGCAGCGGCAGGTCGGCGTTCGGGTAGTCGGAGGTCAGCACCACGGCGTCACCCTCCGCCTTGATGTTGTCCGCCTTGATGCCCGGCAGGCGGGACGCGCCCGCCGGGGTCTCCCGCAGCCGGCGCAGCGACCAGGCGACGTCCTCGGCGGTGACCGGCGTGCCGTCGTGGAAGGTCGCGCCTTTGGCCAAGGTGAAGCGCCAGGTCTTGACGTCGGCGTCGGCCTTCCAGCTCGCCGCCAGCCTGGGGACGGTGTTCTGGGCGGCGCCCGGGGCGGTCAGGGTGTCGTAGACGAGGCTGATGATCAGATAGTCGCTCTCGTTCGCCTGGGTACCGTGCGGGTCGCGGGTGATTGCGCTCGCCCGGCCCAGCGCGCCTATCCGCAGCGTGCCGCCGCTCACGGGGGTGCCCTGAGCCGCCGACGCCGTCGGCTTCGGCTGGGCGTTGGATCCGTTGCCGCCGCAGGCGGCGAGCAGCGCTGCGAGGCTGGTGCCTCCGGTCGTCATGAGAAGCTGGCGCCGACTCAGATGCACTTTGTCCCCATCCATGGTGATTTGTTTACTTAGGGTTGCCTACCCTAAACATGGATGTCAACGCAACGTGACGACTGCCACACCTGACGTGGCCGATCACAGTGAGTTGAGGACACGAGTGATGCTGGAGAGCGCCGCGTCCACGTACCCCACCGCGAGGCCGTGCGTGATCCTCAGGTGATGCTCCACCCCGAAGTGCGCGCCCGCGCCGACGAGCACGTCGCCGTGCTCGCGGATTGCGTGGGCGATCTCGATGCTGGGACGGGGCAGGTGGTAGCGCACGAAGCCCAGGGCGGTCGCGTGCGGTGGGGCGATGGACAGCAGCCCCTCGCTCCGGTCGATCCACTGCTGGAGGCGCGTGTAGCCGTCGCGGATCAGGCTCCGGTTGCGGGTCAGCAGGCGGTCGATGGTCGCCGGCCGCAGCGCGATCTCGGCCAGATGCATGGACAGGCTGGCGGCCGCGATGGTGGCGTACTCGTGACGGCGCCAGGCCGCCTCCCTGAGCCAGGGTGGCGCGACCAGCCAGCCCAGGCGCAGGCCGGGCAGGCCGAAGGCCTTGGACAGGCCGCCCACGCATACGAGCTTGTCGTAGCGGCCCCAGAAGCTCGGCGTCACCTCGTCGGTGAGGCGTTCCGTGCCGCGGTAGACCTCGTCGGCGAGGATCCAGGCGCCGACCCGCTCGGCCGCCGCGACGATGGCGTCCACCTCGGACGGGGTGAGGATGGCGCCGACCGGATTGTTGGGGTTGGTGACGGCGATGAGCTTGGTGCCGGGGCGGACCACGCGGTTCAGGGCGTCGAGGTCAGGCCGCCACTGGTGGCCGGGGTCAAGGGGAAAGGCGTCGACCTCGGCGCCGGCGTTGAGCGCGAGGCCGCGGACCTGGCGGTAGCCGGGCTCCATGACCACCACGTGATCGCCCGGGTCGACCAGGCCGGCGATGGTGATGGCATTCGCCTCGGCGGCGCCCACGGTGACCAGGACGTTGTCCGCGGTGGCGCCGTGCCAGGCGGCGATCAGGGCACGCAGCGCGTCGGTGCCGCCGACCGGCGGATAGTGCAGGCTTGAGGCCAGCAGGCGGTCGACGGCCTCGGGATCGTCGCCGAGTAGCTCGCTCAGTGCGACCGGGTGGCAGCCGCTGTCGGCGAGGTTGTAGGCGACGGTGTGCTCGTAGCGGGACTGCCACTCTTCGAGCCCGAACGGCGTGAACGACATCAGGACTTCTCCAGGAGCAGTCGGGCGACGGCGAGATCCTCGATTCCCAGGCCGACCGAGCGGAAGAACACCGGCCGCTCGCCGGTGGGCGCCGGGCAGGCGCCCGTGACCAGCTCGGGGAGGTCCCCGCGCAGGTGCTCGGCGGACCACAGGCCCTGCTCGGCGGCGATGACCATCTCGCCGGCCGTGCCGGCGACGGTGGGCCGGTAGTCGCCGTAGACCTCCAGCGAGGCCAGGGCGGCGGGGGAGATCTCGTGCGCGCGCGGGGCGTTGGTGCTGATGGACGTTACCACCGTGCCGGGCCGGAATGCGGCGGCGTCGACGACAGGCTCGGCCGCTGAGGTGCACAGCAGCACGACGTCCGCGCCGGCCACGGCCTCCTCGGCGCTGCCGGCCACGCTCACCCCTTCCGGGACGGTGGCCGGGGTGAGAGAGGGCGAGTACATGCGTACCGACGTGAAATCGCGTACGGCGCGGGCGTAACGCAGATGCGCGCGGGCGAGCGTGCCGGACCCGATGACGGCCAGCGTGGCCGCGTCGGGACTGGCCAACCGGTCCACGGCGAGAACGCTGGTGGCGGCGGTGCGCTCCACGGTGAGCGCGCCCGCGTCGCACAGCAGCAGAGGGCGGCCGGTTCGCGTGCTCAGCAACAGCGTCCACGCGGTGACGATGCCCTTGCCGTCGGGCTGCGGCAGGTACGGCGAGACCTTGACCCCATAGGCGTCGCCGAGCACCGCCTGGTAGGCGATGACGTCGCCGCCGCTCGGCAGCAGGGTGAGGGTCTGGGGTGGCTGCGCGGCCGCACCTGCGGCGAGTTCGGTGAACGCCGTACGCAACGCGTCAAGGACGTCACCTGCCGGTAGATCGGGCAGGCGTTCCATTACTGGTATTTTAGTGCTCATCATGGAAAATATAGTGCCCATCTAGGAAGTGATTGTGTCAACAGGGGAGTTCATCGAGCGCCTCGGCCGCGAGGTGCGGCGCCGCCGCCAGGAGGCGGACCTGACCGTGCAGGCGCTGGCCGATCGCGCCGGGCTCAGCCGCCGCATGCTCACCCAGATCGAGCAGGGCACGGCGAACCCGAGCCTGGCCACCGTCGACAAGATCGCCCGTGCCCTCGGCGTCGACTTCGCGACCCTGACCACGCCATGGGGCGCCGAGCCGCTCCACGTGTCCCAGCCGGTCGAGGTCTGGCGCAGCCGGGCGGGCAGCCGCGCGCTCCTACACGTGGCCGGCGCCCGGCGCGGCGGCCCCGAGCTGTGGGAGTGGACCCTCCAGCCCGGGGACCGCTACCAGGCCCAGGCCGATCCCCGTGGCTCGGAAGAGCTCATCCTCGTCACTGCGGGAACGCTGGTGGTGGAGATCGAAGGCCGCTCAGCCGAGCTGGCCGCCGGCGCGTCCGCGCGGCTGGCCAGCGACCGGCCGTACGCGTACACGGCTCCTGACGGCGCCGTGTCCTTCGTCCGGGTCGTGGAGCTCGGGCGTCACCAGGCGTAGGCCTCAGGGGCAGGGCCGGGCCCAGGGAGGATGTCGTCCAGCGCCGCCAGTTGCTCGGCGTCCAGTTCGACCTCCAGGGCACGCTGGGCCAGGGACAGGTGCTCGGCGGTGCGTGCGCCGACGATCGGCGCCGTGACGCCGGGCTGGTGCAGCAGCCACGCCAGGCCGACCACGGCAGGATGCTCGCCGAAGGCGTCACACGTCTTCTCGTAGCGCTCCACCCGCTCCCGGTAGCCCTGCAGCGCAGTCGCGGCGCGGCCGCTCTTGCCCCGAGCGGCGTCCTGCTTGCGCAGCAGGCCGCCCAGTAGCCCGCCGTGGAGGGGGCTGTACGGCAGAAAGCCCAGCCCCAGCGCCCGGCAGGCAGGCAGCACCTCCAGCTCGACCGACCGCTGCGCCAGGTTGTAGATGCTCTGCTCGGCGACGAAGCCGAGCAGCCCCTGACGCTCCGCGGTGAACTGGCCTTGCATGATGTGCCAGGCCGCATGGTTGCTGGTGCCGAAATACAGCACTTTGCCCTGCTGTCGCAGCAGGGACAGTGCTTCCCAGATCTCCTCCCACGGTGTCGCCAGGTCGATGTGGTGCAGCTGGTAGAGGTCCACGTGGTCGGTCTGGAGCCGGCGCAGCGACGCCTCGCATGCTCGTACGATGTGCCGCGCCGACAGCCGGATGTCGTTGACCCCGGGCCCCATGGCGCCGTACACCTTCGTGGCCAGCACGATCTCGTCCCGGCGGGAGGGCGTCGCGGCCAGCCACCTGCCGATGATCTCCTCGGTCCGGCCCTTCTCCGGTTCGAGGCCGTAGACCTGCTTGTTGGCGTCGGCGCCGTACACGTCGGCGGTGTCGACGAGGTTGACGCCGCCGTCCACCGCGAGATCGAGGATCCGGTGCGCGCTCTCCTCATCCGTGATCGGGCCGAAGTTCATCGTGCCGAGGGCCAGCCGGCTGACCCGCAGCCCCGACCTGCCCAGATGTGCGTACTTCATCGCGCGTCCTCGAAACGGTTGGGAGAGAATTTTTCGATGGCGAATTCGGTACGGCCGTCGAGCGCGAGCTGGGCGCAGATGAGGCCGACCGCCGGCGAGTGCTTGAACCCGTGGCCGGAGAAGCCCCCGGCGAACACCACACGGCCGCTGCCGCCCACGTGGCCGATGATGAAATCGCCGTCGGGCGTCTTGGAGTTCATGCAGGCCGTGGCATGGGCGACGCGGGGGTCGAGCCCGGGGAAGGCGATGCGGCAGAAGTCCTCCGCGGGCTTCAGGTCCTGCGCGGACGGGGGCTCCCAGTTGTCCTCGGGACGGTCCAGCCACCTTTTCTGTACGGTGCCGCCGACCCCGACCTTCACCCCTTGCCCGTCGACGTCCGGGATCCCCCAACCGTCGAGGTCCCTGCTCTCCCTGACGAACACGGGGAAGCTCTCCGGCCGGTAGTCGCCCTGGTCCTGCCGGGCCTTGAACCAGGCCAGGCAGGACCGTTGCGTCCGCAGCGGCAGCTCCACTCCGGGCAGCAGGTCCAGTCCCCACGCGCCGGAGGCGAGCACCACCGTCTTCGCTCTGAGCGTCTCGTCGCCGGTGGCCACCTCGACGTACGCGTCACCGGGGCGCAGGGCCAGGACAGGGGTCTCGACGCGGATTTGGGCGCCGGCCCGGGCTGCCGCCTCGGCCGCCGCCGTGATGCATGACTCGGGACGCAGAGCCCCGGCGCCCGGCTCGTACACCGCCACGTCGTCGTCGAAGGCCGCGTGCTGTGGGAAGCGGGCCCGCAGCTCGTCCGGTTCGAGCTGCTCGAACTCCACCCCGCCCGCGACCGCGCTGGCGAGCGCGTCCTCGATCAGCGGCCCGCCATGAGTGCCGATCACCAGCCCGCCGGAGCGGGCGAACAACGCCGCGCCGCTCTCCCGCTCGAGCTCCCTGACCAGGTCGAGGGAGCGGCGGGCCAGTGGCACGTACTCCTTGCCTTCGAACAGGATCTGCCGGTAAATACGCGACCCCCCGTGCGAGGACCCGCGCGCGTGCGCCAGCGGGAACTGCTCGATCCCCACGACCGAAGCCCCCCGTGCGGCGGCCTGCCACGCCGTCATCGAGCCCATGGCGCCGAGCCCGATCACGATCACATCAAGCAACGTGTTGCTCCATCTCTTGAAGTCACAGCACCTTGGACAGAAACGCCTGGGTTCTCTGGTGCTGAGGGTTGGCCAGAACGTCACGCGGGTGCCCAGACTCGACTATCACGCCGTCGTCCATGAACACGAGCGAGTCCCCGACCTCCCGCGCGAAACCCATCTCATGCGTGACGACGATCATGGTCATCCCGTCGCCGGCAAGCCGCCGCATCACGTCGAGCACCTCGCCCACCAGCTCCGGGTCCAGCGCCGACGTCGGCTCGTCGAACAGCATCAGCTTCGGCCGCATGGCCAGCGCCCGGGCGATGGCGACGCGCTGCTGCTGGCCGCCGGACAGCTGGCCGGGGTAGCTGTGCAGCTTGCCGCCGAGACCCACCCGGCGCAGCAGCTCCTCCGCGTGCTCGGTGGCGGCCGCCCGCGGCTCCTTCTTGACCAGGAGGGGGCCGATCGTGACGTTTTCCAGCGCGGTGTAGTGCGGGAACAGGTTGAAGTTCTGGAACACCATGCCGATCTGCGCGCGCTGGCGGCACACCTCCTTCTCGTGCAGTTCGTAGAGCGCGTCCCCGCTCTGCCGGTACCCGATGAGCTCGCCGTCGACCCAGAGCCGGCCGCGGTTGATCGTCTCCAGGTGGTTGATGCACCGCAGGAACGTGCTCTTGCCGGAGCCCGACGGGCCGACCAAGCACAGCACCTGCCCCTCCTCCAGGAGCAGGTCGACGCCCTTGAGCACCTCGTGGCGGCCGTAGCTCTTGTGCACGCTCTGGGCCTGGACCAGCGGCTTGGCGGACATCACTGGGCCTCCTTGACGGTCTGCCGCCGCGAGAAGAGATTGTGGCGAAGCCGGGAGCCGTACGAATCCCGGGGATCGGCGCCGGAGGAGAAACGGCGCTCGATCCTGGTCTGCAGAGTGGTCAGGATCGACGTGGCCAGCAGATACCAGATGCTCGCCACCAGCAGCAGCGGGATCGTCTGGAAGTTGCGGCCGTAGATGACCTGCACGCTGTAGAGCAGCTCCGGGATGGCCAGCATGCTGATCAGCGAGCTGGTCTTGAGCATCGCGATGGTGTTGTTGCCCGTCGGCGGGATGATGACCCGCATCGCCTGCGGCAGGATGATCTTCCGCATGGTCATGCCCCGCGGCATCCCCAGCGAACTCGCCGCCTCCAGCTGGCCCTTGGGGATCGACATGATCCCGGCGCGGACGATCTCCGCCATGTACGCACCCTCGTTCAGCGCCAGGCCGAGCACACCGGCGATGAACGGCGTGATCAGCACGTTCGCGTCCAGCGTCGCGAACGTCGGCCCGAACGGCACGCCGAGGTCGATCGTCGGATACAGCGCACTGAGGTTGAACCAGAAGATCAGTTGCACCAGCAGCGGGGTCCCGCGGAAGAACCAGATGTAGGCCCCGCTCGTCCACGACAGCACCCGGTTGGGCGAGCCGCGCATCACCGCCAGCACGACGCCCAGGACGACGCCGATCGTCATCGCGATGGCGGTGAACTCCAGCGTCAGCAGAAGACCGTGCAGCACCGTCCCGTCGAACAGGTACTTGGCGACGATCTCCCACCGGTAGCGCGGATTGGTGAACAGCGAGACGACCACCAACGCCACCAGCAGCAGCACGAAGCCCGTGGCAACCCACCGCCAGGGGTGCCGCGCCGGGATCGCTTTGATCTCCGCAACCTCGGCGTGCTCCGGCGAGGCGTGCCGGGTGATGTCCGTAGCCATGGGCTAGGCGCATCCTTCCTTGATCGGCTGCGGGAAGATCTCGTCGCCGTCCTGGACCTGGCCGGGCTCGGTGAAGATCTCCGACTTGTCGATCGCGCCGTCCACGACGCCCCACTTCTCGGCGATCTTCTTGTAGCGGCCGTCCGCGATCAGCTTCGTCATCGCCTTCTGCAGCACGTCGTTGAGCGCGGAGTTGCGCTTGGGGACCGCGATGCCGGCCAGGCTGTGCGGGGTGCGGTACGTGCCGGTGACGCAGAGCGCGCCCTCCGACTGCTTCGCGGCCCACTCCACGGCCGGCTTGTCCGCGGACACGACGTCCGCGCGGCCGCTCGACAGCGTCAGCACGACCTGGTTCTGGTCGGGGATGCGGATGATCTGAACCGGCTTCTTGCCGGCGCCCGTGCAGTATTTCTCCGCCTTCTCCAGCCGCTCGACCTGCGTCGTCCCGCTCTGCACAGCCACCCGCAGGCCGCAGACGGTGTCCTTGAAGTCGTTAGCCTTGACCCCACTGCCCTTCTTCACCAGGAACCCGCCGCCGCTGAGGTAGTTCGAGACGAAGCTGACGACCTCCAGCCGCTCCTTCTCGATCCCGAACCCGGCGATCCCGATGTCGTACCGGCCCGCTTCCAGCCCCGGGATGATGTTGTCGAAGGAGGTGTTCTGCCAGTCGGCCTTCAGCCCGAGGATCTCCGCGAGCGCGTTGCCGGTGTCGATGTCGAAGCCGACCAGGGTCTTGTTGTCCTCGGCGAAGAACTCCAGCGGCGGGTAAGGCGCGTTCGTGCCGATGATCAGGGTGCCCCTGTTACGGATCTCGGCCGGCACCGCGGTGACCAGCTCTGCGTCCTTGGCGATCGCGGCCGGCGATCCTGAGGATGCCGCGGCGGCGCTCGTGCCCGCCGTGTCCTGGGCGGTCGAGCCGGTACCGCAGGCGGTGAGGGTGAGGAGGAGGGCGCCGGTCATGGCCGCCGCGTACGTGTGCTTGCGGTTGCAGGGAATGCTCAATGTGCCACCAGCCTTGCTCTTCCAGGGATCGATTACCTGGTGTCGGACTTTCTTGCGGCGCGGAGCGGCAGCTCCGCGACGACCCCCGTACGGCATTCGAGGCCATCCCCGGCCAGCTCCAGCTCGGCCAGGCGGATGACAGAGGACTGGCCGGACGTCGGCACGGCTACGCCGAAGCTGTCCGTCCCGGTCTGGGCGTAGTACGTCATGCAGGCCCTGTCGTCGCCGACGGGCAGCACGTTCGGCTGGCGCGGCGTCTCGCCCGGCACCACGAGCGGCCCGCGGGGCTCCCAGGTGAGCGCGTCACCGGAGCGGTAGACCACCGGCCCGTTGCGGCTCTCGGCCATCATCCAGATGCTGCCGCCCAGCTCGAAGAGCGACGGGCCCTCGTGCCAGTCGGTCAGCACCTGGTCGGCGACCTTCCACTCGTACAGATCCGTGCTGGCGGCGCGCCAGATCGAGCCGCCGCGCGCCTCGTCCTTGAACCACAGTCCCCAGCCGCCCGACGGCATCGGGAACACGTACGGGTCCACGGCATGATCCGTGCCGAGATCCAACCGGGAGACGTGCTCCCAGTCCCACAGGTTCGCGCTCGTCAGATGGTGGATCTGGCGGTGCCACGGGCTGGGCCGGCCGTGCGTGTCCCACGCCGGGTCGTCGGGCACGCCCCGGATGAAGGTCACGAACATGTGGTACATGCCGTCGTGCCAGACGACGTCGGGACCCCAGAACGTGTTCGTTCCGCGTTCGACGGGCAGCGAGACGGTGCCCCGGTAGAGCCAGCTCCGGCCGCCGTCCGCCGAGCTCGCCGCGCCGACCTCGCTGCCGTGGCACCGGCCGATCCGGGGCGGGCCGCCGATCTTCGTGTTGGCCCGCCGGTGCACGAACAGGCACCACCACGAGGCCTCCTCGTGGTTCCAGACGAGCACCGGATCGGTGGCGCCGTCGTGAATCGGGTCGACGATCATGCCCCGCCCTCCTCGATCGCGTACGCGTGGCCGTGCTCGACCGCCGACTCGACGGCGGGCTGCAGCGAGCCGCGCAGGTTGGCACGGACGATCGCCTCGTTCCAGGTCAGCCCGTCGACGCAGCGGGTAGCGAACGCCTCGGACACGCCCCCGAGGCGCCGCAGCCCGCGCAGCAGCTCGGCCGTGACCACTGGAGCCATGGCGGTGACCTCCAGCTCGGCGGCGGCGCTGGCCAGGCGCACGGTGTGGGCGCCGCCCTGGAGTTGGAAGGACACCTGCATGACGAGCTCCGGGATGACCGGGTTCACCTTGCCCGGCATGATCGACGAGCCTGCCTGCACGGGCGGCAGGCGTACCTCGCCGAACCCGCCCACCGGGCCCGAAGCCAGCAGCCTGAGGTCGCCGGCGATGCGGGCGATGACACGGCCGGCCCGCGCCATCGCGTCGCCGACCCAGGCGAGGCTCTCCAGCGAGGAGATCCCCTCGGACAGGTTCGCGGACTGCCGGAGGTCCAACCCGGTCTCCTCCGCCAGGCGCTGGATGGCCAGCTCGCCGTACCCCTCCGGCGCGCCGAGGCCGGTGCCGATCGCGGTCGCGCCGAGCGGCACGGACCTGAGCGCCTCGGCCGCGTCCTCCAGGGCAGCGGCAGCGGCCCGCACCGACGTGGCCTGGCCCTCGTGCACGAGGGCGGCCGGCACAGGGACCGCGTCCTGAAGGCAGCTGCGGCCCAGCCGGTCGAGCGTGGCGTACTGCCTGGCCTTGCGGCTCAGCGACTCGGCCAGGATCCGCAGCGAGCCGACCGTGGAACGGGCGGTCACCAGCACCGCCATGTTCACCGTCGTCGGCATCACGTCGTTGGTCGACTGGGAGCGGTTCACGTGGTCGTGCGGGTCCACCCGCCGGCCCAGCAGGGCGGTCGCCCGGTTGGCCAGCACTTCGTTCATGTTCATGTTGGTCGAGGTGCCGCCACCGCCCTGGACCATTTCCAGCGGGAAGTGCTCGAGCAGACCACCCTGGCAGACCTCATGGGCGGCGGCCATGACGGCCTGGGCGAGGTCGGAGTCCAGCACGCCGAGCTTGGCGTTGGCCCATGCGGCGGCGCTCTTGACCTGGGCCAGCGCGGTCAGCAGTGCGGGGAACTCGCGCAGGGACTCGCCGCCGAGGCGGAAGTTCTCGCTGGCCCGTGCCGTGTGGATGCCGTACAGGTCGGCCGAGGAAAGCGTGAGCTCCCCTAAGAGATCATGCTCCACCCGGGACGCCGGCTGCTCCATGAGCATCCCCCTCACTTGAAAGGTTGCCTGGTAGGTTGCCAGCCAGACTTTCTCGCCAAAACGGGCATGTCAAGACCGAGGAATGTAAATAAAGGCCCACAAGCGCTGGATTGGACGCCGTGAACCTGCCAGGCAACCTGACCTCTGACACGACAAAGGCCCGCCTGCGCTGCGCAGGCGGGCCTTCACGGGATCACTGATCGGCGGCGCCGAGGATCTCGCTGCGGTAGCTCAGCAGATGCTGCCGCCACACCTCCGCCGCCTCGGCGGCCTTGCCATCACGGATGTGCCTGATCACCATGCGGGACTCCTCGACGTGACCGTCGCGGGCGCTGCGCTGGGCCAGCGCACGGCGGCGCAACTCCGACCACAACGGCTTCTCGACGTGCCGCAACGCCTCTTCCAGCGCCTGCTCCAGCAGGGGGTTGCGGGCGGCGCGGGCGATGGCCCGGTGCACCGGGAGGTCGCTCCCGTACGCCCCGGTCTCGGCGTATTCAGCCTCCAGCTTGGCCAGTGCAGCCTCGAGCATCTCCAGATCCTCGGGGTAGCGCTTCTCTGCGGCCAGCGAGGCCAGGCAAGGCTCGATCGCCAGCCTGGCCTCGAACACCTGTGGAGGCAGCACCTCTACGCCCCAGGTCGCCACGGTGGCGGCCGACCCCATGATCACCGTGCCCCTGCCCTTGTGCGACTTGGCCAGTCCCGCCAGCTCCAGCGCGGCCAGCGCCTCCCTGATGGTGGGCCTGGACACTGCGAAGTTCTGCGCGAGCTCCCGCTCTGAGGGCAGCTTGTCGCCGGGCTTGAGCTGCTCGTCGCGGATCGCCGCGACGATCTGGTCGGCTACTTGGACGGCCGCACTCTTCTTGACCACTGGGGTCACCGAGAACCCAGGACTGCCGCTCGTCACTACTGGAAGCTCCTCTTTTGTGACCGCATGTGCGCAAGTTCATGTTACCGAGAGGCTAGGCAACCTGACACGCTGCCAGGCTCCACTTTTCCCTCTTCTGTCTTTGTCGCCTTGTAAGAACTTCGGCTCCTTCGACGCCGTCCAGAAGCAGCTCACCACCGCGCACAGCCTGCGCGCCGGGGGCGCCACCGTCGCCTACGCCGCCGGCGTCCCGGTCGCCGTCATCGCCAAGCACGGCCGCTGGGCCCCTGCCTCACCCGTCGTGCTGCGCTACATCCGGGCCGTGGACCGCTGGCGCGACAACGCCATGCGCAACGTCGGCCTTGACGCGCCCTAAGCAGAAAAGGGCCCTTACCACATCACTTGGAAAGGCTCGCTCACCAGGGAGGCGGTTTCTCTGCACCACGTCAAGCGGAACCGGCAGCCGAGCCGTCTGCTGCCCCGTTGTCAGTGGCGCCTGCCAGTATCGGGGCATTCCCGAGCAGGAGGATGAATGATGACCAGCACAACCGTTCCCAAGCACGTTCGACCTGGTGGGCAAGCTGCTCTCCCCGCGCATCCGCGACCTGGGCAAAATCACGCTGATCCGGGACGAGACGCCCACGGAGACGGTCAAGCGCTACCCGCACGCTGGCCCGCTGCTGAGCGCACGCTGGAACGAAGATCTCATCGCCGAGTGCTGGCCCGACCTGCTGCGCATGGCCGGGTCGCTGAAGTACGGCCAGGCTACCGCCTCCCTGGTGGTGGGCAAATGGTCGGCCGCCTCCCGGCAGAACACCCTGGCCGCGGCGCTGAAGGAGTGGGGCATGCTACGCCGTACCCTGCATGCCGCGAAGTATCTGTCGGACCCGGCCTACCGCCGCAAGATCGCCCGCCAGCTGAACAAAGGCGAGAGCCTGCACGCGCTACGCCGGGACCTGCACTACGCCCAGCAGGGCGCCGTCACCAAGCCGGCCTTGGCCGACCAGACGGACCAGGCGTGGTGTTTGACCGTTTTGACCAACTCTGTCATCACCTGGACGACCGAGTACTACTCGCTCGCCGTACGGCAGCTCCGGGCGGCCGGCCGGGACGTCCCCGACGAGCTGCTGGCCCACATCTCCCCGGCGCACAGCGAGAACGTCAACTTCTTCGGTGTCATCACCGTGGACGTCGAGGCGGAGCTGGCCAAGCTGGACGGCGGCGGCTGGCGGCCACTACGCCCGACGGCGACGGAATCTAAGATCTGATGTGACCAGAACGGCGTCTCCTCCCGATCACATCGAGCGGGCGCGAGGATCCAGGCAGCGATTGTCTTCGGCATGGTTGTGCAGAAATTGGCGCCGGTGTTCGTCGGGGCGGGGACAGTGAGCGCGTCATCTAGCGGTCGCCAGAGCTTGTTCGACCTCGGAGACATGCCCAGCAGTTCTGAGTACGGTGATGCGTCCCTCGTGAGGGAGTAGCAATCTGCTTCCCGAGTGGGTGGACAGCAGCGGTTTTCCTGGGATCGGGATGTCGAGGGCCGAGCCGGTGAGGTTGAGCGTGATCAGCAGTTCTTCATCGGGATGGGCGCGCCGGTAGGCGAGCACACCATCGGGGGCGGGCACAGGCTGGTACGACCCGTCCCTCAGCGCGGCGTGTCCGCGGCGTAGCCCGAGCAGGGCGCGGGTGAGGTTGAGGAGCGAGCCGGGGTCGGCCGCCTGGGCGGCGACGTTGACGGACGGGTCGCCCAGCGGCAGCCACGGCCGAGCCGCTGGCGGGCAGAATCCGGCGTTTGGTCCTGCGGTCCAGGGCATCGGGGTGCGGGCACAATCTCGTCCCTCCCAGGGGTCGCGTGCCTGGTGCGGGGGAATCGGCACATCGATCATGCCGAGTTCGTCGCCGTAGTAGAGCACTGGTGTGCCACGCAGGGTGAACAGCAGCATCAGCGCAACGCGTACCTGGTCGCGGCCGAGCCGGGTGGCCATGCGGGAGATGTCATGGCTGCCCAGCACCCAGTTGGGCCACGCGTGCGCGGGCAACGCGCGGTCATAGGCGGTGATGAATGCCTGGAGGTCGTCCGCCTGCCAAGGGGTGAACAGCAACCAGAAGTTGATCGGCAGGTGCAGCATGTCGTCCCTGCCGTAGTAGCCAGCCAGCCGGGGGAGCGGGAGCCGGTATTCGACCTCGCCGACCAGCACCCGCCCGGGATAGCCGTCCGTGATGTCGCGCAGTTCCCTGAGCAGTCCCAGGGTGCCGGGCTGGTTGAGCTGGTAGCGGGCCAGCGCGGGCTCGTAGCCGCCATCCCCGTCGAGGGGCTCGTCCCGGAAGCGTTCGTCCTTCAGCAGGTAGTCCACCATGTCGACGCGGAAGCCGTCGACGCCCCGCTCCAGCCAGAACCGCATCACCCGGTGCATGGCCTGCCGCACTTCGGGGTGGCGCCAGTTCAGGTCGGGCTGCTCGGGCAGGAACGAGTGCAGGTAGTACTGGCCGGTCCGCGGGTCGAGGGTCCAGGCGGGCCCGCCGGTGACCGCGCGCCAGTTGTTGGGTGGCCCGCCGCCCGCCGGGTCGCGCCAGATGTACCAGTCGCGCATGGGATCGTCCGCGGACGCGCGGGACGCGGCGAACCACGGATGGTCGATGGAGGTGTGATTGGGCACGAAGTCGAGGATCACGCGCAGCCCGCGGCGGTGTGCTTCGGCCAGCAGGTGGTCGAAGTCGGCGAGGGTCCCGAACAAGGGGTCCACCTCGGTGTGATCGGTGATGTCGTAGCCGAAGTCGCGCTGGGGGGAGCGGTAGAACGGCGAGAGCCAGATCGCCTCGACCCCGAGCCAGGACAGGTAGTCCAGATGCGCGGTGATGCCCGGCAGGTCGCCCACGCCGTCGCCGTCGCTGTCGGCGAAGGAGCGGGGGTAGACGTGGTAGATCGCGCCGTGCTTCCACCAGGTGGCCGCCGTCACAGGACGCCGTACCGGTGGAAGGAGTCGGCGAGCGAGCCGCTCTCGGCGGCCGCGGCGCGGAAGGCGTCCTCGGCCGCGCGCTTGTCCGCGACCAGCTCGGCGACGCGGCCTGTGACTTCGGCCGGTACGACGGTGACCCCGTCCAGGTCGCCGACCAGTAGGTCGCCGGGCCGGATCAGCACGCCGCCCAGCGTGACGGGCTCGCCGTGCGCGACCACGTCGAGCCTGCCCTTGCTGTCGTAGGGGACCGTCCCCCGGCTGAAGATCGGGAAGGGCCCGCCGGCCAGCGTTGCCGCGTCCCGTACCAGGCCGTCGGTCAGTGCTCCGGCGACGCGGCGCGCTTGGCAGGCGGTGGTGATCAGCTCTCCCCATACGCCGGCCGCGTCGGACCTGCCGGTGCTGAACACGACGATCTCACCTGCTTGGACGTGTTCCATCGCCTGCAGCAACCCTTGGTACGGCACGGCGGGCCGGGTCTCGCGGGCCGGCTCGGCACGCAGGCAGAAGGCCGGGCCGAGCAGCGTGTGTGAAGGTGCGAGGGGCGCGACGTCCGGGGGCAGGCACTGGTTTCTCAGGTCGAGCTGGTCAAGCGCGTCGGCCGCGAGCGCGCTTGAGACGGTCGAGAACAGCTGGCGGAGGGATGGCTGTGACATACGGGGAGTGTGCCTGCTTTAATCTCATATATGCAAACAAGTCTGTTGCACTATATGAGACAGGAGTAAAGGTGTCCGGCTCACTGGAGCGCGCCCTCGACGCCCTGGAGCTCCTGGCCGAGGGCCGCGAGACGACGCTGGCCGGGCTGGCCAAGCGGCTCGGCGCCTCCCGCGCCACCGTGCACCGACTGCTCGCAGTGCTGCAGGAGCGCGGTTATGTCCGGCACCTGCCGCAGACGCATGAGTACCGGCTCGGTCCGGCGTTGAACGATCTGACGGCGCGCTCGGACTCCGGCTCGCTGATTCCCCTGGCCGCGCCGGTGCTGGCCGAGCTGTCCGGGCTCACCGGTGAGACGATCAACCTCGCGGTGCTGCGGCGCGGGCGCATCGTCTGGGCGGACACCGTGGACGCCGTGCACGCCATCCGGCTGACCACGACGCTGGGGGAACGGGTGCCCCCGCACGGCACCGCGATCGGCAAGGCCGTCCTGGCCGCGTTGCCGGAACGGGAGTGGGGCGCGCTGCTGGGGCAGGAGCCGTACGCGCGGCTGACCCCGTCCACTTGCACGACGCTGGCGGAGCTGCGCCCCGCTCTCGACGAGGCACGCGCCCATGGTTACGCCCTGGACGAAGAGGAATCCGAGATCGGGGGCATCTGCCTGGCCGCCGCCGTGCTCGGCCGCGCCGATCGGCCGATCGGCGCGATCTCGGTGTCGGCGGTGGCGGCCCGCCTGCCCAGGACGCAGTGGCCACAGGTGGGCGAAGCGGTCCGCCAGGCCTGCGCGCGTCTGTCGACGTGGATCAAGACCAACGATTGAGGAGGACCATTGCGGCTGGCAGGAAAAGTAGCGATCGTCACCGGCGCGGCCGGCGGCATCGGGGCGGCGACCGCGGCCAGGTTCGCCGCCGAAGGCGCCTTGGTGGCCTGCGTGGACCAGCGCGCCGAGGCGGTTGAGGATCTCGCGCGGCGGATCGGCGCCGACGCGTTCGCCATCGCCGCGGACGTGGCATCCCCCGGCGACAACGCGCGAATGGTCGAACTGACCGTCCGCCGGTTCGGTGGGGTCGACATCCTGCACGCCAACGCGGCGGTGCAGGTCATGGGCCGGATCGAGGACACCGGCCCCGAGCAGTGGGACCGGCTGCACTCGGTCAACCTCCGCGGCGTCTATCTCGGTATACAGGCCGCTCTGCCGGCGCTGCGGGAAAGGGGCGGCGGCTCGATCGTCATCACCGCGTCCCTGCTCGGCATCGTGGGCGACCCGGACATGCCTGCCTACGGCGCGATGAAGGGCGGGTTGCGGTCCATGACCCGGGCGCTGGCCGCCGCCCACGGGCCTGAGGGCATCCGCGTCAACACCATCTGCCCGGGCGATGTGGAGACCGAGTTGCTCGACGACTTCTTCGCCTTCCAGCCCGATCCCGACGCCGCACGCGCGCGGCTTGCCGAGCGCTATCCGCTGCGCCGCTTCGCCTCGCCCGAGGACGTGGCCGCCGCGGCGCTCTTCCTGGCCTCCGACGACGCCGCGTACGTCACCGGCACCGACCTCGTGGTCGACGGCGGGCTGCTGGCCCGGATCTACTGAACCCCGAAAGGAACCGATCACGTGTCGTTGCGAAGTGCCTCCTGGTTCGCGGGCGAGGACCTGCCGGGCTTTCTGCACCGAGCTTCACTGCGCGCCACGGGGCTGTCCCAGGCCGCGGTCTCCGGCCGGCCGATCGTCGGCATCGCCAACTCCTGGTCGGAGCTGGTCAGCTGCAACGCGCACTTCCGCGGGCTCGCCGACGCCGTACGGCGAGGCGTGCTCCAAGCAGGCGGGCTGCCGCTGGAGTTCCCGACGATCTCGCTGGGCGAGAACCTCATGAAGCCCACCGCGATGCTGTACCGCAACCTGATGGCCATTGACGTCGAGGAAAGCCTGCGGTCTTATCCTTTCGACGCGGTCGTGCTCCTGGGCGGCTGCGACAAGACCATCCCAGCGCAGCTCATGGGCGCCGCCTCGGCCAACGTACCCACCGTGATGGTGCC
Source organism: Nonomuraea sp. H19 (assembly GCF_052068215.1). Taxonomy (NCBI): domain Bacteria; kingdom Bacillati; phylum Actinomycetota; class Actinomycetes; order Streptosporangiales; family Streptosporangiaceae; genus Nonomuraea; species Nonomuraea sp. H19. Next base: position 2,974 of record NZ_JBQHCV010000057.1, on the reverse strand, counting down.
CGGCGGCCCCGCCGCACCCGCGGTCTTCCGCGGACGGCGGCTCGGCGTCGGCACCGATCTGTGGCGGTACACCGACCGGCTGCGCGCCGGGCAGATGAGCGACGCGGAGTTCGCCGAGCTGGAGCAGGCGGCCATGCCCGGAGTCGGGCACTGCACCGAGATGGGCACGGCGTCCACCATGGCCGTGCTCGCGGAGGCCCTCGGCGTTGCGCTGCCCGGCTCGGCGGCCATCCCCGCGGGGGACGCGCGGCGATACGCCGCAGCGGAAAGTGCGGGCACCCGTGCGGTGTTCCTCGCACGCTCCGGACCACGCTCTCGCCAGATCATCACTCGCGCCGCCTTGCTCAACGCGGCCACCGTGCTGGCCGCGATCGGCGGATCGACCAACGCGATCGTCCACCTGCTCGCGCTGGCCAGGCGCAGCGGGGTGCCGTTCTCGCTCGACGACCTCGATGCCGCCGCGGCGCGTACGCCGCTGCTCGTCAACGTCCGGCCTGCGGGCGAGCATCTGTTCGAGGACTTCTTCCGCGCCGGTGGCGTCCCGGCCCTGCTGCGCGAGCTGGAGCCGCTGCTGCACACCGACGTCCTCACCGTGACAGGCCACACTTTGCAGGAGCAGCTTCACGTGCCCGTCTCACCCGACCGCCGGGTGATCGGCACGCTCGACGAACCGTTCGGCGACCCCGGCGGCTTGGCGGTGCTGCGAGGCAACCTGGCGCCCGACGGCGCGGTCATCAAGGCGTCGGCCTCCTCCGGCCGGCTGCTTCGCCATCGCGGGCCCGCGATCGTGTTCGACAGCGTCTCCGACCTGGCCGCACGAATCGACGATCCCGCGCTGCCGGTGACCGCCGATTCGGTGCTCGTCCTCCGCAACGCGGGTCCCGTAGGCGGACCGGGCATGCCCGAATGGGGGCAGCTCCCGATTCCCGCGAAACTGCTGCGCGAGGGCGTCACCGACATGGTGCGCGTCTCGGACGCCCGGATGAGCGGAACGGCGTACGGGACCGTCGTCCTCCACGTCGCGCCCGAGTCCGCCGTGGGCGGCCCCCTGGCGGCCGTCCGCGACGGCGACCTCATCGACCTCGACGTCCCCGGACGGCGTCTGAACCTGGAGGTGGATGACAGCGAGATCAGGCGCAGGCTCTGTGAGTCTCCACCCCGGATGTTCACCGGCGCGTCCGGTTGGGTCCGCCTCTACACCGGGCACGTGCTGCAGGCCGATCAGGGCTGCGATTTCGCCTTCCACGAGCCGGACACCGACGCCGACACCACCCCGCTGCCAACCGGCCTGCTGAGCGGATGGCACGGCGGCTGGTAATCCGATTTCCGGCAGGGCTATGTGACAGAGAATATGAATTATCTGTCACATCGACTGGTTGTCGATCGTGTCCGCCAGCTCGGCATCCGCCGCGCCGGGTGCCACTCGGTAACGTTATGTGTCACATCGGCGTAGGAGGTGCTTGGCTTGTCCGTCGTCGCGTTCCCCGGCCAGCCCGACACGGCCCCGGTCGGCCCAACGACCGCGACAGCGGTCGACCGCTTCCTCGACTCCATCACCGCGGCCACGACCCGCACCGGTTACGCCGAGACCCTCAGGCGCCTGCTCGCCATCACCGGCCCCCAGTTCCCGGCCGCCGCCCTCCAGCCCGAGCACTACGCCGCGGCGATAGAACGCTGGACGGCGGCCACAGCCGCGACATGGAACCGGCACCTGTCCGCGCTCACTTCCTTCACCACTTGGGCCCAGCGCCAGGAGATCCTCGCCACCAACCCGGCCCGGCGGCTGGAACGCCGCAAGAGCGCCCGCCGCGGCGACCGCTCCATCCCGCGCACCCGGCTGGAGACGCTGTTCACCGACACTTCGCACGCCCTCCGCGAACGGGTGCTCTGGCGACTGCTGTATGAGACGGCCGCCCGCGCCGAGGAGATCCTCACCCTGAACATCGAAGACCTCGACCCCGAGTTCCGACGCGCCCGCGTCACCTCCAAGGGCGGCGCGATCGAGTACGTGCACTGGGCCACCCCTACGGCCCGACTGCTGCCCCGACTGCTGGCCGGCCGCACGAGCGGGCCGGTGTTCCTGGCCGACCGGCGCGCTCCCACCTCCGGCCCCAGAGCGCCGGCGGACGGCGACATCGACCCCACCACCCGGCGCGGCCGGCTGTCCTACCGCGCGCCGAGTACCTGTTCAAGACCGCCTCCGCCACACTCGACCCACACCGGCAAGGCTGGACCCTGCACCAGCTACGGCACTCCGCGCTCCAGCATCTCGCCCAAGCCGGGCGCAGCGCGCCCGAACTGCAAGCCAAGAGCCGCCACCAGCACCTGGCCAGCCTCGGCCACTACGTGCGACTCGGTGAAGAGACCTCCGCCCGCATCACCGCCGAAGCCGACCCCGTCCAGCGCCGCCGCACCCGCTGACTCCCACACCACCCGGTAGACCACCGCGTCACGAGCCGTCCCGCACCAGCAGCACCTGATCATCGTCGGGGTCGGATTCGACTCGATACCCGGCCTTCACCAGGTCGACCTGATACCGCCTGACCTCCGGCGAGGACTTCTCGGCCTCCTCGGTGCAGGCGACCAGGAACGGCGCACCGCCGTCCCCGCCCTCGACGACGAACCCGTCATGGCGTTCGCTGAACTCCCGCCGTCCCGCCTGGCGCAGCACCGTCCGGATGACCTCAGCGTCCCGATCCCGCACGGTCCACAGCGGCCGACCGCCCGCGCCGTGCCCAAACTCCGGCTTGTCGTCGCTCACGCCTTCACCGTAAGCGAATCGACACCACAGTCACAGAGCCGTGCATCGTCGCAGGTCAGGCAAATCCGTTGGAAATTTCTCCAGGACTACAGCGAGGCCGGGAAAGCCCGGAGTTCCCGCGAACCCAAGGGTCGACGTCGAACGGTTGGGGTGGTCTGGGTGGTTATGCACCCTTGGGTTCGTCGGAACCGGGGACCGTGTACGGCCAAAACG
>NZ_JBQHCV010000056.1:0-30931 GCF_052068215.1 Nonomuraea sp. H19 | reverse complement strand
GCTGCAGACACTCGCCGGAGAGATCCCCGGCGAGAAGGCGATCCACATCGCGATCGTCCCTTGGGCCAGGCGGTAGACCTCGCACGGCGTGGCAAAGGCGATCAAGTAGAGGCACCCTCGGTCGCCGGTGCTCGCCGTTCTGCGGCGGTGCCACCTCAAATCCGGGCTCACGTGTGACTACCGCCAGCTCCTGCGTCGGCGACGCCGACAGCTCGGCGCAGGAGCTGGCGCGGTATGAGGAGGCGCTACGTGCGACTGGCTACCGGGTTGAGCTCGATCCCGACGACGATCAGGCGCTGCGGGTGTGGCCGATCGCGTGACCTTGTGAGGTCATCGGGTTGGGGCTTGAGTTCCGCGGAGGCGGCGGCGCTGGATGGGTCGGCTTCGGCGGTGACGCGGGCGGAGGTCTCCTCGCCGAGGCGGACGTAGCGGCCGAGGCTGGCCGGGTGCGGGTGGCGGCTCTTGGCCTGCAGTTCGGGCGCGGTGCGGCCGGCTTGGGCCACATGCTGCAGCGCGCTGTGGCGGAGCTGGTGCAGCGTCCAACCTTGCTGGTGCGGGTCGAGCTGGGCCGAGGCGGTCTTGAACAGGTATTCGGCGCGCAAGAAGGACGGCCGCCCCCGCCCAGTGGCGGGGTCGATGTCGGCGGCCGCGGGCGCGCGCGGGCCGGAGGCGGGAGCGCTCCGGTCGGCCAGGAACACCGGTCCCGTGGGGCGGCCGATCAGCAGGCGGGGCAGTTATCTGGGGTCCGTCTGGACCGTCAGGCCTGTTGACTGAACTAAATCATGAGTTTCCGCAGTTCAGGGGCGTCTTATAGGTTTCCTTGTTAACGTCCGATCCGTGGATGGGCCAGGTGGTTCTGAGCGAGATTTGGCCACTCTTGTGATGCCCGAAGTGGGGCGGTTGAACCCGACGGGCAACCAATGGGAGCCGTACCAACTGCTGGACTCACATGGGATCCGGGTCGATCCCGTGGCGACGGCCGTCGAGCGGTCCCGGCAGATCAGCTTCACCTCCGGGTGGGCCTTCAGCCAGGCCTCCAGCGTCACCGCGAGCCGGCCGTCCAGCACCTCAAGGCGCTCATGGGTGTGCGCGTTGATGATGATGGTGGCGTAGCGGTCGTTGCGCTTGAGCGCGAAGTCATCCACCCCGATCGCCTCCGGTGCACGGGTCACGGGTTCGGGCAACGCCATCAGCGCGCCCAGCACCGCGGTCCGGCTGAGCAGGACTCCGGACGCGGCCAGCAGCGCTGATCCGGCTCGCCCGGCCAGGGCGACCGCTGCTGCGGTGACCAGAGTGGCCAGCGGCGGAGTGCGACGGGCGTACCGTTCCGCCAGCCCGGGCACCTGCTCATTGAAGGTCTGGCGCACACAATCCAGGTTGGAGCACACCAGGCGCCGCAGGACCAGCTCGAGCAGCACCGGTGTCCCGCCGGTCGGGCTGTCGGCCAGGCGCCGCCGTTAGTAGCCGTGCACCTTAGTGGTGCCGCCCGGAAGTCTCTCGGGAGTTGACGGACTGAGACTGATCGTGCTTCAGAGTCAGGTGTCGATGGTGGCGACGTAGAGGTCGCAGACCAGGTCCAGGGCGTCTTATGGGGTGCCGGTGAACCAGAGGGTGGCCTCGTAGCGGTCGGGGTCGCTCGGCCGGATCAGCCCGGCATCCGACGCTGATGGGATCATGCGGGCGGTCATGATCGTGTTCGATTTCTGATCGTTTTGCGTCGATCTGCGCGCTGTGAGCTCCAGGCCGACCCGACGGCGACGAGCACGACGATGCTGATCATGGCCAGTGACACTGTCGCGGACTTCCGCCCGGGGAGTTCCATCGTGTTCCGGAAGATCTCGCCGGCACCATGGAAGGCGAAAGCGGTCGCGCCACAGCCGAAGACGAGCCCGGCGACACCGACGACAGCGGTGACGGCCTTGCCGACGTCCGCCGGCAGGAACCGCGCGAGGCTGGCGCACAGCAAGCCGACGACAACGACATCGGCAACGGCTGCGATCATTACGGTGTCGCCGAGCACAGCGTTGTCCCCGTAGCGCTCGAAGTGCTCCCACGTTCCGCCGGCATCAGGGAGTCCGGCGACACCGAGCGCCGTCATGACCGCCATCGCCAACGTGAACACCATCGGCGCGGCAACACCTACGGTCGACCACTTCTTCGACCGGGTCGGCAGGATCTTGGTGTCGCGCCGCACGTGGACTGTGGTTGCCGGCTGCTCACCTGCAATACCCCCTGCCATGGCCAGTGCTTCGTCCGCCGTCGGCCTGCGGCCCGGGTCCTTGTCCAGTAGCCGGGTGATGAGCTGCGTGAGCGGCCCGGTTCGCCGCGGCGCCGGGGCCTGCTCCAGTAGTACTGCGGCCAACGTCGCTTCCTGGGTATCGCGGCGGAACGGTGAGACGCCCTCGACGGCCTGGTAAAGGGTCACGCCGAGGGAGAACAGATCCCCGGCGGGGAGGCCGTCGGCGCCGCGCAGCCGCTCGGGCGCCGTGTACTCGGCCGAGCCGATGAGCATCCCGGTGGCGGTCAGTGCGGTGTCGGTGGTGTGGATCGCGGTCCCGAAGTCGGTGAGCAGGACCTTCCCGTTCTCGGCGAGCATGACGTTGGCCGGTTTGATGTCGCGGTGCACGACACCTTCCCGGTGTGCTGCGCCGATCGCCGTCAGCAGCGCCGCGGCCACTTCGATGGCCCTGCCCATCGGAAGCGGTCCGTGCTTCTGCATGTGCTCGCTCAGCGAGCAGCCATCGACTAGTTCCATGACGATCCAAGGAAGGCCGTCGTCGATGACGACGTCGTGGATCGCGACGATGCCGTCATGCTTGCGTAACCGGGCGGCATTGCGCGCCTCGCGCGTGGCGCGCGCCAGCCGCTCGGCTCGTTCGGTTTCCGGCATCCCTGTCGGCAGCTGCAGTTCCTTGATCGCAACGTCCACGTCGAGGGTCTCGTCGCGTGCCCGCCAGACCCGCCCGAAGCCACCGGACCCCAGTTCGGCGACAAGCTGGTAGCGCCCGCCGACCACGTCACCGGCCAGCCTCGAAGTCATGCCCCGTCTCCTGCCATCGTGCTTGGCACAAACAGTTGATCAGAGTACAGCCGCCGTCATCGGTGCATGCCCCTTTTGCTTCTCGGCGAGCTCGCCTTCAACGTAGGCGAACTGGCCGTGGTAGCGAACGTGGACCGTGACCAGTCGCGGCCAGTGCTCCTTGGCGTGCAGCGTGAGCCGCTGGTCCAGCGAGGTCTTGGTCGAGGCGGGGATCGCGGGCATGACCGCCATCTTGCCGCGTGGGCGTGTCGGGCGTGCACACACCGGCACGTGCCGGGCAATGTCGGCGGGTCACTCGCCCAAGATCGACCAGAGAAAGACCTCGGTGCCCCGCTGTCGCGCTCGCTTGATCACGCTGTCCGCCTGCGAACGGCGGCGGCTCAAGAAGATCGCCTACTCCCACACCGCTGCCTACCAGCTCGTGGTCCGGGTCCGGATCGTGCTGGATGCCGCGCACGGCTACTCCAACAACCAGATCGCCCAGCGTCGTGGGGTGACGGTGGACACCGTACGGTTATGGCGGGGACGCTACCGCAGCCAGGATGGCATCAAGAGCCTGACCGATCGGCCCCGCTCCGGCCGGCCACCCACCTTCAGCACTCTTCAGCGCGCCGAGGTCAAGGCGCTGGCCTGCCAGCTGCCGGCCGAGACCGGCGCGCCACTGTCGCGCTGGAGCTGCCCCGAACTGGCGCGCGAGGCGGTCACCCGCGGACTGGCGGCAACGATCTCGGCCTCCACCGTGCGCCGGATCCTGGCCGAGGACACGCTCAAACCCTGGCAGCACCAATCGTGGATCTTCATCCGCGACCCGGCCTTCGCCGCCAAGGCCACCCGAGTGCTCGACTTATACGCGCGCCGGTGGGACGACATCCCGCTCGGCGACGACGAGTACGTCATCAGCGCCGATGAGAAGACCTCCATCCAGGCCCGCTGCCGCTGCCACCCCACCCTGCCACCCGGCAGATCGAGAATGATGCGCATCAACCACGACTACGACCGCGGCGGCGCTCTGGCCTACCTGGCCGCCTATGACGTCCACCGCGCCCACGTGTTCGGCCGTTGCTCGCCCAAGACCGGCATCGTCCCGTTCATGGATCTGGCCGAGCAGGTCATGACCCAAGAGCCTTACGCCTCGGCCAAGCGAGTGTTCTGGATCGTCGACAACGGCTCCTCCCACCGCGGCAAGACCGCCGCCGACCGGCTGACCGAACGCTTCCCCAACGCGGTTATGGTGCACACCCCCGTGCACGCCTCGTGGCTCAACCAAGTGGAGATTTACTTCTCCATCGTCCAGCGCAAGGTGGTCACACCCAACGACTTCACCGGCCTTGACCAGGTCGAAGACCGGCTCATCGCCTTCGAGCGGCGTTACAACGAGACCGCCCGGCCCTTCAGATGGAAGTTCACCCCGGCCGACCTCGAGGACCTGCTGGCCCGGATCGAGCGACACGAACAGAAAGAGTCCAACTCCCAGCAGCACGATGACTGCGACCATCAGCCTGCCGTACCCGACGCGGCCGCATAACCCCCGAATGATTTACGGAGACGACCACTTAGCCGTCACTGCCCCACACGACGGGCACGGTATCGGCTCCCCACGGGAACGAGCGATCACACGTAACGCATCACCTTCACGCTCGACACGTTCGACCAGCACCGAGTCCAGGTGGAGGAAGACAACAGCCACCACGTCAGCGTCATACATGACCAACCGTGACACCCAGACATGCAATCTGTATCTAACGACACACCGTCAGTTACCACAGGAATCTTGGCAGAGCAACTCTAAGTGTGGAAACGATCACTTTGGGTAGACGGGTCAAGGTAGATCATCTTAACGCTTCGGGGGGAGCGTCCATCATGTCGAACACACGGGGATCATCGGCTCTGACCACCACTTTCACCCAAGAGCACGAGCAGGCGGGAGGCTTGGCGCGGGCTGCTCATCATGGCGGGGAAAAATCCCCCCTTCTCCACGGGCAGGTGCCGCTGCGGGAGCTGCTCGGCGATCAGGTGCTGGACCTGCTGCTGGAGCGATCAAAAGACGGCAAGGGCGGGCTGCGGCTGACCGGCGAGGGCTCGATGCTGGGCGAACTGGTCAAGGCGGTGCTGGAACGCGCGCTGGAGGCCGAGCTGTCGAGTCATCTGGGCTACGGCAAGCACGATCTGGCCGGCCACGGGACGGGTAACTCCCGCAACGGCAAGATCGGCAAAACGGTGCAGACCGGGGTCGGCCCGGTCCGGCTGACCGTGCCCCGCGACCGGGCCGGCACCTTCGAGCCGGTGCTGGTGCCCAAGCGGGCCGGCCGCATCTCCGGCGGCCTGGACGACATGATCATCAGCTTGTACGCGCACGGCATGAGCGTGCGTGACATCCAGCACCACCTGCGCCAGATTTATGAGGTCGAACTGTCGCATGAGGCCATCTCCAACATCACCGACGCCGTCCTGGAAGAGGCCCGCGCCTGGCAGGCACGGCCGCTGGAGGCGATCTACCCGGTGGTGTTCCTGGACGCCATCGTGGTCAAAGTGCGCGACAACCACAGCGTGCAGGCCCAAGCCCGCCTATCTCGCCATCGGCATCGACGCCGACGGCGAGAAGCACGTGCTGGGCATCTGGCTGGCCAAGACCCCGCTGGAGACCGCCACCGCCGGAGAGTCGTCCCGGTTCTGGACCTCGGTGATGACCGACCTGCGCAACCGCGGCGTGCGCGACATTCTCATCGCCTGCACCGACGGCCTGGCCGGCTTCGAAGACGCCATCCAACCTTGCTAGCGGTCAACGGTGAGGTGGCGCACGGCGGCCTGTTTGTCGTCGGTGGGTTGGCTGTAGACGCGCAGCGTGTCGCGGCGGGCGTGGCCAGCCAGTTCGGCCACGGTGATGAGGTCTTCGCCGCCTGGAATCAGCGGGGTGACAAAGGTGTGCCAGCCGATGTGGGCGGTGGTGGAGTCTTCCAGCCCGGCGGCATGGGCGATGGCGCTGAATACGGTGGAGGCGGCGCGGGCGGACAGGCGGCCGCCCCGGCGGTTGAGAAACAGCGCCTTGCTGGTGGCGGCGCTCGGCCAGGTGCGGCGCTCGTCCAGCCAGTCGTGCAGGGGCTGGCGCAGCTGGGGGTGGGTGGGCACCTCGCGCACTTTGTCGCCCTTGCCGTACACGATCAGCACGCCCTTGCGGGCGGAGATGCGGACGTCGGGCATGTCCAGGGCGATGGCATCGCGATGCGCAGGCCGGACCAAAGCGATGCCGCTCAGCGTGGCCAGGGGCTGCAGGAGTTGTGTCGTTTATGAGGGGTTTTCACCGAAGATTTTCTCGCCTGGTTTCGCCCATCGGCGCACAGCGTCGATATCGACCTCCACGCCGATACCGGGCCGGTCGGTCATCTCGATCGACCCGTCCACGATCAGCGGACCGGTCACGAGTTCATCGAAGAACGGCACGTCCTGGGCGTGGTACTCCAGGGCGAGGAAGTTGGGCCAGGTTGAGGAGACCTGCGCAGCGAACGCGGTGCCCACTGGGCCAGCGATGTTGTGTGGGGCGATCGACAGACCACGGTCGGCGGCAGCGGACGCGATGCGCCGTGCCTCGGAGGCACTACCGACCTTTCCCAAATCAGGAGTAACCACCGACAGGGACCCTGCCTGAATGAGGGGTTCGAAAGACCGATAACCGATCAGGTTCTCACCCCCGCCGATCGGCACCACGGACGTGCGGGCGAGCGCGATCAATCCGTCGACGTTCTCTGGCGGCAGGGGGTCCTCCAGCCACAAGACAGGTACGTGGGATACCGCGTCGGCCAACCGCACCGCGGATGCGTAGTCGTAGCGCCAGTGCAGATCGAAGGCGAGATCCACGTGGCTTCCGGCGCCATCCCGAATCGCGTCCACCATGTCGGTGGCGAGTGATTCCGCGCCCATCGGCATCGTGCGTGATCCTGGACGGGTGGGAACCAGGCCCGGCACGTCCAAGTCGAACTTCAGCGCATCGAAGCCCTTGGCCACCGCCTCGGCTGCGCGTCGCGACAAGAGCTCCAGATCGACGGGGTCGGTCTCCGCTCCCGGATCGAACAGGCTACGTCCGATGGCGCCGCTGGCGAGGGCGTGGTCGTGCGCCCAGGACGGCTTGCGGATGTCCAGGAGAGGCCCCAGGCTCATCAGGCCGGTGCCGCCGTGACAGTCGGCGTAGACGCGCACCCGGTCATGGAACCTGCCCCCCAGCATCCGCCATAGCGGTACCCCCATCTCGCGGGAGTTGAGGTCCCACAGGGCGCCGTCGATGCCGGAAAGCGCGTTGTGCACGATGCCGCCTACCGAGCCCGCGCCGGAGGCCGCAGCACGCAGGCGGGCGTTGATCGCCTCGATGTGGCGGGCGTCCTCGCCCACCATCAGCGCCCCTAGTTGCTCAATGATCATTGAGAGGCCGGGGGCGAAGAAGGACTCCCCCCAGCCGACCCCCCCATCCTCGTTTTCGATACGGATGATCGTCCAGTCGAAATTGGCTGCGACAACAGCGCTGGTGATCGATCGGATCTTCGACATGAAACTTCCTTCAGTTCAGGAGTGGGAACGGACCGGGGAAATGAATGCTTCCGCGTTCATCCACCGTCTCCCATCGGATCGTGCGGGCCAGGAAGGAGACGTCTGTCAGGCACCACCCGTTGTGGTGCCGTGTGCTTCACCCTTCAACGATGTCCGCGTGGTCATGGCGACGTCGACCAGGATTTTCACCTGGTCGGAGCTAGGATCGGCGAGAACGTTCAGGCCATGTGACACGCTGGCCTCCAGCGGGATGCGGCTGGTTATCATTACGTCCGCCACGATGTCACCGCTCGAGAGCAGCGCGACAGCGGGGGCGAGGTCGTGTTTGAGGAGGTGCCCCACCGCCGTGGCAATGGTGGCTTCCTTGAGTACTAGGTTGGCGACGTCGATCTCGCATGGGCTTTGTGGCAGCCCGGCCAGGACGATGCGCCCCCCGTTTCGTACGACGCGTACGGCGAATCCAGGGGTGGAGCGGCTACCGGCGCAGTCGAGGACAACATCGAATGTGTCACAACCGTCGATGTCGTCGGGAAGAGCAGTGTCGAGACCGAGAGTTCGAGCACGGGCGAGCCTGGCTGGTGCGATGTCCGTAACCGTGACCTGCGCGGCGGTCCGCGCACGAGTCACCTGGGCCGCAGCGAGGCCGATGCTGCCGGCCCCGATCACGAGCACCCGGTCGGAGGGACGGACTCTACCGTGACGGACTGTGCGGACCGCGACGGAGACGGGTTCCGCGAGGGCCAGGTGGTCCAGTGGTAGTCCCGGCGGGGCAGGGAGTGCCATGGTCTCGGGAACGGTGATCCAGGGCGCGAGTCCGCCTTGGGCGGAGAAGCCGAGGTGGCCGAGGGTGCGGCAGATGTTCGGCCGCGTGCTGCGGCACGCAGGGCAGTGGCCGCAGGGAAGCAGCGCGTTCAGGGCCACGTGCGTGCCGGGTGCTAGAGTGCGAGACCCGGACTCCACAACGCCCGAGATCTCGTGGCCGAGCACGACGGGCGCCTGCTGCCCGGTGACGGGATGCGGGACGGTCGGGATGACAAAGGGCCCCGCCAGGTATTCATGCAGGTCCGATCCGCACAGCCCGCACCACGCGACTGCGACGCGAATCTCGCCGGGGCCGGGGGGCAGGGCTTCGGGTACCTGCTGCACGCGGACGTCCTCGCGCCCGTGCCATACCACGGCCCTCACTGCGGGTTCCCCGTCCTCGCAGGTGTTCCTTTGCAGAGCTGCCGACGCTCGCAGCGGCTGACGCCTCGACGAACGGTCCCGCCCAGACTGTCGGACGCAACGGCGCGCAAGGTGCCGGAACGTAGCAAGAACTCGCTGGTTGGCAAGGTCGGAAACCCGGATGTTGGGTTGCTTGCCTCCCGTACGCGCTGTGTCATCGCGTGGGGGAGATCGCGCAGGTGCGCGGTCCGCTCGGATCCCTCGGACATCTCAGAGCACCCCGTAGGTAGCGAACGCGTCGGTGGAGGTCATGCCGTCCTCGATGGCCTTGCGGACGACGCTTTCGGTCATCGCCTTCTGCAGAGCACGTTCGAGTACTTCGCCCTCGATCTCATGAGGTACCACGACGACGCCGTCACGGTCGCCGATGATGAGATCACCGGGTGTCACGAAAACCTGCCCGACCTGGATAGGGACGCGGTAGTCGATAACTGCGGCCCGTACACCGGCGTCCTGCGCATAGGCGCCGCGACTGAACACCGGCCATTCTTGTGCGAGCACCTTGGAGGTGTCACGGTGGTAGGCGTCGACGACAGCGCCGGCGGCGCCCCGCGTACGGGCTGTCGTGGTGAGGATCTCTCCCCACGCGGCGCACTGGGCTTGGCCGGTCGCGACCAGGAACACCTCCTGCGGCTGCAGCTGGTCGAGGGCCTCAGTCAGTCTGCCGAACGGTTTGCGCTGCACCCCGTGCACGTCACCGATCGCCACAGGCATCGCGCGGCCGACGACGATCATCGAGGGTTCGAGAGGGTGAATCTGCGGTGGGAGGAACTGCCGGTAACGCCCAACCTGGTCCAATATGTCGCCGACAACCGGCGTGTACAGGTAGCGGCGTACAAGGGCAAAGCGCGAGGGGTCGTCGGACGGAAGCGTCAAGGCGACTTCGCGGTGCTGCTCGGGAGCTGTCACTGAGAATCCTCCGTGGGAGTGCTGGTGGATGACGGACGGGAACGGATGCGCCGGACACCGCTGGGCCGCAGAGCCGACAATTGGCTTGTGTGCCGGCGGCGGGTGACGTCGGCGGCGATGGCGGCGACGATGATCGCGCCAACGGCCAGGCTCTGCCAGTTGATGGGCACCCCGAGGGTCACCAGGCCCAGCTTGAGGGTCTCCAGGACCGCGAGGCCGATGACGGTTCCCAGGACGGTACCGGCACCGCCCAGGATGCTGGTTCCGCCAATGATCGCCGCGGCTACCGCTTCGAGTTCGACGCCGCTGGCGCCTGTGGTGGACAGGGCGGTGGACTGCGCAGCGGCCTGCAGCAGGCCGGCGAGGCCGGCGAGCAGCCCTGTGAAGACAAAGGCGCTGATCTTCACCCGGCGTACACGAATGCCGGCTAGGCGCGCTACCGCTGGGTCGCCGCCTGTGGCGTATACCGCCCGGCCCGCCGCGGTGCGGACAAGGAAGACTCCAGTGGCGGCGGCCAAAGCGAGGAACACCAGAAGCATCACCGAGAACCCGAACGGGTTCATCAACCGCAGGGCCCCGAGATCTACCAGGGGCTGTGGGATGGCAACGGACTCGCCTCGGGTGATAAACAGTCCGATGGCGGAGGCGATGCTGGCCATGCCAAAGGTACTAATGAACGAAGGGACGCCGAATACAGCCGTCACCACACCGTTGACGGCGCCAGCCGTTGCACCGACCAGGAGCGCGACGAGTACGCCGAGCGCGACGGGCCAGTGAGAGCTGGTCATCGCCTGGGCAGACACGACTGCGGCGAGTCCGGACACGGCTCCGACGGACAGGTCGAATTCGCCGGCCAGTAGCAGTACGGTCTCGCCCAGGGCGACGAAACCCAGGAAGGCCATGCTATTGGCCAGGTTCCCTAGACTGGGCGGCGTGAGGAAGGTGTCGCTGTGCAGACCGACTACCAGGAACAGCGCGGCGAGGGTGATCAACAGATGGGGCTGGGCATCTCGCAGTGTGCTTCGTGCCGCGTCGGTGAACCGCCGCCGGGGCGTTGCCGGGACGGTCAGGAGGCTACTCATGCGTGCTCCTCTTTCAGCAAGTCGTCTCCAGTGAGGATGGCGGCGGCCAGCGCCTCGTCCCCGGCATCAACGTCGAAGCCTCGCATGACCGCTCCGTGACTGAGGACCAGCACGCGGTCGCACAACCCGATGAGCTCTGCCTCGTCCGAAAAGACAGCCACTACTGCGAGTCCTTGTGCCGTCCGGTCGCGCAGCAGCGAGTAGATGTCCCGTTTCGCGCCCACGTCGACGCCCTTCGTCGGTTCGTCGAGGAGCAAAACCTTTGGCTGCTGCTCCAGCGCGCGGGCGATGACCACCTTTTGCTGATTGCCACCGCTGAGTCGCAGTACGGAGCGCCGGGGGTCGGCGACCTTGATGCCGAAGGAGCCGATGGCGCGCCGGGCTCCCTCAGTTTCCCGGCGCCGACGGCGCAGCGGGCCACGCCGGTACTTGCCGGACCCGATGACGAGGTTCTCCGTGACCGAGAGATTGGCGAACAGAGCGTCGCGCTTGCGGTCCTCGGGCACCAGGCAGATACCTGCCTCGACTGAGGCCGCCTGCGACCCCGGGCGGACCTCTCGTCCAGCCACGCGGACCTGGCCACGCCAACGGGTCATACCGGCGAGCGCTTCCAACAGTTCGGTGCGGCCGGAGCCAAGCGGCCCGGCGATCCCGAGCACCTCGCCAGCGCGTACGGAGAACGAGATGCCCGTGAGTTCCCGGCGCCCACGCGCCTGGTCGCCCGCTACCCTAAGCTGGGACACGTCCAGCACGACCGAGTCTTGTGGCGGGGCGATTGGCCGGGGATAGAGCGCGTCGAGACGCCGGCCGACCATGTGCTGGATGATCGCTTGCGGGTCGAAGCGCTCGCGGTCGCAGAAGTCGACCAGCCGGCCGTCGCGCAAGACCGCGATGTGGTCGCACACCCGAAAGAGCTCATCGAGCTTGTGGCTGATCAGGATGACGGTGACCCCCGTGGCCCGCAACCTGGTGAGGAAGCCCAGCAGACGGTCGACCTCCGTGGCCGTAAGCGCAGTCGTGGGCTCATCTAGGATGAGCACTTTCGGCCGTGCGTAAAGCGTGCGCGCGATCATGAGCAGTTGCTTTTCGCTGGTGGTGCAAGTGGCGGCCGGTTGACGAACGTCCAGCCGGATGCCCAGTTCGCTGAGGAACGAAGCCGCGTCGCGACGCATGGCCCCAGGGTTCACCCACCCCTTGAGCGTCCCCAGCACGACGTTCTCCGCGACGGAGAGGGTATCGACGGTGCTGGTCTCCTGCGGGACGATGCCAAGCCCTTGGGCGATCGCGTCACCAGGCGACCCCAGCGTCAATTCCGTGCCGTCCACCCGCACGACCCCTGTATAGCTGCCGTGTGGGTGAACCCCGGCCAGGATCTTCATGAGCGTGGACTTGCCGGCCCCGTTCTGCCCGACCAACCCGACGATGCGTCCCTCACCTACCTCCAAGGAGACGTCGTGGAGGACCTTCACCTCGCCGAAGGACTTCGAGATTCTGTCGAGAGAGAGCATGGCGTTGCTTTCCAATCGGTCAGGGAAGGTGGGTGGGCGGGGCAACGGGTCAACCGATCTTCACCGCGCCCAGCAGGTTGTAATACGGGTCCAAACCGTCCTTGGTGATGATCGGTGCGGGCGGGGAATAGCGGTACTTCATGCCCTGGGTCTGCCCGCAGAGACGGTTGCCGAGGAGTACAGCGCCCTCGTAGTGCTCCTGATAGAGCGGCTGGGCGGCAACGCCGAGGATCTGACCGTTCTTGACGTTGTCCAGGTTTGCCTTCGCATAATCCATGCCGATGACCGACAACTTCTTGCCTGTGTCCTTCTGTGTGGTGGCCCAGGTGACCGGGGCGTTGCCATAGGTGCCGAACGCCGCCACGAGGTCGGGGTTGCCCTGCACGATCCCGGTCTCGGCGGCGATTGCCTTTTCCTGGTCCCCGCCCACCGCGACCGGTTTGAGAACCTTCAGGGCCGGAGCGAGTTCTTTCATCCTGGCGGTGAACGCCTCGGCGGCCTGGTTCTCGTTGAGTATCAGCGCCGTCTGTGTGACCGCGACACTGCCGGAGGTGACTCCCTTGGCCTTGAGGGCGGTAGCGATGCTCTGCGCGGCTGCGGCACCGTAGGCGGCGGGGTCCGGTGCCACGACGTTGAGCACGCCCGGCGCCCTGCCTTCCTCTATAGGCGAATGCGTCTGCACCACCGGAATACCCGCGGCCTTGGCTCGCTTGATCATCGGGTAGAAGGCGTCGCTGGTGGCGAATACGACGATCCCGTCGACGCCCTGCGCAATGGCCTGGTCACCCAACTGGACGGCTCCGGGCTCATCGAAGCCCTGCGGCGCCAGCCACTGGCCCTGCATTCTGAAGGCATCGAACCCATCGACCGCGCCTTGAGCCATGATCCGTAGAACGGGGTTCTCACGCAGGACGGAGATGTAGACGACCTTCTTTTCCGACAGGTCACAGCTCGGGGTCGGCATGTCGGAGTCCCAGCCGATCCCCGCGACCGGATTGCCGAGCGGCTTCTGCGCGCCCGTAACGGTGGGGGCGGCCGAGGAAACCGGTCCCGAGTCGTTGGCAGAACTCACGCATCCTGAGACGGTGAGAGTCAGGCCGAGGCTCGCTAGCACGCCGAGGCAGGCTTTTCTGTTCACTAGGACACCTTTCGTGCACGAGGCAAATGCGTTGTTCTGACGGGCGGATCGACCCGGGTCGAGTGAGGAAGACGTGGAGTGCGTGCGTACGGCGTGCGCCGGAGGGGAGCGAATCAGGGGTCGGTGCGTTTGCGGACCCGCTGTCGATCCAGCGCGATCGCGGTGATCAGGAAGACGCCGACGGCAAGGCCGCGCAGGCTGGTGTCGAACCCAACGACGACGAAACCAGTGGAGATCACCTGGAGGAACACCACACCTACCAGGGCCCCGTAAGCGTGGCCGCGGCCGCCGAACAGGCTGACACCCCCCACTACCGCCCCGGCGATCGCCTGCAATTCCCATCCCAGACCG
This sequence comes from Nonomuraea sp. H19, assembly GCF_052068215.1. Classification (NCBI taxonomy): domain Bacteria; kingdom Bacillati; phylum Actinomycetota; class Actinomycetes; order Streptosporangiales; family Streptosporangiaceae; genus Nonomuraea; species Nonomuraea sp. H19. Next base: position 17,143 of record NZ_JBQHCV010000056.1, on the reverse strand, counting down.
ACCGTGGGGTCTGCCGTGCCGACGCGCGCGATCGACAGGATGCCTGCCAGGGCCGAAAGGGTACCCAGGACGGCGAAGCACATGATTTTTGTCTGGCGTGGCCGAACAAGGTTTCGCTGCGCCGCAAAACGGTTCCCACCCGTGGCATAGACACGCAGGCCGATGTGGGTGTGATGGAGGACGAGCTCGGCCAGTACGACGACTGCGAGGAAGACGAACACGGCCGTCCCCAGCCCCCACGCCTCCGCACGTCCCGCAGCGAGAAAGCCGGACGGCAGGTCACTGATGGGGAACCCGCCGGAGACGACCTGCCCGAGACCTTGGGCAACGAAGAGCGTCCCCAGCGTCACCACAAGCGCCGGGACGCCCACCATGGTGACAACCAGCCCGTTGAGCAGGCCGAAGGCCCCACCGCAGGCTAGTCCCACTCCAACTGCGATCGGCCAGGGCAGGTGGTGCATGAGCTGACCAGCGACAATCGCACCCAGGCCCGCTACGGCACCGACCGACAGATCGAACTCACCGGCGATGAGCAGGAACGCCTGCCCGACCGCCACGATCCCGATGGTCGCCACCGCGCGAAGGACGGACTGCAAGGTATTGCCGCTGAGGAACTGGTCACTCAGCAGAGTGAAGACTGTGCACGCCACGAAAGTGGCGATTATGAGGCCGAACTCCGGCCCAGACAGGGCCTCGCGAAGGCGCGCCGCCTGGCTGCCTAGCGCGATCGGGCGCACCGTGGGTGTGTCCTGCATGAACCGCTCTCCTTCTGGTCCGACCAGATGGTGGCAAATTAGGCTAGATTATTGATAGATGTCAACGATGTTTCATGAATTTGTCCGATTCTCTGGTCGGACCAGGAGCGCTATATGATCAAGCGCTGCCGCCGTGGGCTCACCTCTGTGCCACACTGCTAGGCAGGTCCGAGAGATCCACTCCGGACCAGCGGCCGAGATCGGGAGGGCTCAGTGCCGGACATGCACGGAGTCGCGGAAGAGGCTGCCTACCGCCTCCGACGGCTCATCTTCGAGCGCCGGATGGTTCCTGGTGACAAGCTGCCCTCAGAGCGTGAACTGACCGAGATGCTTTCGGTCAGTAGAAGTTCGGTACGGTCAGCTATCAAGGACCTCGAGGCACAGGGTTTGGTGAGGGTCAGCGCCCGGCGCGGGGCATTCATCACGGCGCGGTCCAGCGAGTCAATGGCCGCATCGATCCGCGGCTGGTTCGAGACTAACCGCTTGCCGCTTCCACAACTCGTCCAGTTCCGGCGGGCGATCGAACCTGCCGCCGCGTCGTCAGCCGCGGTCCATCGGACTGAGATACAGCTCGCGCGGATGCGCGAATTGCTCGGCGAGATGAACGAGGCCATCATCCACAGGAATGCCGCGGCATTCACGGACGCCGACGCCAGGTTCCACGAAGCCATCGCCGCGTCAAGCGGGAACCTGCTGTTCGAGGTACTGCTCCAGGCCCTCGAGCAGCCCCTGCGCATGTTCCGCGAGTCCGTGTCCCGGCTGGGACGACCGCTGCTCACGCGGTCCTACAACGACCATCTCGCCATCTACGAGGCGATCAATGGCGGCGACGAAGGCGCAGCGGCCGAGGCCATGCTGCGACACATCGTCCAGACGAATGTGGACTTCGACATCATCGCCCGAGATGAGCCCACCGGCGGCCACTAAGAAGCCCTGAGCTTATCGTTTAACGTGCGCCACGAGCCGGAACCATGCCCGCGCATTCAGGGTCGCCAAGTGAGATGTGTCCCGTGGACAGGATCAAGCAGTTGCTCAACCATGTCACCGACCCCGGTGACACCACGTCCGCCCATCAGGCGGCCGGCGGCACGCCCCCGCCGCAAAGGGCAAGCGACGACACTCCGCCGTCTCCCCAGCTGAGTGATATCCTGGCCGATCTTCCAAGGCGGATCCTGCTCGCGGAGTGGCACGTCGTCGCAGGTGCCGTTCGACTTCGAGTGCTTTTACAACGACCCCCGCTGGTCCGCCGAGGCCACCCAGTTCGAGCAGTGCCTGGGCGCCTACTACTTCAACGACCCGCAGGCTACAGACGCCGCCCGCGCCGAGCCGTGCGCGGGCGGTCACGGCATCACTGGCATGCGCGAGCGGACGGCCTCCTGGGAGGCGAGCTGACCACCACCAGGTCTCCGGCGTCCGGGACCACCGTGACTGCCCGGCTGCCCCTGACCCGGGGCCCCGCACATGATCAGAATCGTCATCGCCGAGGACGAGTCGCTGCTGCGCTCGGGCCGGCGCGCTGGCCGAACACGACGACGGCATCACCGTGGTGGCCGAGGCCGGCGCGGTCGACACGGTATGCGAACACCGGCCCGACATCGTGCTCATGGATATCCGCATGCCCGTGCTCAACGGCATCGCCGCCACCGACCGCATCGTCGACGCCCCGACCTTGCGGGCGTCCGGATCATCGTGCTGACCACGTTCGACAAGGACGAAAACGTCTTCGACGCGATCCGGTCGGCCGCCTCCGGATACCTCCTCAAGGACATCGCGCCCGAGGACCTGCGCCACGCCATCTGCGTCGTGGCCGACGGCCAGTCGCTGCTCGCGCCGTCGATCACCGGGAAGGTCATGCACGCCGCGGCCTCGGTGCAGACGCGAGCGAGGCCGGAACTCGTCGAAGGCCTGTCCGGCCGCGGACACCAGATCCTGGCGGCGATCGGTACGGCCTGAACAACCAGGAGATCGCCGCCGAGCTGTTCATCAGCCCAACACCTCCCTCACCTACGTCAGTAAGCTGCTCACCAAGCTCCTCGCCCGCGACCGCACCCGACTGGCCGTCATCGCCCTCCGGAGCGGCCTGGCTGGGCACAAGTGAAGCACAGCGCGTGTCCGCCAACATCGTGGAGGACACGCCCGAACCCCCGCAGATGTGTTGGTTGATGGCCAGCACATCTGCGGGGAGCGGGCGGCCGCCTGCCTCGGATCAACCCGGAGAACCTTCATGCCTGGTTCCCGCCCGAGATGTGAGCCGTCCTGATCGGTCATCCGAGAAAGGCGGTCCGGATTTGAGCGACATCGGAACGGCCAGTGACAGTGGCGTTGGAGACTCACTGGGTTACCAGCCACTATGCGTTGGCTGGCCCGATGGTGGGTCAGGCGCTGGGCTCGCCGGTCGGCTCGATCTTGATCTGCCAGTATGCCGAGGGCCTGGCGATCTGAGCGTGCTCAAGGGGCTGGTGGCCACAAGCGGGGGCACACGACGGGGTGGGCGTAGTCCGGGGTGCCGTCAGGCAGGGAGGCGACCAGACGGTCGTTGTTGTGGGTGGCGGTGCTGCCGTCGGCGTCGTGGGCGGTGATGTGGTGGTTGTCTCCGGGTTGCAGGTGGATGGCGATCGACCGGCGCGGCTGGCCGCTGTGGTTGGGGCCGCTGCCGTGAACGGTCTTGCAGTGATGGAAGCTGACCTGGCCGCGGGCGAGCGTGGCGGTAACGAGGTTTAGGTCGTGCTCGGCGGCGTAGCGGTCGATCGTGGTCAGGTCCTGGTCGAAGAAACTGAGATCGGCCTGCTCGTCCCAGCGGTGGCTGCCCGCCGCGAACATGACGGGCCCATGGGCCTCGGTGATGTCGTGGAACGGCACCCACGCGGTCAGCATCTCCTGGCTGGAGCAGCTCCGCCAGTAGTGCCGGTCGGTGTGCCAGCCGACGTTGCCCTGCCGATGGGTACCGCTTGGCTTGTACAGCAGTTGATCGTGCCACAGCCGGATCTCCTCCGCCCCGGCGAGGCGGGCGGCGCATTCGGCGATGACGGACTGGCTGACCAGGAGCGCCAGTTCCTCGACCCGCAGCGAGGCGTAGTCATTCTTGCGCAGTACGTCGCCGTCGGCGGGACGCCACCCCCAGAGGCTCCTGTCCGGGTCGCCTGGCATCTCACGGTCGACGTCGCCGGCATGGTGGCGACGCATGCCGTGTCCGGCGGCGTCCAGCATCTCGTCGGTGAGGATCGGCGGGGAGATCCAGTAGCCGTTCTCCCGGTAGAAGGCCACGTCGTCGTCGGTCGGCAGCTGATTGTTCGTCATAGCCGGAACGCTAGGAGAAGCAGCCCTGCTCCAGCGTGCAGGTGAGTCGGGCACATGTACATAATTCTCGGGTGTCCATCGACCGCCCCACGGGACTCAGCGCCGGGTTTCATGCGCACTTGCGGCAGGCCGGTGTTCCCGGGCTCCTTCATGCTGGTGATCAACACGCCCCCACCAGCTGGGTGATCCGCCCCCATGTCCACGACGTCTGGGAGCTGTACCTGCAACTGGCCGGGCCACCGACCCGATGGACCGTGGGGGACCACACCTTGCACGTTCCCTCACGCGGCATGCTGGCGGTGCCTCCAGGCGTGCCGCACGCGATGGCGGCCTCCAGCACGGCGCCGTACCACTTCTGCTTCGTCGCGCTCGCACCCGAGGACCTCGTGCCGCCGGGCGATCTGCACCCTTTATGGCAGCAACGGCAACCGTTTGTGATCGCGGATGCCGGATCGATGGTCACGCCGTTCGAGCTGTTCTTGCGGGAGGTCACCACGTACCAGCCGCTGCGTACAGCTGGGTTGACCCACGCCGCCGCCCTGCTCGTGATCGAAGCCTCCCGGCTGGCCGACGGCCGACGGCCAGGCCGGCATCTGGCCATGCATCCGGCCATCGCAATCGCCAAGCGGCTCATCGAGAACCGGCTGGCCGAGGGCCTCACGGTCGATGACCTGGCCGCCGCCGTGCACCTGTCGCCTGCGCACTTCGCCGCACTGTTCCGCACCGAGATCGGTGAGACCCCTGGCCGGTATCGCGCACGCCTGCGCATGGAACGCGCCCGGCTGCTGCTCAGGGAGACCGACCTGCCGATCACCATGATCGCGACCGACCTGGGCTACTCCTCATCGCAGCACTTCGCCACCGCCTTCCGCCACGAAGCCGGGACCACGCCATCCCGGTACCGATCGTCCGTCACTCTCCCTGCCGAACCTGTGGCTCAGCGCTTATCGAGAAATCTCGTTGAGATATGACCACGACCCCAGCTTCGGTTGCCCGGATCACAGGTCTGTGTGCGAGCGGTGGCATGAGGATCGCAGAGATCGACGGTGCCGTGGTCGGCGCCGTGTCGTTGGGCGATGCTCCTCACTTTGTCCCTCCAGCCAGCGAACCGGAGATCTTCCTCGACCCCTCGTCGTCGACCGGTGCCATGCCGAGCAAGGGGTCGGGCGCATCTTGTTGGAACGCGCCTATGCCGAGGCCATTGAGCGTGGAATCGGCCCGATCAGGCTGGACTGCTGGGCGGGCGGAGACCAGCGGCTGATCCGGTATTACGAGCGAGCGGGTTTCGTTCGGACCGAGCGTTTCTTTCTCCCGAAGGTGCTCAACGGCTGGGAGGGCCAGGTCCTCGTTAGGCGCGTCCAGACGGGCTTGATCTGACGCGAAATCATCAACAGAAGGGCCCCGTCGTGATCAACTGGCCAGGATGGAGGGATGAGGAGACCGCACGCCCGCTGGCCACTTCTCGTGGCGGCACTGGTCGTCATCGCCCTGGTTGCGGTGCCGGCAGCAGCCGGAGCGCCGCGAGCAGGATGGCGGCGGCCAAGAACACCGGGGCGAAGAACACCCAGCGCCAGCCGAGTTCGGTCAGCAGGCCGCCGATGATGAGGCCCAGTGAGAAGCCGCCGGCGCCGACGCCAGCGAAGACCAGCAGGGCCTTGTCGCGCTGCGATCCCTCCGGATACGAGGTCGTGATGATCGACATGGCGGCGGGGGTCATGAAGGCCGCCGCCACGCCGGTGACGAACCGGGCCACGACCAGCATCCACCCGTCGGTCGCGAAGCCGCCCAGCATGGAGAAGAGCAGGAAGACGCCCAGCCAGGTGAGGAACATCCGCCGCCTGCCCAGCAGATCGGCGGCGCGGCCGCCGAGCAGGGTGAAACCGGCGTAGCCGAGAACGTAGCCGCTCATCACCCACGCCGCGGCAGGCCGAGGTCGGCGCGGATGGTCACGAGTGCATGGCCGCTACCGCCGGCTGCTGCATGATCTACCCGCTGCGGGCCGCCCGGTCCTGATCGCGCTCACGGTCCGCCGCCTAACCGGCCGGAATCCGGCGTGCCCGGTCCGGACGTTCGCCGAACCGGTACCCAGTCTCACCCCCGGCGCAGTTGCCGCGCGCCGATGCCACGAACAACCCCAGGGGCGCGCACGCGCACGGCCCTGATCGGCTCGCCGGTGTGCTCCGACAGCACCCGGCGAAAGCCGTCCACATCAGGCAGTTCCGGCATGAGGAATCCCCTGCCCACTCAGCCCTTCCTCATCCCTGAGCAGCGCTTTCCGGTCCGCAAACGGTGAAGCAGGTCCAGTACCTCGCCTCGTACAGGTGGTGCATGTGGGAGCACCGACCGCAGAGCCCTCGCCTTCGCGGTCCGCCGCACCGGTCAACATTTGCCAGCAAATACCGGTCATTGTGGGTATTTCAAGGACGAAGTGTACGAAGGGTGATCTTTGGGAGAACGATGAGTTCGCCCACTTACCGGTGACGATCCACGTTCCTATGCTGACGCCGCGCAGCATCATCGCGCATCCCCCCGAGCACGTGATCGGAGATCAGAGTGGCGTTAGGTCGTACCCCCGTGGGCCGGTTCGAACCGGCCCTCCGGCGGATCGCGGCAGTGCTGTCAGTGGTCATGGTGGCCACCCTCGTGGACACCTGGCAGGCACACGCGCAACCCGCTCCCACCCCCCAGAACACCCCGCAACCAATCGCCGCGGCACCGAATCCCCCGGCCGCGCGCAGCGCAGCGGACGAGGCTTCGGCCAGGCTGACGGCGCGTCTGACCAAGCAGCGCGTCGAGATCGAGGCAGCGCGTACGGAGACGTCGTCGACCTACGCCAACCCTGACGGCAGCCTCACCGTGGAAACGTTTACCGGTCCGATCAGATACCGCGACGGCGACACCTGGAAGCCGGTCGACATCTCCCTGACGGCCATGACGGACGGCACGGTCACCGCCCGGTCCCACCGCCGTGGCCTGCGGATCGGCGGCGCCGGCACAGCTCGCGGCTCCCGTACCCACACCGAGCTGATCGCCCTCGGTACGGGCGAGGAGCACATCTCGCTGCAGTGGCCGGGCCGGCTCCCGCAGCCTCAGGTGGCCGGGGAGACCGTCACCTATCCGGCGGTGCTGCCCGGTGCCGACCTGGTGGTCGCCGCGACGCGCACGGGAGCCGAGCAGTTCCTCGTGCTCAAGGAGCGCCCCACGGCTCCCCTGTCCTACCGCCTCAGACTCCAGGCGCCGGGACTCGAAGCCCGGCGGACCGACGGGGGAGGCGTCGAACTCGTCGACAAGAAGAACAAGATCGTCGCCACCGTGCCCGCCCCCACGATGTGGGACGCGCTGACGCACCCGCAGTCAGGGGAGCACACGCATCGCGGCAAGGTGGACATGACGATCGACGGCAAGGACCTCGTCGTCACCCCCGACGCCGCCTTCCTCGCCGACCCCGCCACCACCTACCCCGTGACGGTCGACCCGGCGGTCAACCTCGGTCAGGCCTTCGACACCTTCGTGCAGGAGGGCTACGGCACCGACCAGTCCGGCGCCACCGAGCTCAAGATCGGCAACAACGGCAGCGGACAGCGGGCCCGCTCCTTCATCACCTGGAAGACCCCCGGTATCGCCGGTAAGAAGATCCTGTCGGCCACGCTGAACCTGTGGAACTTCCACTCCTGGTCGTGCAACGCCAGGACCTGGGAGGTCTGGTCGGCCGACCGGGCTTCGACCTCCTCCAGGTGGCCGGGCCCGACCATGAGCACCCGCTACGCCACCTCGACCCAGACGAAGGGGTACGGATCCGGGTGCGCCGACGGCTGGGTGAGCGCGAACATCACCTCACTCGCGCAGTACTGGGCGGACAACGGCTGGTCGGAGTCGGGCATGGGGCTGAAGGCCGCCGACGAGACCGACCCGTACGGCTGGAAGAGGTTCAACTCCGGCAACGCCGCCTCGAACGTGCCGTACATCGCGGTGACCTACAACTCCTACCCGTCCACCCCGGTGTCCACCTGGACGGCGCCGAACAGCAACTACACCGTCGGCACCACCACGACGCACTGGGTGAACACGACGACTCCGCAGCTCCGCGCCCATGTGGGCGACCCGGACGGCGGCAACGTGCGGGGTCTGTTCGACGTCTACGACGCAAGCACGCTGCTGATCGACAACGTCTACGGAGGGTACGTCGCCAGCGGCGGCTTCTCCTCGACGGCGAACCTGGCAGCGGGCAAGCTGGCCGACGGCAAGACCTACACGGTCAGGGCCTGGGGTAACGACGGGTCCCTGACCTCCAAGGCCTACCAGACCTACACCTTCGTCGTCGACACCACCAAACCCGCCGCTCCCGCCGTCGCGAGCACCTCGCACCCGGCCGACGGCGGCTGGTACGGCGACGCCGGCAAGGCGGCCACGTTCGCTGTCACGCCTGCCGGCCCGGACACCGGCTGGATCGCCTACAAGCTGGACGACGGAGCCGTCACCACGATGGCCACCACCGGCGCGGCCACGACGGTGACCGTCACCCCGGCCACGCCGGGCCCGCACACCTTCGCCGCGTACACCATCGACAAGGCAGGCAACGTCTCTCCCACCACGAGCCACGAGTTCAACGTGGGCGCGGGCGCGCTCTCCTCGCCGGCCGACGGAGAGCGCACCGCTCGGCGCGCGGAGCTGGGCGCGACCGGACGCGGCGAGTTCGACCGGGTGACGTTCCAGTGGCGCCGGGCCGACACCGACGCCTGGACCGACATCCCCACCGCCAACGTCGTCGGGGCGAACGGCCAGCCCATCGCCTCCTGGCCGGTGACCGCGACGGTCTCCGGCGGTTCCGCTCGCGTGTCCGGCCTCACCTGGAACGTCGTCGACCAGCTCGGCGGCGACGCTGCCGTGCAGGTGCGCGCGGTGTTCGCCAATGCCTCCGGCGGCTCGGCCACGACGCCCGCCGAGGACCTGGTCGCCGACCGGCAGGCCTCCGGCGCCGCGACCGAGAAGGCCGGCCCCGGCACGGTGAACCTGCTGACCGGAGACTTCCGCCTGGAGGCCACGGAGGCCTCCATGTTCGGCCTGTCGATCTCCAGGACCGCGTCCTCACGCGATCCCAAACTCGGTTCGCGCGTCACCGGCCAGACCTCGCCGTTCGGCCCCGAGTGGTCGGCCGGCGGCGTCTCGGAGGTGGCCGAGTCCGAGTACGCCTCGCTACGGGAGACCTCGGCCAGCTCCGTCGAGCTGACCTTGGTGGACGGCACGCCCATCCAGTTCACCAAGACGAGCTCCGGCTGGAAGCCGGAGGAGGGCGCCGAGGAGCTGACCCTGACGGGCGCCTACACGCTCAAGGACGCCGACGGCGTCGTCACCACCTTCAGCAAGCCGTCGGGCGCCACCGTGTACCTGCCGGCGAGCACGACTCCGCCGGGCGACAACAACGTCACCCGGTACGTCTACGAGACCGTGTCAGGGGTCACCCGGCTCAGGGCGATCATCGCCCCGACCTCCGCGGTGGCCGACCTCGCCACCGACTGCGCGCTGCCGGCTCCCAAGCCGGGCTGCCGCGTGCTGGAGCTGGTCTACGCCGGCGCCACGGCCGGCGGGGACTACGCGGGCCGCCTCAGCAAGGTCCTGTTCCACGACTCCCAGACGCCGGTGGCCGTCGCGCAGTACGCCTACGACGCCTCCGGACGCCTGATCGAGGCGTGGGACCCCAGGATCTCGCCGCCGCTCAAGACGGTCTACGGCTACGACGCCGCCGGCCGCGTCACATCGCTCACCCCGCCGGGCGAGAAGCCCTGGACGTTCGTGTACGGCAAGGCGGGCGACCCCTCCGACCCCAACGACGGGCGCCTGCTCGCGGTCTCCCGCCCGGCGCTGGTGCCGGGCACGGTCGACCAGGTCCAGGGCGAGTCCCGCACCTCGATCGTCTACGACGTCCCCCTGGACAAGGCCTCGGGCGGCCCCGCCGACCTGCGCCCGCAGCACACTGCCACCTGGGGGCAGAGCGACAACCCGACCGACGCCACCGCCGTGTTCCCCGCCGACCAGGTGCCGGCCGCGCACACCGGGGCACAGGCGTCCTGGACGCGGGCGTCGGTGACCTACCTCGACGCCAGTGGGCGCGAGGTCAACGATCTGACCCCGGGCGGCTACCTGTCGACGACCGAACACGACAAGTTCGGCAACACGGTGCGATCCCTCACCGCGGGCAACCGCGAGCTGGCGCTCGGCACCTCGGCGCGGCTCGCCGAACTCGGCATCTCCGGGCTCGGCACGGCGGAGCGCGCCGAGCTGCTGTCGACGCGATCGGTCTTCGACGAGGACGGCCAGCGCGAGCTGGAGGAGTACGGTCCGCTCCACCTCGTGACCGTGCAGGGCACGGTGGTGGCCGCCAGGTCGCACACCGTCAACACCTACGACGAGGGCAGACCCGCGGGCGCTCCCACCAAGGACCTGGTCACCAAGGTCGCCGTTGGCGCCAAGGTGCTGGGCAAGGAGAGCGAACCGGACGCCGACGTCAGGGTCACCACGACCGAGTACGACTGGCAGCTCGGCAAGGCGACCAAGACGGTCAAGGACGCGGGCGGCCTGGCCCTCGCCACCACCACCGCCTACGACACCGAAGGCCGGCCGACCAGGTCCACGCTGCCGAAGGGGAACGACGCGGCCACCCTCGTCACCACCTACTACACCGCCTCCGGCACGGCGCCATGCGGCGGCAAGCCGGAATGGGCCGGGCTGGTCTGCCGTACGGCACCCGCGGGCGCCATCGTCGGCGGCGGGTCCAACCCGACCGAGATGCCGGTCAAGGTGACCACCTACAACCGGTTCGGCGACCCCGCCACGGTGGCCGAGACGGCCAACGGCGTGACCCGCACCACTCACGTCACCTACGACGCGGGCGGCCGGCCGCTCACCAGCTGGATCTCCGGGGGGCTGGGGCAGGCGCTGCCCGCCTCCAACGTCTACTACTCACCCGACACCGGAAAGGTCCTGGAGAAACAGCGGATCGACGCCGCCGGCACGGTCATCGAGCGCATCGTGACGGCCTACGACCGGCTCGGCCGGACGATCTCCTACACCGACGCCGACGGCGGGGTCACCACCACCTCCTACGACCTGCTCGACCGGCGGGTCAAGGTGACCGACACCGCTCCTTCCACGACGACGTACGCCTACGACCACGCGAAGGAACCGCGCGGCCTGCCGGTCTCGCTCACCGACTCGGTGGCGGGCACGTTCACGGCGAGCTACGACGCCGACGGCGAGCTGGCCGGCGGCGACTTCCCCGGCGGGGTGCACCTGGCGGTCGTGGAGGACGAGATCGGCGCGGACGTCGGCCGCGTCTTCACCAAGGACGGCGTCGAGGGGCCGATCCTGGACGAACAGGTGCTGGAGTCGGTGCACGGGCAGTGGATCACCCACGCGCGCAGCGATTCCGGGGCCGACCGTGAGTACGGCTACGACAAGGCCGGGCGCCTGACCTCGGTCAAGGAGTCCGTCGCCGATCGCTGCACGCTGCGCAGGTATTCCGTCGACGACAACTCCAACCGGACCCGCCTCGCCGTGCAGGCGGCGGACCTGTCGTGCCCCGCCGCGGACGACGCAGCGGCCACGATCACGTCCTACGCCTACGACTCGGGCGACCGGCTGGTGGGCGACGGCATCGCGTACGACGCGCTGGGCCGCACCACCTCTCTGCCCGGCGGCCGGACGCTCGAGTATCACGTCAACGACCTGGTCCACCGGCAGAAGGTCGGCTCCAGCACGATGACCTGGGCACTCGACGCGGCCGACCGCATCCGGTCCTTCACCACCGACACGGGGTCGGGCCCCGCCACCACGGTGAACCACTACGGCTCGGACAGCGACTCTCCCGACTGGGTGAAGGAAGCCGCCGGCGAGATCACCAGGAACGTGTCGGGCATCGACGGCGACCTGGCCGCCGTCACCTCCGCGTCGGGGCCGGTTCGCCTGCAGCTCACGACGCTCCACGGGGACATCGGTACCGAGCTGGAGCTGGGCACCGGCGTGGCGACCGTCGTGGACGCCGACGAGTACGGCGTCTCCAGGTCGTCCGCCCGCCGCTACGGCTGGCTCGGCGGCAAGCAGCGGTCAGCCGAGACGCTCGACGGCGTCATGCTGATGGGCGTGCGGCTGTACGACCCGTCCCTGGGTCGCTTCCTGCAGCTCGACCCGGTCGAGGGAGGCAGCGCCAACGCCTACGAATACTGCATGGCCGATCCGGTCAACTGCACCGACCTCGACGGCAAGTGGGCGTTCCTGGTCCGCCTCGGCGTCCAGGCCTGCATCCGCTGGTGCGCGCGGGGAGGCAGGGCCGCCTGGGGCGCCGCGCGGAAGTACGGGCCGAGGGCCTGGCGCTGGGGCAGCCGGTGGGGCCGCCGAACCTACCGCGGCGCCTACCGGGTCGCACACTACGGCCGAACCTGGACCAGCCGCGGCGGCTACATCGGCGGCGCCTCGGGTCTCGGCTACTGCGGGTACCGGCGAGCGTGGCGCAGCTGCCCGCGCTACTTCGCCTACGGCGCGGGCTGGGGCGCCTTCGGAGGAGCGTCCTGGGGCACCTCCTATGGCCTCTACCGGGGAGCCCGTTACGGATACCGCGTCTACAAGAGATGGGGGCGCATTTTCCGCTGACGCTGTGATCAGGTGAACCGGGGCCCGGACCACTCCGGGCCCCGGTTCCGCCCGGAACCTTGGCCGGCGCCAGCCCGAAGGCGGGCGCCGGTGGGGGCCGGTTCACTACACCTCGCTCCTGTTGTTGTTGATCTCGTCGAGGACGCGGATGGCGTCGCTGTAGATGCCGGTGTTACCGAGGACGCGGCGAACGGCTTGACGAAGGCCTCCCGCTGCGGGGCCTGATAGGCCCCGCCGGTCCCGACGAAGACAACGGATCGGTCAGTGGCCGCCGGGCCGGTTCCGCCGCCGCACCCGGCGAGCAGTACGATGGCCGCCGAGAATGAGGTGGCGCATGGGATGATTTTGATCATGACTGTACGCCGTCGGGGCATGCGCATGAGAGGCGGCCGGCCCGCCTAAACCTGCCGTTTCACATGAACAGGCAGGCTGATGAGGTGAACATCAGATGGATTCACCGGGGATCCGGCGGACTGTTTTCACCAGAAAGTGCCAGCCGAATTTCGACTATCTCGAAATGAATCATCTATCCCGCCATCACCCCGTGCGGCGGGGGGCCCGCGCCTCGTCCGTCTCTCGCGCCATCACGCTCGTCGAGCAGGCCCTGCGCGGCGACACGTTGCCCCACCATGGGCAACGCCCGCCGGAACGCAAGGTAACCATCGCATTACCGATCACTCAACGGGCTTGCCGAAATCTCACGGTGGATATGTGATCAGAACCGGCCACTTACCACTTTCCGCTGAAGGCGCCACATGACAACGAACCTTCCCTCCTTCCCTGCCGTGGACGAGCCCCCGCTCGACACCTGCATCCGGTTACGCGACATCGCGCCCGTGGTGGAGGTGGAGTTCCCCGGCGGCGTGCCCGCCTACCTGGCACTGACCCACGAGGCCGTCCGGGAGATCCTCGCCGGGGACCACAAGACCTTCCTCCGCGACCCCCGGCACTGGCCCGCCCTGCACGACGGGTCGATCCCCGACGACTGGCCACTGCGGGCCGTCGTCCAGGGCGGTCACCTGTCCACCATGGACGGCGCCGACCACAGGCGGCTGCGTGGGCTGGTGGGCAGCGCGTTCACGCCCGCCCGGGTGCGGGCGATGGAGCCGCGGGTCCAGCAGATCATCGACGGCCTGCTGGACGACGTGGTGGCTGCCGGTGACGGCGTCGACCTGGTGCCAGCCTTCACCGAGGCGTTGCCCATGTGGGTGATCTGCGAGCTGTTCGGCGTGCCGGCCGATGACCGGCTCCGGCTGCGGCGCTGGACCGCCACGCTGCTGGCGCACACCACCCCTCCGGAGGTGGCATTCGCGACGCAGAACGAGCTCCAGGCGTTCCTGCGCGAGCTGGTGGAGCGCAAGCAGCGCGAGCCGAACGACGACCTCACCTCCGGCCTGGTGCAGGCCCGCGACGTGGGCGACAGGCTCACCACCGACGAACTGGTCGGTGTGCTGTGGCTGATGCTCGTCGCCGGTCACGAGACCACCGTCCACCTGCTCGGGCACGCCATCGTGGCGCTGGCCCAGCACCCCGGCCAGCTGGAGTTGGCCAAGGCGGAGGGCCGGTGGGCCGACGTGGTGGACGAGACCTTGCGCTACCGCCACTCGGTGATGATGACCAGTTGGCGTTTCGCGGCGGAGGACGTGACCGTCGCCGGGGTGAAGCTACCTAAGGGCGCGGCGGTGGGCGTGGCATACCAGGTCAGCGGCCTCGACCCGGAGGAGTACGGCGAAAGCGCCGACCGCTTCGACATCACCCGCCCGCGCAACACCGGACACCTCGGCTTCGGCCACGGCCCGCGCTACTGCATCGGGGCTCCGCTGGCCCGGCTGGAAGGCGAGCTGGCGCTCGCCTCGCTGTACGGGCGGCTGCCGGAGCTCTCCCTCGCGATCGACCCGGACGACATCCCCTACTCGCCGTCGTTCTTCACGGTCGGCCCACTGTCGCTGCCGGTCAACCTCAACACTCCCAAGCCCTGACACACCGCACACCCGGCCCGGACCCGGCGTGTCCTCACCTGGCGCGCCGGGCCACGAAGCCGATCACGCCGACGGCGAGCAGGCCGACCAGGACCAGGACCAGGACCAGGACCAGGATGTCGCGGGCCGTCAGCCCGCTGTCCTCGCCGGCGCTCCTCATCGGCGTGTTGAGCATGACGGTGCCCACGTAGCAGCTGGCCACCGAGTAGGACCGCGCAAGACCCGACGGTCAGCAGCCCGCCAGCGAGGAAGGTGCCCCGTACCTCGGCGAGCGGCAGGACCAGTGCCCCTATCGCGGCGCCCGCCGCAATGCCGGCGTTGTAGCCGCCGGAGTTCGCCGCCAGAGCGATGTCCGTGCGGCCCGGTGCGCAGTGCAGCATTGCGTTCTGAGTGGCCATGAACACCGGACCGCCGCCGCCACCTGATGAGCGCCGAACGCGTACAGGCCCAGCATGCCCACCGCCTGCGTGGCCACGGCGATGGCCAGGGCGGACTGCGGAAAGCGGTCCAGAAACGCTCCAGTGATGCTCACGCCGGCCAGACACGCGACACCGAAAATCGCGAACAGGACGCTGACCGTGCTCGGGGACAACCCGCCCACGTCGCCCAGGAAGGTCACGATGTAGGTGTATCCCGTGAACGCCCCGGTGGCGGACAAGGCTCCGGCCGCCAGCACCGTGCCGAACCGCCGCACGTCGGGACTGGTGGCGTAGGCGGCGGGCTCTTCTTCCGGGCGCGAAGTCGGCAGCAGGACGGCGATGGTGACCAGAGAGACAAGCCCCAGAGCGGCCAGCAGGGCGATGGGCACCTGCCAGTTGCTCTGCTAGCCCAGCCCAGGTGCCAGCGGGAACACCGAGCACGAGGGCGAGCGAACCGGCGACGGACAGTGCCCCGACCACACGCCCCGGACCTCGGGCGCGAACAGGCCCACCACGACTGGCCCCATCACGGCCCAGAACAGAGCCTGGGCGAGCGCGGTCAGCAGCCGCGCCCCGCGGAGCTGCCAGTAGGAGGTGGCCGGCGCGCCCGCGTACGTCGCCACCAGCGACAGCCGGTGACCCAGCACGTCGTGCATCTCCCTGGCGATGCGGTTGCGCTCCAGCATCCTGGCCTCGCGCACCAGCTCGGGTCGCCCGCAGGGTGGCCTGTAGCTCGGTCTCCAGCTCGGCGATGTGCCGTTTGGCGGCCGCTAACTCGGCTTTCTCGCCGCTGGTCAGGCCGGGCTCCAGCCCGCGGTCAATGCGGTCTGGCGCCGCCAGGTGTGGATCGTCTGGGAGCTGATGTTCAGGTCGCGGGCCAGCTCGGTGGCCGTGCGGCCTGTTCGAGCAGGGCCAGCACATTGCGCCGGAACTCCGCCGGGTAGTCCCGTCGTCCCATGCCACTTTCCTCTCATCAAGTGGCACAAGAATCCAGTAATCCGCCTCCACTTAACCCGGGGCACACCAACTTGACCTCTTGAGAGGATCGAGTCCATGCCAGGTAAGTCTCCCTACCTCGCCGAGCTGCGCCGTCGAGCGGTGCGGACGGTCGCCCAGGTGCGGCCCGATTACCCGACCGAGAGCATGTGGCATGTCCCTGGGAGATTGGGCCGATCGGCGACCGAGGACCTCAGCTCAGAGGCGGTGTCATCCGGCCGGCCTCTGGCTGAGACGTCCGGTCGGCGTGCCGCAGCGTGCTGCCGACCGGGCCGCCTCGTGTGCGAGCGAGTCCCCTCCAGAACACGGCACCACACCTGTCATGCATACCAGTAGTCGCCCGGTCGCGAAGAGCGAACGCCGGAACTCCGCGCCCCCTCTCCGGCCAGCCTCTCCGCTTCATCGTGCAGGGCCTCGATCAGGAGGAACTCCAGACGTACGTTCGCCAGCCCGATGAGAAATTTCACCCATTGCCTCCTCATCAACAGACGCCCCTATAGCCACACACGTTGACAGCGCTGCAGCCTCGTGCATACAGGTCACAGCGGAAACCTGGCCCAGAAGATCCTTCGAGGGGAGGCGTGACCGGGCACCGTCTAGTGGGCGGCGCCGTCGCCGCATCCGCATCGTCCGATCATGCGCTGGGCGGTCGGGGGTGCCGCCTGTGCTCGTTTCGGACGGTGGCTGCCACCTGGGCCGCCAATCTCGGCGGGGTGTGGACGGGGGCCGTAGGCCGGGGTGGCGCACTGCCGCATCCCTATGGGGTGTATCGTTTCAGGCGATTCCCCTACCCGCTTCGGGGGGTAGGTGCGGGCCCCGCCCTCGGGCGGGGCCTTTGCGTTTCACGGCACGCCCTGCCCTCGGATCCAGCGAGGAGGCCCGCTCAGGTGACTGCTTCACCCGGGGCTGGCGGCGGCGCTCGCCAGTTCCGGCGGAATCCATCCGTGCGCCGCTCTCCAGTTCCGTTCCGCGATCGGGGCACTTCCCCCTGGTTGGTGGACACGCTGATACTGGATCTTGCTTGATCCGGAGGAAGCGAGAAGACCGCCGATGG